>MHBI01000037.1 GCA_001804815.1 Lentisphaerae bacterium GWF2_50_93
CATTCTGCTCGCCGGGATCAAGACCACCTATTTCCTTCTTCATATCTTCCTGCAATACCGGCAATCTGCTCAGGATATAAGCATATTGCCTCGTCTCCCATTTGCTCTTCTTGTCGACAATGATCCAGTAGACCTTGCCGAAAGGCTCGCAGAAAGGATTTTCAATGAAGTCGGCTGCAAGATTGATCCCCTTGGCAAGGTTGTCAGAGGAATATTCTTTTGTCGCCTGGCCCCATGTCACACGGATTTTGGAACCTGCCTTCTGTCCGGTGACAACCAGCTTGAATCGGTTCAGATCTTCATTGAACGGAAAGAATTCGATGATTCCCGATGTCGCCGACGGATCATCGGGCTTGCCTTTAAAGCAAAATGGATAACGCGAGCTTTCCACTTCAACAACGCCATCCTTGAAGCTGAGTATCTTATGTCCTGCCGACGCTTCAGCCTTGCCACCGGAAAGATCAACCGTTATTGTGCCGATGTTGCCATCACATCCCATCGCCTTCAGAAACGCGTAGGCAATCACTAAGTTTCCGTTGCCAGAAGGATGAACGCCTTCTTTCCCTGCAACATGATACTCGGCACCGTATTTGGCTTTCGCCTTCGCCATGACATCGAGCATGAGATCATGGATATTTACGAAGACCGATCCCTGTTCCTCAGCCAGCTGTTTTGCGGAGTCTCCCAGCGCGGCCAGAACTGAATTGTAATCGCTTGCCGTAAGATTATTCTTTTTATTCCGATATGTAGTTGTGTCAACTGCGGTTGGAGACCCGATGATCACGGTCCGCACTCCGTTCTTCTTGAGTTCCTGTACCAGTTTCTCCATTCCGTTGCGATAATGTCTGGCCGTGTCCTTGCCCAAAGCCTTATATCCACCGTCATTCATTCCGTAGCATAATGTGACGATGCTCGGATGAACTGACAGAATCGGCTCCGCTCCGCACTTGCGTCCCCAGAACGAACCCATGCTGTCGCCAGGCCAGCCGAATTTCACCGTCTTGACGGGAACATCCTTATAGCACATGGACAGATAGCTCTCGATCAACAGGGAATATCCTCCTGCCGTAATAGAGTCGCCGCAGACGGCGACAACGTCATCCTTCCTGACCTTGTTCAAAGCATCAGACGAAGGCTTTTCATCTGCGGCAACGGACAATGCGGTCAGGAATGCAATTGAAATCAATCGCAAACTAAGTCTTCTGATAAATTTTTTATTCTGCATATGGAACTGCTCTTTCTTTATTTACTTACCAGTATGTGAAGAAATAAGGATCAAATTCATCTTCGATAGGACGGTCCGCATAGAAAGAAACCTTCTTGAGTTCAGGTGGGGGCTGGACATTGCTTTTTTTCATTTCCCTGGAAATGTCGGCAAAGAATCCCATGCCCTTGCTGCCACTGCCGATCTTGAAGGAAATCTTGTTCTCGCCTTTCTTCAGAGCCACCTTGACCTGGTAGGCATTGGACATGTTCTTGCCGTTAAGCGTCCTGAACACTTCCTTACCGTTCACCCATATTATCATTCGCCAGTCACATCCAATCCTGAGGATTGCCTCGCGGTCGCTTGCGCTTTCAACAAGATTTATTGCATATGCCACGGCGTTGGATTCCAGACGATATGCCGAGCCCAGATTTACAAAACCATTCTTGTCGGGGTTCATCGTCGGACGCCAGTCGAGTATTTTTCCATCAGGAGTCGGGAAAGTAATGTTTGGATTGTTGTCGCCGGCAACGGCCATTTCTTCCGCACTGAACTTGGCATTCAACATCTTCTCCCCGTCATCGCTGTCAACCTTATATGGTCCGAGTACGCTCCAGTTCTTGAGAGGAACAAACTGGGATCCGTTGTCCATGCAGAACGATACTCGGTTCGCGATCTTGCCAGAAGGATTTGCACCCATGTTCCCGAGTAGTCTTGCAAGAAGCTGTTCAAGATGGATGCCACTGAGATCTACGGCTTCCTTCCTGGCACTGTCAGTGGATTGGCTGGACGGTAAGGAAGCCGGTGAAATCTGGCAGAAAACCATGTATCCTTTTCCGTCAGTCTTTTGCGCCACAAGCCCGTCAGCCAGGACAGATATCCCCGCCGGTTGACCATTTTTTGTAAAGGCATCAATCTCGACCGGCTCGCGCCAGCGGAGAATGCTGGGGCCGATCTGGCCGAACAGCTGATTTGACTCTGGAGCTATCCTCTGAAATTTGCTTTTATTTGTTTTCAGCCCGAAATCCGACAGGGTCGCAGATGTCTGGGGGAGAAAGAATATCCTGCCTCCCTTAGATTGGAAATCTTCCATTTCCTTCTTCGATTTTCCATCCATGCTTCCGACAACGAGCAATGTCTCCTTTGGAACTTCCTTGCCGGTGAACTGCGCCGGATCGGTACCAAGCCTGGATAAAAGGGCCGAGGTTTCCGCTCCGCCGATACAGGCAACGCTTCTCCTTTCTTCAGGAGCAGTCGAATCAAGATATGCGAGAATGTTGACGGCAAGCAGAGTGGCACATGGATCCGCTTTAATCCTTCCTGTAAAATCCAGGGACGAGAAAAGGACCAGCCCCTTGCCACAACGCCATTCAAGCAACGGTGAATAGTCCAGATCAAACTCAGCGGAAAGCAACGGTGCAAACCCGACTGCGCGGGGAGTCTGCGGAATGCATGAGGCAACCGCATGCGTGTTCGTCCATTTCGGGGCATGGCGTGTTTCAGAAGGCTGGTTGACTCCCTCGGGCAGGAGATCAGGAGTTCCGCGCCAGTAGCTCAGATCTGAAATTGTGAGTCCTTCCAGAACTGGAGAGTTAGGACCTGATGGGAAAATCTGCCTCGGCATCGTTTCGTTTGTGCGGAACCCAAGCCCCTGCATAGCCGCTGGCAGCTGTTCAAGCACCAGTACCTTCAATCCTTTCCTTATCTGCTCGCTTGTGTAAGGAAGATCTTCGCAGGGAGATATTGCTTCCCTTCCGACGATGAGCAAGTCAAAACCGTCTGGAACAATGCCATTTTTAAGCACGGTGGCATCTACACCTAGTGCCTTCAGCCATGGAGCAGATTTCCCCTGGGGATCATAAATGGCGATCTTGGATTTCATCTTCAAAGTTTTCGCTCCCGGGAAAACCGTGATCGCAAAGCTGTCGCCTTCCACGGGTTGTCCATCCTGGACCGTCTTCAGATCCAGAACATAATCTGTCCGCGCCTGCACTTTAGGTGCGGTAAATGAAAATGGAATGGTTTTGATTTCACCGGTAATCATTTCAGCCCGGACATTTCCGGACTCCAGGGTTTTCCCTTCGGACGATTTCAGAGTCCATGCAGATTCAACGACAGTCTTCCCTGCCCCGTCCCATACAACAGCCACATTCTTGGTGACTTTTTCTCCGGAATAGAATGTGTGCGTCTTATCAGTATTTGAAGGAGAGCCCGCAATACAGACCAGCAGCGGATGGTTCGCCTGGCTTTCGATGTCGAAATTTGGGTTTGCCCACGCAGGTCTGGAGGTGACAAGGGGAAGCGATTCAAAACTGGTATTTGCAGGCTTTCCATAACCCACGTCCAGGTTCCAATACTGCCATCCGCCGTTGATACCGCTGATGCGCCACGCACGGTTGGTGTTTCGCACAAACAAATTCTGGAAATCCCAATAGACCGGATAATCGCTCCACTTTACAGTTCCGCCTGCACCATGACCTCCCTTGTTCGCAAGCCCATATTCGACAAGTTTTGACAGTCCTGCTTCAGTTTCTGCGGCATAGGCGGAATCTCCAAAGTAGATGGCGAAATATTCTGTCGGCAGAAAACGCTTTCCCTTCCAGAAGTTTGCGGTATATGGCTGTCCGCATTCAGCCATCATGTAAGGCATGTTTGCTGACCTAGCCCACTCCTGCGTCCATTCCTCGCGTTCCTGCAGGGGCGCAAAGTTCAGGTAGAAACAGGTGCTGGCTATGTCGCCGATGTTTCCGTCGGCATGGGAATAGGCAAGCCTTGTCGGATCATGGGCCTTCGCAATTTCACATGCGGTGATCACGGCCTTAGCCTGTCCGCTTCCAATCCGCTTCTCCTCGCGCTGCCCCATGTTCTGGGGATTGATAGCCTCCTTTGAGAATCCAACCGAGTTCATGCTGAGCGTCCAGGACAGGACGCTCGGATGGTTCCTGTAATGGCGCATATGCAGATCCATCTCCCTTTCATAATCCTTTTTCACGACAGGATCAGTGAAAATTGAAGTGCCGAGAAATGCAACGCTCGGCGCAGGCAGCATCATTGCAAAACCGACCTGGTCACAGGCATCAAGAAGTTCCTGGCTGAAGAGAGGAGTTTCTCTTGCCCAGCTGCCACGCCACCATAACTCGGGATGGGCCTGGATATATCCTGCGTTGTAACCGAGCAGGCGCGCAAAGGCCATGCCTTTAGGGCTGGAATCTCCGAAAGTCAGATCGTGCATGAGCGCCAATCTCCAGTGAGTCTCATGTCCGTTCATAATGATCTTGCGACCGTCCAGCCAGATTTCCCGGAATCCGAACTTGAACGGCTGGGCAGCGTCCAGGACAGTCTTGTCCTTCATCAGCCTGATCTGTGCAGTATAAAGGTAACCGGCATCAAGTTCCCATAGGCGCGGATTTTCCCATTTGCGGGAAATATTGGAAGTAGACCGGCCGGCCTGGGAGTTGATGGCCTGTCCTGTCCACGACAGGACGCTCGCACCTTTTTCATCTGATATGTCGGCGGCAATGGAAAGTCCTTCAACAGGTACGGAGGCATCTATAACCACATCGAATGCAAGTTCCTTGTTCCTCCAGCTTGTCTTGACGATCGCTGAAGCTATTCCAGCAGGCCTGGGCCGGGATATGAGTTTTACATCGCCGGTAATGCCAACCATCCATTTTTCCATGGGCACCTTGCCGGTCATGTGGTTCAGGCAGACGTTGCGGATGCGATCCTGTTCAAAACCCCTGGATATGTCGGTATAGTCACGTGTTACAAAAATCCGAATTATGTTTTCGCCACCGGCCTTCACCTGGCTGCTTATTTCAATCTCGCCTCCTGGCCGCAGAAGCTCGCCTGCCTTCTTGTCGTTTACAAATATAATCGCATCTCCTTCAATCCGATCAAAATCAAGAAACACCCTCTTGCCATCCCAGCCTGCTGGAATGTTGACAGACTGCTGATACCAGAAGGAGTTGACATCCTTCGAGGGATTGGCGGCGTTCTTCCAAGCATTCGAATCTGGAACGGATGAACTGTTCAACGCCGGCTGTATCTTCCAGACTTTTGGAACCTGCACAATTTCACCCGCCATAATCCCTCCGCCGCAGATAAAGAGAAAAACAGAAATCCAGAAAAGACGTGGAAAGTAATTTTTCATTCGCGGTAGCATCCTTTTTTATGAGGAACATGAATATTGCTTCAGTTGTTCACTGGGGCCGCAATGCTATTTCTCATCTTGAATTCCGTTGCGACC
>MHBI01000038.1 GCA_001804815.1 Lentisphaerae bacterium GWF2_50_93
GTGATTTCAAAAACATGGACGCGGCCTTAGCTGAGCAAAGCGATGCTTGCCAAAGGCAAAACCGCGTCCCTCCATTTATTATCCCGAGGCGCTTCGCGCTCGGGATGGAGGGTCATGCTTGCCATGACCAATTCCTGAGTTTTGAAATTACTTCATAAATATAAAGGAGAGACAATGAAGCATTGTCTAATGATGTGCGGTTTGCTGATAGTGTCGGCAGTAAGCCTGTCGGCGGCGGAACCTGTCAAGGATTCCACATATGGCTGGCAATCTGTTTCGATTGGAGGAGGAGGATACGTAACAGGCCTCGTCATCCACCCCAAGGTTCCCGACCTGGTCTACATCCGCACCGACGTCGGCGGGTTCTACCGCTGGAATCCCAAAGACGGTTCCTGGATTCCGCTCATCGACCACTTCACCTCCGAACAGTGCGGCTACTTCGGTGGAGAGAGCCTCGCCATCGATCCTGGCAATCCCGATGTCATTTACATTGCCGCAGGCATGTACCTCAATTCCAAGGGAGCCGTCTTCAAGAGCGCAGACCGAGGACAATCCTGGACCAGGCTCACCCTGGAGACACCGATGAACGGCAACGGTCCGCTTCGTTCCGGCGGTGAGCGTCTGGTGGTCAGCCCGCATGATTCAAACATCCTTCTTTTCGGCTCGCGCAACGAGGGGCTTTTCCGTTCCCAGGATGCCGGCGCCACCTGGAGCAAGGTAGATGCCTTCCCCGGAAAGCTGACGGTAAAAGAAGGAATAGAATGCATTGCTTTCGACACCCGCACTGCGGGTGTCGTCTATGCCTGCGCCTTCCGTGATGCGGTCTACCGTTCAGCAGATGCAGGTCTCACCTGGACAAGACTCGAGGGCAGTCCCGCGCAGGCACTACGCATGGACATTGCCGGCGACGGAACTCTTTTCGCAGTTGGATCTACCGGCGTCTTCCGTTTCCGCGAAGGTGTCTGGAAAGATCTTACACCAGCAGGCGAACACCGCAGCTACGGTTCGATCACAGTCGATCCGAAGGATCCCAGACATGTCGCCATCTGCTATGCCGGTTTCAACAAAAATCCCGGCCTCGACCAGCCGCGCGGCCTTTATGAATCCAAAGATGGCGGCGACACCTGGACCAGCAAGATCTGCACTCCAGAATCCACCGTCCCATGGCATTCTCCACGAAATATGGCAATGAGCGCTTCAAGCCTGACTTTTGATCCGCATCATCCCGGCCGCGCCTGGCTCACCGATTTCTTCTCCGTCTGGATGACCGAAGACTTCACCAAGGAGCGTCCCGCATGGGAGAATTATTCCAAGAACCATGAGGAAGTCGTTCCATTCAGCCTGACATCCCCGCCCGCCGGCGCTCCTTTGCTCAGCTCGGTTGCAGATGTAGGAGGGTTCCGTCATGACTCACTCGACGAATTTCCATCGGAGATGCTTGGCAAATGGGGCAGTGCCAATTGGGACCAGTACACCTACCAGATCGCCTATTGCGAAACCAAGCCCCTCGAACTCGCCCGCGCAGGCGGCAGCCACTGGAACGGCGTCTGGGGCGGCAGTATAAGCCACGACGGAGGAAAAACATGGCAGCGATATAAATCTTTTCCGAAGAACGTTGTTCCTCTCCGTATTGCGATGTCTGCCACCGATCCAAACAAGATCGTCATGGCCACCCAGAATGGACAGGCTGTTTTTACCAAGGACGGCGGAGCGACATGGGAGCAAGTCACAGGCCTGCCCAAGGGTCCTTCCGACCAGTGGAAATGGTGCCTGCCTCTTGTGGCGGACAGTGTCGATGGCGATGTGTTCTACTATGTCGCGGACGGCAAGCTGTACCGCAGCAATGACGGCGGTGCAAACTTCGCGTATGTAAGTGGAAAAAGTCAAGCGTTCTATACAGACCCCAACTGGACGCAGCTGCGCACCGTTCCCGGGAAAAAGGGTGAAATATGGGTCAGCGGATACAATGGCGGACTGGCTCGCTCAACTGATGGCGGAGAAACATTCAACAGGCTTACTCAGTTCAAACAGGTGCGGCTCTTCGCGTTTGGTGCTCCACCCAGGGCCGGTGAAGCTCCTGCCTTCTATGTTTATGGCGCTTTTTTCAATGGTCCGTTTGCCGACAAGAAAGGGATCGGGATCTACCGCTCGCTCGATTTCGGAAAGACCTGGCAGGACATCCAGGATCCGAAAGTCGCCGTCGGAGATTCACCATGCTGCATGGAGGCCAGCCGCCAGACATTCGGTCTGGTCTTCATCGGCACCAACGGGCGCGGAATTTTCTATGGAGCTCCGGTGGCCGCAGGCAAATAAATGCGGACTGCTGACGATTACAGGAATATTCAATGGGCATGATAAAACTCGATGGTACTTTCGACTGGACCGGAGTCCCGTGGCTATGGAGTTCCTCCTTTGTTGAACCGAACACATATGCATGGTTCACGAGAAGCTTCGAAATCAATACCATGCCAGATTCCGCTCCGTTCGCGATTTCAGCAAACAAAAGCTACAAGCTGTATGTGAATGGCGATTTCATCCTGATGGGGCCGATGCGCGAGGAAAAACCATACTTCTATTTTGATGCTCTCGATATTTCCCCCCTGCTCCATGTAGGCCAGAACAATATTGCGATACTCGCACATTCCCAGTCAGGCTCAGGGGAAAAGGGGATCCAGTCAAGTTCAGGACTCACCTTCCAGGGCGAGCTTGTATGGAAGGACAAGACTCTGGATCTCACCAACCATACATCATGGATATGCCGGCGAAGCAGGAGGTATAGTCCCGAATCGCACAAGCTTGGCTCGGCGCTCGGAGTCGGCTATTCGGAACTCTTCGATTTTTCAGAAGATGAATCTGGATGGCACCTTGGCAATTTCACAGGTTCCAGACCCGCGGTAGCAGGATGCCCGCCTGGACTTACCCTGAGCATTCCTCTGGAACGAGACATGCCTTTCTTTTCCGGAAATACATTTGAAGCTTTATCTGTCACCCGCAAATCAGATGGACTGCTGGCGGACTTCGGACAGGAGGTCTTCGGTTTTGTGCATCTTTCATTCAAGAGCCAGAAAAGATCAAGATTCTCTATCTCATATTCCGAACTTCTGACAGACGGTGAAGTGGATTTCAGGAAGGCCGGCATGGACTACCGCGACCAGATCATCGCCCCGGCAGGCGAATTTTCCTGGAACTCATATGAGAAAAGGGCAATGAGATATCTTTTCATCGACGATCCTGAACTTGAAATATACTCTATTAAAATCCATGAGTACGGATACCCCTACATAAGAAAGCCAATTGCAAAATTCGAAGTAGAACAAGCCTCCGTCTTGTTTGCCAGCAGGCCGGAGGCTTGCGCTACATCTGGTGATCTATCGGCTGTCAGGGCGAAAATACTGGATGTCTCGGCGCGGACCATCGAACTCTGCAGCGATGATCTATTGAACGACTGCCCTTGGCGCGAAAGGGCGCAATACCTTGATCCCTACGCCTATTTCGGATCTATGCAGAAACTCTTCGGAACCCTTGAGCCTGCAAAGAAATTCCTGAGACAGTTCGCAAGAGGCGCCGGAAATTCCGTGCCGATGCCGATGTGCTATCCCTCTCCCAGCAACATGACCGTCATTCCCGACTTTGTCCTGACCTATGCCGTAGCCCTCAGGAAATATCTTGATCTTTCCGGCGATATTGAAACTGTCCGCGAGTGCTTCAAAGTTTCCGAAGAGACCGTGGAATATTACCGCAAATTCGAGGACAATGACGGACTGCTTTCGGACGTCCCGGGCTGGATATTCCTCGATAATTCATTCGAACTCTGCAGGAACGGCAAGTCCTGCGGCCTCAATGCGACTTATGCCGGAGCCCTGAGCGCCCTTGCCGACATCGCAGATCTTCTCGGTCATAAGGATAAATCAATATGCTTCAAAAATCATTTCAATTCACTTAGGAATTCCTTCAGGAAAGTTTTTCTCCAGGAAAATAGTCTTTTAGATAGTGGTTCTTGCCCGTCCTTCACGGGCAAGAATCACTGGAACTACCATTTCCCCGGCGACACTGGAAGCCGGGACGGTAAAAGTTTCATGCTCAGGACAAAGATTATTTTTCCGACTGCAGGCAGTGAAGATCTGAGCATCAGCTTCTTCAACGGCTGCAGGGTCTGGCTCGATGGAAGGGCGATTTGCGAATTCCGCAAAGGCGGTGGCTGGGACAAGTCTCCTTTTTATAATCCGCAATTGCTCCAGCTTCCTGATATTTCAGGCCGGCACGAATTCGTCCTGGAAGTTGAACACAGCGAGGTCGACTGGGAGATTTTCCTGTCCACCCACGGTGATCCCGGTTTTGAAGATACATATGCAGTGAAACTGGATGAGTTCGGTAAATGCCTGCCGGATGATCCGCATCTCTCCTGGACAAAAACCCATATCCGTCCATACTATCCTCCGAAATTGTCACAGGTCAGCGTGGCGCTTGCCAGTCTTTTCGGAATGCTCGAAAACGACGAGGCGGCAAGGCTGCTGAAGTCCGTGCTTCCGGAAAAGCATTATTCCAATTACAGGAAGAGGACGACACCATATTTTGTTGAAATAACGGAAGACAGGAAAAAACTGGAAACCAATATCCTGCCCTGCAACACTCCATGGAGCATGAATTTCCTGTGCCAGGCGCTCAGGAAGCATGGTATGGAAGAAGAGGCGGAAAAGCTCGTGCTCAAAGTTTATGGCAAACAGATCGAGCTTGGTGCCACATCCTGGTGGGAGGAATGGGGTACCGGCTCCAGCCTCTGCCATGCCTGGGGATCGTTCGCGGCGGAATACATAAGCTGAATAATAGATGCCGGATACCACAGCTGGTTCTGTCCGAAGGGGCGAATGCCGCAGGAGAGATCTCCCGAGAGAACGACTAACGGGAGCGATGAAGGCCTTATACGCATTTATCCCCGCTCAATATTTGCCTCTAATGCGGAATTATCAATAATTAAGAAACTCTTCTCCATTATTGTCAATGTCTTGCATCTATCATATGGTGCCAGACCCCAAAGTAATCACCCAGTTTAAAGATCCAGAGATGCCGGCAGGGGGTGCCGGCGTTCCATAGAGCCATTACTTCCTTCCCTGCAGGATGAAATCTTTCTTTTAAATTTATCATTCCAGGGCTTGAAATTGCTTTTTTTGATTCTATCGTTAGAATCAAATCAATGGAGCAAGTCGGATGGCTGGTGCCAAACATGGAGCAAAGCTGGCGGATCTCGCGGAGGCCTGCGGACTCTCGCTGAGAGTGGTGAACGCGGTCATGACCGGATATTCCGGTAGCGTCAGGTACAGCCAGAAGACAAAGGAGAAGATCCTCGAAACCGCAATAGAGATGGGATACCGTCCGAACCGCTTCGCCAGGAACCTCCAGAACGGCTGCTGCGGCACGATCGCCGTCCTCGTCGAGAATTTTTTCGACATCAATGAGATGACCATGGATTCCATAATCAGGGCCGCCAACCAGCATTCGAAGATGATACTGCTGGAAAAGGTCGGTCCGGACAATCCCTGTCCAAGATGTTTCTCTGAAAAGATCGCCGACGGATTCATCGCAATTGGACAGATTCCCGACGATGTCCTAAAGAAAATAGATCGTGCATGCTCGCCATGCATATTCGTAAATACGAACAAGAGAAAAGGATCCAACTGCATGAATTTTGCCGAAGAAGGTGCCATGAAGCTTGCCGTAGAACGCTTTGCCGCCCTCGGCAGGAAGCACATAGCCTTCATCAGCAACGGCCGCTCCGACCATTATTTCGAAAAGGCAAGGCGCTTGGGGCTGGAATCCGAGATCAGGAAGCGCGGGTTCCATAAGCTTAAGATACTGGAGAATTCCTCGCAGTATTTCAATGCCTCATTCCTCGATCAGATCACTTCTTTCCTGAAGGTAAATCCCGAGATTGATGCCGTCCTCCTAAGCATGGATGCCATGGCGCCGGCATTCTATGACGCCGCTGACAGGACAGGAAGAAGAATACCTTCTGATATTGCGGTAATCTCCGTAAACAATTCTGAATTCTCGGTTGCATCCAGGCCTTCCATGACCTCTCTGGGAGTCAACAGGGCGGAAGTCGGATGGACGGCGGTCGGCAAGCTCATCTCAATGATGGAAGGGAAGGAAGACATATGTCAAAATTTGAAATATTCGCTTTTTCAGAGGAATTCGGCATAAATGGAAATTTTCAGACAGGATTACAGGATTATCGGGATTTAATTAATTCATTTCCGTCCTGTTAATCCGGTTATCCTGTCAATTATAATATTATTTGCATAACACATATGGAGGGAAATAATGGAAATCAAAAAGACAATGCTGATGGCATCCGCGATTGCACTTGGAGTATTCGCATCTTCGAGTTCAACCGCCCAGACTCCGGATGGATATCCCAAAGTCCAGGCCAACTGGGAGCAGTGCGGCTGGGGCGGCGGATCATACTACTGGTCAACGGCCTGGCATCCCACGGACGAGAACGTCATCTACATGGGCAGCGACTGCGCCGGCGCATACCGGAGCGACGACAAGGGTCTCCACTGGAAATTCACCAACAATGGGATCTCCAGCTACGAGGTCCTCTGCATGGCTGTGAGCCCCGCCGCGCCTGATCTTGTCTGGGCGATGACCAGCGAAGGCCTCTGCAAGAGCACCGACCGCGCAAAGACCTGGGAGCTCATCCCGGCAAGCGGAAAGAAGGAACTGGACATCACCTGTGCGAAATATACTACAATCCGCTCAATCGCGATCGATCCAAAGAATGCCGACATCGTGTATGCTGGTTCGAAGACGGGCAAGCTCTTCAAGACCGGGGACGGCGGCAAGACCTGGAAGGAACTACCTTACCGCGATGCAAGAGCGAAGGACGAGGCGGCTCCTGCAGCTGATCAGGCAAAGGACAAGAAAAGCAGCGATGGCGCCTGCGGAATCGCGGTTGCTCCGACAAATCCTTCCTTGGTTTTTGCCGCAAACACGAAGCATGGCGTTTTCCGCAGCCAGGATGCCGGGGCCACATGGAAGGTACTTGATACACCGAAGACGGCATGCGGTGTCACTGTTTCACCGATTGACGAGAAAATAGTCTGGGCCGCCTGCGGGGAGAATGGAGTCTATCGTTCAGCCGACGGTGGAAACACCTGGGCAGCGATGAACGAAGGCATCACTAAGAAGGTCCGCATGATCGAAATAGTCCTTCATCCGTCAAACCCTTCCCTGGTCTATGCAATTGGCAACAATGGATGGAGCGGATATTTCTTCCGTTCTGAGGACGAAGGCAGGAAATGGACTCAAAACCGCAAGATCCAGAAACGACCTGATGACAGGATGCCGAGTCCGGAAGTTGCCGGAGAGAAGGACGGGGATACTAGCGCCCTGACAAATATTGCAGTGAATCCCAAGAATCCCGATGAGATCTTCATATCTGCAAACTGGACCAACGTCTTCAGCAAGGACGGCGGCAAGACCTTCGAGTGCCGTCAGGACGAAGCCGACAACACCTGCTCCACCGACATCCAGTTCTTCGGAGGCAAGGTATATGTCACCGCCATGGATGAAGGACTTCTCGTGTCCGAGAACAACGGTGCAGACTGGCGCCAGCTCATACCGCTCAAATGGAACAAGGAGATCAGCGGCCACTTCTGGCGGGTGCGCATCGCCAAGGTCGGAGAGTCGGTACGCATCGTCACCACCTCGTCGCCGTGGGATTCCACGCTCAACCGCACCTTCCGCAGCGAGGACGACGGCAAGACCTTCACTGTTTCCACAGCAGGCCTCCCGGACTATCTTCCGAATATAAACTGCATGTGGGGCCGCAGCTATCCACGCTCCCTTGCAATGGATCCGAAGAATCCTGACATACTCTATCTTGGAATGGACGGAGACCCTGAACCTGCCAAAAAACTTCCTGGCGGAGGAATCTTCAGATCCGCTGATGGAGGAAAAACCTGGACACGCTGCGCCGGCCAGCCCGGCGGACTGCGCCTCTACTATGGTCTTGTGGTTGATCCGACCGACTCGAAACGCCTGTATTTCAGCAGCTGCGGTGAAGGCGGCGGCGCATGGAAGAGCAATGACGAGGGGGCGACGTGGGAGCACATGTTCAAGGATGAGACATGGAGTTTCAACCTTGACGTTTCTCCGACCGGAGTTGTCTATGTAGGTTCCACTAATTTCTGGCGGAGCGACGATCAGGGCAAGACCTGGAAGAAGCTTACGGACTCGAAGGATGGATCGACTGTCGTTGGAATTGCAATAGATCCGGCAAATGAGCAGCGCATCTGGATCAGCCGCACGAGGTGGGACGGAAATCCCTATGCAGGCATCTTCCGGACGACCGACGGCGGAAAGAACTGGGAGGAGATCACCGGCGACATCCCGATCCGCAAGCAACAGCTGTTGCGCTATAATCCGGAGACAAAGGAGCTGTGGTCTGGTGGTCCGGGTCTTTTCAGGCTTAAGCAATAGCCTCTTAATTTTTGCCGGAAAACTTATTTTTCCTGTTGACATTTCATGTCCCAGATATAAAATACTATCGATAGTAATAATATCATCGAACATACAAGGAATGATAGTATTATGGGAAACTGGAATTTAAAAACAGGGAGATAGCATGATCTTTAAAAAGACTGTCCTTCTGGCGTACTTGGTTTCGATCGGCGGATTTTTTTCATGCACCACAGGTGCACAGGCTCCGGCGGCGCCGGAAAAGGCGGCAGGCTGGGAACAATGCGGCTGGGGCGGAGGCGCTTTCTACTATGCGACCGCCTGGCATCCCACCGATGAAAAAGTAATCTACCTGGGCGGCGACTGCGCAGGGGCGTACCGCAGCGATGACAAAGGCCTGAACTGGCGCTTCACCAACAACGGCATCTGCAATTACGCGGTCTACGGCATGGCAGTCAGTCCAGCATCTCCGGATCTCATCTATGCGCTGACCGACGACGGCCTCTGCAAGAGCACGGACCGTGCAAAGACATGGGAGTTCATCGCCGACAGCGATGCGAAGAAACTCGACATCCGTTCGGCCCGCCACCAATCGGTACGGCCTATCGCCATCGACCCTAAGAATGCCGAAATCGTCTATGCCGGTTCGCGTACCGGAAAACTCTTCAAGAGCGAAGACGGCGGCAAGACATGGAAGGAACTTACCTACCGCGACGCCCTCCCAAAAGATCCGGAAGCCCCTGCATTCCTGGGCAAAGGCTCGCTCCGGCTCAATTATGAAAGCAGTGCGGCAGGCATGGACACCATGGGGCGCATCAGCAAGTTCTATGGTCCTGGCAAGGATGCCAGGGACTGGTCGGCCTACAAGAAGTTTTCCGCCCGTTTCCGTCTCCCGGAAGGCGCGCCTGTCCTGCAGGCTTCACTGGTGATCCAGTCCGGCGACAACTGGCTCTGGCAGCAGGGCCCGTTTGTCGACGGGAAGCCCGGCGAATGGTCGGAAGTCTCACTTGATCTCTCGACACTGAAGGGATTGAACTCTGTCCGCATGGTGCATTTCGTGATGCGCTCGCCAAATGCCGCATGGAAGGGTGAAGTGCTGTTGGACGCCGTTGCACTGCACACTGATGCCGCCGGAACCCTGTCTGCAGGACAGTCTCCGGACGGGAAGACTGCCGTACTGGTATCCGACTGGGAGAAGCAGGGTGATGCCGAAGGGTGGTCGGCAAACAAGGAGTACAAGGACAGCCTTCATATAACCGCCGTCCGCCAGTCGCAGGAGAAGAAAGGCGGAGATGTCCTCTCATCAGTGGTCGTTGCTCCCGGCAAGCCTTCCCTGCTCTTCGCCAGCAACAACCGCCACGGCATTTTCCGCAGCGAGGATGCAGGCGCGACCTGGACCGTCCTCGATGCCCCGAAGAACGCGATGAATGTGACAGTCTCCGCCCAGGATCCGAATCTGGTATGGGCCGCCTGCGGTGCAAATGGCCTGCAGATGTCCACTGACTGCGGACGCACCTGGACAGCAGTCCTTCCAGATCCTGCCAAGAAGGCCAAGATGCATGAAGTCGCCCTGCATCCTGCACGTCCCGGCCTGGTCTACACCATCGCCAGCATCGACTGGGGCGGCACACTCTACCGTTCCGAAGACGGCGGCAAGACATGGACGAGCTGCAACAAGGTCCGCGCTGGAATTCCTGGAAATCCAACCCTTCCCGGCGACGTAGATGCCCAGGGTCTTGTCGGCCTGAGCACTGTGACAAATATCTCAGTAAATCCAAAAAATCCCGATGAACTTTTCATCTCCGGCAACTGGAGGAATGTGTTCAGCACAGACGGTGGCAGGACTTTGGAGGAACGTTCGACAGGCGCCGACAATACATGCACGACGGACATCCAGTTCCTCGGCGGAAAAACTTATGCCACCGCCATGGACGAAGGACTGATGGTGTCGGACAATAACGGCGGCGAGTGGCGCCAGCTCATCCCCATGAAGTACGACGTCAACATGAGCGGACATTTCTGGCGCGTGCGAGTTGCAAAGGTCGGAGAGTCTGTGCGCATCATCACGACCGCTTCACCATGGAAATCCTTCGGAGACCCGAAATGCGCGAACCGCGCATACGTCAGCGATGACGGCGGAAAGACATTCACCATCTCGCAGTCGGGCCTGCCCGACTATGTTCCTAACGTGAACTGCATGTGGGGGCGCAGCTTCCCGCGCTCGCTCGCGATGGATCCGAAGAATCCGGACATCCTTTATCTCGGAATGGATGGAGATCCTGAACCTGCCAAGAAACTTCCTGGCGGCGGGATATTCCGATCCGCGGACGGTGGCAAGACCTGGACACGGTGCGCCGGCCAGCCCGGTGGGCTGCGCCTGTACTACGGTCTGGTGGTGGATCCGACAAACTCGAAACGCCTCTACTTCAGTTCATGCGGCAACGGCGGCGGAGCGTGGAAGAGCGAGGACGAAGGCGCAACCTGGGAGCACGTTTTCAAGACCGAGGGATGGTGCTTCAACCTCGATATCGCACCTTCCGGAGCAGTGTTCGTAGGAGGAAAAGAGCTTTACCGCAGCGTCGACCAGGGCAAGACCTGGCAGAAACTTACCGATCTCAAGGGAGATCCCACGATCGTCGGCATCGCGATCGATCCGGCGAACGAGCAGCGCATATGGATCAGCCGCACCACCTGGGACGGCGGCGCCAAAGGAGGAATCTACCGCACAACCGACGGCGGTAAGACCTGGGCGGAAATCACAGGCGACATCGGTTACCGCAAACCGCAGATCCTGCGCTACAACGCGGAAACAAAGGAGCTCTGGGCCGGTGGCGTCGGGATATTCAGGCTGAAGCAGTGACAGTGATCCCGGAATGAATTTGCCTGGCATATATACATGAAGGCATCTTTATGATAGAATTATGTGCGTGAGGGCAGGAATATGCATATGGGGCACATGCCATGCGGAAAGAAGACGAGAGCAGCCCGATTCACACTGATCGAGCTTCTCGTAGTGATTGCTATCATCGCAATTCTGATGGCCTTGCTGCTGCCCGCCCTCAAGAATGCCAAAGAGCAGGCAAAACGCATATTGTGCACCAGCAACTTCAAGCAGAACGGACTGGCAATCACGAACTACGCCGGTGATAATAATGAATGGATGCCTCCGCGTTTCTGCGACATCTGGTATGCCTACACATGGACGTCCAGCGACACGTCCCTGCCGCATATCGGAGGGAAATGCACCAGATACAGCGTCTATTACGTTTGGAGGGATCTATATCCAACCTATACTCAGAACGCCAGGATCTTCTTCTGCGCATCCAATACTTCTTATACCTATGAATCCCATTTCAAGTATGACGGGAATGCAAGATCCAACTACTGGTGGGTGCTGCGCCGCCCTCCATACTGGGATGCCTCCCCTGAACCCAGGAGGATCACTGAAGACAACGTACGCAGCAATGGTTCTACATATAACCATTATCCCATAGTCCAGGACATGACTTCCACTGTCTATACATCCACGATGAACCATAGGACAGGATTGAAGCTGGGCGGTAATTTCCTATATGTGGACGGCAGCGTTTCGTTCCTGATGCAGGGCGACAGCGGTTTCATGGGCGTAGGCACCGGCGGGCACGAATTTCACTGATATATGACACAGGCCTGGCCATCATGGACAAGCAGGACTGCACCGGACCACTTGCTTGCCTGCATTTACGCGGACCATATTATCCGTGAAACGAACACGGTATTGTCGGAACCATATTTCTCGCACCGCGTGCAGTCATGCGGATCAGGGCCGATGGTCTGCATCCATTCGGCGACCGTCACCCAGGTCTCCTCTCCATTCACCTTTGTCACCGCGAAATTCCCGAGCCGCGCCCCGCGGTTCGGCACGAGTATCCGCTCTGTCCTGCGAATTACGCAAAGCCGTTCTGGATCAACCTGCGCCATGAACAACGGTGCCCGGTGCCTGAACACATGATCATTGCCGGCACCACGCCGCGTATAGACGAGAAACAGCCCCTTTGGATGAGTCACCCAGTGCTGCTGGGTGTTGTAATTGCCAAGTTCGCTTCCATCATCAAAGATCCAGTCCTTCGGCTTCTCAAAATGCAGACCATCCCTGCTCCGAGCTACATATCCCCGGACATCATTCCTCAAAGTCAGAAAGAATTCGTCTCCGTGTCTTGTCAGCGACGGCTCACCTAGTCCGCGGGATTCCGGAACAATCAATTCATCCCCATGTTCAACGTATCGCAGGATTTCCCCATCGAAGGAACATCTCATGACCGTGCTGAAAAGGGATGAAAAATCTGGAGTCCTCACGTAGATCGGCAGAAGAATGTCCCCGTCTTCAAGATCAAAACGCTGCGTCGAACCGGCTCCGGCCGAGAAAAACTTCTTCTTGTCGGGCATATCAACGACATCCCAGTCCGACCAGGCCCTTTTTTCAGGCTCATAGATGGAATATGCTGTCTGGCGCGGCCTCGGATCCGGCATGATATTGTCGCCGATGTAGCGCGTACATTGACCTGTTCCGAGAAGCTTTCCGGAGGCCTTGTGCCACATTGGAGTAAAATCATTGATGGCTACTTCTATCCCTCCGGATTCCCTGCGGCGTCCGAGCATCTGAGAATGTGGAACCGGTCCAGACCAGGTCCTGCCCATGTCATCTGTTCTCATCTCATTCAGCTCGAAGAACAAATCGGAGCCTGTCAGTTTCAGCTTCTGCATTGTCATGACGACAATGGGATTTTCCCCTGGGATGGTTCCGGCACGCGGGTGTACCCAGCAGGTCTTGCGGTCATATCCGCTGTGGACCGCGTCAAGCTGGATCCTGTAGTCAGGACAATCCATGTTTTCCTTTCTAACCTGCCTGGTTGGCAACTCGACCTATTTGCCAGCCATGCTATTGTTTTTCTTGAATTTATTTACAGTTTTACTCATAATTCCTCCTTTACAACTGATGTTGAAAAATACATATATTAACGCTTATACCGTTTAGCTGTCATCGGTATAGTAATTTCATTAAAAGTATGTCGGGTTTTAACCCGACGATTAATTGGCAGTTTAAAAACCGCCTTACTTTTTGAATGCAACTCGGTATTAACTTCCTACATTACCAAATGCTTCCTGTATATCTCCTTGACCTGCCTTACGAATTCCTGATCAGGCAATGCTCCGTCGAAGGCATACATGCTGCAAATCCCCTTCTCCGACAGGAAAATCTTCAGCATCCAGGTGAACCGGGCAAGCGTCGGCAGCTGCAGCTTGCTTTCAAAGATGTCATGGAACAGCGCATCAAGCCGTTTCTGCCATTGAAGGGCCTTCCTGGTATCTCCCTTTTCATATTCCCTCTGTATTGACGCCATCCATGACGGTACGATGTTCCCGAGGGAGGTCACAGAGCCCTGCCCTCCGTTCATGAGACAATGCCGGATGAACATCTCCTTGCCTGTGAGGACGGAAATTTTCGTGCCTTTCGCCAGGGAAAGAATCGTATCGAGGCGTTTCCTGTCATCCTCGCTGTCCTTTATTGCCGCGATATTTCCGTGTTTGAAAATGGCCTTGAGGCTTTCCATGTCAAAAGCCGTCGGATAACGGGGATGATGATACACTGCGACAGGAATCGGTGAATCGTCCGCGATACGCCGGATGTAATCGACGAGCTGCCTCTGTTCAAGCGACATGCCCAGCGGGGCGGTAAGCACCCCGATGTCCGCACCGCATGCTGCGGCTTCCCTCAACCGTTCCTTCACCGACATCGGCCCCAGATCGCATACTCCGGCAAAAAGAGTGGCTTTGCCTTTGATAGCCGCTGCCGCCGCCGTGATTATCTGCCGCCGCTGTTCCGGACCGAGAAAAAAGAATTCCCCTGTCGAACCGATGCAGAAAATCCCATCCATGCCCTGTCCAACAAAGTAGGACGCGAGATTTTCAACCGCCCTGCGGTCTATGCTGCCGTCCTTGTTGTAAGGGGTGACCGATGCAACTACCGAACCTTTGAACATTGAAATCTCCTCCTTAAATTTTAAACTACGGTCTTGGATAAATGCTTTGAAAGCATTGACGCCGCGTAATCGACGTTCCGGTTTTCAAGCGCCTTGACAATCTGCCCATGCTCCCAGACTGTCATCTGCCTGATGGACAGATCATGATCATCCGTCCCGCTGTACTTCCTGAAATATTCGCCGATCACGGCATGCTGGCGATAGACCATCGGACTGCCCGAGGCCCTCAACAGGATCTGGTGGAACTTTTCATCCTCGTCCTTCATGGCTTCGGGATTACCGTTGTTTTCAAGCAGTTTCTGCTGTCGCGCCACGCATTCGTCAAGCTGTGCGAGTTCCTCCTCCGTGATCCGTTCCGCAGTCAGGCGGACAGCCCCGGCTTCAAGCACAAAGCGAAGTTCTGCCAGCTCTTTCAGTCCATTTTCCTTCCGGGCATGTAGCATTATCGTGGTTTCGAGGATTGATTCGAACCGGGGCTCGGTGATCCTGATGCCGGCCTTTTTAATGGACTCAATCATTCCAAGGGCGCGCAGGCGCTGCACTGCTTCACTTATTGAACGCTCAGAAAGTTCCAACTCGTCCATAAGTTTCTTTTCTGTTCCTAGACTGTCTCCAGGATGCAGTCCAAGTGATTGAATTCTCCCGATTAGCATCTCAACAGCTTGATCGGTACTGGAATTATTCTTAATTGAAGCTGGCATTATATGACCTTTTATATAGAATATATGACTTTGTTATTGAATTTAATCATTATTATAAGTCCTTTATTAACCATGTCAAGCAGTTTATGAAATAATTTAGGAACCTCTAAAAAAAAGGTTTCCTGTATTTGACAAAACCCCGTTCATGCAATAAAATACCATCGATAGTATTTTTACTGGTTCCACTTTTTTAAAAGGATGCAGGCCATATGAAAAACCGCCCATTCAGTCCCGGCAGCTTCTGGAACACTCCGATCCAGGACAATCCCGAAATCGATGACAAGAGCGCCTCCTACATCAAGCTCCTGGGGACAACTGTCAGTGAGAAAAAAGCCGTATACATAAATTCGACCAAGTGGACGATTCCCGTCTACAGGGTGCGGAGTTCGCAGATCCCGATGGTGCAGGTCTTCCCGCTGAAGGTCAGGGAAAGCCATAACGGGTTCGCGCCAAACTTCGACGGATGGGCTCCTATCCCGCCAGAGGCGAAACCGGATTCCGAGGAAGATTCGCACATGTGCATCATCGACGAGGACAAGGAGATTGTCTACGACTTCTTCTGCATCAGATACAAGGAAGGCAGGATCCTGACACGTTCCGCCATCACATATCCTCTTTACGGATCAGGGGTCTTCGACAAGATCCCGTTCATCTTCGAGCCTGGCACAAGCGTGCATGACTATGGCCCATGCCGTGCGGCTGGAACCGCCCTGCTCGGTGGACTTGTCATGCGCGATGAGCTTGCTTCAGGAAAAATCAGTCACAAGCTCGCCCTGGCGACAGATCTGAACCAGAACCAGGAATTTGTCTTCCCTGCAATCTGGACGGACGGGTTCACCGATGGAGGAATCCCTGAAGGCGCGGTAGTGCAGCTTGATCCGAAGCTCGACCTCGGCAAGTTCGATCTATGCCCTGCTGCAAGGACGCTGGCGGTCGCGATGCAGGAATATGGGATGGTCAATGTTGACGTCGCCGGAGGAATCTGCATTTATCTTGAAAATTTGAACAACCATCCCGGCCTCAGCTGGAACGGGATGGTGGATTCAGGATGGATTCTCGAGAAGCTCGGATTGGAGCACCTCCGCGTCATGAAACTGGAAGATGTGAAGTTCGGCGGATTGAAGAGAACAAGAGTTAAATGGTAAGATTCTAAAGGTAGGGACGGTTCGCCGAACCGTCCGTTAGCGACGCCCTACCTTAATAAAACATAATTAACCGGCGGGTTGAAACACCGCCATACTGAAAGGAATACATGAAAATTAAAATCAGCGCCATTCCCATCCACGGCATAGTCCCCCCTATGGTCACCCCGCTCCTGGCCGAAGACAAACTTGATTCGAAGAGCCTTAAGAATGTCGTCGAGCATCTGATCAAGGGCGGAGTCCATGGAATATTCATACTTGGAAGCACCGGCGAGGCGCCTAGCCTGAGCTATAAGTTAAGATACCAGCTTGTAGAGGAGACATGCGCACAGGTCGCCGGAAGAGTGCCTGTCCTCGTCGGGATAACCGACACATCCTTCGTGGAATCCGTTAACCTTGCGAACTTCGCAAAGGAGAAGAAGGCCACTGCCGTCGTACTCGCCCCTCCTTATTATTTCCCCGCCGGACAGCCTGAACTGGTGGAATATGTCAACCACCTGGTCTCGGAAATATCCATACCGCTCTTCCTCTACAACATGCCGAGCTTCACGAAGGTCTACTATGAAATCGAAACCGTGGAGGCCCTGTCGGAGAACAAGAAGATAATCGGCATCAAGGACAGTTCCGGAAACATGGTCTACTACCACCGCCTCCTCCAGCTT
Source organism: Lentisphaerae bacterium GWF2_50_93 (assembly GCA_001804815.1). GTDB lineage: Bacteria > Verrucomicrobiota > Lentisphaeria > Victivallales > GWF2-50-93 > GWF2-50-93. The sequence goes on from MHBI01000038.1 coordinate 16,986, forward strand.
TTCAAAAACAGGAAGGATTTTTCAATCTTAATGGGAAATGAGGCTCTTCTTGCGGAATCAATCCTGCTTGGCGGACACGGCGGAGTGCCCGGCGGTGCGAACCTGTTCCCGAACCTGTTTGTCAGGCTGTATGACGCCGCCCAGAAAAAGGATCTGAACGAAGTGAGGAATCTCCAGGACAAGGTGATGAAACTCAGCTCCACGATCTACAATGTCGGCAAATACGGTTCAAGCTTCCTCAAAGGAATCAAATGCGGGCTTGCCTGCAAGGGCGTCCTGAAGAGCGATTTCGTCGCCGAACCTTTCCACGCATTCAGAGAGAAGGAAAAGAAAATAATCGCCGACTACATAAGGAAAAACCTGGCCGACTATGAATGACAATGAAATAATCCCGGCAAGATCTCCGGATCCTGCGAACGTCTACTGCTACACGCCGGGACTCTGCGTCCTCCCTGACGGCAGGATCATCGCACTCGTCGATTTCGGCGGACCAGGAGTTGGCAAACTGCCCGGAGACAAGTACGCAGCCGGAAAGGATTTCTGGCACCAGGGAATTGTCAAGATAAGCGACGACCATGGTAAGACATGGCGTGAGACCGGAAAATTCCCTTTCATGCACGCCCGGCCGTTCACGGCCGGAAAATCAATCTACATAATTGGACATGCCGACGACCTGATGATCATGCGTTCGGAAGACCGTGGCGAGACCTGGGGCTGTCCCGTCAAACTTACGAACGGTGAATTCTGGCACCAGTCCGCCTGCAACGTCCATTACGCCAACGGAGCTGTTTATCTTGTGATGGAGAAAAGGACTTCATTCGGGATCAAGACCTGGTACATCGGGGAATGTTCGCCGATACTGATGAGGGGGCCGGTGGATTCCGATCTCACGAAAGTCCGGAACTGGGAACTCTCATCCAGCTTTTCCATGCGCGACATCTTTCCCGACGGAAAATATCCGGATTACTTCGGCATCCCCTTCTTCGAGGAGAAATATCCGCACGCCAGTTATCCGGCGCCCAACCGCGAATGCGCCCCTATGGGATTCCTGGAAACGAATGTCGTGCAGATCCTCGACAGGAATCATTACTGGTACGATCCGGCTGGAAAAACATTTCATCTGTGGATGCGCGCACATACCGGTGGCACAGGATACGCCTGCATCCTCAAGGTGCGGGAACACGGCGACAAGCCTGGAACTGGGAAAATGACGACATCGATCGAGACAGTACCTTCCGGCGGTAAAATACTTTTCGTACCGTGTCCAGGCGGACAAATGAGGTTCCATGTACTGTATGACGAGACATCAAAGCTCTACTGGCTCTTGAGCACCCAGGCGACTGACAGCATGACGCGCGCCGAACTGCTCCCCTCGGAACGCTACAACCTCCCGAACAACGAGCGCCGACGCCTGCAGCTGCATTTCTCGAAGAACATGATCGACTGGTGCTTTGCAGGGATCGTCTCTATCGGACCGGAAAGCGAGAAGGCCTCCAGACATTATGCGGCAATGTCGATATCCGGCGATGATCTGCTCGTGCTCGCGAGAAGCGGGGACAAAAACGCATCGTCCGCGCATAACGGAAACCTGATCACGTTCCATACAGTCAGTGATTTCAGAAAATTAATATATTAACCACGAATTACACGAAAAAGGAAATTATGAAGAATACCTGCTGCGATAATCGCATCCGTTCGCTTCTCAAGAATATCCATGCCCCCCAGGTCGTCGGTATCCAGCCGGCGAACTCGTTCCGCGACATGGTCCAGATGCCTGACGGAGAGATACGCCACTATGGATTCAAGAACAAGAAGATAATCTACATAGCAAGCCGCGACTGCGGTCTATCCTGGCAGGAGTTTCCTGTTCCAAAGGGATGTCCCGGGGCCTGCGTGCAGAGTCCATGGTCAGGCGACTGGATCTCGATGCTGGACGTACACGGATATGCGGATGAGTTCTTCCTTGATGCCGACGCGCTGGGACTGAAAAGAGGATTCCGTATCTACCGTTCATCGAACGGCATCGACGGGAAATTCACCAACACGCTTGTCTCGGAACAAAATCATGGGACCGTCAGGATGCCCATGCCGTTGCGTTCCAGGAAGCGCTGGGTGGTGCCATGCCAGTACAGGCAGAAGGATGGGAAGCATGACCTGGTAGTATTTTATTCCGACGACGATGGAAAATCCTGGAAGAGGGTTGTCCTAGGGACGGTTCCCGAGCACGAGGCAATACCTCCTCACCTGGGAGTAAGGTGGCAGAACCATGGAATCGAACCCTCCATCGTCGAACTGTCCAACGGCAGGCTCTGGATTATCATCCGCACATCGCTCGACAACCATTACCAGGCTTTCTCCGACGATGGCGGTGAGACCTGGACAAATCCCGAACCTTCCCGCTTCTATGCAACTATCACCATGCCGACCTTCTTCCGCATGAATGATGGAAGGATCATCCTGTTCTGGTGCAACACTACTCCCCTGCCCGAACTTGATCATGACAAACAGCCAGAGCTCAACGAATGGGAACGCCAGGGTCTTGGCGAGGACTTCTTCACCAACCGCGATGCATTCCACGCCGCCATTTCCGATGACGAAGGAAGAACCTGGTCCGGATTCCGCGAAGTCCTGCTCAATGAAAGGCGCAACGATTCCGATTTCAGGACAAGCGGAGGAAACTCGGACTGCGTGGACAAGAGTGTCCATCAGAGCCAGGCATTTGAACTGCCTGAAGGGAAGGTCCTCGTCTCCGTGGGACAGCATTCGAAATGCCGCAGACTGATAATTTTCGATCCGGCCTGGCTCTATGAAAAGGAGCGCAAGGACGATTTCCATCTTGGACTCGGCGACTGGTGCACCTTCAATTTCGTAAAGAGCATCGCAGGAAACTTCAAGGGAATATCCGGACATTGCGCATACAACAGGAGGCCAGGTGCCCAGCTCATGCCTGATCCTGACGGCGAATCCCGCGAAGTCCTGCAGATAGCGCGTCATCCCGATCCGCGTCTTGTACATGAGCAGCAGGGGGCGGTCTGGAACTTTCCTGTCGGAAAGGCGGGAGAGGTCCGCGTAAGCCTGCGCCTCGTGAAAGGTGGACAAGGAATCAGGATCTGCCTGATGGACCGTTTCTTCAATCCGTTCAATTCAATAGCACATGATTACGCCCAGTACTCCGTTGAGATCGACGGCACTGGCCGTGTCAAAGGAACAAGGATTGTCCTGAAGAAAGACGTCTGGCACGAGCTTGTGATCAAATGGACCGACTCTTTCAAGAAAGAAGCTAAGTTATCTTTTGGTAAAAAAGGTCCGATGATATCGGCGCCTCTGATATTCCCGAGCGGGAACGGCATCAGCTACCTGCACATGATGAGCATCGCGGATTCTGCGGATTTCTCAGGAGTGCTGGTTAGAAGCGTCGAAGCCAAAGTGAATTCAAGGTAGGGACGTCTCGCCGAGACGTCCGCTTGAGACGGCGGTTTCGGCGAAACCGCCCTACCTTCTAAAATTGAAATTTTTACTCAATATAAAAACAAGGATACAGGAAATGAAAAGAATAGTCATCTTCGTATTAAGCATTCTGTCAATCATGTCCATCCCGTCAACCGCATTGAAAGCACAGGACGCAAATCCCAATGCCACACTCGAGGACTTTGAAAGTGTGTCCGGATGGGAGAAGCAGAATGGAGCGCAGGTCGAAGCCGCGGATTCGGCTTCGGCCGGTAAAGGGGCGGTCAAATTTTCCGGTCCGGGACTCGCCTTCAAGAAGGTGAAAGGCGTCAAGACATTGAAACCTGACAGTCTGAACGACGGCTACGAGGGGATCTCGTTCTGGGTCAAGGGCGACGGATCCGACACGTATGGCACAATCGTCCTCTGCGGACAGCATCCTCTCTGGTTTCCCTTCAAATACGCGTATTCATTCCCGTTGAAGGACACCGAATGGAAGAAGATAGTTGTTCCATGGGACAAATTTGTCCCCGAGGATCCGGTATATCCGATCGGTACGACAGGCGGGATGCCTCCGAGCGGGATACAGAACCTGAAGATCGGCAACAAGTGGAACATCTATTTCAATAATAAACCGATGCCCAAGTTTAGCTTCTGCATCGACCAGATCCAGTTCGAGGAGAAGGTTCCGTCAGACAAGAATACTCCGAAACTGAAATCCTTCGAGGATGTCCAAAAGCTGCTCAAGGATAAAAAACCGGTAAACATTCTCTGCCTTGGCGATTCGATCACTGCGGGAACGTCATTGAAGAGTCCCGACACCGAGCGCTATGCCCAGGTACTTGAAAAACTGCTGAGGAAACAATATGGATATGACCAGATCACTGTTGTCAGCAAGGCTGTCGGCGGAGCCCAGGGCAATGATCTCAGGCTATGGCTTGACAGGGATTTCGCTGGAAATCCTCCGGACCTGGTGACGTTGATGTACGGATACAACGACAAGACCTGGGGGTACTCCAAGGAGTACTTCACATATTCGATGAACGATTATATCGAGAGGATAGCACGCAAGACCAATGGTGCCACGTCTATTCTGCTGATATCCACCATCCCAGGCAAGAACGAGCGCTTCTTCATGATGGACGATTATGCAGAATGCGTGCGCGCAATCGCGAAGGAACGCGGGCTTCCACTATGCGATGTCAGCAAGGATTTCAAGGCTTTCGGCAGGGAAGGCATCGAGGCGTACATGGCAGACCAGGCGCACCCGAACGCCAAGGGTCACGAAGTCATGGCGAATGCGATAGCCGGAGCATTAGGGAAGTAGGTAGGGACGTCTCGCCGAGACGTCCGCGCGGCGCTTTCGGCGAAAGCACCCTACCTTTAATAATTCAAAAGGTTCCATATGTCAAAAACATCTTTGAAAACTTTATTCCTATCTTCCTTGCTCATCATGGCGATTTCATCTGTTTCCGCCCAGGATGACAAGAAGTCCGTCTTCACCGCCGAACAGTCTTCAGGAGGGAAAATAATTGATCTTTCCGGGGGGAGGAAGGCTGTCACCATCGACAAGTCCTGCGAGCCGAACTACAAGAAGAAGGAAGACGCCCTCATCGAGTGGAAGGTTCCGGCTCCCCTCCCAGCCGGCTGGTACCATGGCATCGTCGAGTTCTGCACGAAGGAAGGCGAGGAGAAATCCTGGTACAACTCTCACATGGGCGTCTCCATCGTAACGGCAGGACAGACAATCTCCGCCAACATCATGGAGAATTTCCAGTCGAAAAAGGAGGAGCCCCAGCAGTTCGAGTTCTGGATATATTCACCATTCCCGATCAGCAGCATCAGGATAACCCCTGTCTATGACGACCTCTGGAAATATAAACGTCTCTACCCCGTCGCCCAGGTCTCCCTCGAACCGGTCCAACAGCCTTCGCTCGACGCCTCAAAAGTGGCAACTGTCGGACTTGAGGTCAAACCTGACGGCAGCGCCAGCCTGCCTTGTCCCCTTCCTCCCGGACTCTGGATGCTGAAAGCTCCGTTGACAAAGGAGTGCACTGTCACATTTGAAGGCGAGGACGGCAAAAGTTTCCAGACACCATATCCGTTTGATCAATGGAAACGGCCGGGCGCCATTTATTCCTTTATGGGCTCACCCATCAAGAAACTGGCTTTCAAGACCGCAGCAGTGTCAAAAACCGTAGAACTCCAGCACAGCATTACCAGGGAACAGAAGGAACCGCTTCTGGCGGATCTTGAACTTATGAAGGTCGTCGATCCTTCAAAGCCCGAGTCCGGACAACTTGAACTGACAGGTTCCGGACTTACCGGCGACGCCCCCGCATTCCCTCTGCTCCCGATGGGAAAGAAGACTGCCGTCCTGACAACCTGGGACGATGGCAAGCCGGACGATCTCCGCTGCGCAGAAATTCTGAACAGGCTCGGATACCGTCCAACATTCTTCCTCAACAATGATGCTCCTGCCATGAAATTCCTGGAAAAGCTTGAAGGGATGAACGGGGAGATAGGTTCGCACTGCTACCATCACCCATCCCTCTACCGCCTTACTCCTGAACGCGCCGCTGAAGAATGTGTCGCCATGCGCAAACTGCTGGAAAAGACCCTCGGGCATCCAGTCATATCGTTCGCATATCCAAACGGTTATGCGGCTTCATACGATGTCGAAGGCGACTACGTACTGCGCGCAGTCAAGGCCGCTGGATACTGGGCTTGTCGAACAACTTCGGGATCTGTCTTTACGGTTGACACAATCGGCGATCCCATGACATTGAAGACCAACGGTTTCTTCGGAAATGAAAAAGATCTCTTAAGGCAATGGGATGAGACAAGGGCGAAGAACGGCGGCATATTCTATTTCTGGGGGCACAGCTGGCAGATCGGCAAGACCGACGAGCAATGGAAGAAGTTCGAGGACTTCTGTGCGAAATTCGCAAACTGTCCGGATGCCTGGTATGCGTCTCAGGGCGAACTTTCAATCTGGCTCTGGCTCAGGAGCAACGTGAAGATGGAAGTGGCTGATAAAAGTCCTGCGAAAGTCGCAGTGAAGATCACCCGCCCCTGGCTGCATCCCTACCTGTCGGCGAAATGCCCGGTCAGCCTGAAAGTCCCGGCCGGTGTTGAGAAAGCCGTCTGGCAGGGCAAGGAAGTTCCAGTGGCAAATGGTGTTGTCGAGTTGAAATGGAATCAGGAAAACTCTAAGAATTGACATATAGGAACTATTTCAATTGAAAAAGACCTAGGTTAATTTCCCCTTTCTTAAGAGTATCCTCTGTAATTGTGAATTCCTGGTCAGTCCAAGCGTATATTTCCCCGTCATCCTGGGCATTGAACATAATTTTGTATTTGCCTGGTGGTACATCCACGGCATTAAAAGTGCCATCTGGAAGCAATTCTGTCTTGATTTCAGTCCGGACGTTCATAATGATCATTTCTTTAATCTTCTCTTCAGAATCGATAGAAAACTCATCATCATTTTGAAGGAACATATTCAGACACGAACTTTCCTTGTCTTTAAAATCCACCTTAATTTCAGGAGGAGGAACAAGTTTACCGGTAATCCGTACGCCATAGCCTCCAAGTTTGACCTTGTGTGAAACTCCTGGAACGGCCTCTCCATAGATTGAAAGCTTCTCATCATGGCAGGAAATGCCAAAGTAGCCTGGAGGAACCTTTTCAAAGACGAAGTGGCCGTTTTCATCGCTCTCCGTGAATAAGTCGACCGAATGATATTCCCCTCCAATAATAAATATTCTTTCAAGACATATGGATTGCTTCGGAATAGTTTTGTCCCCTTTAAAAATGTCACCTTCAACCTTTGAATATTTCTGGAGTTGCACCTTCTCTGTCTTATCAAATTCATCAATCGGTATGCATAGGCACCCGTCATTCGTAAATGCCGTTACCAGTATTGTCCTGCCATTGTTATATTCATAGGGATAGAACTCATATATTCCATTGTCGAAGTTATTTTCAAGCTGCTTTTGTTTGGCTTTTGGTGTTGACGGATAAAATTCATAATTGCCGGAAGCATCCGAAACAATATGCCTTAGATCTTCTGATGAAAACGCAACTGTTTCGTCAACTTTATAATTGAGCTGTTCATCGAACAGACATGTCCGCTTTTCGCCTGTAAAGAAAATCATAATATTTCCGACGGGTTTGCCATCTGTACCTAAGATTGTCCCTTTCTTTACCCCTTCATCATCCATGGCAAAGTTGAAATTGACCTCCTTATCCCCGGATTTAATTATTTTCTTCTGCATTTGCTTCCTGTAAGGCCTACATATGACCTCAAGGCCGAAGTTGATTTGTCCGCCAGTCCCGTCTTTGATTTCATCAATGTATCTTTCATAAATACCGTCCTTAATTTCCTCGTAGCGCATATTAAAATCATCATCGATGTATTCAAAGCACCTTATGTTTTTTAAAGAATTTCCTGCCTTGTCTTTTATTATGGCCTTTATATGAATTTTTGGAACAAGGACTACGACAGGATTGGACGCAAGATCCGATGATAGGATATACTTGTCCATATATCCTTCTGGAGAACAAACGCGATATTTTGCCGAGAAAGAAGGCAATACACCGCTTAAAATGAAATTGCCGTCCTGATCGCTTAATGTCATATGCTTTACGAAGTCGCTCAACAGAAAATTGAACGATCTGGCAAATCTAACACCCTTTATAGGATTGCCTTCGATATCCACAACCTTTCCCCCGACCGGAACTGCCTTTTTAAGTTGTATGTTTTTGATCTCATCTGTCTTTGAAATGGGAACTTCATTATCATATGGGACAAATCCCTCCTTTAAAACCACTATCTTCGGAAGATCTTTGCAATCTGACGACTGGTAGGAAAAACAACTCTCGCCCTTTTTGTCCGTTGAAAGCCTTAAATCATCGACCTGTCCGTTTAAACTTATAAAAACATCTGAATTCTCAACAGGATTTCCCGTTTCATCCAAAACTTTCAGCTTGATTTGGACTGGCTTAGAAAAGACAAATTTAAAATTCCTGTCCTTCAATGCCTTTGCCGCATCCTTATCTTCGTCAGTGGAAATCGATCTTTGAACACCCATCCCTATGTCAGGATGTTCAAAAAGGAAGCTCAAATCGTCGTTTCCTGAAGGGATTGTGCAGTTCCATGAGCCCTTTTCATCTGATATTAATTCATATTTTTCAGAACTGCGATCGGCTACAGTGATGTTGCCAACATCATAGTTCCGCCCATTCCATATTTCTGCAAGAAGAATTATTTTGGCTTTTGATATGGGCTGACCACCTTCCGTTGACAGAAAACCTCCAATAGTTTCCCCATGGTCGAGTTCCACGCTTATTTCGGCACCTGTAATCGCTCCCTTATCTTTTCGACTCAGGATAATCTTCTTTGGGATAAAGCTTTCCTTGGAAACTTTTACCATTATACAATACGTTTCTTCGGGAATTTCCGCCTTGAAGATTCCATTTTCATCAGACATGCCTTTCAAAGGCTCAGTTTCTTTTTCGCTCTCGAAGTCTAAGATTACGGATACTTTGGCAGGAACTGAGTTATCACCTTTGCATTTTACATGGATGATGATTTGATCCTTCTTCTGATCGGCAGCTTTAACTTCATCATAATATGGAAAGGAATTTCCCGCTGCAAGAAAAATGGCAAGAAAGAACAGAAAAATCTTCTTCATGAGGATTCCTTTCAAGTCACATTATTGTCGGGCTTAAGAATAGCATTATCAGACACAGCAACAAAGGTCGCATGAAAATTTATTTCTTTTTCTTGCTGTGTGTTTTTTGCGACAAGGCAATTTCGTAGAGTTTTTCAGGAGCAATGTCATATCCGCATTTCCAAGCGAGAGTAGGCCAAGGATCAAGATAAAAATCCCTGACCGAAGAGGGCTTCTTCTTGAAGAGTTCACCCATTACTCCAGGAGCAGAGAGGAGTTGCTTCTTCAAATCCAGCTCAGCCTTCTCACCAGTTGAAAACACAACTAGGAAGCGGTAATCCCCAAGATATTTGGCATTTGTCAGATAACATATCATACGAGCGGTTCCACCTTATGAAATTCCTTTGTGTCCCACATTGAAAGCAATTCCGATCTATGAAGTTCGGCCCATTCCTGTACTAGTCCGCGGACTTTTGCAGGAATTGCGCCTTCAATTATATTGAAATCCTTGATGTTCATCTTAGCCCGAAATTCATTGTATCTTATATGGAAATGAGGCGGATTATGCTCATCAAAATACATTGTTATGACAATTCCAAGAAACCTACTTATTTCAGGCATGTAATTCTCCCCCGTATAACTCATTCTTTGAATCTAATGTATATTGTCTTCATGCAAATTTCAACATGATCGTCGTTTACAGAATCTTATAAATATTTCAATTTTATTTAAATGTTTATTCAGAAACAATAATATTTTGTCAAAGAGGATATATTACGCTTTAGTTAAATTTTTACGAAGGAAAAATTTATATGCAATACGGACATTTCGACGACAGGAACAAGGAATATGTGATCGACAGGCCGGACACGCCTAAATCGTGGAGCAACTATCTCGGCACGACCGAATACGGCGCGATAATAACGAACAATGCCGGCGGATACAGTTTCTACAAGTCTTCCGCGCAGGGCCGCTACACTCGCACGCGCACCAACGCGATTCCTCTAGACCAGCCTGGCCGTTACTTCTACATACGCGACAACGAAAGCAAGGACTACTGGTCAACATCCTGGCAGCCTGTCGGAAAGCCCCTCAACAAATACAAGACCATCTGCCGCCACGGCACTGCATACACCGTGATCGAATCCGAATATTCCGAGATCAAAACAGAAGCCACGTACTTCGTTCCCCTGGAAAGCAATTTCGAGGTCTGGATGCTGAAGATCACGAACAACAGCTCAGCTCCCAGGAAGCTTTCTGTCTTTTCATATCTCGAGTTCGCTTCCGAATGGAATCTCTTCCAGGATCTCATCAACCTCCAGTTCACGCAGTACACGATCAAGATGGATTATGTTGACGGCATCATCCGATACGCCATGCTGGACAATGTCCCGGAGGATCCGCAGAACTTCCAGAACCGCGACCAGTGCAGGAATGCGTTCTTCGCAGTCACAGGAGCCGAAGTCAAGGATTACGAAACCGACAGAGACACTTTCATAGGCGGTTACAGGACATACGCAAATCCCGTCGCGGTCGAGAACAACAAGTGCACTAATTCCCTTGCACACGGCGACAATGGATGCGCCGGCATGAGGTTCGAAATTGATCTCGCTCCCGGTGAAAGCCGTGAAATGGCGGTCCTGGTCGGAATCGGCAAAGCCGAGAGGGAAGGAAAGGAAATCCTCAAGAAGTTCGGAGACATTGCAGTACTGAAGAAGGAACTCCAGAAAGTGAAGGATCACTGGCACAGCCTTCTCGGAGTTTTGACAGTCCAGACGCCGGACAAGGAATTCAACAGCATGATAAACGTCTGGAACGCGTACAACAGCCTGATCACTTTTGCGTGGTCGAGGGCGGCAAGCCTTGTGTATTCCGGAGAACGTGACGGGCTCGGATACCGCGACACAGTACAGGACATGCTCGGAGCTTTGTCGATGATACCGGCCGATGCCGGAAAAAGGCTGGAGCTGATGATCACCGGACAGGTCTCCACCGGCGGAGCAATGTCGGTGGTGAAACAGTTCGCACACAATCCCGGACACGAACAGACTCCCGAACCGCACCATTACAGGTCCGACGACTGCCTCTGGCTGTTCAACACGATTCCGGCATACGTCAAAGAAACCGGCGACATGACGTTCTATACGAAAATACTTCCTTACGCTGACAAGGGCAAGGACACCGTGCTAGGACATCTTCGCAGGGCGATAGAGTTCAATCTTGAGCGGAGCGGAGCGCATGGACTCCCATGCGGACTCGAAGCCGACTGGAACGACTGTCTGAAGCTTGGATACCGTGGTGAAAGCATATTTGTCACGTTCCAGCTGAGATATGGTCTGAAAATCTACATCGACATCTGTACGCGCCTGAAGTTCCACAAGGAGATCGAATGGGCCGAGAAAAAGCTTGCCGAACTCGACGTGAACATACAGAAGCACTGCTGGGATGGCGAATGGTTCATCAGGGCGTTCAGGGAGGACGGCTCGATAATCGGAACGAAGAATGACCCCGAAGGCTCGATATTCCTCAATGCCCAGAGCTGGGCGGTACTAAGCGGAGCGGCTACTGTGGAACAGGCGGAGACGGCGATGCAGTCGGTAAAGGATCGCCTCTCGACGGAATATGGCATAATGCTCTGCGCACCTCCGTTCAGGAAAACCGACTACCATGTCGTCAGGGCTGTCGTCCTGAACGAAGGGCACAAGGAAAACGGCGGAATCTTCTCGCATACCCAGGGCTGGGCGGTCATGGCGGAAACATTGCTCGGTCATGGTGACAGGGCTTACGAATACTACCGCAACTACATGCCTGCCGCATACAATACAAAAGCCGAGATCAGACAGATCGAACCCTATGTCCACTGCCAGTCGACTCACAGCAAATACAGCCGCAGGTTCGGTGCATCGCGTCTTCCGTGGCTTTCGGGAACGGCGTCATGGTCATATTTCTCCGCGACGCAGAACATTCTCGGCATCCAGCCCGACTATGACGGCCTGAAGATTGATCCGTGTCTTCCTTCCGACTGGAAGGAGATCAAGGTTTCGCGCAAGTTCCGCGGAAAGGATTTCAACATCACGATTCGGAACGGCAAGAAGGGCAAGGGCGTGAAATCCCTGAATCTCAACGGTGAGACAATGGCCGGCAATCTGATTCCTCAGGAGATGTTCAAGGCGAATAATGATGTTGTGGTGCTGCTGGAGTAGTGGAATGAACATCGAACATGCAACATCGAATGGCGAAAAGACAAACTAAAGACCTTATGTTAAACATAGAATAGTTAGAAAAAGCCTTCTCCCTTCTTAAATTATAACAGCTTAAGAAAAAGAAAGGAGAAGGACTTAT
>MHBI01000039.1 GCA_001804815.1 Lentisphaerae bacterium GWF2_50_93
CCTGCACAAAATGCTGATCATCCCTCTTTTCTCCCGCGGCTTTCCAGCCGCCCTTTGGACAGCTCCACTTCTGCTTTTTTTTTGAAGGCATCGACATCGCCTATCCCGGCACTCTCGCATGCGATTTCCAGGAATGCACTCTCCAAACGCAGATCCAGATGCGCATCCCCAAGAGCCGCTTCAAGATCCCTTACTCGTTTCCTGAGCATCTTCACTTCATTGCGTTCTTCTGTGGTTTCCACTCTTATGACCCTCTTCAGTAAATGTGTTTTCCCGTACGCCTCAACCCATCGGGACACGGTTCCAGGTCCTCGTATCCCATATGCTTTCGAAGCTGAAAAACTGTTCGGATGGATCCCCTGTTCTATCTCGCGAACAACTTGTCTTTTAAATGACTCACTATACCTGAAAACCTCTTTCATACTACTTGCCTTTCCTTTTGGCAAGTGTCAACTTATTTCAGGACAAGACATGAATATTCAATATCCAACACTCAATGCCCAATGACGACGTGAAGATTGTGAGGGAGGGGAAATTGAACGTCGAACATTCAACGTCGAATGAAGAAGAACGGGCTCTAAGCTGCAGAGCGGAAAAATCGGCGCAGCAGCAAGTAGGTACGGGCTTTAGCCTGTACCATCCAAATTAAAGTAATGCTAAATTACAGTCAAGACACGTCAGCAGAGTGACGTGGCTACAACAAATCCAAGCTGTAGCCGCGTCACTCTGCTGACGCGTCTTTCTTAAGATGGCCGTGCTTGCTTGTTTGATGCTTGGAATTTGAAACCTGTTTGGATTTTGGTGATTGGAACTTGGAGCTTGTCCGAAGAGGAAATAAAGAATAGCAATCACTCCGCGAGATGGCGGATCATGACGGGATTCACTTTGAAATCGGTCTTCCTGTTGAACTTCTCGGCAAGGATTTTTTTGCAGACCAGGAATTTCTCCTTGGCGGTTTTCAACCTGGGGTCGTCTGCACCATTTATCTTCAGCAGATCCTTTTCAGATTTTATTTCAGCGCCTGCCGTGGATGGCACATTCCTGCATATGAAAATCCAATATGCATTCATTGCATCCTGCAGGTTCGCCTCATTGTCCTTGCCGACTCCTGAATCAAAAAGCTTCTCCGCCTCCTCGAACCTGTAACTGGCGTTCAAGACATCAGCGGGTTCAGGTGTAGCGGCCGCCTCAGGAGGTTTTGTTGATGCGCATGATGCAAGCAGGCAGATTGAGATGGCTGAAACAAGATATGTGAAGTTTTTCATATTCCTATTATTTCATGAATGAACTTACCGCGGCACTGATCCTGCGAGTCGCCCCGTCAATGGAAATTATTACTCGGGCGGCAACTGTAGCGACATATTTCTTTTCCGGTGTCACATCCGGCTCAACATCGATGTTTCCTGCGATATTCGCAAGAAGTTCGAGCTGCTCATCGGCATACAGGGAGATGTCGTAGTCCAGATCCGAGCCGGTCTCGTCGGGATTGCCGAATGCCGTCACGACCACTACTCCTATGCCGCCATTTTCCGTGACATTGTCGGCGACGGCATTGTCGATGAGCCCGTTGGCCTTGAGGTTCGCAATGACAGCCGCCTGTCTGGCAGGAGATACTCTGAGCAGGAGGGGATTCGCGACAAGTCCAGGAGGTGCATCTGCTGGTCCATTTCCAACAGCGGCGCCTTCAGTTCCATAGAAGAGCATATAGAGACCTGGATCGAGCTTCGACGTTATTTTCGGATCGGAGGAAGCGGCTGCAAGAGTGTCTGCGACCCAGATATTCTCGTAGTCAGTATCTATCGGTCCGTCTTCAAAGCCTCTTCGCGCATTCATGTATTCCTCCAGGCCTGCCAGGGTTCCTCCCTGGGCTTCTATGTCTGCAACAGGAATCCGGGTTCCTGCCAGATATCCGGAGAAATCAAAGAAATTGCCGGACTCCCAGGGATTCCTTTTCGTCTTTACCGTCCAGCTGCCGATGCTCAAAGTCGAGTCTGGGATCGTGGAAAGATAGAAATCATATGTGTATTCGCCGTCGGCAGCGATCTTCGTGGAATACGTGAAATTGCCTTTCGCGTCGGTTTTCGGAAGCCAGGTGGTGAGACCAGTTAGCGGATCCCTGACGCCAACGGTGAGTCCGGCTATCCCTGTGCCGGTCTCATCCAGCACCATGCCTTTGAACTGGGCGGTGAAAGGGACGGTCTGATCGTTTGCGGGAACAAGGGAGAACACGATGTCCGTCGCGGAATAGCAGTTGACTGAGAACTGCACGCCATTGTAGGCGGTAGCCCCGTAGAGCAGCAGATACCAGCGCCCATCTGCGGGATTCGCAACCGTGAGGATCTCCTTCTTTGCCGCTCCGGATATTTCAGATCCTTTCGCGTTGTAGCTTGCCTTCGTCGGACATGAGCCGAACTTAGCATACAGATCGCAGTCGCCGCCGTCTCCATTCTCGACCTGCGCGACAAGCCTCCTGGTTCCAGGAGGAACATCGATGTAATAGATCTTTTGGCTATTGAGGATGCCGGATACGACTGCCACGGGTGCGACTGCCGCAAAGTCTGTATTCACATCAGTCTTGTATCCGGTCTTCGATGCGCTCAATGAGCTTTCCGTTCCGGTAATATGGTTCATGGCCTTCACGCAGTACATGTATTTCTGCAGTGCAAGCGGCGGGTCGTCTTCGACGGAAAACCCGGGGATTGCCAGCGTTATGGCCACCCATGGATCACCCGCAAGTACCTTCCTGTAGACGATGTATTTCGTCGCCGTCGGCACCTCGCTCCAGGCTATGCTGACCTTTTCCGACGCTCCATTGCTGACAGATTTAAGCGTAGGAGCAGCTACAGTGGTAATCACATCCTTCGGATATCCGCTGTTGGATGCGCTGAAGTCGCTTGTATAGGAACCTGGGCCCGGATAGGCATATTTCGCCTTTATCCAGTAGAATGTCTTGCCGGATGCTGATCCATCATAATATTCCGGAGAAGCGCTGGTACCAATCGAAGACGCGTTATTGGCATCATTGGACGTGAAAGAATAAACCTCATATTCCGTCGCGCCGGCAAGGGCAGTCCATGTGATCTTCACCTTGTTGAAGTAAGTACCGTCGCTGGCGGTGACTCCGGCGGGGCCAGCGAACCTGATATAACCGCTGCCGCTCTTGTATCCAGATGAAACTCCATTGGCATTCGCTGATTTCACATAATACCAGTACTTGGTCCCAGGTTTGGGATCCGCGGCGCCGACGTCATCATATGAATAAGTTATTGTCGAACTCATATATGGAACCTCGCCGATCAGATCACTCTCGTTGAATGTCCCCGAGGTATTTCTGTATATGCGGTAGTAGGTCGCGCCGGCGACCTTCGGCCATGTCACCTTTATCTTGTCGAAATAGGTTCCATCGCTTGCGGCCACCGAACCCGGAGCGGCGGGAGTCTTCGAGATATAACCCGAATTACTCGCGCTGAACGCACTGGTCCCCGCGCCGTTCAAAGCCTTGATCCAGTAAAAATAAGTGCCTGTATTGACGAGAAGATTGCCGGTATTGGATGAATCTACATAGCTGGCGTCGGACACGTCCGCTATCTTCTGTGCAAGTGAACTGACATTCGAGGTCGCCCTCCATACTTCATATGAGGCAGCTCCGTCGGAAGCAGTCCACGAAACGAAGACCGCATCCGCATATGTGCCGTCGCTTGCAAGCGGCGATGCCGGAGGCGGCGGTTTCGCATTGTAATGCTTCGCCCTCAGGGCGAGTCCCGAAAATTCAGTGTTGGCATACAGGCTGATCACGTATTCGCCGGTAGCCGGATCTGCAATCCTTATGATTTCATTGTTGGTCGCCTTGACCCCGTAGACCAGGATGTCCCCGCCCTTCGAAATGGAAATGTCGCAGTCGCCGGTTCCACCGCTGGTCTTGATCTCCAGAAGTTTTACAACGGGATTGGTGACTGGCACAGTAAACGTGAATATCCTCGTAGTGCCGACGGCTCCCTTGATTCCAGTTACAGATACTCCGCTCGAAAGATTTTTGACGACTGTGCCGTCTGCGATCCAGCCCTGCTCGGAATTGCTGAAGTCGCTGGATTTGTCGTCCCCGGCTCCGCTCCTGGCCCTAATCCAGTAGTAGTAGTGCGTTCCCAGGACTGCAGTAGTGTCATCGGCAGTCACGGTCGCGCCTAAATCGACGTTCTTCACGAACTCCGCAAGCCCGGGAATATTGTCCTTGGAACGGAATATGTCGTAGGATACGGCTCCAGAGCCTGAGCAGTCGGACCAGAGCAGGGTCACCTTGCCAGCGTCGCCCTGCGAAGCCGAAGTCAGAACCGGCTTTTCGGGAACATCGTTTAGCATGCTGATATTGAGATCGACTCCGTTGTAGTTCTTGTAGCCGTAGAGGAGGATGTACCAGTCCTTGCCGGCCTCGGGATTCAGGACGGTGATGCTTTCAAGTGTCGTAGGGCCCGTGCTTCTGGCATAATATTCTTCCAATGTAGGAATGGCATCCGGGCTTATGTAGATGTCGCAGTCCTCGCCCACCGCTCCACCGGCAGTATTGATTATCATCCTGGTTGTTCCCGCTGGAACAGTGACCTTGTAGACCATGCTGCTCTCCGCCAACCCGCTGATTCCGGGGACGCTTTCAGGAGTGTTCAGAGCCGGAGTCCTGATGTTCAGATCATCCAGGAAATTCGCGGTGATCTTCGCGGAGCATCCGTCGAGGCCTGTAAGCTTGAACTGCGTCGGCGAAGTAGTCGCCTCGAGGGTCGCATTGCCAAAAACTGAAAAGTTGACAAACGTATATCCGCCGCCGGCAGTGGCTGAAATATCATACAGGGTCATCGTGTCATATGGCCCTATTGCGACGTCTATCGTTCCGTTTCCGATTGCTTCCGTTGTTATCGTGCCCTGATCGTGCGCGAAATTCGCAGTTATGTTCATGTCGTTTAAAACTGATGTGACCTCAAGGGGATTATCTGTTGAAGCCAGATCTCCGGTCCAGTCCACGAAATGATAATAGTCATCGGGATCGGCGGTCACAGGAGCGCAGTCCGTACCCTCCGGGACAAGCTGGTCCGCATCACCGACGATTGTTCCGTTGGCTCCAGCCGTGAACTTGACCTCCTTGTAGTTGTAGCCGGTATAGACATAGTCTGAATTGCTCGCACAGGCCGCGACTTTCGCGCCATCTCCACTCATTGTGATTGAAACCCAGTTCCTGAACTCACCTGCCCCGTTGGGATAGCTTTCATTCCAGCTGGCGCCGAAGTCTGAGGAATTAAAGATGATATCGGAACTGATCGAACCTGCCATCATCTTCGAGCCGTCGGAGTTCATCGCGACTGCGCTTCCCCAGGAATAAAGCCCGGCGGAAGGATCGCGCTTGCTCCAGGTTGTTCCGCTGTCCTCGGAAGTGAATACAAAGAAATCGTCTTCGGTACACAACGCAATTTTCGCGCCGTTGGAACTCAATGCAACCGAGGCCCAGAGCGTGGGAACGCCTGCCCCATCAGGCTCAAGCTTTGTCCATGTGGCTCCACTGTCGGTGGAATAATACGCGTAATCGGCACCGCCGGCATCTGCAATCTGGGCGCCTGCGACCAAATATTTGCCGTCAGGACTCATCGCAACGGAAACCCAGTCCTTCGCTTCCCCTGCCCCGACGGTGCATTTTTTCCATGTCGCCCCGCTGTCGGTGGAAATATAGATGAAGTCATTCAGTGAACAAGCGGCAATCCGCTTGCCGTCGGTACTCATCGCAATCGATGACCAGCTTTTAACCGTAGCTCCGGCAGGACTGCGCTTCGTCCAGACAGTTCCGCCATATGTTCCCACATAGATGTAATCAGCGCCTGCAGCAATCTTTGAGCCGTCGGAGCTCATCGCAACAGCATGCCAGTATTTCGGTGATGCCGCACCGGCAGGGGTGCGTTTGGCCCAGGTTGCCCCACCGTCGCTGGAAGTGTAGACAAAGTCGGCAATTTGCACGCATGCAGCCAGGTTCATTCCGTCGGAGCTCATTGCGATGGATGACCAGCTTTTTGCAACTCCGGGACCGGCGGCCTCGCGTTTCGTCCATACATAGCTGTCCTGCGGGCTGACGCCCCAGGATTGCAGGCTCAGCAGAACTAGCACTGTGGTCAGTATTGATAAGGCTGTTTTTCTCATTTTTATGTTTCAAATCTTTATTTAAAGGACTGTCGTACGTTCAATCAATAATACAATAATACATCCCCTCCACTCATTTAGAAAGGCAGAATCTTCAAAAGTTCCTTTTAATCAGATGATTATACCAAAAATTCAGCCTTAAGTCAAGGAAATAAGGGGGCATGGCGGGTGAATTGAGAATCATACGCTACAAGATTTGGTGTATTTCGTTTGGTAGCAGTCTGCCTGAAGAGCCTGTAGGACATAGAAATGAGTCCAGGAAAAGCTGAAAGCTATTAACAGCTGTTGGAATTAAGTATGGCGTCCCGAGCGCATAAATAGCCTCGCGACGCCTCCCGAGCCAGTTTCGGCGAAACTGGCATACTTAACCCAAAGACAAAGCAAACAACTGGAACTCTTCACGACTACCAAGTATGGCGGTTTTGCCAAAACCGCCTCCGAGCCAGTTTCGGTCCCGATCTTCATCGGGATAAAGAAAACATGGAAGATCGACGCCCTACCTCTGATATATGGGCAGCTGGTGGTATGTGACGCTCAGCGCCAGTACAGCCATGGCGGTGGCATAACAAGGTCCGGGCTGGGTCTCATGCTGGCCTATCGGCGGCCAGGAACCGTCCTCCTTCTGGAGCTTGAGGAGAGTGCCGTATATCTTCGGAGCGAACTTCTCCCATTGATCGTCACCGAGCTGGAACATGCCCTGCGCAAGATAATAGTGCGCATAATAGAAAAACGGTATCTCGTTTGTCTTTTTCACATCATATTTAGCGGCAATATACTCGCCGGCCTTCAGCGTGGTGTCCTCGCGGTGGCGGCTGCAGAGTTCAAGACAGAGGAGCGCGACTCCGGTCTGTGTTATGCTGGCCCCTCCCCCGGGCTGATATGCAAACCCGCCATCCTGCATCCGGCATTTCATGATGAAGCCGACCGCGTCGTCGATCGCCTCCTTTGGAACCGGAGCACCGTTGTTGCGTGCGGAGCGCAGCGCCATGAGCGCCCATCCGGAATGCGACAGATCGCTGTCATTGCTGTTGCGTTCATACCGCCAGCCGCCCCGGTGCGTATCCTGCTTCTGCACGCGCTGTGCGTCCAGTATGATCTTCAATGCCTTGCCAAGAGCGGCATCAACTTTTTTCTGGCGGTCGGGATTGAGCATTCCGGAAACCTCGGACAGCATCAGCGTCGAAATATTGTGGCTGTACATCTGCCCGCCGCCATGTCCGACCAGGCTCCCGTCGGACGACTGCGATGCCAGTACAAAATCTATTCCCCTGTCGATCGTTTCGCCGTACGGTGCGAGACCAGGGCTGTACCCCCGTGCAAGATATCCCATCACGCAGAGCGATGTGATCGCCGTGTTCTTCGCCATTCCACCTGGGAACGAACCGTCTGGCAGCTGCGATTTCGCGAGATACGCAAGCGCCTTGTCGACCGATTCATCAAATGATTTCTGATACTGCGGATCCTGCTTGAACACAGCTTCGGCCGCGGAAGCCTGATTGCCGGAAAAGAAGAAAATCATGCAACCCAGCAGAATAACGCAGCACGCTTTCATGCTTGCAGTAGTCCGGAGGATGTCGGACTGAGAAATGAGTTCAGGAACGGCTGGATTTGTTCGTAGTAGCGCATGTTTGCGCGTTCTTGGGTATTTTGAGTTTCCGTTAAGAACGCGCAAACATGCGCTACTACAAGCGAAAAATATTAAGTCCGACAGGCTCCTTTGGAGGATTTGCGCGTTCCTTGTTTCTCTTAAGAACGCCCGAACACGGGCTACTACGAACAAATTCGAAATTAATGAATTTTCAAATATTTCAAACATTGTTTCGCGCTTGATTCGTATTTCATGCTTCGAGTTTCGAATTTCATTCATAATCATCTTCCCTCCATTCCACGCTTAGAGAGCTCCTCGAAATAACGTTTGATGATCTCCCTGTATTCCTCGGGCCCTTCGCTTGCGGACGACTGAAGTATCTCGCTCCTGAGACTTCCTGGAAGCCTGAGCCAGTCATCATATTTTATCCCCATGCGCCGTGAGATCACCTCGAATCCTGGAGGCGCCTGCTTGGCGGATGACTTGTCGTTCCTGCCGCCGGACGAGACCGAGGATATTTTGCCTGGCGTTGTGTTTATCCCCGCCTTCTCGGCCATCGCCATCGCCTCGCGGGCTGCGGCGTTCAGGGATTCCGCCGACTGTATCGCGTCGATCGCGCTCTGTTCAACCGCAGCCTTCCTCGCAAGCCCCGAGGCAGCCGGAAGATCCGGTTCGCCTTCCGCCGCCTGCGCCTGCTGCGCCGGAAGATTCTTTGCGGCATCGTCAATCGCCTTCTGCGCCTCCGCCATCTTCGCAGCCGCCTGGTCGAGTGACTTTGCGGAAGACTCCTGGGCCTGTTTCAATTCATTCTGGAGATGCCCGGAAAGATTCTTCTTCGGATCCTGTTTCATCTGACGCGACTCCTCGGCCATCTTTGCCAGTGATTTGCCGGCGTTGTCGGCGTTCTGCAAGGCGCCCTGGAGATTGTTCTGACCTTCCGCCGCGAGCTGCTGGCTCCTCTGAGGCAGATTGAGCTCCCGTGCATTCATCTGGAACGCCTCGGCATCCTTCCTGAGTTCTTCCGCACGTTTCTCGATGTTCTCCTGCTGGGCGGCGAGATTTTCAAGCGGCGTCCCTTTGGCAAGCGCCCCAATCTCCTTCTTGAGCATTTCCTGGTCCTGCGCGACATCGCCCGCGCGTTTCGCAAGCCGCGATACAGGCGAATGCGCTGGAGCGTTCTTTGTTGAATCATCCTTGTTCCCATCGATCCTGTTAGCTGCGGCGGCTTCCAGCCTGTCAGTCAGCGCATTCAATTCCTTTGCGGCCTCTTCGGCATTCTTCGCGGCCGAATTCAGATCCGAATCATGAAGTGATTCCATGGCCTTGCCTGCGGACGCCTCCGCCTGTCCGGCGATCTTGTTCTCCGCCGGAAGCTCCCTGGCGACCTGCGCGGCAATAGCCTTCGCCTCTGCGGCCACTGCGGCCTGGCGCTTCTCGAGTTCAGCAGTCTGCGCACGCATCTGGACATCCATGGTATCGCGCTTCTCCTTCATAAGTTCAGCAGTCTTGTCCTTCAGCATCTTCTGCGTCTTCGCAAGTTCATCCACGATTTCCTGCTTCGCCGAACGATCCTCAGATGCCGCTTCAGCCAGAATATTGCCCGCAAGATCCGCCTGCTGTGCGGCCTCAAGCGACTTCCTTATCGACTCAAAAGCCTTGGCTGCTGCATTCCGCCGGTTCTGCTCCTTTGAAGCCGCATCGGCGTTCTGCTGCGCCTGATCTGCCGCCTGCTTCGACGCGTTCGCAGCATTGCGCGCCTCATTAAGGGCCTGTTTCGCCATCTCCTCATCATGCTGCGCCTCCGCAACATGCTCCCCTATCTGCTTTGCAAGCTCCTTCTGGGCATTCTTCTCCGCGTCCTTCTGGACTTTCTGCAGCGCCTCAATATTTTTCGCGGTGCTCTCAAGGGCCTTCTCAGTCTTTGCAACAGCGTCCGTTGCGTTCTTCGCCGATTCAGCCGCCTTCTTCGCGAGATCCGCAGACTGGCGCACTGGTTCCGCCTGATAGTTCTTGTCCTTGCCTTCATCACTGTTCATTTCCAACGCCATCTTCGCCGCAAACTCCGCAGCCTTCGCGGCCTGGTTCGCCACCAGCGCCTTCTGATCTGCATCATGCGCCTTCTGTCCAGCCTGGTCGACAAGCTTCTCCGCCTCAGCAGGCGCAGTGTTCGCAGCAAGGCGGTTTGCGATGTCCGATGTCTCCTTCGCGAGATTCTGAGTTTCCTTCGCACCCTGCTCGGCTTTGGCAGACGCCTCCTTCGCCTTCTGCGCCAGTTCCTTCATGAGATTCTTCTTCTCCTCCATCACCGTCGCACGCTCCTGGTCTGCTATCTTCCCGGCGTCCTTGACGCTCTTGTCGAACTTATCGGATTCAGCCTGCGCGGCCTTCTCCGCGGCCTTGGCCTTCTCAACTGCGGAATTCGCAGATTCTACGGATTTATTCGCCTTGTCTGAAAGTTCCTTCAAAGTCTCTTTTGGCGAAGCCGATTCCTTCCACGGATCGTTCGCCTCCTCCTTCGCAAGTTGGTCGACGGCCTCGTTGATCGCGGCAAGCGCCTCATCCTGCTTCTTCACGGCGTCATCGAGTTTTTCCTTCGTGATCTCTTCTGCGGCGTTCAGCATTGCGGACGTCGCAGGTTTCGTAAGCATGTTGGATTTTGC
The DNA here is from genome assembly GCA_001804815.1 of Lentisphaerae bacterium GWF2_50_93. Classification (GTDB taxonomy): domain Bacteria; phylum Verrucomicrobiota; class Lentisphaeria; order Victivallales; family GWF2-50-93; genus GWF2-50-93. The sequence continues at coordinate 10,420 of MHBI01000039.1, forward strand.
GAGTTCCGCAGCCGAGTTCTGCTGTTCGGCGAGTTCCCCGAGTTTCTTGTCAAGCTTCTGCATGTCCGATATCTTCTGCGCGCTTTCGGCCAGGCGTTTCTGATCGTCGTTCAGCTTCTTAGTCTCCTCCGCAATCCTGCCTGCCTCCTGCAGTTCAGCGGAATTCTTAAGCGCCGCATTCGGCGCCTGCTCCCTTGCGAGTTTCGCAAGTGCGTCGGCGACATTGTCCTGCTTCTTCTTCCATTCCTCAAGCTTCCTCTTCAATTCCGGATCCATCTTTTCGGCATTTTCCGCAGAAGCCTGAAGCTTGTCTATGTCCAGTTTCTGTTTCGCCAGATCCTCCTGCCGGTTCGCGAGATTCTCGATCTCGACCGCGTGTTCCATCGCCTTCGATGCGATCTCGGATTTCTTAAGCATCTCATCAATCACCGTTATGGCCTTTTCAATATTCTTTGCAATGTCTTCAAGAAGCTTGTTGCGCTCCTCAGGACTCTCTGCAAGGGTCAGCTGGTCGGTGAGCCCCTTCGCCTTTGAAAGCTCCGCCTCGTGCAGCTCGTTGATCTTCTTCGAGACATCGTTGAAGAATCCATCGGAAAGTTTTTCCGACAGGTTCCTCAGGGTGGCATCGCCGTTTGCAAGGGTCTCCCTGAGAACTCCTGTCCGCTCGGACAGCTGTTCCGGCCTCTTCTCGTTCTTTGATGCGACCTCCTTCACGAAAGGAACTTTCTGCCTGGATTCCTCAAGCTCCTTCTTCGCCTGCTGGAGCTGGTTCTTCAACGCCTCCTCCTGGGATTGGAGCGCCTGCTCCTTGAACGATTTCGCGTTGTCGTCGACTACAAGTGTATACTGTTCGGAAAATCCGCGCTGCGGCCCCTTCAGATTCTCCGGCAGGTTGTCTGAAACTACGATCTGGAACATCAGGCGCCGTGCACCGCGCAGATCCGAATCCGTCAGGTTTATAGCTGCGTTCCCTTCAAACTTCCTGACCGGCTCCTTGTCGGATGAATTCTTCGGCAGCGCCATGGCGCGCGGCATGAGCTTCACGGAATCCTTCTCGAACAGCAGATCCACGGACTTCAGCCCGACATCATCAGTCGCAAAGAAATAAAAGGGGAAATGATCGTCCGGCCGCAGATGTATCTCCTTCTGCGGAAGATTCGTTATGACGGCTACCGGAGTAATATCTGCCAGCGCCTGGACCGCACGTTCGAACTTCGTATTCCTGAGGCCGTGATCATCGGTGAGCTGGATGGAATAGATTCCAGCAAGACCGGAAGCCAGGGGCAGACGGAACACAATCCGGTTTTCACCATTGTGGCCTGCGTCTGCTTCACCCTGTATTGAAACCGGCTTCGCCGCATCGATCTTCATGACGGCTGACGAACACGGCTTGTTGACCTTGATTGATACTGTCGCAACTGAGCCTGCAAGAGCCGACACTGTCCCGCTCGAATTTACCTCGACCTTCTGCGGCAGGCATGAATATTCCGGATAATCGATCTTCAAATCAAGACTTTCAACGACTGGGGGAGTGACAGCGGTCACCCTGTAATATCTGGTAATCGCGTCATCTGCCTGGACACGGTAGGTGAAATTCCTCTCGACTGAAGGCACTGCAAATGTAAAGCTCTGCGACTTGTCCTTGTCAGGCAGCTGGATCCGTTTCATGTCGTCGCTCGATCCGCGGCCATCATCCAGAGTCCTCTGTATCCTGGCGGACTTGATGCCTCCTCTGGCTGACGAGAGGTTGATCTCGAGGCGTTCTCCGCGCGGTACGAATACATCGCCTGGCTTGACATCTAGGTCGAGCGCCATGATGTTCGGAAGGTTCGCAAACGGTGCTGTTGCACGCGCCAGGAGGAACGAGGCCTTCCTGGGGGAAACTGCGAATATCGCAGCCATTATCAGTATGAAGGCAAGGGCGGCGGCAAAGAACGGAAGGGCGGTCTTCATTGATATTTCGTTCTTGGGCCTGATGTTCCTCGCATCTTCGGTTGCGGCCTCGGTGAGCGCATCGATCAATTTCTGCGAACCCCGCAATTGCCTATCGTCGGAACTGGTCAGGAGCTCAACCACGGAACTGAGGCGTTCCTGCATTTCAGGATGGTGCGCCTCGATCATGTGCGCGAGACCCGCAAGCGTGAAGGAGCGTGCAAGAGGAGCCACGAGGAAAAGATATATCGCGGCCGCAGTGGCGATGTACAGCACCGCCGACATCATCCAGCGCGTTACCGGCGACACTATCAGGATTCCCGCGTCCAGTCCCATCGCAAGCAATGTCATTCCCACGAAGACCGCGACGACCGCGCATATTCCGCGGATCAGGATCACCTTCCTAGTCCTGCCCAGCAGCTGGCGGAGGGCCTTTGCGATCGGTGCCGGTATGGATTCTAGCCTTGCTTCAAGTCTATGGTTTTTCATGGCAGATTCACCCTTTTTCTTAATAGCCATTCGCCTACTGCAAGTCCTAAGAGAAGCAGCATGAACGGCCAGGAGTTCCATATGGAGACCTGGCGCCGTTCCGTCTGTATCAATGATGGAGGACCGAACCTGTCCATGACCGTGCGCGCCATAGCGGGTTCGACAACGGTTCCACCTGTAATTGTAGCAAGCCTGTTCAATGCCCCCATGTCGGCGGTAAGTTCGACAAGTTCCGCCGGAGACGCTGAGGCCACTCCGAATTCGGCACGCGCGGCGCCAAGTTCAGGCGCCATGTCGTCAGGGAGTCCGGGACATTCAAGTTCAAGCTTGTAGGCGCCTTCCGGAAGCCTGCCGATGTCGCCGGAATAGATGCCCGCTGAATTCGCTTCGAAGCGCAGCTTCTTCCTGCTGACTTCCTTTTCGCCGTTCATTACGCGAATCGACGGGGCCAATCCGGTCACCGGCGAAAAATTGCGGCGTGTGATCTTTGCGCGCACCCTTACGTTCTCATCCGGGCTGTAGCGGCTCTTGTCGGCGGCGATCTTGATGCAGGACGAACCGAACATGATCTTGTCGGCAGTGGCCCAGCGCAGGAGCTGGCCCCAGAACTTGTGGTGGTAGGTGTCCCCTTCCCTGTAGCGCAGGCGCCAGGATTCGTCGAACGTGAGCATCGCCACCCTGCCAAGCGCGTAGTTCTGGCAGACTATCAGCGCGTTCTCCAGTTCGAACTGGCGTCTCTTCTTCAATGTCTCCTCGTCGGGGACTTCGGTCGCGGTCCTCGGCTTCAGGAATGCAGGCGCCTCGAACGGCATGGCGTATGCGAGCACCGCGGCTCCGGGTTTCGCGCTCATGATCGGATGCCTCCAGTAGAGCGAAGGCAGCTCGTTCCAGACTTTCGTATTTTCATTTGGCAGCGGGGAAAGCTTCGTGATGACATGCTCGCGCCCTTCCTGCGTCAGCGCTATCCTGTAGGATTCCTCGGGCGCCTTGATGAACGGCACGTCGCTGGCCTTGAAACTCACGGGAATGATCTCCTCCAGCGGAGTGCCTGAATATGCACGCGGCATTTTTCCAGATCCTGCCACCATTATGAGCGAACCCCCTCTTTCAGAGACGAACTTCTTGAGCGACTTGATGCCCTCTGCGCCGATCGCCGCGGGATCCACATCCCCAAGTATTACCACATCGAACTTCATCCATTCCTCGTCGCTGGACGGCAGCCTTGTCGCCTCGGGCTCCTCGACGGGCCTGGAGGCCGATGCCGCCACATCCTTTTTCCCGGTAATATTGTCTATCGTGTCGGGCTTCAGGATCACGTACTGCAGGCGCACCGACTGGTCGCGGCTGACAAAGAGGTTCTTGAGAAAGCGGAACTCCCAGCGGGGATATCCTTCCACATACAAAACCTTTATGCGGTCGTCTGTGACGTTGGCCGGAATCGAAAGCTCGTTGTTCCCCTTCTCCACTTCGCCCCCGACCGGGTCGATCTGCACCTTGTAGGCATGGTATCCGACGGTCTTCGGCTTGTCGGAAAGGAGGATGCGCTGCCTCACGGAATCAGCCTTGACGTCGATGTTCCTGGTGTCGACAATGTTCGCACCGTCAAGAAGCTTCACGGAGATCTTCTGCCCGGAAAGATTGTCGAGCTTGACGTCGACATCGGCCTTGAAGCTGTCGTTGATGAACAGGATGTCCGGCGCATCCGCCGATACGACCGCGGCATCCTTCGGAGGACGCCTGTCATTTCCAAAAGCAAGGGAGCAGACGGGAATCCTGGCCTGGCCGAGCCGTGAAGCGATCGTCTCAAGTGGCTCTGACGCGTTGTGCCTTCCATCGGAAAGGAGGAGTATCCCCGCGAGCTGTCCCGAAGGAATGTCCGCCATGGCCTTCCCAAATACGGCCGCCAGGTTGGTGCCCATGGACGCCTGGCCGCGGCCGGTCTCGTCGGTGGAATTCAATTTGCCCGAAACAAGCTTCTGCTGGTCGAGTTCCGAGGGTTTGGCTGCGAATGCATACGCTTTCATGCCATAGCTGTCGGAGATCCTCTGGATGATGCTGCCTCCTTTGGCGTCAAAACCTGATGTCGCGGGAGCAGTCAGTATCTTCGCTGCCAGATCGCTGCGTTTCAGGGCGGTCAGCGCGTCAACTGCTGTGCGCTCAGCCTCCGGCAGGGACTTGTAGAGCGCCTCGTCGATCTCGTCGCCAAAAACCGCGATTTCCTTTTCGCAGGCCTGCAATGAATCGATCGCGCGCTTACCGGCGTCGAGTATTTTATTGTAATCAATGCCTGCCTTGCTGTTCTCTGCTCCTTTTTTGCCGGATGACTGGACTGCCGCCTCTAGAAGCCTGATCCTTTCGTCGAGGATGTTCAACGTTTCCGAACTGATGCGTCCGGAACATGCGCTGATCCTGCCTTTCACCTGATCGGCAAGCACGAGATTCTTCGAGGTCATTGCATCATTCATCTTAGCAGGCTGGGCGGCGATGTTTTTCCTGATGCTGCCTGAGGATTCAAGAATGGGCTTGAGTTTTTCAACGGTCTGCTCCCCGGAACCCGCCGATATCTGGCTGAGCGCCAGAAGACCGTCCATCTGCGCGGACATCTCCTGCCGTGCCTGGCCCAGGACAGCTACAGCCTCCTCGGAACGGAAAGGACGCTTTGACTTGAGTACCGACAGGTATTCTGCGAGCCTTATCCTTTCACCAAGCCCCATTCCAGTGTCGGCGATGTCCATGGACGCGCTGGTGTCGACAGCCACCGCCACATAGCGGTCTATCTTGCGTGAAACCTCGAAAGTCCTGACAGGCTGGCACAACGCGAGTGTCACGAGAAGCACCAGCAATGCGCGCAACACCCTGATGATCTTCCCTTCGCGCTTGCGGATGGTACGGCATTCGAATGCATACATTACGAGGACAGCTTCGGCTGAGGCTGCGCCAACCAGGAGTATCGGCCATATCGCCCATGTGGTGGCGAAAATAAGGTGACGCTGGAGCGCCTGCGCCGCGACCAGAAGCGCAAGGAAACAAACTATGGCGCGGACGGCCGTTGGAACATGGATCTTCCAGGAAGCACCTCTGACGCTCCAAGGACGCAGGCGGACCCATGCTGTGAAAAGCAAGACCGCCCCAAGCCACAGGATCGGCGTCGGAACGCTCTCCGAAATCAGGAAATGCTGTGTCAGTTCATTCATGTTTTAAAGTTGAAACTTTCAGGTGAATGGTTTTGGGGTAACCTCTTAAAATTTACATTCGGCACATTGCGGAAGATTTTTGAAAGCTCAAGAAGAATTTCCGAACGGAGGCGTATCCAAAGCGATACGCCGAGTGAAGAATATTCTTTCTTGAGCCAAAAAGATCCGCAACCCATAGGGCAACTAATTCTTATGGATTCTGTCGTCGTCTGGAACACAGTCACAGCCCGCTTCAGGGCTGCTCCTGAATTCCTTTCCTCGCCATAAATCCATATTTTATTGTTGTGTGCCATATGTCAATTTTCAGAGGTTACCTTGTCGTGGAACTCGACAGCCTCGGCCATATGGATGCGGCGGTTCGACGCTATCCAGCGTTCAAGCGCGACTTCCGCAACCAGTATCAGGAGCGCCATAGCCATCAGATATTTCCAGATCTCCCTGCCGGGAACCCCTCCGGTGGTGGCGGTGATCAGCTCCTCGATGTTCTTAGGGGAGAACAAGTCGATGCGGTCGCGCAGCGTCATCAGTTCCTCGTCGGTCAATTTTCCAAGAGTGCTCTCCTCGGGATTGGCCAGCACTACGAACGGCATTTCGTTCAACGGCTGTCCGTCAGCGCCTTTCGGTGAATCCTGGATCGACGAGACAATTATCTTATACAGGCCGGGCCACCGGGTATCCGGACATCTGACAAGCCTGCGCCCGTCCACCTTCAGCAGTTCGGCCTTTCCGGGACGCCCTGAAGGCGTGACAACCGGAATCTCCTGGGACTTGCCGGACACATCCGCTCTTGCAGAAGTCCTTGCCGACACCGAACCCGGCGCGGCACCGTCATTCAGCTCGAACATGATCTCTGTTCCTGGCTTTATGTTTGCGTCGACCCCGCCGGCGGAAGCAAGGTGATAGACGACCTCATGCATCGCCGGCACGAAGATCTTCAGCGACGGCAGGGTGCTGTCATTCCGGTCCATCGCAAACGAGGTCATGGCGACGAAGCCGCGTCCGAACTTCCTTTCCGCCATGAACGGATCGCCGGAGTCGAGAAGCCCGCATACGTCGACTGAGACATCGGCCTTGTCGACGTTCAAGCGCCAGTAGGAATTTATGAGGGCCAGGGAAGCATCGGAACGCGTCGTCTCCGCACAGAGCCTCAGAGCAGGATGGGAAAAGCTCTTGAGCGCGAAATGCGCAGGCAGGTCTGGAAGATTCCTCCTTTCGGCCATTTCAGCGGGAAGGAACTTCTCCCCGGACTGGGACCGCAGCGCATTGAGCATTTTCGGATCGGTGCGGTCGCCTGGAGCGACAAGGATCCCTCCGCCAGACCTTGCCTTCGAAATGAGTCTCTCGGCGAGCTGCGGCGGAATGAAAGGCGGGTTCGCCAGGATTACGACACGGTACTTGTCCAAATCCATTTTCATTGCCGCATCGACACCGACGGTTTCCGGCTTGATCGGAAATACCGTGCCGTTCTTGTTTTCAGCTGAACCTCCATTTCCAGGGCACAGCGCGAGCCGGATGAATTCCGCAGCTCCGTCCATCGGCCGTTTCGAAGGAGCGCCGTCGATGATCAGAACCGGGAGCGTGTCGATCACGTCGATGACCCTCTTCTGGGAGTTGTCCGCATCCTGGTCGTCGTTGCAGGCGATCTCGCATGACACCACCGCGCGACCGGACTTCTTGAACCGGTGCTCGAATGCCACGGTCTCCGAACCGCCGGGCGGAAGCTCCTTCAGGAAGGTCTCGCGGGTGATGGGCTCGCCGTTTACCGACAAGGTGACCGCGGCAGGCTGTATCGGCATATCACCACCGTTGACAACCTTGACTTCTATCTTCACCGGCTGTCCGGCCCCGGGGGATGAGCGCGGGAACGCGATGTCCGCTACGGCAGCGTTCCTGAACGGCTGCGGGAACGCGAACCTCCGGACTACGACCTTGGGGCGGATCGCCGAGGTGTTGAGGTTGCGCGCAAGATAGTTCCATCTTGCCTGACCCTGGATGTCCCAGCCGAGGCTCTGCTGGTCGGTGAACACCACTATCTTCTTGACGGGATTCCGTCCTTCCGCGAGCATCGCAGAGGCGGCGTTGAGGGCCTCCAGCGCGCCGAAGGATCCGCCTGCAGGCTGGAAATCCCTGTGGTTTATGATGTCTATGATTTCCCTGTGATTGGAAGTCGGAGCCTTGACAAGGGCATATGGGACAGGACCGGCAAGTATGAGTCCGACAGCATCGCCCGAGGAGCAGTTCTTCAGGATCTGAATTGCCTCATCCTTTGCGCGGGTGAAATTAGGACGCCCGTCGACGAGGAGCTTCATCGAGTCGGAGCCGTCTATGATGAGAATGAGATCGCGGTCGCCGCTTCCGGAAAGCCAGGAACGCTTCTGCAGCCAGCGCTCGGAGGCCGCTGCGGCAATTGCGAATATCGCAGACAGTCCAGCGACAATAAGAAGGCGCCGTCTTGTCTTCACGGATTTCCATACCACTGACGAAATTCCGATGCACACGGAAGCGACCACGAGCAGAGGCAGGGTTATCAGCCATGACATTGAAGGCTGGCTCGAGAGGAAAGGACGCGCCATCGCCATGACGAGCGCGGCGACAAGAAGGCAGCGGAGCACCAGGAGGAGCATCTCTTCGAGAAGGAGCCTGCGGCGTTCGGTCTCCAGGGAAGCCGCAAGGAACCGCATCGCCCCCCATGGCACAGGACGCGCCTTGTTACGGTTCAGGAGGTGTATCACCACCGGCGCCGAAACCAGGAGAAGCCCCAACAGCATTGGAAATTCAAGAAATATCATTTAAACCTTCAATTCCTCTTTAATGTAACACAGGCATCCTGCCTGTGGGCTTTGTTCGTAGTCAAGCCCGCAAGGGCTGTTCTAGAAAGTAGGTACGTGCTTCAGCATGTACCATCTTAAATATTCAAGAATGGGACAGGCTAAAGCCCGTCCCTACTTGTTCATCCTCATCCTGCCAGCCAGATATTCCAGGAGCGCGACATCGAAGTCCTTGCGCGTGCTGATGGGCATGTATTCGATGCGCATCTCGCCGCACCCCTTGCGTATTGCCTTCACAAACTTGCGGACCTCGTCGAGATATGCCGCGCGCGTGGCCCTGGGATCGAGTTCGATGCGGTTGGCGGAAACTTCCAAGTCTTCGAACTCGCTCCATTTCTCGAACGGGAAGCAGAGCTCCTCCTCGGCCATCACGTGCATCAGGACGACTTCGTGCTTCCGGAAGCGGAAATGATGGAGCGCCTTCAGTATTTCGGCAGGATCATCGAAAAGATCGGAAATGATGATGACGAGTCCGCGCCGCTTTATCCGCTCCGCGACATCATGAAGTATCGGTGCAATCGAGGTCTCCCCGCCTGGCGCGGTGTTGTGCAGCTCCTCGAGGAGTGCGCGGAGATGGCTGACGCGTCCACGCGACGGCAGGTAACGGCGGACCTCGGTGTCGAATGTGACAAGTCCAACGGCGTCCTGCTGGTGTATCATCAGATGCAGGAGCGAAGCCGCAAGATAACGGCCATAATCGAATTTGCTGAGGCGTTTGCTTCGTCTGACCGAGGACATGTTTCCGGTATAGCCCATTGATCCGGAGGCGTCGAGAAGGATGGTCGCCCTGAGGTTGGTCTCGTCCTCGTACTGCTTGACATAGTAGCGGTCGGATTTACCGTAGACCCGCCAGTCAAGGGCGCGGATGTCGTCGCCGTTCGCATATTCGCGGTGCTCCGCAAATTCGACGGATGATCCGCGGAACGGACTGCGGTGCCGTCCGGTGACGGAGCCTTCCATGACTCCGCGCGCCAGGAAATCCAGCCGGTGGATCTTCGCAAGCGCCTCGGGATCGAGGAGCCACATGTATTCCGGAGATTTATTTGTCGTGAGCAGGGAATCCATACTGTTTTTATCTTTTTGAATTTGGTTCTTAGATGTAGTGTTCGCCGTCACGGCGAAGAGTCTTAATTCCCTTGTCTGAGACAGACAACACTACATTTCCACAAAATCCTGCCAAATTATTTTTCTGATGTTTCTAAACACTTCTTCGGGTTTCAACCACCGAATCAGCCGTTGCGCGTTCCAGACAGCATGTCTTCCTTCCTGGGCTTTATTGTCTCTAGAAGGCGTTTGACGACCTTGTCGGAACTGATGCCCGCGGCTTCCGCGTTGAAAGTGGTCACAAGGCGGTGCCTGAGCACCGGCAGCGCCATTTCCCTGACATCCTCCGTGATGGCGTGGTATCTTCCGCGCAGGATGGCGCGGGCCTTTGCCGCAAGCATCAGGTTGATCGCGGCGCGTGGTCCAGCGCCCCACTGGACAAGCTCCTTGATGAAATCAGGCGATTTCGGATCAGATGGACGCGTCGACCTGACAATCTCCCTCGCGTACTCGAAGACATGGTCGGCGGCCGGGACACGCCGCACAATATTCTGCAGGCGGATTATGTCCTCGGCATGGAGTATCGGCTTGAGTTCGGACTTGGACTGGCCGCTGACCATTTTCATGATCTGGAGTTCTTCGGCCTCGGTCGGGTAGTCGACGTAAATCATGAAGATGAAACGGTCGAGCTGGGCTTCCGGAAGCGGATACGTACCTTCCTGTTCGATTGGATTCTGAGTTGCAAGAACAAAGAATGGATCAGGCAGATGATAGTCCTGTTCACCGACGGTCACGATCCTCTCCTGCATGGCTTCGAGCAGCGCCGCCTGCGTCTTCGGAGGCGTACGGTTGATCTCGTCGGCAAGAAGCATGTTCGCGAAAATGGGGCCGTGGACAAATCTGAAAACGCGCTTTCCGGTCGTGCGATCCTCCTCGAGGACATCCGTGCCGGTGATATCGGAAGGCATCAGGTCGGGAGTGAACTGCACTCGCTTGAAACTCAGGGATACGGCCCTGGAAATCGTGCTGACCAGCAATGTCTTTGCAAGTCCAGGCACTCCGACAAGGAGCGCATGTCCGCGGCAGAAGACAGCTATCATGACCTGTTCGACGACATCGGTCTGTCCGACGATGACCTGTCCGATCTGCTCTGACATGTTCCCATAGGCGTCGTGCAGGCTCTTTACGGCGTTCAGATCGTCGTTCTCGTCCGCTTCTGCCGGCGCATGCGTAACCTTTTCATTGGTCATATCAATCCTCCGTTATATAGTAAATTTATTTGAGGTAATCTTGCATTGTCTGTTATCTGGAACGCCGGTCTCCAGGCCGGCTCCTGATGCCGACCTGGAGGTCGGCGCTCCTTCTCAATTATACCTGAACCAGACAACTTTCCATTCTCTGTAAACTGCAGTAGCGCTCTCTATTGTTTGTAGTAGTTAAGCCATTATTGGCTGTCTCCTATAAAGCAAAGAACACGCAAAATTGCGTTAACTACCAACAAATACATTTATTTCTAAACAGGCAACCTATCCTTGTGATGGGAATGCCCTGTCTTCATTTAGCGCCACCCTCGAACACATCAATCACGCTGATACCGCTCCTGAGCACTGCGGTCTGTCCGGCTGTCAGCTGGTTCTGGCTTCCATGGCGGTTCTTCACTATTACGGCACCTTCATCCACCTTCACTGTGACCACGCTGTCGAAATTATCTGCGTGGGTTCCGCCATCCTTCACTCCGACCTGCAGCGGGTGCATGAATTTCAGTTCCTCGGAACTTGGACCGGAATTACGCGATGTGCGGCTGTCGACGCTGAACCTTGTACCGACCACGGTAATTTCCCCTGCCGGCGTGAGCACCTTGAAATTCCGTCCGCTCCTCTGCTTTGATATCTCACAGACGATGTTTCCTACTGACAGCTGGACTGTCTTGTTGCTGAAGCCCGAGGGGAGCAGCGATATCATGCTTTCCTTGGAAATCAGGATTTTGGAGCCGTCATTGAAGACAGCGGTTGTCGGCTGCGTGGCGGTCAGTTCGGACTCGTGGGGTACAGTGGAGCCGGACGACATCTGCCTGCCGTCGGACATAAGGAGGTTTCCTTCGAGGATCCTGACGCCCGGGCCTGAAAACAAACTGATGGCGAACCAGCCTGCAACTGCGAGTATCGCAACCGCGGCTGCGATTTTCGCAAGCCTGTACTGCCCTAACTTCAGCACTGCAAGGTTGAAACTGCGAAGGGGATGGATCTTCCTCATCTGTTCGAGGACGGCTTCATCCACCTTGGTATCTTCCTTCAGGAGGGTTTCAAAGCAGTCGAGGCACACTGGACATGATGCAAGATGCCTGGGCATTTCCCAGAATTCGCCCCAGGACTTGCGCGCGGCAGCCAGTTCATGGAGTTCGGAAAGCGAGAAATGCGATTCCCGTGCGGCAAGGAGATCCTTGTTCTTTTCAAACCACTTCTTCGCATCGGCTGATTCCGAAGATGAAAGCTCTTCGTGCCCTGTTCTAATGATTTTGTTTTCCATATATATAAACTCCACAGATATTTGTCCTGTCATGATACAAAGCGCATGAAAGCCAGGTTTCGTACATCGCATGCGTGAAGATTTGAAAGTATTCTGGATTTTATTTGTTAATGTAGGGTTCGCCGTCTCGGCGAAGAATCTTAATTATCTTGTCCGTGACGGACAACTCTACATCAAACCATTCGATGTTTTCTTTTTACGGAGCGCTGGTCTTCCTCCTTCGCCAAGAAGTTTACCTGCCTGCGGCAGCGCCAAAAGCGACCAGGGCTTCGGCGCGACAGGCCAGGCCGGCTTTGCAGGCTGTCGGAGTTAGAAATGAGTTCAAAAGCAGATGAATTTGTTCGTAGTAGCGCATGTTTGCGCGTTATTAAAGTATGGACGGGCCCTGGTAGCCTTTGGCGCAGCCTGAGGCTGGTAAACTTTAGCCTGTCCCATTCCAGGAAATTAAGATGGTACATGCTGAAGCACGTACCTACTTAACGCGCAAACATGCGCTACTACAAACAATACCAACCTGGAATTAAAACCTCGTCTGTGACAGACGACCCTACATTTAAGAAAACAACATGCTGGAAAACTTCTCTACTCTTCATTCATTCGACGTTGGACGTTCAACTAATCACAGGCAGGATGCCTGTGATACATTATTCCTTCTCAAATACCTTGCGCATCTTGTCCAGGGCGCGGCGGATCGTCGGGCCTATGCTGTTGACAGGTATTCCTGTAAGTTCGGAGATCTCCTTGTAGCTGCGGTCCTGCAGGAAGAAAAGCTTTATGCATGAGCGTTCCTTGAGCGGAAGCGAATCAAGCGCCAATGATATTTCGGTGTCGCCCGGGGGTTCTTCCTCATGCACTTCGGCAGGCGCAGGGATGTCGGGAGTGTTTTCGCGGTCCATCTGCACGCACGGGTCCGAGCCGCGCCTGCGCATCATGTCGACGCAGCGGTTGCGGACAAGCGTATGAAGCAGCGGCAGGATCTCGCCGCGTGCCAGGCAGTTGTGGAGGAGCCGCTTGTCGTTTGCAAGCAGGTCGCGCCAGACTGCGGTGACGGCGTCTTCGACATCATGGCGCGAAGCGTGGCGGCCATGGCGGCCGAATGCGTTGCGTGCAAGCCCCATCAGGAGCCCGGAATATGAATCGACAAGCTCGCACCAGGCGTTGTGGTCGTCCGCAATCAGGCGCCGGATGATTCCACGGGTATCGTCCCTGTCCTGACCGGATGGTGCGCTATGGTAGTTCTTCTGGTTTGGCATGTCCCCGCCCGAATATTGCTGCTTGGATTTTTCTACCATAAACGGGAACGCAGGCAGATTCAAGAAAATAACATCTCATAGGCAGAAGAAAGCACACTTTCGGCGAACAGTTTCCCAGCACAGCCATATGTCGCTAGTTGAATATGAAAAGATATCGTCGCACAAAGTCACAGAGTGGCAAAGGGAAATTTCCAGAGTCCTAAATCACCGATGAGTTCTCGGCGCGGAATTTTCCGGCGGGAACGCCTTTGATCTTCGAGAACAACTTTGAAAAGTAATAGCAGTCGGGAATACCGGCCTTCTCCGCGATCTCGCTGATCCTCAGATCCGTCGACAACAGCAGCTCGGAAGCCTTTTCAATCCTCTTCTTATTTATCCACGCAAACGGCCGCATCCCCAGATGCCTGGAGAAAAGCCTGCAGACGGTCGCGGGACTGCTGTTGCCGGCCTTGACGAGATCCTGCAGGGTGATCTTCCTGCCAACAGCGCCATCTATGAAATCACATATTTTAACAAGAGGCATAGGAAGAGTCGCCGGAGATACCTGCGGATTAAGGATATTGAATTCAATCTCGCGGAGCACAAGTCCGGCAAGCATCCTCGACTGCTGCTCCGTCTGGTTTCCCCTTGCAAACAATTCAACCGTGTATTCTGCAAGATGAGCAAGCGGACTCGGATATATAAGGCGGCCCTTGAGAACGCCCCGCAGTACTTTTCCCAGATTTGCATCCCTCCTCAGATTTCCGCCTTTTATAACATCCTTATCTCCATGCTTGACCCTGTACTCGAACGGGGAAGCGGGAGGAAGTTCGGGAATTATATGTATGCCGGAGATTCGCCATGCCTCCTTGGAGCAATTGAAATATCTTATCCTGTGCCCCCATGGCATGAACATCATGTCGCCGGGGCCAAGAAGGCTTATGTCGCCATTAACTGTGACATTCCCCTCACCCGCGCGGCACCAGAGCAGCATCCTGCTCATCACATGCATTTCCCCTATTGTCTTCCCCGGCGCGATTGTCGCATGGTTTGCATACGCCACGATGGAACTGGGTGCGGATGATTTAACTGCGTGTCTCATGATTAATCCTAAGAGTTTGGATGATTGGATTGTTGGATGACTGGATGATTGGGTTTGATTTTAAATCAACACCCATCCATTCTTTTCTTTTGATAATATATTACAAGTATTTATAATTTTATCCATTTAAGATATTATCTTTCCTGATAATATATTTACAAACAAGGAGAATACCATGAAGACTCTGGCATATGGCGACAAGCTAAGTTCCAAGGAAAGGGTATTGAGGACTTTCAGGCAGGAGAAGACAGACAGGGTGCCTGTCAACTATCATTCCAATACCGGCATAGACCAGAAGCTTAAAGCCTATTTCGGGCTGAAGGCCGACGACGGCGAGGGGCTGAATCAAGCCCTTGGAGTCGATTTCCGCGGGGTCGGTCCGGGCTACACAGGCCCCAGGCTGCATAAGGACATCCCTGGACGGAACGTGCTCGTTGACGACTGGGGGATCCACCGCACTTGGATAGGGCATGAGACCGGCGGATACTGGGATTTCTGCGACTTCCCCCTTGAGCATGCCACTGAAGAGGAAATCTCCGCATGGCCTATGCCCGATCCGGATCATTTCGACTACTCGAAGGTCAAGGAACAGTGCCTGCATCATCGTGGATTGGCCGTCTATACGGGCGGAGCCGGAACTGGAGACATCATAAACATGAACGGGATGCTCAGAGGTGTCGAACAGACTATGGTCGATCTGATCACAGACGACCCGGCTGGAATGCTTCTGGCAAGGCGGAGGGTGGACATCCAGTTTGAGATAATCCGCCGATCCCTTGAGGCGGCAGATGGCGGAATAGACTTCCTGTGGCTTGGGGAGGATCTCGGCAGCCAGAACTCGCCGCTGATCAGCATTGAACTGTTCCGCAAGCAGATCCGCCCGCTGCATCAGAGGTTCGTCGACCTGGCAAAAAGCTTCAGGATACCCGCCATGATCCACTCCTGCGGGTCAAGCAGCTGGGCATACGAGGACTTTATCGACATGGGGATTTCAGTTGTCGACACCCTCCAGCCCGAGGCTAAAAACATGGCTCCGGCCTATCTCAAGGAGAAATTCGGCGGCAGGCTGGCATTCCATGGATGCATAAGCACCGCCGGACCGGTGGCCACTGGAACACCTGGGGAGGTTGTCGAATATTGCAGGAGAACGCTCGACGTCATGATGCCGGGAGGCGGATACTGTTTCGCACCGACGCACTGCCTGCAGGACAATTCGCCGCTTGAAAATGTCATCGCAATGTATGAGACGGCGCATAGGCATGGGAAATACTGAACCATCGAACATGCGAATGACGAACAATCGAATTTGGAAGTAGTTATTGGAATCTGGAAATTCTTGAATAATGTAGCACAGGCATCTTGCCTGTGTATTCTCGGGCAGGAATGCCCGAGTTACTTTCTCAATGTAGCGTTCGCCGTCTCGGCGAAGATTCTTCTGCGCGACAGACAGCATTAAGATGGTACATGCTGAAGCACGTACCTACTTTATGAAATCCTTGATATTCACACAATGGATTATACCTTATGAGAACTTCAAATAAATCCGAAAGACACAGCATATGATTTCCGACAGATACGATTTTGACTTCATAAGGAAGAACCTCTCCGGGGGATGGAAGCCTTTTCCGCCGGCCGCGGACAGGAAAGCCTGGGGAGGACTCCTGAGCCATCCGGTGAACCGCCGGCGTCGAAAGGATATCATAAAGAAAGCTGATGAGCTTCTCGGAAAATCCTGGCCCGTACTCTCCGCCGCCATGTACATGGAGTTCGCCCGCACAGGCAACAGGATCATCTACGAAAAACCTTGTTTTGAAAGGAGGAAGAACCTCTCAACCCTCGTCCTCGCCGAATGCCTGGAATACAAGGGCAGGTACATGGACGAGATCGCCAACGGGCTTCTTGCCATCTGCGAGGAGAGCACATGGGTGGTGCCATCGCATTCACACAGGAACGGACAGGATCCGCTCCCGCCATATGACAGCCACAACATCGATCTGTTCAACTCCGAGAGCGGGCTGCTGATCGCCGAGGTCTCATATGCCCTTGAGAAGGAAATACTCGCGCTGTCACCGGCACTGCATGACAGGCTCCGGCATGAACTCATGGGGAGGATCATAGTTCCGTTCGAAACCCACGATGATTTCTGGTGGATGAAAGGCGAGAACAACTGGGGTTCCTGGTGCGCATTGAACGTCCTGGGAACTGCGTTGTGCGTAGTAGAGGACAAGGACCGTCTCGCGCGGATAATCGACAGGCTGAATGCAGTCAATGATCGCTTCATGTCCTTCTACAAGGAAGATGGGGCATGCCCTGAAGGTCCGATGTACTGGAGTGTTTCGGCGGGAGCGCTTGTTTCATATCTCGAAATGCTCTCGGCATGCACAGGCGGCAGGATCAATCTTTTCAATGAGCCGAAGATCCGGGAGATGGTGCTGTTCATCGCATACAGCCATGTCGACGGACCATGGTATGCCAACTTCGGGGATTCCGACTCGTATCTCAAGTCCAGCAGGAGGCCAATAATCTACAAGGCCGGCGAACTGATGGAATGCGATGAGCTGAAGGATTTCGCGATGGCGACATACTTCTCAAGGAAGAACGGAAGACCCGTGAAGGATGCGTCTCTTGCCGACCTTTCGTGCTGCGCCCATTTCTCATATTATGTCCGCGAACTTTTCTGGATGCCGGCAGACATCCGTCCGAAAGCAATTTCAAAACGCAGGACAGTATGGCTGCCCGACCTCCAACTGCTTGTAGCAAGGGAGTCTGAAGCAGCGGGAAAAGGGATGGTGCTCACTGCAATCGGCGGCGACAATGCCATGGGGCACAGCCATAACGACGTTGGGAACTTCAGTGTCTACGCCGACGGCGAACCTGTGATAATAGACGCGGGAATTGAAACATACTGCAGGCAGACATTCAGTTCCAAGAGATACGAACTCTGGTACACAAGAGGAAACGCCCACAATGTGCCGGTGATAAACGGAATCGAACAGAAGCATGGCGCTGAATTCCGCGCGAAAAATGTCAAATTGGAGGAATCAGATGCTGCCGTCACGCTCCAGATGAATCTTGAGAAGGCATATCCTGCGGAGGCCGGAATTGAAAGCATTGTGCGTCAAGTTTCAATGTCGCGCACAGGCAAATGCTCCATATCTGTAAATGACACGGTCACTATGAAAACCGGAAAAGCCGCCATCGACATCAACATGCTTTCCCTGCCGGAGCCAACACTTACCAGGAAAGGCATTGTCGAATTCAAGAGCAGTCCGAAAAAACATCATCTGGAATACGATGCTTCGATGTTCAACGTGAAAATAAAGGCCTTTGAAATCAAGGATGCCAGAATGTCGGCAAGCTGGGGAAAGAAGATGTACAGGCTCGTTTTCACCTTGAAGAAACCTGCTGGAAGCATTGAATACAGTTTCAGGATAACCAACATCGAACATTCAACTTCTAACTTCCAAGGTATTTTAAATTGTCAAGTCCTGATTTAAATTTGTCACTTTGCCTATCTGCTTGCCACGGCGAAGCCAGTATGCCAGTTTCGCCGAAACTGGCTCGGAGGCGGTTTCGGCGAAACCGCCATACTTAATTCATCAAAGTTGAATATTGGACTACGGTTTCCTCATTTTACTGGTCCTGAGCGTATTCCGCCAGGACCCGGACCCTGGTCAGGCCCCATCGGCTGCTGACCTTTTTCGGCCCAGGCGAATCTCTTGAAGAATTCCTCGGCTGGCATCTTGAAATCGGGGCCTGGAGAAATGAATTTCAAAGTCTTCATCTTCTTGAACATCTTATACATGTCCTGGTTGACCATGCGTGACGAAACAACTATCGACTCAAGATCAATGTCCTCGATCGGCTTGAGGCTCCTGTAGTTCGTTTCAAAAAGTGAAAGCTGCTGGAGCTTCATTCCCTTCAGCGGGCCCAGGTCATTGACATCGGTTCTCCTGAGCGAAAGGACTTTCAACTGCCTCCCCTTGAGGAATCCTATGTCGCGCACATTCGACTCGCTGAGATTGAGATTTTCAAGGGGCATCTCCTTGAGCGTGGAAAAATCCTTTATCTGGAGTCCGGCGAGGCTGAGCGTCTTCAGAGGGAGCCCTTTCAGGGGAGAGATGTCCGAGACATTCGACCAGTCAAGATAAAGTTCGGAGAGCTTTGAACCCTTCAGGCTGTTAAGATCGAAAACTTCGGTACGCGAAAGGTTCAGCAGGCTTATAGACAGTCCTGTCAGCGGGGATATATTGCTTATCTGCTGGTTGCTGATGTCGATCTTCCAGACACCATTCTCACCGATCTGCATTTTCACGGCGCTCTCGTCGAAATTCCGGTTCGCCTTCTTCAAGGCGAACTTGAGGTTGTCGATCGGGGAATTCACAGGTTCCGGCTTCTGTTCCAGAACTGCAGGTCCTTCCGGCTGGGGAGCGTCCTCCCTGTCAACCGCAGGCATTTCCTCACGCACCACCGGCGGCAGCTTCGGTTTGACATCAACGGGTACGTTCACGATTTCAGGGATCTTTTCAGGCTCCTGGATTTTCACATGTTCCGGCTGCCTGACCGGTTCAACCTCCATCGGCTGATCAGCTTTCTTCACATGAGCGGACGGAGGCGCCGGCACCAGAACTGATTCAACCGGGACTTTCTGCGTGGCCTTCTCGGGAGCAGGCTGCACAATTGGGTCCGGCGGCATTGGATTCTGGACATGCGCCGTCTTCTGTGGCTCAATCTGCTTCACTGAATTCACAATGAAAACAGTTATTCCCGCGCTAAGCGCGACGACAAGCATGACGAGCACGACGACCAGCATCATCCTGGCAGGTGAAGATCTTTTTACAGGATCCCGGGCTGGCGGAGGCGCGGCAATGGCCGTCTTCCTGGAAATCTTCCTGTCAATCGTCTTCTGGGGCGGAGCAGCTGTTTTCGGAACTTCCGGCTCGCCGGTACCGGGACACCTGGTTTCAGGGAATTTACCTTCCAGGACATTTTCCATGTCGCGGATCACCTGCTCCCAGCTCTGCTGGCGCTGCTCGGGCTTCTTGGCCATCATTATTTCGAGGAGGACGGAACATTGCTCGCTCACATCGGGATTCCTCAGCCTGGGTGGAGGGAACGGCTCCAATATGTGCTGGGTGATGATGCTGATCGTGGTTGGTCCGTTGTAAGGGAGCTCGCCGGTTACGACATGATATAAAGTCGCACCGAGTGAATATATGTCGCTGCGGAAATCAAGCTCCTTCAGCCCCCTTCCCTGCTCCGGACTTATGTAATACGGAGTGCCGACAACAACACCCGTCATCGTCAAAGACTTGTCCTGGCCGACGCACTTGGATATTCCAAGATCCATCAGCTTGGGAACGCCTTCGCCGTCGATCATTATGTTGGCGGGCTTGATGTCACGATGAATTATCCTGTGCTTGTTCCAGGCGAAACAGAGTCCCTCGGTTATTCCCAGCATGAGCTCCAGCGCCTGCTTTTCCGGAATGACCTTCACCTCATCCAGCTTCCGGCCCAGCTCATAGCCGTCGACAAAGTTGACGGCCATGTAATAGATGCCCCTGCTGTATCCTGCGTCAATTACGGAGACGACGTTGTCGTGTGCGAGTTTCGCAAGATTCTGCGCTTCGCGGAGGAACCTCTCGATGAACTCGGAATTCTTTGAAAGGCCGGGGTCGAGTATTTTCAGGGCGATCTTCCTGTTCATCGCAGTCTGGTGGGCAAGCCAGACCTGTCCCATCCCGCCGATGCCAAGCACTTTTTCCAGGACAAATCCGTTCAAGTCGAGTTCCTGCTGGAGCAAGGGTGCAGGCACTCTTACTTCTTTCTGGCAGTTGGGACAGGCCACAGTTCCACCGCAGAGGGAATCATTCGCCTCAATGCTGATGCCGCATTTTTCACAGAGAAATACTATTTCCGCCATATTGCCACCACCCCACTCTCTACAGTACAATATAATTCCCTATGGAATAAATGAAAGGGCTGCGGACAATAAGCATGGACACAGGCACATCAACAAGGCAACTGGGCATCTACTTGAAAGTGTTTTTTCTGAATCCGATTGAAATTATTTCACCCGGACAGCATAGTAGGATCCGAAAGATTTTTATAGCGCGGATGCGGCAGGCGCACAGAATGAGCAAATTTGAAAATTCCAGCACCCGGCGCCATCCGTGTAAAATCAAATAAAAGGAGATCCTGATGAAGCTTTCCTTCACGAGTCTCGGATGCCCGGCCTGGGATCTGCAGAAGATGCTCTCAACCGCAAAGACACTGGGGTACGACGGAATTGATTTCCGCGGATACCTGACGGAAGTGGAACTCTACAAGCGTCCCGAATTCACAAGCGGAATCAAGGACACCCTCCGGATGGTCGAGAAGAACGGACTCGAAGTCTCGGCAGTCTCGTCTTCCGTCAAGGCCTTCTCCAAGAACGATGAGGACAGGATCAAAGGGCTCAGCGACTTCAAGGAATATGTGAAAATCGCAGACGGGCTGAACTGTCCATACATCAGGATATTCGGCGGTGGAATCGGCGACACCCCCTCCGAGAAGGCGCTCCAGGTCGCCACGGAAAACGTCAAGGCGATGGTCAAGGCCCTTTCCGGTGCCAGGGCGAACATCATAATTGAGACACATGACGAATGGACCGACAGTTCAAAACTCAGGGCTATTGTCGACAACGTAGCCTCGGAGAGGCTGTTCGTGCTATGGGACGTCCATCATCCTTACCGGATGAACGGAGAGACGCCGGCACAGACCTGGAAGAACATCGGGGACAAGGTGCGCTATACGCATTTCAAGGATTCCATTGGAACCGCAGACGGCAAGCACAAATATACACTCCTCGGCAAGGGCGATGTTCCGCTCAAGGAGATCGTCTCCTGCCTGAAGAAAGGCGGATACACCGGATACCTGACGCTCGAATGGGAGAAAAGATGGCATGCCGAACTCGAGGAGCCGGAAGTCTCGCTGCCCCAGTATATCGAGGAAATGAGGAAAATCTTGAAATCCGTTTAATGGGAATCGGAGATTTCTATTTCAAAAGGTTTTCGCAGATGAAATATGCCGCGGCATCATTCCATCCATTTAGATCCTCATGTCCGAAATCGGGATATACCATGATTTTCTTTTTCGCCTTGATCTTGTTGAAGGCGGCATAGACGGTTGAAGGCGGACACACCTGGTCACGGAGTCCGACCGACATCAGCACTGATCCTTTGATCCGCGGCGAGAGGTTCTGGATGTCTATGTAGCCCAGGGTGTTGAAAAACTCATCCTCCCTTTCGTGCAGAGGATCATATTTCCTGAACCACCAGTCACGGATCTCGCTGTAGGCTCCCGAGCAGTCCATGTCCCAGACTCTCTTATAGTCCGACAGGAAGGGGAAGCAGGAGACGCAGCAGGAGATGCGGGGTTCAAGGGATGCGCAGACGACTGAGAGCGCTCCACCCTGTGAGCCACCGTTGGAGGCGACCTTCCTCGCGTCGATCTCATCAAAGTCCATGACGATCCTCGCAAGCTGTGCCGTATCAAGGAAGACACTTTTCATCAGGAGCTTTTCAGGAGATTCGATCCCCCTTATGATATGGCCATGGAAGGTGGAGCCGGTCACTGCCGAAACATCTTCGCTCGTGCCACCCTGCCCCCTGCAGTCCATAGATGCGATCGCCATCCCCATCGCCGTCCATGACATGAGAGGGGAGACCTGTCCGGCGTTTCCACTATAGCCATGGAACTGGACAATCGCTGGAATCCTGCCTTTGATATTTTTCGGACGGACATATACGGAATGTATCCTTGCTCCGCCAACTCCGGTGAAATAGAGATGGAAGGCCTCGGCATTGCGGGCAGGATGCTTTATAGGAACAAGTTCGACATCAGGATCTACTTTGTCCAGTTCGGCGAGGGCCTTGGACCAGTACTTGTCAAAATCCTTCGGTCTGGGACTCTGTCCCTTGTACTTTAAAAGTTTTTCCATCGACATATCAATCATTGGCATGGCATCGTCTCCTTTTATTTGCCGGATAAGATACTTGCTGTTTTCATGCAGTCAAAAAAAAATCCGGGGGAACCCGGATTTTTTAATTTTCAAGACTATTACAAAATCAGACTACTCTATCTTGAGTTCGTCCTTTGCTTCGGCCTTGGCGGCGGCTCCGCCCTCAGCGGGGCCTTCGACGCCGGCAGTGACTTTGAATGTAGGCAGATAACGGTAGTAGACCTCGAGCATCAGGCAGCACAGCGAAGTCGAATAGACATTCAGATCCATCTCTCCCTTGAAATGCCCTTTGGCAACTTCCCCTGACTTGTCCTTCCCATATTTCTGTTCCGGCGTAGACCAGTGCCCGTCAGCCTCCTGTTCCTTCAGCAGGGATTTTGTAAACTCCTGGTTCCACCTCTTCCATGTCGGCCCCTCCCCGGAATACCCCTGGAAGATCGCCTGTGTCTGGTAATACCACTGGTAAATGGACCATGACTGCGCTGAAGCCCAATCACATGTCATGAGCTTCCCTTCGTCGGAAGTCTCAATCCATTTCAAGCCCTTCTGGGCCTCGGTTGACTTTCCGGCCCCCAAAAGCTGAAGACACAGGACGCCCACCGGTGTGATTCCCCTTCCTCCTGTTGGACCGTCGGTAGTCTGGGTATACCTGAAACTTCCATTTTCCCGAAAGTGATCCTTTTGGATTCCCTTTATCCCATTTTCTATCGCCGTTTCTAATCCTTTCACCGTGCATGAGGCCGCAAACGCAGCTTTCAGCGCCTGGTAATTCCAGCCGGCAACTGAAAGATCGGCGCGGCCAGTTGGAAATTCAGCACCGAATTCCTTCCCCGGTGCGTTATTGTAGAAGTAATTATATGTCCCCCTGCTGCTCTGCCCCGTCACCACCAATGACATCGTCTTATTCATGACTTCCTCTATCATCGGGATTTTCGTGAGGGAATAGGCTTCGGCGAGAGCATATGCGACGATTGCATGCCCGTAGCCCCTGTCGGGATTTTTAATGAGCCCTTTCGCATCGGTAGCACTCCCAAACTCTATCAGCTTCCTTATCGCCTTGAGGACGCACGTGCCATACTCCTGCGAACCCGGTGTCTCGCCGTGTGCCAGGAATGCAAGCAGGGCAAGGCCAGTAAGCGCCGGTTGCCGTGCAGCATCCTCACCCCATGATCCGTCGGCGTTCTGGTGATCCCTGAGCCAGTTCAGGCCTTTGCTCACGGAACGCTCCGTAGATGGGCCGCCACCGAACTTTCTCAACGCCGCAACTCGTCCGCCCTTGCTTCTTCCAGCCATGACGCCGGGAAGAACAAGTGGTGAATTCGAAGGGGCTATAGCAAGGACGTTCGACATCGGCACGTCGGGCGCATCGGAAAATCCGACTGAAACATCGGTCGTGGTCGAGCCTATGTCGACGCTCTGTGCTGTCGCGTTGGTCGCAGGCCCTTCAACTTCTATCGTCGTATCAGGCTGCTCTATCTTCTCCTCCGGCGGAGGGTCGGGAAGCTTCTCGATATCCTTCACTTCA
>MHBI01000040.1 GCA_001804815.1 Lentisphaerae bacterium GWF2_50_93
GCAAGATTAAGCGACATCATTGACAATATTCAATTTTAAATGAGATCATATAAGTTTGAAATAAGCTATTCAAAAGAATTAGGAAGGGGCTATGAACGAAGACTGTGAATATAATATTGCGGCATATTACTGGCCTGCTTATCACGATGAAGCGATATGGAGGCAGTTTTTTAAAGGGCGCGAAGGTGAATGGGAGATAATTCGGAATTCCCTGCCTAAATTTAAAGGCCACTGCCAGCCCCGCATCCCCCTTTGGGGTTATGAAAATGAAGCTGATCCGCTTGTCATGGAGAAAAAAATTGAGGCCGCCGCAAATCACGGTGTAAACATATTTATTTTTGACTGGTACTGGTATGGGAACAAGCCGTTTCTTGAAGATTGCATAAATAAGGGATTTCTAAAAGCCAGGAACAACGATAAGATTAAGTTTTATCTGATGTGGGCCAATCATAACGCCTGCAGCCTATGGGATATTGAGCGATCTCATAATAATGAAATAATCTGGCCGGGCGCAGTTGATCGGAAAACCTTCGACACAATTGTGGAGAGAATAATAGAACGCTATATGAAACATCCGTCATATTATAAAATTGACGGGAGGCCTGTATTTTCAATTTATGAAATTGGAACATTGATTAAAGGATTGGGGGGATTGGAAGAAACACGTAAAGCATTAGACTCATTCCGCGGCCGAGTTATAGATGCAGGTTTCCCCGGTCTTCATCTACAGGCTGTTCTCTGGAAAGAAATTCCTGCCGGGCTGTCAATGATCCCGGGAGATCATACTCAGACACAGGATAACACTATACGCATTCTTGGATTTGACAGCCTGACAAATTATCAATGGTGCCACTATGTTCAACCGAGAGGCGATTATTCGGAATGGGCGAAAAAAGCGCTCTCCCAATGGGAACCATGGAGAACCGAGTTCTCAGTGCCGTTTTATCCGCATGTTTCAGTTGGATGGGATACGAACCCCCGCTTCAAGTCCCTGCAGGAGGATTTTATAGTAAACCAGTCTCCGCAGCTCTTTGCTGACTCTCTCCTCAAGGCGAAAGAATTTCTGGATAAACATTTAATTGAACCCAGGCTGTTGACAATTAATTCCTGGAATGAATGGTCGGAAGGAAGTTACCTGGAACCGGATATGAAGTTTGGGATGGAATATCTTGAAGCAATAAGAAATGTCTTTGTAAAACCCCGGAGGGGGCAATTCACGTGAATACTCCTCCTTCTTCCTTGCTCGATCTGAATGCCCGCATCGAGGCAGGGATTCGCGAACATCGCATGAGCAAGGCTGTTGTCCGTGTCACCGACCATGTCGGCCGACCGGTACCGGAGGCGGCCGTCACCGTCGAGCAGGTCTCTTCAGATTTCCTATTCGGCGCTAATGTTTTCATGCTCGGTGGTTATCCAAGCGATGATCTCAACGACCGTTATGAGAAGGCTTTTACATTATTGTTCAATGCCGCCACGGTCCCTTTCTACTGGCGCGACCTTGAGCCGGAGCAGGGGCAGTTGCGCTTCGCTGCTGACTCTCCGCCGATCCCGCGCCGCCCTCCGCCGGATGCTGTGGTTGCGTTTTGCAAAAAACACGGACTGAACATGAACGGGCACTGTCTTGTCTGGGACTATAGGCCGTATTCGATACCCGTGTGGCTGAAGGATACCGAAACCTGTGAGCACCTGCTGGAGAGGCGGATCAGGCAAATCGCTGAGCGCTATGGCGAAGATATCCCGCGCTGGGATGTGCTCAACGAAGCACTCAGTAAGCGCAACATACCGGATAATTGGTCCGAAATCTGCCCGATGCCGGCGAATTATGAGCGGCTGGCCTTCGAACGGGCAGCCCACTTCCTGCCCAAGTCGGCCCACCTGATGATCAATGAGACAACTCCCACAGCATGGTTCCCGCAGTATCGCCCTTCGTTCCTGGAACAGATCGGGCGTTTACTGAATGACGGAGCTAAAATTGATGGAATCGGACTTCAGTGGCATCTCTTCAGCAAGGAAGACGTGCAGCGGGTTCTTGCAGGCGAAATGTTACAACCGAAGGATATGCTGCGGGCCCTTGACGACTACCAGCAGTTCGGACTGCCTGTGCATATCAGCGAGATCACATTGCCCTCCATGAATGAAGATCCTGCCGGGGAAGAGATCCAAGCTCGCATGGCGCGCGATTTCTACCGGCTCTGGTTCAGCCATCCTGCCGTGCACGCCATTACTTGGTGGAACGTACCAGACGGCGGTGCAGCAACCGGCGAGGCCAAGATTGCTTCGGGTCTGTTGAAACGCGACCTCAGCCCCAAGCTGGCGTACGAAGCGCTCCGTCAGCTGATTACCGAAGAGTGGCGCACCAACCTAAATGTAGTTACCGATATCAATGGGGAAGCCAGCTTCCACGGTTTCCACGGTGGCTATCGATTACGCTTGGACGGACAACAGCAGTCTTTCGAGCTCGGTCCAACGTCCAACGTTTTTACATTCATCCTAAAATAAGATGGCGAAGCTCTTCGACATGGGTATCATCGACGATACGGACAGGACTGAGATCTCCGCAGGAAAATTCGGAGTGGTTGCGGTAGCATCCTTTAGCGCTGCCGGGGACAATATTTCACTTAGTACTTCCGAACAGTTGAATCTTCTTTTGAACATCGCGAATAATAATCTTGTGGCGCTCCCTGGCGTTGATGGGAAATATTCCGCTGTCCTCACGAAGCAGTTTGAGGTTTCCGTAGGAACCACTGCCGGAGACAGGAAGATAAATGTGATCACTTCGTCATTCATACCTGGCATGACGGCGATTGTCGAAGATGAATAAACCCGAATAGATTATTGCGAGAAGAAGCTTTCCAGAGTATGCCAGTGGATGTTCATCCCGATAAAGATCGGGGCCGAAACTGGCTCGGAGGCGGTTTTGGCAAAAGCGCCATACTTGTTTCATCGCCATTTCACCGTTCCACTTGAAGTCGGGAGGATATCCGCCGCAGCCTTTTGCAGTATTCAGATTGAACTCGCCAATATATCGGTATTTCTTAACTTCGGCATCGAGCATGTATATGTTGACTAGTACGAATCCTGCAGTTCCGGCAGTTGCTGACACGTCGATTTCCGGCAAAAGACCATCAATGCGGAAATCGCAATTCATGTCATGGAAATATTCCGTTTCAAGTATATTGTTACACCGTTTTCAAGTAAAAACACAAACAGAGGGGTTTGAAATGATAAAGATACTTGCGTCGTTCGTGATGATGCTCGTTGCGTCTGTGGTTTTTTCACAGGAGGCTTCACTTCTGAACTATGTGCCGAAGGACGTTGACGGATTCATAAGCGTGAATATCCAGGATGTGCTCAATCATCCTAAGATGAAGGAATTCATCGCTTCGCCGAAGGATTCCGACAAGGATTTCAATGAAATGAAGAAGGCTTTCTCGGATAGCGGGATCGATATCTTCAAGGCGTTCACCTCTGGCGTGATATACTTCAGGATCGCTGGTGACAATGGCGCCGCCATAAAGACTTCCGTGAATGAAAACCTGCTGAAGACCATTCTTGACAAATCAGAGCAGACAAAAGGCAAGCTGAAGAGCTCCGTCGTCAAAGGCAAGACCGTCTACTCCATCGAAAACCTGGCGAATGCCGGCCAGCCTGCCGGCAAGGAGACTTTCTTCGCATACGCAGCGCCCGACGTCATTGTAGTCTCCGACAAGAAGGATGAGATTGTCAAGATGACCTCCCTGCAGGATGGCTCCAGGGTAGCCGCCAACGCCAAGCTCATGGATCTCAGTTCAAAGATAGACAAGGTCTCTTCCATCTGGGGTGTCTGCGAATACAATGCTCCGGAAAAGAAGAACGATCCGGCCGACATGCAGCAGCAGATGCTCCCTATCGACAATATCTGCGGCGGTTCGGTCGCTGTGAAACTCACCGGCGACAAGAAGGAGTGCATCAGCACCAATCTCAAGCTCAGCTGCCGTGAAAAAGTGAAAGCGCAGATGCTCACAGTGCAGCTCCAGGCCATGGTGATGATGGCGATCCCCAGCATGTCCCAGGGCAATGCCCAGCTTGCGGAGGACCTGACAAAGGCTATTAAATTTACCAATGAGGAAAATGACATAGTCATAAACCTGGAAATAACTCCATCTATAATTGAACAGCTCAAGAAGGCTTCTGAGAACATGGGAAAGATGCAGCCTGCCGGAGAAGATGATAACGGCATGGATGCCCCGGCAGGAGCAGGCAACCCGGCAAAGCCTGAACCCAGGGCGAAGCCCGAAGCGGCTCCGAAAGCTGCTCCCAAAGCAGCCAACTGATCCAGGCTGAAGGCTTTCACATTCCTAAAGCAGGTTCACTGGCGTCCCGTGGATGATTGGATTGCTGGATTAATGGATTTTTGCAAATCAAAGAGTTATACAAACTAAATTAGATGAGAAAAATCCCAAATGCCTGTTTGAGAGAGGCATTTTCAAAATTGCCTCATATGAGCTGATTTTTAAAGTTGTGAACTCCAACGGAGTATATTGCCGCAACAACCGTTTTCGGTAGTTTTGAAATCAGCTCCTTCATTTAACCTTTACTGAATACTTTGTCGGTTTGCCTGCAAGACTAGTGTCATGTATCGCAAATAGGCCGAAATAAAACGTGGGGGATTTTGGATGTTCAGTCTGTACGACTTCGCTAAGGCGATGCTGAAGCATCGTTGTGCGGAGGCGGACGGACTGAACGCCGAAAGACCCACGCCGTAATACGGTTATGCCTCTTTTTGCGCGGCCTTGTCTTGGCCGGAACCGACGATACTTCAATATCGCCTTGTTCCATCCAAGCCAAATCCGCATCAAAAATAGACATAATTTTATTCGGCGTATTTGCGATACATGACACTAGTGTCACGTCTCGTAAATAAGCGGCGTAATTGCGGATGACGCGGGTTTCTCGCAAAGCCGCAAGAAATGGGCTCAAGAGGAGTCCTGTGTTTTCACCACTTATTTATGAGACACCACATATTAAGACTGACGCCCTCTGATTGAAAAAATCAGAAAATATGAATGACAGTGCTTGCAATTGTTTTGCTGTATGGTATATATGGTATAGAAAATACCAAAATACTTAATATGGCATTTAGCATGGAGCAAGGTCAGTCATGGTTGAAGTGGGACAAAGGATGGGCGACATGGCGGTCATGGTTTCGCTGGAGGTTTTTGCCAGGAACCGCATAGAAAAGATGATCTCTGCCGGCGAGTTGAAGGCGAACCTTCCTCTTCCTTCCGAAAGGAAGCTTGCCGATATGATGGGGGTTTCAAGGACGCCCGTGTCAAAAGCCCTCGGGGAACTTGAACGGGAGGGGATCATAAACAAGATAAGCCCGAAAAAATATGCCCTGGTCCAGGCGGCGTCGAAAACTTCCGGAGTCCTTTCACAGGCCATTGTCTTTTTCAACAGGTCTTCAAGGGAGAAGTGGGAGCATTATGCGGATTTCCATAAGTATGAGAGAGGCGTGCTGTCCGCAATCGAGAAGGACGGGCATGATATCTTCACCATTGGAAAAATCGACAAGATAAGGGATTCCTCCGGTTGGATAAGCCAGGAGAAGCCTTTTGGTGTCATATGCTCGGATTCCTTTGTATCCGACCGCTCACTTCTCGGGACGTTTGAAAAGATAATGGAATCCGGAACAAGCATTATCCTCTGCGGTGATGCGGACTGGCTCAGCGGTTTTGACAGAGTTGTTCCCGATCAGGAGACAGGTGCATATGGGATCGCGAAATGGCTCCACGCCCACGGCAGGAAAAAGATAATCCGGCTCCATTTCCATGATCATTCAAAATACTGGATCAATATGAGGAATAGGGGATATGAGAAGGCCGCGAAGGAGCTTGGATTCGGAAAAATGGATGAAGTCTACATTCCAGGCATTTCGCCGTCAGGAAGATATGACAGGAAGAAAAGAGATAGCCTGGCGAGGGGCATTGCGGGATATCTTGGTGAGATTCTTTTTGCTAAAAAGACAACGGTTGACGCAATCATGTGTTCTTCGGATGAGAATTGCGGACCTGTTGCGGTCGCCTGCGAGATGCTTGGGAAGAAACCCGGGAAGGATATCTGGATAGCGGGCTTCGACAATACCTGGAAATTGATGAGCTATAAGCCCGACTCGAAAGACAAGCCTGTGGTGACTGCCGACAACTGCATGGAGGATGTCGGAGCCAGGGCGGTTGCAATCCTGTCGGGAAGACGTAGCGGTGCGATTGCAGGAAAGCCTGTCTTTGAAAAAGTGCCTGTGGAAATAATTGAGCCGTGAGAAATGGAGGGATGCTTGATGGAAAAAATACAAGATGCAGGATTCATGATGCAGGATTCCAGACGGCTTACAGCGCGGCTATGCAAAGAAGCTGCGCCTCAGCAGGCAGACAGCAGATCTCAGCCGATGGACGCAATTTTCCATTTCCTTGTTCCAGGTATCAAGTTCCAAGTATCAGGTTTTAAACATCAGGCATCCTGTATCCGGCATCGTGCATCTGTATTTACCCTTATCGAATTACTCGTCGTAATAGCGATCATCTCCATTCTCGCCGCCATGCTTCTTCCGGCACTGAAGCAGGCCAAGGAGAAGGCATGGAGCATTGTCTGCATCAACCAGCTGAAGCAGATCGGTCTTGCCAAGGGGGCGTATGTCGGAGACTACGGTGAATGGCATCCGTATGTATGGGGTGATGGCGTATATACATTCTACTGGCAGCAGTTCTACTGGGGGATCGACAGCGGAGGATTCCATCTTCCGACCTATATCAAGAACAAGAGCATGTTTGTCTGCCCGTCCCAGGAGCCAAAAGCATATAATGGGACATTGTGGCTGACATACGGTGAGTGCCAGGGCGACTTCTTCGGAGGCTGGCCTCCTTGGTACTATAAGATGCAGGTCGGCCCCGGAGTGGGAAACCTTTTCGTCCTGCGCAACCTTCTCAAGGTGTCCAATCCCTCCACTGAAGTCGACGATGCGGACACAATGAATTCGAATGTGGCAAGTAGCTACTATGGCAAGCAATGGTATTATTTCATGAAGCATTCTTTTCCGGAAGGCGGCGGCATCCATACCCGGCATGGGAATTCCGCGAATGTACTTTTCGTCGACTACCATGTGGAACCCTGCGATGCCGGAGCCCTCAAGAATTATGGAGTCAATAAATATGTCAATAAGGCAGGCGCACCAATCTCCCAATGAATGTTGCCTGGCTATACTAAAAAGGATTTCAACAAATGAAAAAATGTCCGAGTGAAAAGAAAACCTACAGGGATCCGGAAAGCGGCATCGAAGTCACGCAGTGGACGAACTACTGCGGGCACAGCCATCATTTATATTTCACGAATCCCGGATGGTATGATGACGGGAGGAAGCTGCTGTTCGCGTCAGACCGCAACAACATCAAAAATCTTTTCGGCATCAACCTTGTCACTGGAGAACTTGAGCAGATTACCGATTTTTCCGAGGAAAAGCCAGGCATTAGGCCTTCCTTTCATCTGGCATCCCTTAATCCGAAGAGGGATGAGGCATATCTGATACATGAGAGAAGACTGAAGGCGATTGACTTGAAGACAGGAAAGGAATCGGTGCTGAATGAAGTCGGTTCCGGCTGGAATTTCATGATGACGAACTGTTCCGCCGACGGCAAGTATGTCTATTACGGGACTTCCGAGTATCCATCAGGCGGATTCGAGGTGGATCTTGCGAACGGATATGTGGGGTCTGAACAGATATGGAGTTCAAAGCCCCAGAGCAGGATACACCGTACTCCAGTAAATGGAGAAAAGACCGAGACCATCTTCGAGGAGAAGTATTGGATTGGCCATGTGAACACATCTCCGACCCAGCCGCATCTTCTAACATACTGCCATGAAGGGCCGTGGGCCAAGGTCGACAATAGAATATGGGGCCTGGACGCCAGTACCGGCAGGAATTGGAAGATACGTCCTAGGAAGAGCGACGAAAATCCCGGACATGAATACTGGTATGCGGATGGACTCCGCATCGGATTCCACGGGGAATATAAGAACAGGAAGAATTTTATCGGCGGGATTGAATTCGACAACAGCAACCATTTCGAGGCAGCGTTTCCAGGATGGACCGGGCACATTTTCTCCCTGGATGAAAATCTCATCATCGGTGATGGGAACGGAGTAATCCGCGTGTGGAAATGGAATGGTGAAAAATATCTTGCTCCTCGTCTCCTCTGCAGGCATGATTCAAGCATGAAATTCCAGGAGTCGCATCCGCATCCACGGATTTCACCAGATGGGAAGTATGTAATATTCAGCAGCGACCGGAGGGGCGGATATGTAAATGTATATACGGTGCCGATAGTGGATTTTGAAAGTCTTCCGGAGATCAAGGGAGAGACTTGAAATCACATGTTCATATCTCTGCACGCATAGCGATGACATTTAATCGACAATTATAACCGGAGGTTTCGGATGAAACTATATTGTGGAATAATGATGAGTGGGATTATCCTGTCTTCAATTCTCGCCAAAGGTGCCGTTATAGATGATTTCGAGAGGGATGATCCGGGAATTACGAGTTCCGCAACACTGACGGCGTCCATTGTGGAAAGAGACGATAAAGGCAGGGCCTTGTCCATCGCCTGGCCGTTTCCCCATCCCAGATGGGTGGAGTGCGTCTATAAACAGCTCAGAATTGTCGATGGCGCAGGGCCGGATGCGAGAATCGCGATCAGGATGGAAGCGCTGCTTCCGGAAACACCTGGCATATCCTCTGTTTCAATCAGGCTTCTAGACAGCCGCAACGAAGTTTTCCAGTGGACAGTGAACGTGTCAGCTCCAGCTGCGGCAGGATGGAGGACGCTGGTAATACCCATAGATCCTGAAAAGCCGAATGCGCACTGGAGTGGCGACAACGATGGCAGAATCACCTATCCGTTGAAGCTGCTTGGATATTCTGTTCTCTTTTCCAGTGAGAAAACAGCTGCCGGCCGTGTGCTGATAGATCAGGTGCAGTCCATTCCGATGCCGTCTGTGACACTTGAGACTAACCGATTCCCTTTCCTGGTCAATACCACAGGCGATTCCAAATGCGACCTGCTGGTCTCCAATCCCGAGGACAAGGCGATTGATTTGACAGTCAAGGGAACGCTCGCTGATTTCTACGGGACGACGACCGCCTTTTCAGGCAAGGCGACCATTCCAGCAAAGGGGCAGGGGCGCATTCCGGTCGACCTTGGCGACAGGAAGCCGGGTTTCCGCAATCTCAACGCTGTTTTAAGTTTCAGCGGGTCGGATATCAGCTATAAGGCGACTTTCGTGATTGCTGATCCGGTTGAACGGAGTGGAGGCCCCGGAAATTTCCTGTTCGGAATCTGCAGTCATCCGTTGCGCGGACCTGCAGACGAGCAGAAGCTTCATTTTGAGGCCGCCGCCGCCGCAGGGGCGACGGTGATGCGACTTGATATGGCGTGGTCGACAGTTGAACCGCAGCCTGGCAAGTGGACCTGGGAGAAATTTGACAATCTGGTGAGCCTCGCTGCCGCAAACGGCATCGAACTTGAGACCTTGCTCGGAGTTTGTCCACGCCATGCGGCAAAACCGGAATATGGCGCAGCATTCGACGAAGCCTTGAAAAACGCAAAGAACAAGAATGATCCGGCCGTCTGGGGAATGCTCATGGGGGCGGCGCCCAAAGATGAATCCTGGATCAACTTTGTTTCGACGGTTGTCCAACACTACAAGGGCAGGATCCGCCTCTACGAAATATGGAACGAACCCGATCTCGGATTCTGGCGCGGCACAACTGATGAATACATCCATGTCCTGCGACTGGCGTATGCTGAAATCCACAAGGCCGATCCGAATGCGCTCGTATTGTCCGGAGGTTTTGCAACAGTCCTGGATCATCCCGGCCGCGCGAAAAATCCCAATCTGCAGGAACGAGTGCTGGCCGAGGCGTCGGATTCATTCGACATTCATGCCATGCACCAGCATGAGCCTTTCGATGAATTCCAAAAGGCCGTTGACGGGGAATTGATGAGGATCCGCAAGGGCATGAAGAATCCACGCCCGCTCTATTTCAATGAGACCGCGCTTACCTCGGTACACTGGGGGGAGAGGACGCAGGCGCTGACATTGGTGAAGAAAATAACCTACGTCATGTCCCTTGGCGCAATCGGCCACACTTGGTATGATCTGCGCAATGATGGAGATGATCCAATGAACGCAGAACACGGATATGGACTTCTGACCAGCAGTTTCCGACCGAAACCCGCATATGCCGCATATATCGAAGTGGTCCGGCGCTTGAACGGGATGCATCAGATAGGGAATCTTGATCTCGGACCGGACAGGCATGCACATGTCTTCGGCGGACCCAAAGGTCGCGTTGTCGTCTGGTGGAACGAGAGCCGGGAATCAGCCGAGATGCCAGTTCTCCTGAGAGTAGGAAATGGATCGTCGCGTATGTCCGACATAATGGGAGTTTCAACGGAGCTTCCGCAGGTCGATGGGATTGTAATGGCGCAGCCAAGGCTTGAACCTCAGTATCTTGAACTTCCTGCCGGCGATGCTATGCCCGAATTTGCAGGTGCACTGTTGAGCTTAAGTGGAACAAATGAAACCTCAGGTGGAAAACCTTTGAATCTAGATGTGGAACTGAAAAATCCGCTGTCCAGAAATATCGATGTCAAACTGACATGGAAGGATCTTGCCGGAACTGACAAGTCCGAATCCGTACCGGTCGCTGCAAACAGCACCGCGAAATTCCAGATTGTTTCACAGGCCCCTTCGGAAAAAGCGTTGGAACACAAGTTGGAAATTCGGTTTAATGCTCTAAACACTCCTTGGAAAGGAGTTTTCCGCAAAGTCATACCGGTGGCGAAAGTGCTCGGAATTTCTCCGGCGGATGGACGTGATCCGGACTGGACGCTCGAGAAGTCCGCCGACGTGATAAATTTCTGCCAGACGGATCCATCCTTGGCGGCGTTCAACTGGAAAGGCCCCGATGATCTGAGCACCCGTATCTGGGCATGGCGTCAGGACGGAGCATTGCGTTTGAGGATTGATGTGCGCGACGACATCCATGTCCAGAAGGACAAGGCGCAGGATTCCTGGAAAGGAGACGGCATCCAGCTTGCGCTGCAGGTGCCGGGGATGAAGGATTACTGGGAAATCGGTGCCGCTATGGACAATGATGGGAATATTCTCAAAGCCGCATGGATTACTCCTCCCGGGATTAAAGGAGCGGAAGATTTCTTTACCGTGTCATGTTCTCCGATCAAGGGTGGATTGCGTTACGATCTGGCTTTGCAGCAGGATAAATTCGGACTCACCGACAAAGCGATGGAACAGGGATTCAAGTTCAACCTGATCGTCAATGACAACGATGGCACCCTGCGCGAAGGCTTTGTCCGCATCGCCTCCGGCATAGGCGAAATAAAAGATCCCAGGATGTTCCCGACAGTCCGCTTTTCCAGGTCGAACGCCACTCAACTTAAGTAGTTTTTGCCTATCACAGGATTCAGGATTAATGCTATTCCGCCGCCCTGCGTGGGCTGAAAATCATATTATTTTAATTTATCATCCCCACGCTTATGCATGGGGCTACAACATGTCGCCCTCTCTGAGGGCTTAATAATGAAGACGGTCCGGTGCTTTGTAAAATAGCCTCCGCAGGAGGAGGAATAATGTAGCTCAAAGGCGTAAGCCTTGGGAAAATATGGATTATATAAAGACAGCAAGCCCCCGCAGGGCGGCGACACTTAATTCGGATGGCATCAGCCCCAAACCAGATGAAGATAAATAGGGAGTGATACTAACCAAATACCAGAAATATGTGCATAGTAGATAGGGTTAAAACCACAGGCTGCAATATTGAATCCCTTCAGGATTCATAAGTCATGTGCTTGTAACTTTTTGACACCACTTGAAATCAAAAGGCTTCCCATGAGTATTATTGCGCACGCAACGTAAAAATGTATAATCGATTTTTCCTGCCATTTATAGTGCTGGGCAATGGAGTTGAAGGAAGATGCGACAAGCAGGAAGAAACAGAAAAAGAATATTGTGAAACCAGGCAGATACTTTTGGATTATGCCTGTCTTAAAATTTCCGGATTCTTGCACCCTGGTGCGTTCCGCCCAATATACGAGCAGCGGTATGAAGCAGAAAAGACATGGCACGCTGTAGTCGTACGCCAAAGTTGGAAAAAGTATCGACATGATTCCCACAGCGGCAAGATATGGTATCAGGAAAGCAAATTCGGCCCTGTTTCTCCAGATATGCAGGAATCCTATGATTACGAGAATAAGAGGGAGAGCTTTGACCCAATGTCTTGGCAGCAGTAAAATCAGGCTCAGTTCAGCAGGTTGAAAAGTGCTTTCCTGGACGTAGAGCCCATTCACGAAACTGATCCCTTCCTTTATGCTGGACATGAACAGTATTGCGATTGTCGCAGGGATTACGAGCGCCAGAAAGATATTTCCTTTCAGCTCCTTCATGCCCTTTGAATTCAGAATCCATAACGCGACAACCACGCAGACAAATGGAAACGACGTCCATTTGAGATATGCGAACATCGCAGAAAGAACCAGATAATACGGGTTCCGCTTAATAATCCCCATGATTAGCCAGAGATAAGCCAGGGTCACAAATACGGAGAACTGTCCCCGTTCAAACCATGACAGGCCCACCGGAGTGAGAAAAAGGCATATGTTCACCAGCAGGATTGATGGGAAAAGATATTTTTCGATGTTCAATATTCGGAACGCGATAATGAAGGATATGTACAGCAGGAGGAGCTGGATCAGGATGTTCAGAATGCTGGCATAGCCATATTGGAGCTTGCATAGGGTGTAATGACAGACGGTATGCATGAATGGCGCATACCGCGACGGACGATGCCACGGATCGGGAGATTCGGAAGTGTAAGTCTTGGACGAGGACACCCGAGCCGGGAAATATACCTGTGCGAAATCCGCAGATATCCTGTTGACGGCATTGCATTCCTTCGTCAAATCGTTCCCGGGCACCCGCATGAAATCGTGCCGCGGTTTCACCAGCGTCCTGCTTCCTGACGAATCCCCGTTGATCGTATCCTTTGCCAGGAAATAAAAGTTGTAGGCGATCGCGCAATGGATCAAGATGAAGACAGCAAAGAAAGCTAGCTTCTTCCAGTTAATATGTTTTATAATCAAAGAAGCTCCTTAATCCGAACGAGTAAAAATAAATTCTAATTCATTTTCTCCCACAAGGCAACTGGGCCACAAAGTCGAAGTTCCCGGCCCCCGAAGGCGTCGGGAACTGTTCTCCCACTTTTGCCACACGGGACAGAGCCGTTCCTTACACCAGAAATTGTTGTCATAACTCATTCTCTTCCTCTTTCAATATCTTCTGAATTTCATCGTATATGGCCTGTGCATTCTTCTGGTTTGCCCCCTGCTTGGGTAGATACTCCTTTGTGACCCATCCAATACTCTTCAGGTATTCCTTCTGGATTTTGATCTGTCGGTTTTCAAATTCAAGAATATCTTTCAATGTCCTGTTGGCTAGGGGTTGCATGCCTGTTTTCTGTCGTGCTTCTTCAAGGTTGTTCTTGTGGCTGTTGAACAGTGCCTCGATCGGTGTGCTAGCCGGCATGAAACTTCTGCATAACATCGGAGATGTCGGCATCATGAAATTCTCCTGGATGTTTGAGGTTACAATCTGGCATCCATTTTCCAATTCGCTCTGGAATTCCACTATCCTGGTGTGCCTGACTCCAAAGAAGTACATCAGGATTCTCCAGATAATATTCGGCCTGATCTGGTAGATCCCCGCGTTTACAAGACCATCGCCGGATGTCATCACGCGGATGAAGGTCCGCGGATCCGGAGATTGTTTCTTTAAAAGTTCATCCTCGAAATCTGCAAGATAGCTGAACCCAAGATGTTCCAGCTCCTTCTGTTTTTCACAGTAGAATTCAAGCGACAGATGCCTGAATCTGTTTGCCTCGACCTGACGGTAGGTGTGCGTTTGTTCAAAATTGCTTCTTACGCGCTTGAGGATTTTCAGTGCCACAGACTTGTACATGAATCTATCTCCTTTCACATTCTCCGCCATTCACGTCGCAGATGCAGGATCGGACGGGAAGGGGACGCCCAGCTTGTCGCCAAGTTGGACGAGTTCGGTGATCACGGCTTCGGGTAGCGGGATGCCATCCTTCCGCCTGAGCACGGCCTTCTCTGCGGACTGCTCTCCCGGCACGTAGATGCGCTTCACTCCTGGGGCGCGCTCGCTGTTGCGGATCTCGCGCAGGGCCGTGTCCATCCGAGTCTTGAATTCCGAGACGTCCATGAAGGCATCGATTGAGACCGCGCCAAACATTGCTCCGAATCCGGACGGACGGCTTAAGTCCTCCGCGATGGGGCCGCCGACGTGCATTCCGAAAAGAGCACCGGTCAGCAGACCGCTCAGGGTGTCGATCACGAGGGAGATGCCATATCCCTTGTAGCCAGCCATGAACTGTAGGAATCCTTTCATTGCCTCTTCTGCGCTCTTTGTAGGGATTCCATCGCGATCCAGTCCCCAGCCTTCAGGGATGGGGAGACCTTGCTTTTCGTAGAGGGCGATGCGGCCGCGGGCAACTGTCGTGGTCGCCATGTCGACGACGATGGGGCCTTCATCTCCGCCCGGAATCGCGAATGAGAACGGATTTGTCCCGAATATGGCTTTCTTGCCACCCGTGGGTGGAACGAAGGGTGGCGTGTTGCAGGTTGAAAAGCCTATCTGGTCGTGCGCCAGCGCCATCATCGTCCAGCAGGAGGAGGCACCGTAATGGTTCATGTTCCGCGCACCCACCAGGGAGGTTCCCATTTTCTGAGCTCGTCCTATGGCAAGTTCCATTGCGCGCCGGGCCGCGACCTGTCCCAGACTGTTATGAGCGTCCAGAAGAATGCACGCGGGTCGGTCACGCTCGATAGTTATGCGCGCCCTCGGTTCCATAACGCCCGCTTGAATTCGCGCCACGTAGATGGGAAGCAGGCGCGTGACACCGTGGGTGTCCAAGCCTCGCATATTTGACTCTATCATGGAGTCGGCAACGATGGCGGCCTCGTCCGACGGCACGCCGGCGCGTTCCAGTATTTCAGTGGAAAAATTTCTCAGCACAGAAGCCTGAAATGGCCGTCCCGATTCAACACCTGCCATATTCCACCTCATTTCCAACTTACTATATATATGATCGCATTGACGTTGAAACAGTATTCCGGAGAGAAGGTGAATTCAAGATGAATGAGAGTATAAATGAGAAGGCTAACCGCGCCCATTTACGTGACTATGGTATTTTTATTCAATAGCCTTGAACTGTGATAAACTGTAAGAATCTCAATGAAGTCATCTTTTAAACGATAAATAATTCGATAGTTCCCGAGAAGTATCTCCCTCATGTTTTGCTGGTTTATTTCAGGAACAACCCTGCCTGCTTCTGGAAAGTTTTCAATTTGCAGGACAGATTCAAATATTTTAACAGCGAACATCTGTGCGTAATGCGTGCTGTCTTTGGCAATATAGCTGGCGATTGCATCAACGTCGTCAACCGCCTGGAGAGTCCATCTTACTTTAGCCATTCTTCCATCCGCTTTTCAGCTTCAGCGTGGGAAACAGTTTTGCCGGAGTCGGCCTGCTTGCAACCTTTCTCGATTTTAAAGAGAAGGAAAAGCCGCTCCATCGCTTCTTCGATAGACGTGTCTTCAGGGAGGCCCTGGACAGCCTTTAAAATATTCCGCTTTTCACTTGTTACGGCTGGCATATAGAACTCCTTTTTTAATAATATATAGCAACATCTGCTATTTCCAATTTCTACTTTGCCGTTGAGTTCCTGAGGAATTTCCTTGGGGGGATGCCGGTGCGTTTACGGAAGGTCTTTGAGAAATGGAACTCGTCGTAGAATCCGGTCTTGTACGCAATTGTCTTCAGCTTTTCTCCTCGGAGGAGCAATGTCTTCGCCTCGTTTATCCTCATATTAAGAAGTGAGTCCAGGGGGCTGCGTCCGGTAAGCTTCCTGTATTTGTGCGAAAGGGTCGACGGGCTTACATTTAGAAAATGGGCGATATCATCGAGCTCTACATACTCACTCAGTTTCTTCCTCATGAATCCTTCCGCCTTCTCGATGAAGAGTTCGTCTTCGGTCTGGACTTTGTCGGAACTGATCGCCCAGCTGTTATCCGTGTCATTCATCTTTGCTGTATTCCTGTGGAGCAGTTCGATTATGGAATAGAAGATGGACTGTGTTTCCCAGAAGCTTCTTTCTGTGCCAGGCTTAGATGATGCAATATTATACAATAAATTGCCAAGAAGGTTTTCAGGATCATGGAATCTTGCAAATCCGTCCTTGTTGCCTGTGAACTTGTCCAGACCGGCGGGTTCACCGCCGGTAAAAATTATGTATCTGCTCTCGATCGGAACGTCAAGGCCTCGTGTGTCTTCGCGGTATGGCGTGTCCGGAGCGTAAAGGTGGGCTATCCCCGAGGTCCTGGAAAGCCATTTCCTGCTATGGTGTCCGGCAAGACAGAGGCCGCAGTCGTCCACGGTGTAGTCCAGCACCCATTCCTTTTTCCTTAAGATACCGCTCAACCCCGTGGTGTTCTGGAAATTAAGGATCGCGGAAATTACCCTCGGACTGATCTTCGAGTATTCCGTTCCATCAAAAATGAAACCTCTGTTCGCTGCTTCCGGCATAACGCCACCTGTAAGTTCCCTTGGTTTGATCTGCTCTTCATCATAAAGAATCTCTCCAGGAGATTCTTTATTTGCAATAATATACATTAATCATGCATTAGTTTCCATGTTAATCGTTAGTTTCCGTCTATATGTTATCCCGTAGCAAAGGAGCAATAATGAAAATATTCATACTGATGGCAGCAACATTATTCACGATAGATGCACTGTCCGCACAGCAGCAGATTAAGGCTGGAGAGCCGAAGGACATTACATTCAAATCAAAATTAGACGGTTCTGAGCAGAAGTATGTCCAGATCATCCCGGCAGAATTCAAGAAGGGCAAAGGCGATCTCATGATAGCGCTGCATGGACATGGTTCGGACAGGTGGCAGTATATCAGAGACGGGAGGGGTGAGTGTAAAGGTGCAAGAGATGTGGCAGCAAAGCATAAGATGATTTATGTGTCCCCTGACTACCGTGGTAACTCCTGGATGGGGCCGGCCGCAGAGGCTGACATTGTCCAGATCATTGAGGAGTTCAAGAAGACATATGATGTGAAGAGGATATTCCTTGTAGGAGGCTCCATGGGAGGGACGTCTGTCATGACTTTTGCGACGCTTCATCCCGATTTGGTTTCAGCTGTATCCAGCCAGAACGGATTGGCCAATCATATTGAGTTTAATTCCTTCCAGGATGCCATATCGCTCTCCTTTGGCGGTTCCAAGACAGAAAAGCCGGATGAATATAGGAAGCGCAGTTCCGAATTTCATGCAGACAAGCTTAAGATGCCAATATCCATTACCGTAGGCAAGAACGATAATGTGGTTCCTCCTGACAGCATAATACGTCTTGGAGAGCAGTTAAAGAAAACCAATAGGAATGTAATGCTGCTGGTTGATGAAAAAAATGGTCACTCTACCAGCTACGACGATACCGTCAAGGCGATTGAATTCATCATCAAAAATACCGGTAAACGTTGATGACGGGTTTGTGGAAAATATTTACAAGATAACATAAGCAATTAGGAGAGTAATATGGAAAAATTAGGAACTGCGGCCGTATTCAAAGGTCCGAATGAAAAGTTTGATATTCGGAAATATCCTGTCGGCAAACCTGAACCTGGGAATGTCCTGCTCAAGCTGGAATACAGCGGAATCTGCGGGACGGACATACACATCTGCAAGGGAAATCTTCCTATGCCTCCCAAGGAGCTCATAATCGGACATGAGTTCACCGGGAAAGTGGAATCAATCGGAGGTTCAGTAGCCAAGGACGCCCTTGGTAATCCGATCAGGACAGGAGATACCGCAATTGCATGCGTTGCCATTCCATGCGAAAAGTGTTTCTGCTGCGGACACGGCGAAATGTCCAGTTGCATGAACTTCGGGGTCACGTATCTGAAGGATCCTGAGGAGAAACCTCATTTCCATGGAGGATTCGGGGAATATCTTTTTTCTCCGGCAAGGAACATTGTCAGGATTCCTGACGGAGTAACTGCGAAATCCGCAGCCGCGTTCCCGTGCGGAGGTCCGACGGTCATACGGGCGTGCACATATGCCGGTGGACTTGAATCAGGCGAACTTGTAGTTGTCCAAGGTACGGGTGCTCTCGGAATTTTCGCGGTCGCATTGGCGGTCAGCCACGGGTGCAAGGTCGTTGCGATCGGATCCTCGTCCAATCCGGAAAGAAGCAGGATCGTCGAGAAGCTTGGCGCCGAAATGGTGCTTGACTACAGGAAGGTTCCAAGAGAGGAAAGACTCAAGAAGATACAGCAACTGGCCGGTAAGCTGGGACGCGGCAACGGAGCTGATGTCGTTATCGAGACAAGCGGTTCGCCTGAGGCGTTTCCGGAAGGTCTGGATCTGGTGAGGACGAGGGGACGCTACATCGTTCCCGGACAGTATTCCTCGAGCGATGGGGTGAAGATCAATCCTGAACTCATAACTTTCAAGGCGATAAGGATTACCGGAAGCGGTCAATACTGCATGGACGACATTGGCACCTATCTGGAATTCCTGAAATCAAATCCACGTATTGCAGAAACTTTCAGCGAATGCATAACGCATGAGTACAAGATCCAGGATGCGGATCTCGCAATCGCCGATGTCGCAGCGGGGAAGGCGATAAAAGCAGTATTCAAATGAAGGTTCAAATTCATTCGGAAATAGAATCAAATAGAAGAACAGCCCTTACGGGCTTAACTACGAACATATTCAAATTGCATTGGCATTCCGTTTGTAGTTAATGCCGTAAGGCATGTGAATTGAATAAGGTTAGGAGAAAATTATGAGAAGGGATTGGAGAAGAATTCTCGGAGCGGAGAGGGGTAAGAATCTTGATCCGCTGCACACCCTCACGTATTTCTGGCGTGGCAGATATTATCTTGATAACGAATTGACGGGTAAATCAGCGCCAGTCATAATGGCTGAAGCTTTTGCAAAAGCTCTTGAGAACCTGCCATGTCCACTCAGTCCGGATGATGAATTGTTTGGAGGCAAGGACTGCTTTGTTTCAAAAACTCTTCCTGATGGGATTTCCGAGAGCCAATACCTTGAAGCCGTGCAGGCCGACGAGAAGAGAGGCAGGAGGGATTTCGTTTCAGGGCACAGCCATACACTTCCGGATTATTATGAAATAGTCACTATTGGCATCGGAGGAATAATTGAAAGGGCGGAAAGATCCCTGGCGAAACCGCGACGCAGCGTAAAGCAGAAGGAATTCCTTGCCGCTGTAATCATGATGCTGGAATCCTTTTCATCATATATCCTGCGAAGTTCGCAGGAAGCGGGCAGGGCGGGAATGAAGGACCTCGCCGATCGGCTGAAGAGAATTTCAAGAAAAGCTCCTGAGAACCTTCATGACGCGATGCAGCTTGTCTGGATCACTCATGTCGTCCTCGAAAGCGAAGGGCGTGGGCACAACGCGCTCGGAAGAATAGACCAATACCTCTATCCCTTTTATAAGAATGATATTGAGAAAGGAATAATTGACGATGAGAAGGCGCTTCATCTGTTCTGTCATCTCTGGTCGAAGATCGAAGGATTCCACGAGGTAACGAACATCTGCATCGGCGGACTGACCCCTGATGGGCGCGATGCCGTAAACGAGCTCACATACATATGCCTTGAAGCGACCAAGCTTGTGAAATCACCGTCGACAAATCTGTCGGCGCGGTTCCATGATGGTTCAGACAGAAAATATCATCTGGCCTGCGGGGACGTCATCATGACGGGAATCGGATTTCCGGCGATATTCAATGACCATGTGACTGTTCCGGCCTTGGAGAGCATCGGCATACCGTCCGAGATCGCCAGGGATTACTGCATGGTGGGTTGCATCGAGACGATGCTTGCGGGCAGGCAGCAGGCGTGGGGTGACAGCCGTTTCAATCTCGTATTGGTATTGTCCAAGGCTATTGACAGCGCTAAAAACGGGAAGTTTTCCTATGAAGAGTTCGTCCATCATTTTACGGAGTTATTCAAGAAAGAATTGATGAAACATGTCGAGTACATTAATAATATAATTTCGAGTCGTCCACCGGAAAAGTTCCCGGATCCGTTGCTGTCGGCTTTTACGCAGGACTGTATTGGCAGAGCGAAGGACATCAATGATGGAGGCGCGGTCTTCAAGCGGTTCCACGGGATTGGATGTGTCGGCCTTGCGAATGTCGCGGATTCCTTGTCGGCCATGAAGAAACTAGTCTTCGAGGAAAGGAAAATCCCGCTGGACGAGCTTGTGAAGGCGCTTGATGCGAATTTCGCAGGATATGAGGAGATGCGCCTGATGCTGGTCAACAAGGCGCCGAAATATGGGA
Organism: Lentisphaerae bacterium GWF2_50_93; assembly: GCA_001804815.1. Classification (GTDB taxonomy): domain Bacteria; phylum Verrucomicrobiota; class Lentisphaeria; order Victivallales; family GWF2-50-93; genus GWF2-50-93. The sequence continues at coordinate 20,510 of MHBI01000040.1, forward strand.
ATGACGACGCGTACGTTGATGAAATCGCCGCCTGGCTGGTTGATCTGTTCACATCCGAGTGCCTGGAGCACAGGACTGTGGACGGGGGGCGTTTTGTCGCTAACATGGCGACGAACATCCAGAACATACCATGTGGTGCTGAGGTGAAGGCGACACCTGATGGGCGAAGGGCTTTCGTTCCTCTTTCCGATGCTGCGTCCCCCAATTCCGGAAGGGACATGAAAGGGCCGACGGCGTTCATCAATTCAGTTTCAGTGCCGGATTATTCGAAGGCAGTAGGAGGCACTGTGATAAACATGAAATTCGATCCTGGATTTTTCACACAGGAGAGAGGTGCTGTCTTCTTCCTGTCGTTCACGAAGGAGTTTGTGAGGAAGAGGATACACGAGCTGCAGTTCAACTTCACGGGCAATGAAATCCTGGAAGCCGCAATGAAAGATCCAGAAAGACATGCAGGACTTGTCGTGAGGGTCAGCGGCTTCTCAGCGTACTTCACAAGATTGGAAAAGAGCGTGCAGGACGACATAATCAGGCGCAGGACCCACTGAAGCCGGCAGATGTCCGAAGTTGTAGCAGATGCGGAGAAACCGCTTGATTCTTCACGTCCCCGTATTACTTTTTGTAAAATCAAAATTCCTGTCCTCTAGTCAAGGTGTTTTTTATATGGAAGAAAATGGGAATACGGTGGAGGCCGGCGGCAATACGTCCGTGGCAGCCCATGACAAATGCTTTTATGATATTGACTCATCCCGAGTGACCCTTAAAGAGTATTCCTGGGAAACTCCTTTTTTCCTGCTTCCTCTCGCGATGATCCTGAAATTATTCCGTGTGAAGATTCCCTCGTCGACGGACGATCCGCCCGTGCGCGACCTTGAGCCCTTTGAAATCCAGGAGCTGCCGGAACCCGAGATGGAACGGCTTTCCGTTTTGAAATGCGAACTTGATGCGCTTGGTTTCTCCGATCCTGTCTGCCACAGGATAGAGGATCCCCTGCATGCGGCCCTGACTGACTGGATAACATTGCGCCACGTTTCAGGAAAAGCGTTCGCAAGAATCCACTACAGGAGCTGGAACTTCAGCCAGAAAACAAAGGCCAAACTCCATTTATTCCCGGTATTCTACACGGAATTCGAAGACGGGCATTTTGTCTGTTCCAGTGCTGGAAAACCTGATACGCTCGAACCACCGTCCTGGGTTATGGACAGGAAAATCAATCTTCCGGCTGCCCGGCTATGGGATCTGCACCAGAAATCCATTGAAAAGGAAGGCGGTGTCATCCGCCTGGTAAACAATCCCCGGGATCTGCGGCAGGCGATCAGGAGACAGCATGAAGTGGTCACGGGCTTCCATCTGAAACGAGGCGTATTCGCCGAAGTTTCGGGAAATGATAAACTGAGGATTTCGCAGGCGCTTGCCAGCGGCGATGGGATGGGAATGTCAATCGACGATGGCGCGGTCATATCAGAAATAAGACGCCTGGAGGTAAGCCGTTCAAGCTGGGCTTCCCTTATCCTGGTGGCGGCGGTTACTCTTGCCCTTTTCATTTCACTTGGGGCAACACAGCAGCCGTTGAGATTCCTGCTGCTTGTCGTGGCGGTGCTGTTCGTCCACGAAATGGGTCATTTCATAGTGATGAAAATCATCGGATATAGAAACATGCGGATGTTTTTCATTCCTTTCCTCGGAGCGGCTGTCTCTGGACAGAACTACAATGTAGCCGGCTGGAAGCAGGTGGTGGTGTCGCTGGCAGGACCTCTTCCTGGAATCGCCCTCGGGGTTGCAGCTGGGATTGCCGGAACAATTGCCGACAATGCCCTGATAAAGGATTTCGCCCTTATGCTGCTGATATTGAACGGATTCAACCTCCTTCCCCTCATGCCTCTTGACGGCGGACGCGTCATGGACCTGGTCCTCTTCTGCCGCCATCCTGTCCTAAATGTCTTTTCACGTGTCCTTGCAGCGCTTGCATTCCTCGGTCTAGGTATTGCGGTAGGCGACAAGATCATTGGTGCAATAGGAATTTTCATTGCGATAGGGATACCGATGACATACAAGACATCCAAGATTACCGACAGGCTGAGGAAGCAGAACCTCTGCACTGCGGTTTCGGGTTCGGCATCGATTCCAGATGAGTTGGCGCTGAAGATACTAGGAGAAGTACAATCAGAGTTTCCGAAGGGGCTGAACATCAAGTCCAAGGCGCAGATGACAGTCAGCATATATGGAACCCTGAACGCCAGGCCGCCAAACTGGATAGCCTCCTTCATCTTTGTATTCATCCTCTTTTCCTCTTTCATGGTGGCGGTTGTCTCTGCATCGCTCATGTACGTAGCCAAAAACAGTGATTTCGGAAATTTCATCGATGCGTCCGTGAACCGTCCGGAGATGGCATACAAGGTCGGCACGGCAAAAGTCTGGAGAGGCCCTTCATGTCCGGCAATCCAGCCGCCATCCAACCTTACCCTGGCCGCGAACTATAGAGATTCCGTCAAGGCCGAAGAGAATTATTCGAAGCTTCAAAGGAGCATTCCAGCTGAGTCCAGCGCAGTGCTTTTCGGACAGTCGGTCGCATTGAACATGCCGTATTCCGGCGAGAAGGATGTTTCAACCTGGCTCAACAAGATTGAAAGGGATGGAGCCTCTGAAGCTTTCGCCGTAAGGGACGGATTCGATTTGCAGCTCTCGCTGTCCTTTCTTATGCCCACCTTGAAGAGCTCGGAGGATCTCAAGAACGAGCTCACCGGATATTTCGCGTTCTGCGGACATGAGAAGCTCATACCTCCATGGTCGCCGTCCTGGGACGTTGAAAAGAAGGAGATACAGGATTTCAGACGCGCCAGGGAAACCTATGGCCGGCTGAGCAGCTTTTCCAATAAGCTCGGATCTGATGCGGAAACTGAAAACCAGGAGCTGAAAAGGAAGACGAAGGATGCGCTTCGCAGGGGTGACAGCAAGGAGATGGAAAAGATAGAAAAGCGCCAGATGGAAATCAGGCGCGAGAACCAGAAAAGGCATATGGAGAATATCCGTTCCTCCCCTGAAGCCGACCTGGAAGTCGTCAACCTCTATCAGAAATGGCTCGAATCCACGGATTCCAAGGATAAGTCCGCTGAGCTCAGGAAGTCACTGGCCGCATGCATGGGGATCGGGGAATCCTCAGGCGGGGACAAGGCTGGCCCGGCAACTGCGGCAAATGGAGGATATGCATCGAAAGAGGGGCTTCTCTTCAATGTCACATGCTCCTCCTTCAATTCCACTCCGGAAGGATTGGAAGCCATTTCAAAATGGCTGGAAAAATTAAAAGTGAGAGATGTTAAATATAATATCTTCCGCTATCGCCATTATGACGATGATGATATGGAAGAGTAAAAAAATGGAGATTGTCAATGAGCGATTCAGTGTTTGCCTCTGTTGCCGCCGATCATCCCTTGAGAAAATCTGTATGGATATGGCCCGAAGGCTACATGTACCTTCTGAACCATTTCGCACAGTTCAGGTATGATTTTGAACTGAAGAAGGTTCCTTCCAAGGCGCCGTTGTTTATCACCGCCGACAAGTCATACAGGCTGCATGTCAACGGAAAATACGTCTGCCGCGGGCCGGCGAGGGGATATCAGGAGCATTGGCCGTTCGACGAAGTGGATGTAAAAAAATTCCTCAAGTCAGGACACAACTGGATCTCTGTCGAAGCTTATACTCCCGGGATCAGCACGTTCTCATATCTCCATTACACCAAGGCCGGAATGCTCTGCGCCGCGAAATGGGGCGATCTTGAGATCAATACCGCTCCTAAGACCTGGAAGATGAGACGTGACTACGCGTACAACATCGATACCGCAAGGCTGTCGATGCAGCAGGATTTCCAGGAGGACTTCGACGCATCGAAAAGCGACAGGAGCTGGATCGCCTCCGCGAAGGCGCCTGCAGACTGGAAGGCTGAATATTTCCCGCCGCACGGACAGCAGCTGCTTTCAACTCCTTTCGGACAGCCTCCATATGACAATGTGGAGCCGCGCGGGATTCCGATGCTGCGTGAAGAAGTGATTTCTCCAGTGGAAGTCACTTCACTGGGCGTCGGCAAATGCAACGGTGAATACAGGACATGCAAGAATATCTCCTGGTATTTCATTGAAAATGAATTCTCATCGGTGAAGAGCTGGAAAAACGGCACTTCAGTGAAATCTGTCAAAGGTAAGGAATCCATCGAAGTAACCGTAACGCCCGAGGGAAAAGGGAAATTCAGCGCGATCACTTTCGACATGGGGAAGTTCGCGGTTGGAAATCTCATTATTGAAGTTGAAGGCGCAACCGGCGCCGAGATCCTGGACTTCCATTATTTCCAGTGCCTGAGAAAAGGAATTCCTGTATTCCTCATGCCTGGGAACGGATGCCTTGCGGCATTTGCAAACAGGCTGAGGCCTGCAATAGGAAGCACAAGCCATGAGTTGTTCCACATAATGGGCGCGCGGCATTTCACGCTTGTGGCGCGTGATCTTACGAAACCGCTGAAGATAAAATTGAGCCTGAGGACGGCATATTATCCGTTTACGATGAAAGGCGATTTCAAATCTTCGGACAAGATCCTCAACGGGATCTATGAAATTTCAAAGCATACCCAGCAGATCTGTTCGCTTGACGCGTATGTCGACACTCCGTGGAGGGAACAGGCGCAGTGGTGGGGCGATGCACGTGTCCAGGCCAGGAACACCTTCTACATCGACGGCGATGCAAGGCTGCTTGCCAGAGGTATTCATTCAATAGCCGGACAGCATGCTCCGCAGGGGCTGACATATGGCCATGCCCCGACATCTTCGGGCTGGTGCATACTGCCCGACTTCGCCCTTACGTGGATACTCACGGTCTACGACTATTACTGGCAGACCGAGGACTTGACTGTCTTCCATGAACAGCATGCGAGAATAAAGGAAGTCCTAGGCTATTTCGAGACGCCGGAAGTCAGGGACGAGGAAGGACTTCTCATATACGATCCGCGATTCTGGCTTTTCGAAGACTGGTCGGATTTACCAAAGGAAAAAGTTCCTACATTCCTCAACCTATGGCATCTTGTCACTCTGGAGCACTATGCGAAACTCCTGAAGGCCGCCGGAAAAACTGCGGAGCATAAAAAATGCAGCGCTGAAATAAGTCATCGCAGGAATCTTATTGTCAAAAAGTTCTTTGACAATAAATCCGGACTTTTCTGTGCATGCCTCGATGCAAAGGGGAAGTTTTCAGGAGAACCGTCGGTCCATGACCAGGTGATGGCGATCATGCTGGATCTCAAACCTGAATTCCATAAGAACATGATCGAGAAGCGCATTCTTCCCTACCTCAAGGACGAGAAGGCGGCATGGCCGGTCCCTTCGGCATTCTGGGCGACATATGTCCTTGAGACCATGTCCAATCTGGGCTATGGAAAAGAGTCGATTGACTTTATCAGGCAGAAGTGGTCTCCGATGTTGAGTACCGGTACGACCTGGGAAGGGTTCGACTGGGAGGAGCCGGCTGGCGGATCCTGTTCGCATGCCTGGACAGGCCATCCGTCATTCCATTTCGTGAACATCCTTGCCGGGATCAGGCAGCGCGGTGTTGCCTGGGGGGAGATTGAATTTGCTCCTGTATTTGTGGACGGAATTGATTCTGCGGAAGCTTCTGTGCCCTCTCCAAAAGGCGCAATCAAGGCGAGATGGAAGAGAAACGGTGGGCGGGTCGATGCGGAAGTGATCATCCCTTCGGGAGTGAAGCTGCATGTCAGGCTGCCGGGAGTGGACAAGACCATAGACAAGGCTGGAAAATATTGTTTTGCAGTCTGAGGCAATTTCAAAATTCAAGAATCGGTCATGGCAAGCATGACCCTCCACGCCCGAAACGGGCGTAAGAAATGGAGGGACGCGCTTGCCGCGTCCGTAGTTTTGGAATCGTCGCAGTCTAAGAAATATTGTCTCAGAGATAATTTTCCGTGATATGTCTAAGGAACGGGCCGATTGAATTGGCTTTTGGCTCGATCCTCTGCATTGCGAAACCGGCAACCGACAGGAAGACTGCAAGCAGGAATGCCGGAAACCAGGTCCGGCGCAGGGCTGTAATCAGCCAGTTGGAATCATAATTGCTTTTTACGCGTTTGTAGACCCTGTTCAATATGAATGCATCCAGCATCAGTTCGGCAAGCAGATTGGGTGCTGTCCAGACGACGTATAAGCATACGATCAGTCCGGCGCATACGGCGATGAGCAGTATTATCAGGCAGGCAAGTTCGTCAGCGTCGAGACCCGGGATATCTCCGGAGAGGCCGATGTCTTCGAGCGAGGAGCTTGAAATGCCTTCATGCAGGTTTTCCACAGCATCAATTCCATCATCCACCGTTGACTGAGGTTCCATGTATTCCTGGTATTGAAGCCATATCCAAAGGAGTACGAGGAATACCAGGTATGAAAGGCACACGGCGGCAGGATACCTCATCCACATCTGGGTCATGCCGATTTTCAGCAGGAGGAACGAGAACAGGAATCCGAATACGCCTGTGCTGAACAGGATGACGAACATCTGGATTCTTGGGAAATCGCTGCGCAGCAGCCATCTTTCGAGCCGCCTGATGAACTTTTCCCTAGTGTCATGCATTCGACAAATCCTCATTTATCCAGCAATTGGCAGACAATGTTTACTCACAAAAGATATATCAAAGTAAATAAGTTTTCCAGCAGGATTTGATCGATGTATAAATCCTGATGGCTTCTCCAGATCGAACCCATCCCAAAATAAATCTGCGAAATTCGCAAAGACTAATTGATTTTCGGATGAATGGATTAACCTTATAAGAAATTTGCTTTAATGCGGGAAAGTCTGTGAAGTCAAATAGGCCGTTTCAAATACTCATAATAGTTCTTATACTTATAACCGTCGCTTTTGCGGCGGTCTTCTTTCTCATTGAGAAGAAGAAATCAAAGGTTGAAAAACCCGCCGAGGTGATTGCCGCCGGATGGCTGCAGTTCAAGATGGGTGAATACAAGCAGGCGATAAAGCTCTTCCAGAAGGTACTTGACGGCGTCCCGGAAAATTCCGATGAACAGATACAGGCGCTGTATGGTCTTGGATGCACGAATTGGCTCAAGCTCCCCGGCGGTGACAAGGAGAAGGCCGCGGAATTATTCAATGAAGTGATCAAAAGAGCGCCAGGCAGCGATTATGACGCCTGGAGCATGCTAGCCCTTGTGAGAATGCTACACATGGTCCCGGCAGACCAGACACCTGATTATCCTAAAGTCAGGGATGAGTACCAGAAGGTATATGAAAAATTCCCCGACAAGATTGCGGGGCACGAGGCATTTATCTACATGATTGGTGCATATCTTGCGGCATTCACAAAGGAAGACGCAGTGATTGCAAAGAAGAAACTCGATGAATTCCTCAAGGCGCATCCGGATTCCCCGTTCGTCAGCAGCGCATGGGGACTCTGCTCAAGAGCATGTGAGACTCTCGGAGATAAGCAGGGACAGCTTGACGCCAAGCTGAAAGAGCTGGAAAAAAGGGAAATTGATCCTGCTAATCCCTTCATGGACAACGCAAACGCCTATTGGTCGATTGCGGTTGTCGCGGAATTCGAGGTCGGAGATTTTGAAACGGCCCGCAAATACTATAAGCTCATGATGAAGGAATATCCCATGGAGAGAAGGAATTTCGGAGCTATGAGGGCCTTGGAGAGGATGGATGCGCTTGAAGCGAAGCTGAAGGCGGAGAACTGAGGTAGGGCGTGTTCTCCGCACCGCGCCGTCGTCAGTCGCCAGCAGCCGGTTGTCAGTTCCAAAGAGAAAAGGACGATTATAATCTTGAAGAACATTTTTGAGTTTTTAAGGAAATATCATGCACTGATCATAATCATGGTCGTGTATGTATGGGCGTTGATATCCGTCGCGCTGTACAGGTACAATGAGGCGCCGCCTGGGACCATAACTCTCAGGATAAGCCATTGGCAGCTTGAAACTGGAGTGCGAGACGGCATCAACGAGCTGGCGAAGGAATATCAGAAGACCCATCCGAACGTGCGGATCCTGCAGGAGGCGATCCCCGAAGGCACATACGGACAGTGGCTCAGTACCCAGATCATGAGCGGTACGGCTCCGGACATCATTGAAATGGGGATGATCCCCTACCAGGTCATGCTTGCCTACTATAACCGCTACTGTTTCGTGATGACCCCCTTTGTGAACAAGCCAAACCCATATAACAAGGACAATGAGCTTGCCAATGTTCCGCTGAGGAACACTTTCAAGGACGGTATGGCGGCAGGTTATGTGAACGAACTGCAGGAATACATGGCGATCCCCCTGTCAAGTTTCACGGTCAGGGTGTTCTATAATGTCGATCTGCTTGAGAAGCTGACAGGCGCCAACAATCCTCCGAAGACCTACAGGGAGTTCTTCGACCTCTGCAACAAGGTGAAGGCGATGAAGGACGAAAAAGGACGCAATTATATCCCTGTAGTCGGTTCGAAATATCACTTCGGGATATGGGAAGGCGCCCTCTGTGAAATGATGACATACAAAGTTTTGGACAAGGCTGACTTGAACAGGGACGGTGTTGTTGGAAATGATGAGTTCTATATCGCGATAAAAGCAGGCCTTCTGAACTTTGACTGCAAGCCGATTGCCGCAAAATACAATATGGTCCGTGAGATTGCGGATTTCTGCCAGCCCGGATTTACAGGGCTGTCACGTGACGAAGGAGTCTTCCTTTTCGCCCAGAAGCGGGCCTTGTTCATGACCACAGGCACCTGGGATGCCTTGAGCCTCCAGGAACAGGCCAAAGGGAATTTCACCGTTGGAATAATGGATTTTCCGATGCCGACCAAGGATGATCCTGCATATGGAGATGTAGTCGCCGGACCAAGATATGAGAATCCCGGACTTGGATTCAACTATTCAGTTACAAGAACCAGCAGGAATCCTGAAGTTGCATTTGATTTCCTCCTATTCATGGCATCAAAGAAGAGCAACGAAAAGCTGAACAAGATCATCGGGTGGATTCCTTCAGTGATTGACACGGAGATAGTCCCGTTCCTCAATGATTTCAAGCCATGTTTCACCGGTATCTACGGCAATTTCAACGTTTGGCTTGGCGGCGAGACTTGGATCAGATGGATGCAGCTTGCATCACTTTACCAGGTGGACCCCAATTTCACCTTCAAGCAGTTGGTAGAGCAGTTCGAACCCTTCTACAAGGAAAAGGGATACGATGATTTCATGGAGCAGAAGAAAAACAACAAGAGGGTGATACCGGTGAACGAACGGTTCCTGACTGGAATACGCTCCCAGGCCCTGCTGTCTAAAAATGATTCGCCGGAGGCCAATTCGTTCTGGATAAAATACAGGACGCAGACAAGGGACCGCCAGGTCTTCTACGAGATATGGGTTTCAACCCAGATGCATTGGGTGAATGAAGGGCCGCCTTTTACAAACGAATACGGGCCTTATGAGTACAGTCCAGAATTGCTGGCGAAGATCAAAGAGCGGGTGAAGAAGGAAAAGAAATAAATTCGAAGCATGTTTCGGATTTATATATAAAAAACAAGGTTTTTTATTATGGAAGGCAAGAAGATCCACTGGAAGCAGGTAGGATATCACTGGGAGATGTATCTATTCATCGTCCCTACGATCATTCTGATAGCCCTTTTCCAGTATTATCCCGCGCTGAGCGGCGTGTTCCACAGCTTCTACAGGTGGAACGGCGCCGACATCTCGGAATTTGTCGGATTCGAGAATTATTTGAAGCTCCTCAAGAACTCGGACTTCTGGCGTTCCTTCGAGCTCGCATTCACCCTCGGCATCTGGAACATCGCCAAGATGATCCCGGCCCTTGCCGTGGCCGTGTGCATCCACCGGTGCCGCGGCGAATTCATGCAGCTTACTTACAGGATCCTGTTTGTGATACCAATGGTGATTCCTGGTCTCATCATAGTTTTGATCTGGCGTTCATTCTTTTTCGAAGCCACCGCCGGCTATCTCAACAAGTTCCTCTTCTCAAGCGGACTCTTCAATGTCCTTGTATGGGTCGACCATTTCTTCAACTGGGGAGGTATTTTCAAGGAGGGCAACGCCCCTGCCTGGCTGGGCGATCCGAACCTTATCGTGTCTGCGTGCATCCTCTGGGGATTCCCATGGGTAGGATCGTTCGCAGTCCTCACCTATCTCGCAAGGCTCCAGGGAATACCAAAGGATATCTACGAGGCTGCCGATGTGGATGGAGTGACCTGGTGGTCGAAGTTCACAAAGATAGAACTGCCGCTGATAACTTCATCTATCAAGCTCCTGCTGGTCTTTGTAATAATCGATACGATCAAGGACGCTGGAATGATCCTGGCCCTGGCCGGTATTGAAGGAGGTCCCGGGGGCAACGCCACGGTTCCCGCCCTGTTCATGCTGAGAAAGGCCTTCATCGACCAGGAAATGGGATTCGCCTGCGCGGTCGGTATCATCCTCACGGCCATCGTCATGAGCCTCCAGAAGATGAGCAACATCCTGACCATGTGGAACGATATGAGGGAGTGGCAGAAGAAGACAATCCAGGGAGCAGCTTTTGCTGTTTCAATACTCACTTTCTATAGCGGTCATTTCAGAGCTGTAGGAATCGCCCTCCTGATTGCATCCATACCTTATTCGGATATTGTCTTCTTCTTCAGGAATCTCAAGGGGAACCTGAAGATCGTGTTTGAAAAGAGTGAGGCTCCTTCCCATAATCAGAAAGCGCCGGTCATTGTCATCAGGGATGACAAGCTCAAGGCAATGAACTTCATTACTGATATCCTGCTCAGAGGTTTGAAGCATTTCACGATTCTTTTCGTCCTGGCGATGGCGCTCATGCCCCTGTATCTGATGGTGATTGTCAGTCTCAAGGACAACAGGCAGTTCTATTTTGCGCCGGCAACTCTCACGAAGCCTTTCCACTGGGAGAACTGGGTGACCGCCTACGAGATGATCACCCCATCCCTGGCCAACAGTCTTGTCATATCCATTACCGGAACTATCCTTACGCTGTTCGTCGCGCTGTGCGCCGCGTACTTCTTCGCCAGGCACAAGATGCCGATGTCCACTTTCCTGTGGAACGCCATACTCGTCATGATGATGATGCCTGCGATAGCAAACCTGATCCCCCTGTTCAACCTCCTCAACGACATGAACCTCCTGAACACCCTCACATGTCTCATTATCGTAGGGACCTCCTCCGGCCAGATATTCGCCATATTCGTGCTGCGATCATTTGTCGAGGACATTCCCGGGGATCTTTTCGAGGCGGCCGAGATCGATGGAGCGAACCATTTCCAGCAGATGCGGATCATCGTCCTCCCTCTTGCCGGACCAATCCTTGGAACTGTCGGCGTCATGAACTTCATCTCCCAGTGGAACGATTTCGTCATGCCCCTCATCGTCATACGCGACCATGGCAAACTGCCCGTCATGGTGCAGCTGCTCAGGATAGCCGGTGAATACATCAAGCTGTGGGGGCCTCTCATGGCGGGCTACGCGCTGGCAAGCATACCGATCATCATACTCTTCATCTTTACAATGAAGCTCTTCACCAAAGGCCTCACCGAAGGCGCCATCAAGGGATAAATTTTGGCATACGCCAAAATTTATAAGCGCATCGCATTTGTTCGTAGTTAAGCTCGCAAGAGCTGTTCTATCCTTATTTGTTCAGGGAGCGCAATGCCAGCCTTATAAGGTTCTCCGTCGAGCATTCCTTCGGATCTTTCCCGGCTGCAAGCTCGTGTATGGCCTTCATCGCGTTCTCCTGCTTGAATCCAAGCTGGACAAGGGCTCGTACTGCATCTTCCATGGACTTGGAGAGGGCATCAGGTACTTTCGCCTTCTCAAATGACGATTCAGGAGAGATGTCCTTGACCTTGTTCTTGAGCTCAAGAACGAGAAGTTCGGCGGTTTTCTTGCCGATCCCGCTTATCCCGTTGATGGCCTTCAAGTCAGCGTTTGCAACTGCAGCGCAGAAGCTTGATACGCTCATGGTGCTGAGGACGTTCAAGGCGATCTTCGGACCGATCCCCGATACTGTCATAAGCAATTTGAACAGCTGCTTCTCCTGGGCGGTCGCAAACCCGTAGAGCTGTATGTCGTCCTCCTTGACGTTCGTGTAAACGAGTATGCTCGCCTTCTCGCCCACCTTCGGCAGCTTGTCGAACGTGCAAAGAGGTATGAATACAAGATAGCCGACGCCGTTGACATCGATGAGTATTTCAGTGAAAGACGATTCCTTGAGGATTCCTGTTAAGCTTCCGATCATGGGATTTATTCCTTGTTTTGAAAAATATTTAACCTAGTGTCATGTATCGCAAATACGCCGAATAAAATTATGTCTATTTTTGATGCGGATTTGGCTTGGATGGAACAAGGCGATACTGAAGTATCGTCGGTTCCGGCCAAGACGAAGGCCGCGCAAAAAGAGACATAACCGTATTACGGCGTGGGTCTTTCGGCGTTCAGCCCGTCCGCCTCCGCACAACGATGCTTCAGCATCGCCTTAGCGGAGTCGTACAGACTGAACATCCAAAATCCCCCACGTTTTATTTCGGCCTATTTGCGATACATGACACTAGGTAGGTACGCCTTTTAAGGTGTACCATTCTTCTTTCTGTTTTTTGTTCCATTGCGCTCAAACCAGAATGATGAAGGTTGACGAAGACAAACTAAAGTTTGAACTCCAAAATTTGGAGTCCAGCCTTTAGGCTGTCTTGATTAATGTATCTTTAACTTAACACCATTCAACTCATGCCATCTCATCATCAGGGATGAATCTGCCTCGGGAATTATTTCCTGAAACGCCTGCAGAGATCTGAAAAACAGTCAATCCTCCTGTCCCTCAGGAATGGCCAGTTCCTGCGGACTTTCTCGGTGCGTCCGAGATCCACATCTGTCACGATCACTTCCTCCTCCTCTGTTCCTGCGGCTGCCAGCATTTCACCCTGCTGTCCGGCGATGAAGGAATTCCCCCAGAACTTGATGCCTTGCCCTTTCTTCCCTGAAGGGGAGGGCTCGAACCCGACCCGGTTGACGCTGATTACCGGAATGCCGTTTGCGATCGCGTGGGATCTCTGGATCATGACCCAGGAATCAATCTGTCTTTGCTGCTCTTCTTTATCGACAGAAGGATCCCATCCGATCGCGGTCGGATAGATCAGCATGTCCGCACCAGCAAGAGCCATCAGGCGTGCGGCCTCGGGATACCACTGGTCCCAGCAGACCATGACACCAAGCTTTCCAACAGATGTTTCTATCGGATTGAATCCGAGATCTCCAGGAGCGAAATAATATTTTTCATAGTATCCCGGATCGTCCGGAATATGCATCTTGCGGTATTTGCCGGCAATCCTGCCGGTTTTCTCGATGACGACTGCCGTATTGTGGTAAAGTCCTGGAGCGCGTTTCTCGAAAAGGGAGATCACAAGGACAATCTTCAGCTTCCTGGCGAGCTTCCCGAAATATTCCGTGCTTGGTCCGGGAATGGTTTCAGCCAGATCGAAGAAATCCGGATTCTCCGTCTGGCAGAAATATTGTGAAGCATGCAGTTCGGGCAGTATTGCAAGTTTCGACCCTTTGGATGCGGCCTTGCGGATCCCTGCCTCGCTCGCGGCAATGGACTCCGAACGGTTTGACGAACATTTCTGCTGTATGATTCCGATTTTCATGAATTTATTGTACCACCAAGACACGGAGACACAAGGACAAATGAAAAACATATCTATTGAATTCAAACCCAGTAACAGTCATCCATCAATTCGCCACAGGCGAATAAATCCAATCATCCTACTCTACTTCGGACGCCTTTGGGGATCTGCATTGTCACGCAGTGCAGGGAACCGTGCTGCTGGATCAATTGCAGGCATGTGATGCCGATTATCTCCCTGTCAGGAAAAACAGTCCTGATCGTATCCATGGCAGGAACGTCGTTCTTATCATTATATGTTGGAACCAATACCGCCCCGTTTATTATAAGGAAGTTTGCGTAGGTCGCAGGAAGCCTGTTGCCATCAATGTCATGCTTCGCGGCGGGCCACGGCAGGGGGACAAGCCTGTATGGCTTGCCTGAAGCAGTGCGGAATGACCTGATCTCCTCCTCCATCAGCTTCAATTCCTTGTAATGGGAATCTCTCCTGTCGTCGCATGAAACGTAGAGTATCGTGTCATCAGGTGCGAATCTCGCAAGGGTGTCCACATGGGCGTCGGTATCGTCCCCTTCAAGGTATCCATGGTTGAGCCAGAGAAATCTTCTGGCTCCAAGAACGCGTTCCAGCTTCTCCTCGATCTGTTTTTTTGACAGGCTCGGGTTCCGGTTGGGGTTGAGGAGGCACTGGGATGTGGTGAGGATTGTCCCTTTTCCATCGCTTTCTATGCTTCCGCCTTCTAATACGAGATCAACCTGTTCCAGCCTGCTTGTTCCGAACGCGCCGAGTGCGTGCAGGTTCCTGGTTATCAGATTGTCCTTCTCGAAGGCGTGCTTCCTGCCCCAGCCGTTGAATACGAAATCCAATAATGCAGGATTTTCGTCTTTCATGACGGTTATAGGACCGAAGTCGCGGGCCCAGGTGTCGTCGCAGGGCGTTTCATAAATGTGCAAATCTGCAGAGGATATTTTGCTGCGTACATGTTTTTCCTGGGATTGATCGGCGACTGCAAGAATGACATGCTGGTATTTGAGGGTTGCTCCGATGATTTCCAGGAAATTGTTTCTGGTGCTGTCCAGATATGGCGCCCAGTTCGTCCTCTCATGGGGCCAGGCAAGGAGGACGGCGCTCTGAGTCTCCCATTCGGCTGGAAGTCTAGTTGGCATTTTTAGTCCTTTTCCCGAAGATGGCAGTTCCAATTCGCACGATAGTGGCACCTTCGGCTATGGCTGCCTCATAATCTCCGCTCATGCCCATGGAAAGTTCCGGAAGCCTTGCAGAATATGCAGTTTCTATTTTATTGCGGAGTTCGCGCAGTCCGGAGAATATTTTGCGGAGTTCGATTTCCGGCGCCTCGTATGGGGCCATGGTCATGAGACCCCTCAGTTCCACATTCGTTGACTTAAGAGCAGCCTCTGCGCATTTCATGATCTGGGCCTCGTTCCCGAGCCCGAACTTGGATTCCTCCCCGGAAATGTTTATTTCAAGGAGAATCTCCTGCTTGTTCCCGGATGCCAGGGCAATCCTGTTTATCCGTGCGATGAGGTCTTCCGAATCCACCGCATGGATCATTTTCGCGGTCCTGACCGCGTTCACGGCCTTGTTACCCTGGAGATGTCCAATCAGATGCCACTCGATGTCAGGAGGAAGGATTCCGGCCTTTGAAAACATTTCCTGTACCCGGTTCTCCCCGAACATGCGCTGTCCCGCGTTGTATGCTTCAAGTACGGCTTCCGGCGGAAATGTCTTGCAGACGGCCACAAGCTTTACATCTTCAGGCCTCCTTCCGGATTGTTCCGAGGCCTGCGAAATTCGCAGTTTTATCCCTTCAAGCTGGGGTTTGATATGGGAGTAGGGCATGTTTGGTGTCTTTGTTTCTTAGTTCCATAGTTAAAAATAAAAAGGTACTCCTTTTTATTTTTCTATAAGCCATTTTCCCTGGTGCATGACGTGCCTGCTTTCAATCAGGACGTCGGGGGAGAGTACCAGGCAGTCGATATGGACCTGGACGTAGTTGTCCCCGCCCATCGCGGTATTGTTGCCGAATGCAAAATGGACAGTGCCTTTGACTTTCTCGTCGCCGAGGAGATTTCCAGTCAGTTCGAGATCCGGATTCGTCCCTATTCCGAATTCCGCCATGTTCAGCGCCTTCGGCCCATAGGAGTCGAGAAGCCTTTTAAGAGCCTGGGATCTTTCGCCCTCAAATGATTTTATCGCACCGGCCTCGATGATTATCTTCGCCGGAGGTGTTTTTTTGTCCCAGGGAAGACCGCCGATGCTGCCATCTATGATGATTGTCCCTTCCGCAGTGCCGAAGTCGGGAGCGATGAACGCTTCGCCTGCCGGCAGGTTGCCGTATTGGCCGCTTTCGATGATCCGTCCGGTATCCTCATGGACAGGATAGGCTCCTATCGCGAAGGCCAGATCAGTTCCGGCCTCGGAAGTGACCTTGATCCTGTGCTTGCCTTCCAGGATATCGCACCAGATCTCCGCGGCGGATTCCAGTTTTGCAGGATTTGTCCTGAGTCCCTGGGTGAACACTTCGAAGTTGATTCCGGGCAGGGTTGCGACCCTCGCACCCGCCTTCCTTGCCTCGATGACGGCCTTTGTATGCGTCAGGGAATATTTAGTGGGCGCGATGACCACCTTGAACTTCTTCATCTGTTCCGCAGTGTCCGGATCAGGTTCGCGCCCATGGCCGCCTGTCGTCTTCATCTCAAGGCTTGTCAGATCCGCACCATTGTCTTTTGCGGCGACATAGAAGCCGTCGGCTATCTCCCGCGTGGAGGAATCATAGAGGAGGAGTACCGGCTCGTCTTTTTTCACGTCGAGATAGTCTTCAAGGGCCCTGAGGGCGGATTCCTTGAGCATGAGAAGTTTCCTGTTAAGCATGGTTCACACCTTTTTTCCGCTTTTTATTTTCAGTTCCGGAGGGGAGATGGTGACCCTGGTTCCTGGCTCGACGCTTTCGGTAAGCCAGACATTCCCCCCGATCATCGAACCTTTTCCAATCACGATGTTCCCAAGGATGGTGGCCCCTGAATAGATTGTGACATCATCCTCGATCGTCGGATGGCGCTTTGCACCCTTGATTATCTTGCCGCAGGCGTCCTTGGGGAAGCTCAGCGCTCCAAGTGTGACTCCCTGGTAGATCTTCACGTTGTTGCCGATCTCGCAGGTCTCCCCGATCACGACGCCGGTTCCATGGTCAATGAACATGCTTTTCCCGAGCTTTGCGCCGGGATGTATGTCGATGCCGGTGACAGTGTGGGCGTATTCGCCCATCATCCTGGGGATCAGTGGCACGTTCGACGCGTACAGCTCATGCGCGATCCTCTGCATGGTTATGGCCTTGATGCCAGGATAGCTCAGCACTATCTCGTCGAGATTCCTCGCCGCCGGATCCCCTTCAAATGCCGCCATCACGTCGAGCTTCATTATCTCACGGATCTCCGGAAGCCTTCCTATCAGGTTCTTGACGGCCTTCTCGGACATCTCCGGAACATTGCAGTCCTTGCAGTTGTTCATCTCGCAGTTGTACCTGAACGAGCGGGAGATCTGGTCCGTAAGCTGGAGATATACCCTCGACAGGGTCTCTCCGACGCTGTAGTGGATGCTTTTCAGGTTGAGAGCCTTCCTTCCGGAATAACCCGGGAATATGATCTCGACGAAATCCTGGAGGATGTGCAATACCTCGGTCTCGTTGGGAAGGTTGAACCCCTCGATGTGGTTTATCCCCTTGCTGTCCTCGTAGGTTTTGCATATTTTCCGGACTACGTCGTCCAGATAGCCGGTTCTTATTTCCGGCACAAAATTATCGTTCGGGCATTCTTTCATGATGTAATCCTTTATTTCAAATGGATCAGCTTCGGGAAATTATATTGTCTTAATATATGGCTTTTAACCCATTATTCCACTACATCGGATATTGAATTAAAAAGGTTCCCAAATAGGCACAGCTTGTTTTTTTTGACGTATCAGATGCTAACTCCTGCTTTTTTTTTGCGCAAGACAGATAGATCCCGCCATCCACAAGTGCGGGTGGACGGAGGAGCTCATCCGCCGCGAGGAAACTGCCCGCAGCATTGAGATAATCAACGCAGGAAATAAAGAATCTACGAAGGAGATTCTTTATCATTCGATGTTCTGGATCTGCTCGCGGATCTTCTCAAGTTCCGTCTTGAATTCGACTACGAGCGGGGATATCTCGCACTGCAGGGCCTTGTTTCCGACGGTCGTTATCTCCCTCTGTATCTCCTGTGTCAGGAAATCCATCGACCTTCCGCACGGATCCGTTTTTTCCATGAATTCCCTGAACTGCTTGAAATGGCTTTTGAGACGCGTAAGCTCCTCGGTCACATCGCTCCGGTCGGCGAAGATCACAAGCTCCCTGTGCACTCGTTCATCATTGGAGCTGATCTGGAGCCCGCTTTCCTGGAGCCGCCTCAGAAGCTGTTCTTTCTGTACAGCAGGTATCTTCTCGGCGAGCGGCCTGATTTTAGAGGCAGTGGATTCAAGGGAGGCCAGTCTCTGCAGAATGTCGTTTTTGAGCGAATCTCCCTCCTTGGACCTCATTTCAATGAGTTTGTCGAGTGCGGCGTTGACCGCTTCGGCCAGGCATTCCTCGTTCTTCATGAATTCCGAGCCTTCAAGGCTGTCCTCGACCACTCCGGGAAGCTTCACTATCTCAGAAATCTCCATGGAACCCGGGATGCCGGTTTTCTCCTGCATGTTCCTGATCTTATTATAATAGACCTTGGCAAGGGCCTCGTTCATCCTCACCGACTGCTTAAGGAATGATTCATCGGCCGTGATGTTGAGCCTAGCGGTTATAAAGCCGCGGGAGAGCTTCTTTGCGATGATCTGCCTTATGAAAGGTTCAAGCTGCAGGGCCTCTTTCGGAAGGGATATGCGGAACTCAAGGTTTTTCTTGTTGACGGAGAAGATCTCGACCGAGAAAGTCACTCCCGAGTCGCAGCGGTGTTCGGAGGAACCATATCCTGTCATGCTTTTCATTTGTTTGAAGGCCCTCCAAAATCGCCTTTGTCCTTGTCGTCGGCTAACTCATTGTCATCCATCTTCCTTATGACCACCCGTATTGGAGACCAGTCGTCCATGCGCCTCTCGCTCACGCCTGCCACGACAATATTCATGCCTTCCTGATCCGGATACGGCCATACTATGCAGGTGTGCATGACATCATTCTTGGAATCCTCCGGAGTCCCACCTCTTACGAGGATCCGTTTCTGGAAGATCCGCGGCGGAGTGTATTTGACGGTGTAGATGGCCTTCTCGGAAAGTTCGGGCATGTTTGCAAGGACATATGCGCGGGCCTTGCTGACGGCTTTTGAAGGATAGTTGATGGCGCAGCCGCATGCCATCGATATTAGGAAAACAATAAAGAATCTCAGGACTTTCATAATTCTTTTTTCCAGTTAAAGTTATATTTAACATAGTATAGTTCTACATATATGAAATTTAAAGCTGTTATCTTTGATATGGACGGCACTCTTACCGTCCCATTGCTCGACTTCGGCCTTATACGCAAGGAGGCCGGACTACCTCCTGCCGGCGACATCGTGTCGGCTTTAAATTCCATGCCCGATGAAAATAAGCGGAAGGCGTGGAAAGTGATTGAAAGGCATGAGGCGGCGGCCTCCGTCGAAATGCGGCTTCAGGACGGAGTCGTCGAGTCGCTTGTCATTCTGCGCAAAAAGGATGTAAGGCTCGGGCTCCTTACCAGGAACAGCAGGAGGAGCGTACAGTCCTTCATGGAAGTGACCGGCATCCAGTTCGACCAAGTCATAACCCGTGAATATCCCTTCATGAAGCCCAGGCCGGAACCAGTAATCCACATGCTTGAAAAGTGGAAGCTGAATCCTGACGAGGCTCTGGTTGTCGGCGACTACATACACGATATCGAATGTGGCAGGGCCGCAGGGACAAGGACATGCTTTTTTGCCAATCCGGGCAGTACGTCGTATGCGGAATTCGCGGACTATTCAGTAAGCTCATTCAGCGAACTGATGAACCTGCTTTAACCACGAAACACACGAATGACACGAAATAAGGCAGATTTACATAAGGTTTATAAAGTGCTTTACAGGATCTACGGGCCTCAGCACTGGTGGCCTGGAGACACCCCGTGGGAGACATGCGTCGGCGCAGTCCTCACGCAGAACACAAGCTGGTCGAACGTGGAAATGGCTATTTCCAACCTGAAGAGGTCCAGGCACCTCTGTCCTGTTAAGATTAGGAATATGCCGTTGTCAAAACTCGAAAAGGCCATTCATCCATCCGGATTCTACAGGTTGAAGGCGCAGCGTCTCCTTGCGGTCACTGACTGGTGGCTTGCAAATGTCAATGATGACAAGCTCCATCCAAAGGGGAAACCCCTTGCCTTCTGGAGGGAGTCTATATTGTCGGTGAAAGGCGTCGGCCCTGAGACAGCCGACTGCATCCTCCTATACAGCTTCAATCTGCCGACATTCGTGATTGACGCCTATACAAAAAGGATTATGGCAAGGCATTTCGGGTTCAAGCCAAACATTGATTATCATGAACTCCAGAAATATTTCATGGACAATCTTCCGTCCGACCCGAAGCTCTTCAACGAATTCCATGCGCTCTTCGTCCGAATGGCGAAGGAGGATTGCAGGAAAAGTGCTTGCTTGAAAGGATGCCCTTTTTTATAAATTTTCCGTCCCGGAAAATTTATTCCAGTTCATGGTATTTGCAGAGCTTGTCGATCCATTCGGAGAGTGTCAGCCAGGTCTTCTGCGGATAATCGGGCAGGGGAGTTCCGGATATTATGGAATCAATCAGGTTTTTCATGGCTTCCATCTTCTTAGGATCCATGCTGAAATTCATCGCCTCTGGAAGGAAGCCGTGCTCGTCAAGATAGACAAGCTTCACCAGTTCCGTCCACGGAACTTCTGTTTTGGACCTGCCCAGGGCTGAGAATGCAGTTTTCAGCGCGGAATAGACTTCTGGAGACGGGATCATGCTCTGCGAATTCCGCAGTATAAAAGTTCCTATCGCGCACCCTTTGAGGAAGTTCTGGGGGAAGTTGGCGATGCTGTCATAGGAATGGAGGAGTTCCACGTCATGAATGCTGTTGAGGCCGGTATCCCTATGCTTGAAGCTGACTTCCAGTTCGCGGAAGAGGTCGACCTGCGGGAACTTTTTCCTGGAAATCTGCTTTGCGCCCTTGATCATGAAATCAATGCGTCCGTGTTCCGGGCTCAAAGTTGCCGCGATGATACTGGTCTCGCTATAGGGAGTCTTCCTCAGCACTAATACTGGAGTGGAGATCATTTTTAGGTTTTCATGATATTTAAATTTTTTGCTTTGCAAAAAACTTGCCATTGTCAATTTCAATCTCTGATCCGAAGCGGATGCAGAGGCGGCGCTTGATGTGGCCGAAAGGGATGCCTGAAATCACCGGGCCGTTCACCTTGTCTGCGAATTTCGCAAAGATCTTCAGTCTTTCCTTTTCATTTCCGCAGCGACGGAAATTTCCTAGGAGCAGGGCGGAAATATCTTTCAACACACCAGCCAGCTGCAGATGGGTGAGATACCGGTCGAGCTTGTAGGGAGGCTCGCATAGATCCTCGACCAGGAGCACGGCGCCTTTCAAGTCTGGAAGATACGGTGTGCCGATCATGGTCGTCAGGACTGTTAGGTTGACCGGTATTATCCGCCCTGAGGCTTTGCCTTTCTTTATCACCTTCAATTTATATTTTTCCGCGAGCGGAAAAATATGACCCGGAGAAGGGGAAAAAGAGGAAGAAAGGCATTCCCAAGTCAGGGAATGCCTGAGCGCCCTTGGAAGTTCGGATGTCATAGGTGAAGAGATTGCGATTCCCGCTTTTTTTGCGAACATCGCAAGATGGAAGGCGGTGATGTCGCTGTAGCCGAGGACCGGAATATTTCTTTTTTCCAGCAGTTGCCAGTCGACCTTGTCGAGCATCTGCGCCGAACCGTAGCCGCCACGCGAACTCAGGACCAGGTCGACGGTCTTATCCTTCAAAGCCCTGTTGAAGTCGGAAATGCGGAGTTCGCAGGGTGATGGGAGCTTGTCTCCGAGTTCAGGGGCGAAGACATTCGGCATGACGGTTGTCCTGATGCCGAAGCCTTTCAGGAGCTTGCGGGTCGAGGATATGGCATCCCTGTTAGGTTTTCCCGCCAGGGATACGATGGCGACATGCCTGATATGTTTAGGAAATGGATTTTTAATCATTCCTCCCCCTGTATTCAGGCAGGAATACATAGAAGGTCGTACCTTTGAGTTCTTCACTTGTGACATAGATCCAGCCATGGTGGTTGGTGATTGCGCCGTATGCCATCGCCAGCCCCATGCCGGTGCCCTTGCCAATGGGTTTAGTGGTGAAGAATGGATCATAGATGCGGCTCAGTGTTTCCTTGTCCATGCCTATTCCATTGTCCTCGATCTTAACGCATAGGAATTCGTTTGGATGGGGGTTTTCCCTTTCGGCAGGTGGAATGAATTCCGCCTTGTAGTTGTATGCGGGCCTCACTTCCAGTATAATCTTTTTCTCCTTGGAGTCATTCGCGTTTACAGCATCCCTTGCGTTTATCAGGATATTCAGGAAAACCTGTTTCAGCTGTACGGCATCGCCCTTCACAGGCATTTTCATCTTTTCAATGGACGACTGGAGTTCAGTGGTCTCGAGTGACTGGGGGCTGAACAGTTCGAGTGTTTCCCGCATTAGCCTGCCCAGATCCAGTATTTCCTCGTGGTATTTACCCTTGCGGGCGAATCCGAGGAGCTCCTGGGTCAGCTTTGCCGCCTGGTTGGTGATGCCGTTTATTCTTTCAAGGTGCTTCAGGACTTTCTCGTCCTCGACATCGTGCATGAGCAGGAGGATGTCCAGGTTTCCTTGGATGGCATGCAGGAAGTTGTTGAAGTCGTGCGCGACGCCTCCGGCGAGCTGTCCGACCGATTCGAGCCTCTGTGCGTGCGCCAGCTCCTCCTTGAGCTCCTCCTGTTCGCGGTTGAGCCTGTTCTGCTCGGTGACATTCCTGCCGAAGATGATCAGGACCTTGACGTTTTCAACCTCAATGATGTTGAGGGCTATGTCCAGCTCTATTTTCTTGCCTGTCGAGGAAAGGGCGTGGAGCTGGACGCTGTGGATCAGCGATTCATCCTGATGGTTTTTTCTCAGCGTATCCTCCCAGTATGATTCCATGTTGAACGGATAGTCTGGGAGGTCGGTGAGCATGGAGGGGAATGATTTGCCGATGATGTCCTTCCTGGTCTTCCTCTCGAATATGCCCAGGGCGGCGTTGTTGGCGTCGAGTATTTCCCCGTCGCGGTTGAGCAGCAGGATCGTGTCGCTGGCGTTTTCGATGACAGTGCGATATCTGCCTTCTGATTCCTGGAGGTTGCGTTCGAGGGCCTCGGCCTTGCCATAGCTTCCGAGGAAGGAGAAGATGATGTCAAGTGTCCTGCGGCCATGGTGCGCGGGCATTTCAGTTTCGATCTTCGTTAGATATATCGAGGCGATTCCGCTGAGCCAGACCGTGAAGACAGCCTTGGCTATATAGGAGGAACTCAGGTAGACCCATAGCTGGCGCTCGCCCCAGAAGCATATTATCGAGTAGACGAAAGTGTCGACGATCTGGGTGAGCATGAGCGAACCGAGCACCGCGATGAACATCCTGCAGCCGACGTTCCTCAGCCTCTGGAAGAATATGGGTATCAGGAAAAGATCGAGAGTCTGGGCTATTATGGAACTCGCCATCGTCCTCTGGCTGTTGCTCAGCAGGAATTCGAACGAATCGGCCGAGGCGCCCTGGGAAATAGTATAGCCTGCCCATCCGCACTGCATCCCGGTGATATAGCTCAGATATACGTAGAATCCGAGAGTCGCCATGGCGCCGATGATCAGCCTCTGGGTCGCAAGAGTTCCCTCAGTGATGTATACGACCATCAGCGCGGCGAGATATGGCAGGAACAGCACGCTGGGAGCTATGTAGAAGTTGGCTCCTGTGAAACCGATGACCACCTGCAGCTCAGTCGCGCTTACAAGCTGCGTGAAGACAAGCAGCAGTCCGATGGTGATGTAGAATGCTGCGCTTCCGATCTCCTTCCTGAGCCCGTGCAGTATCAGAAGACCCACGAACACAAAGGTCATCTCAAGAAGGGCGAGAGCGCATGTTATCGATGTTTCCATTATGGCATATTTCCTAAAATAACCAATATTTAGCAAGGAATCTGCAATATCCAAAGGTAGAAAGACTCAATTCCAGGGGAGTTTTCTTCGTCATTCGATGTTCCTTGTTCGATATTGGACATTCATTTCTTCTCAGAACTCTTCAGCCTCTCCCTGATGACCGTGGCCCTGAAAATATCACGTTCGGAAGTGTCGAGATCCTTTCCGGCGTATTTCTGCAGATGGCCGGGCTGTACAATCACAAACAGTTCATTGACGGTATGGATGTCGACCGACGAGAACATGCCCATGTCGACCCCCAGCCTCAGTGCAGACAGCGAGTTCAGGGTGTCTTCGCTCGGGATTATGTATGAATGCCTGAGCATTCCGTACGACCTTCCTACATGGTTCATGAGGAATTCCCTGCGGTTCTGCAGGAGCTTCTGGCGCGAATTCTTCTCATGGTTGATTATCTGCCTGATTACAGCCTCGAGCCTTTCAATTATCTGGATTTCAGTCTCGCCCAGCGTGCTCTGGTTGGAGATCTGGAAAAGGTTTCCAAGGCTTTCAGTGCCTTCTCCGAAGATGCCTCTCACGGCAAGACCGAGCTTGTTCACGGCCTGGATGACGGCGTTGATCTGTTCGCCGAGGACAAGTCCGGGCAGATGCAGCATCACGGAGGCGCGGATGCCGGTGCCGACGTTTGTCGGGCAGGAGGTCAGGTAGCCCAGGTTATCATCGAACGCGTATGGCAGTTCGGAGGAAAGCCTGTCGTCTATCCTGTCAATTATTTTCCAGACCTCGCCGAGCCTCAGGCCGGAGAGCATCGCCTGCATCCTGAGATGGTCCTCCTCGTTTATCATTATGGAGCAGACCTCGTCGTCGGTCATGACAAGTGCGGTGTTCTGCTTTTTAGCGAAGAACTCCCTGCTGATGAGCCTTCTTTCGAGCAGAACCTGCCTGTCGAGCGGGTTTAATTTAGCCATGTCGATCTCGTAGAATTTCCTGAAGCATTTTGTCTTTTCAACGGCGAGGAGGACGGCTGCGGTCGAGGATTCCATGTTGTCGGTGCCCGCATTCGACGGGAATGGTATTTCCCTGATGTTCCTTGCGAGGCGGATCCTTGAACTTATGGCGATGTCGTCTTCCGGTCCGCTGTCTGCGAGCCAGCTGACTCTTTTCTCGAAAAGCTTGTTTATTGGATTGTCCTGCATGTTTCTCATTGGCCTTAATTTGATAGTATGGGAAATTTTAAAAGTTCACAAGCCAGAGGTTTACCCGCCGGAGGCGGCGCCAGAGGCGACCAGTGCTTGTGCTACTTCATTTTCTTTGATTTGCCGTTTTTATTCTTGTCCTTGAGGCAGGAGATGAGATCCCTCACTTCGGCCGCCTTCTCGTATTCCTCCCTGAGGATGTGCTCCTCGAGCCTTTTCTGCAGCTTCATGACTTCAATTGCGTTCCTGCTGGCCTCATCGTCCTCGGATGAGCGAACGCCAGGATGCTTGCCGACATGAAGGGTGCCCTTGTGCATGTTCTTCAGGGCAAGCGAGAGGATGTCCCTGAACACATTATAGCAGTTGGCGCAGCCGAGTCTCCCCCTTTCGCTGAAATTGGTCGTCGACCATCCGCATTTGCCGCAGGTCACGCTTGGAACCTGAGGAGCCAATGATGTCTCCTGCGCCTTTGAAGGTGTCTTCTCCCCGTTGACCGTAAGGTTCGAGGAGATATTATAGAGGATGTCTGCCAGGTTGAGCCCGTTGAAGAGCCCGTTGTTGTTGTTTTTCTTGGCTGCGCAGTCCTGGCAGATATGCAGTGCCTTCTTCTGCGAATTGATTATTTCCTGTATGTGTATCGTGGCTTCGTTCTTATTGCATATTTCACAGCGCATTTTTATCCCGTCGGTTATGCGTTTTCGACAATTATACCGTCTTTCATGTGGACAATCCTGTCGGCCAGGTTGGCGACATCAGGGTCATGGGTGACCATGATGAGCGTCTTTCCCGAATCACTATCATGCAGCTTTTTGAAGATTTCAAGTATTTCAGAGCCGGTTTGTGAGTCGAGATTGCCTGTGGGCTCATCGGCAAGCACAAGCTGCGGCGTGTTTATGAGCGAACGCGCGATCGCAGCCCTCTGCTGTTCGCCGCCAGAAAGTTCGGCCGGCTTGTGCCTGAGCCGGTGTCCGAGACCGACCTTTTCAAGCAGGTCCTTGGCTTCCGCGCTCACATCTTCCCCGTGCCGTCCCTTCAGCATTGCTGGAAGCTTCACGTTCTCAAGGATGGTGAGTTCCGGAAGCATGTGGTAGGCCTGGAATATGAATCCGACTTTTGTCAGACGGAAATCGGCCGCCTTCTCCCTCGACATGGAGGTGTATTTGAATCCGTCGAAAGTGACTTCCCCCTTGTCCGGGGTTTCGAGGGCGCCTACGATGTTCAGAAGGGTTGTCTTTCCGCTTCCGGAAGCTCCGAGAAGGGCTATCCATTCGCCTCTCCTGACATCCAGGTTCACGCCCCGGAGGACTTTTATCTCCGATTTCTCGATTTTGTAGTCCTTGTGGACCTGATCTACCTGTATGAAATAATCATTCATTATAAAATTATCATTCCCTTTTTTCATTCAACTTATACGGAGCGGAGCTGCGTATTACTCGTACCTCAGCGCCTTGGCCGGATCAAGACGTGCGGCCCTCCATGCCGGCAGCAGCGCGCCGAGGGTGCAGAGTATGACCGATACGATGCATATTATAAGGAGATCCCCGGCCACTATGCGCGCGGGAAGTTCGCTGAAGAAATAGAATTTCTTCGGGAAAAGCTCCCAGCCGGTCAGCTTGCTCACAGTGAACATTATCTGGTTCCGCCAGTGTATGACTGCAATCCCGAGCAGGGTTCCGCACAAGGTTCCCATGACACCGACAATGAATCCCTGCAGCACGAAGGTCCGGAGAATCGTCATCGGAGACGCCCCGAGGGCCTTTATGAGGCCGATCTCGCGGGTTTTCTGCAGCACCACGGTGATCAGCGTGTTCGATATGCTGAACGCAGCCACCAGGACAATGAAGATCAGAAGGAAGAACATCATGTTCTTTTCAACGGCGAGGACGCCGAGGAACTGCCTGTTGAGCTGCTGCCACGACAGGATCTGCAGGGCAGGGAACTTCTTCTGCAGTTCATCCTGGATCCCCTGCAGATGGAAGGGATCCTTGGTCTTCACGTAGACCGAGGTCGCCGAATCCCAGGGCAGCTCGAAAAGATCCGCGGCGTCATCGATGTTTATGAATATGACCGAACTGTCGAAATCATATTTGCCGAACGAGAAGAAGCCGGAGATCCTGTACTCGTCAGGGAGGAAGACCTTCGCCTTGTCCTCGTTGAACTTGAATCCCTTTCCCTCCTCGTACTTGAACATCTTGGTGATTTTTGAAGGCGAATGGAGTATTATCTTCTCGCCGATCCGGAGGTTCAGCTCCTGGGCGATGACATCGCTTACCACCGCCTCGCCCTTCTTGAGGGAGAATTCGCCGACGAACATGTATCTTTTAACATCGATGCTGGAGCTTTTCTCATCGGGACGGATGCCGATCACGACTTTCGGGATGAGGTGCTCCCCCTTCTGGATGAGTCCGTGCTTGTAGATTATGGGGGAAGCCTCGCATCCCAGCGCCTTGACTTCCTTGACGACGCTTGCGGGATTCGCAATATATCCGAGCCTGTAGTCCTGGATCTGCATGTGCGCCATGGTGTCGATCATCTTGTCCTTCATCTCGTCGGTGAAGCCTGTCATCACGGCAAGCACCACGATGAGCACGGCGACGCCCAGTGTGACGCCGACCACCGACATGCAGGTTATGAACGACACTGCGTTCCTCTTTGGCTTCAGATAGCGCCATGCAAGAAAAAGATCTGTTAGAAAAGTGTTCATTTGTCCTTCCTGAAAATCATAAAATACACTCAGGGGAGAATGATTTCCAAGCTCGATGCCGTATTTATGGAAAAAGGGAGGGTGTATCCTGGAAATTACAGGATAAAAACTGGGAACATGCAATTGAAAATTGGAATCCATTAGCTTATACGTAATCATAACATCCGGGTCTCTCCGGAAAATTGCATTTACTTCAACTATAACAGGAGATTTGACAATGGCTGGAATTTTCAAGGCTTATGATATCAGAGGAATATATCCGGAACAGCTCAACGAGGCCATGGCAGAGAAGATCGGCCGCGCATTCATACAGTTCCTTGGAGCGAAAAAAGTTGTTGTCGGACGCGACATGCGCCCGCATTCGATTCCGCTCTTCAAGGCGATGGCGAAGGGAATGACGGAACAGGGCGCCGATGTGATAGACATAGGCATGTGCTCGACCCCGATGTCCTATTTCGCCAACGGGAAACTCGGCGCCGACGGCAGCATCATGATTACAGCTTCACACAATCCCGGGCAGTGGAACGGGTTCAAGCTCTGCAGGAAGGAGGCTGTTCCGATCAGCGGTGCGACAGGAATCGCCGACGTTGAGAAGATCGTAAAGGATGAATCCTGGACAAAATCGTCTTCAACGGGGAAGATATCCTCCTATGACATTTCAACGGAGTACGGTGAATTCCTCAGGAAATATGCGAAAGTTGACCGCAAGCTCAAGGTCGTTGCGGATTTCGCAAACTCCATGGGCTCGTACGAAATCGCAGGCATACGCGATCTCTTCGAATTGATTCCGCTCTATGAAGAACTCGACGGTACATTCCCGAACCATGAGGCCAATCCTCTTGAGACCCACACTCTTGACGCCCTCCGCGCTAAAGTGAGGGAGGTCGGGGCCGACTTCGGCGCAGGATTCGACGGCGACGCCGACAGATGCGGTTTTATCGATGACAAGGGAGAGATCATCCCGATGGATCTCTTCACCGCCCTCATCGCACAGGACATCCTTTCCAACGGACCCGCCACGATCCTGTATGACCTGAGGAGCAGCTGGGCTGTCAAGGAATGCATCGAGAAGAACGGCGGAAAGGCCATCATGTCGAGAGTCGGACACGCCTTCATCAAGGCGCAGATGCGCGAGTATGGCGCAGTTTTTGCCGGAGAGCTGTCAGGCCACTATTACTTCAAGCAGAACTACACCACCGAATCGCAGGGTCTCGCGATGCTGATGCTTGCAAACCTGATATGCAAGACAAAGAAGAAGGTCAGCGACCTTGTCGCTCCGCTCAGGATATATTCCTCCAGCGGTGAAATCAATTCCAAGGTGGCGGACGTCAAGTCCGTCCTCGACATGATCAGGAAGAAATATTCCGACGGCAGGATGTTCGAGCTCGACGGAGTTTCCGTAGAGTACAAGGACTGGTGGTTCAATGTCAGGGCGTCCAACACCGAACCTCTCATGAGGCTTATTGTCGAGGCGAAGGACCTGAAGACGATGGAATCAAGGCGCGACGAGCTTCTCAAGATTATCAGAGGATAAAGTTTTTCAGACGGAATCCTAATGTGAAAATATTCGCTGAAGAACATGTTTCAGTGAATATTTACCTTTGAAGTGTATATTATTTTCCAATATACTTTAAGCCAGGGGGATCTGTTATGGCGAAGTTCAAAACATGGCTGATAGCTGCCGCTATCGTCCTCTTCCTTGTCGTTGTCACCTATATAATGAATCTGCCGATATTCTCCGGTGGAAGTATTCCGATGGACAAGTACAAGGCCCCGGATCTCGCAAAGACAGATTTTGAAAAGGGTACAATAAGGTTTATCGAGGTATACAAGGAAGACCCGAAAGAGAAAGACGCGCCAGCCGACGCCCCTGTTACCGGCAGATGGGAGATTCCTGCTTCAAAGGAGATAGGGAAGACAGCCCTTGAGAAGTATCACCAGAGGGCGCGTATCGAGCCGGACTATGGCAAGGATGACAAGACTTTCAAGAAGGAAGAATCTGGATTCGCCAATTCCTATAACAGGACCATGCTGGGATTGGTGCTGGCCAAGGATCCTGCTGTGAATGTTAAAAACATACCGCCTCCTGCCAAGGATGCAGCCCCGAAGAAGGATGCAAAGCCGGCTGCTAAGCCGGCAGCTAAGCCTGTCGCTGCAAAACCCCCGCCGCCACCTCCGGTTATCATAGACAGCGGCGATATCCCCATGGACAAGGTGAAGGGGCCCGATCTCGCCAAGACGGATATCGAACGGGGCAAGATCAGATTCGTGGAAGTCTACAGGGAGGATTCGAAGAAGCCCGGCTCAGGGAAATGGGAAGTTTTTTTCGCAAAGGAGATAGGGAAGGAGCTACTCGAGAAATATCCCGATAGAATAAAGGTTGAGAAGAAGCCCGATGTCGATCCGAAGAAGTTCCAGAAGGATGAAGGAAGTTTTGCCTCCTCTTATAACAAGGCTATTTTCAAGTTCCTTAATCCCGAGGCCCCGATGTTCAAGCCCCCGCCGCCAAAGCCGTCTGACAAGAATAAGAAGACCGATACGGCCAAGAAGCCTGCCGAACCAGCAAAACCCCCTCAGGAAAAGAAACCTGAAGAAGTTAAACAGCCAGCCCAGCCGACGGAAAAGATTGATCTGCTGCAGAAGCTTGAACAGCCTCCGGAGACGCCTGCAATGGCCATTGAAAATAAAGATGCCCAGCCAGAAAAGGCGATGGAACAGCCTAAGCCCACCGACAAGCCTGAAGAACCTGCAAAACCTGTAGCTGATGCTGGACAACCCGCCCAGGAAAAACCTGTGGGAAAAGTTGAAGACCAGACTAACCAGTGATTTTTTTGTTGGAGTTCACAGCTGTTATGTAAACAGTCAAGCCGCCTCCGCCCCATTTCTTTTATTTTTCCATGTTTTTTTATTGACAGGAGGACAAAAATC
>MHBI01000041.1 GCA_001804815.1 Lentisphaerae bacterium GWF2_50_93
ATCGCAAGGCTCAACCCCCGGCTACTATCTCTCATCCCTCCGGGATGAAGATGGAGAAACTCGGGAATTCATGTGTGGAGGTTGTAAAATATGCGTATGGTAGACAGGGCTAAAGCCCGTACCTACTTGCCGGTGCATAGTAGGCCTTGGTGAAGCCAGTATGCCAGTGGATGTTTATCCCGATGAAGATCGGGACCGAAACTGGCTCTCGGAGGCGTCCCGAGGCTATTTATGCGCTCGGGACGCCATACTCATTTCCTGCCTTGCTCAGCGCGTAATCTCATATGCGAAGCAGGGCGTTTCCAATCCCAGCGTGTCAACCTTGAATGTGACGGTGCCGTTTGGTGCGATCTTTGCCTTGATCTCGCCGATCTGTTTTCCAGTGGAATCTATGCCCCATATCCTCGGCTGTGAACCGGAAGGCATCTTCAGGCTGATCTCGGCTTCGCCTTTCCTTGCAAGATGAGGCATCGTGCCCCAGGTCTGAAGCAGTTTCATCTTCTTGCTGTCGAATTTTATCTTGCTGTTCATGACGTCCGTCAGGTGCAGCACAAGTATCCTTTCCGAATCCTTCAGATCCTTGCCGTCGACTGAGGTCGCGCAGATGACTGCAGGCTTGTCCATGTTCTCGACTGACATGAATACGCCTTCGATTTTCCCCTTGTCGCCCATCACGAATGCCTCGCTTCTCGGGGTGATGACCCTGAAGGTTCCGGAGGCCTTGTCTATTTCTATCTCGCCGGTGGAGCTTCTCGCGAAACCCTTTTCGATGTCGAGCGCGCCTTTCTTCAGGTCGCATGACGCCTTGATCTTCTCAGCCACTTCCGCCTCGCTTCCCTTCTCCTGGGATATCTTGAAGACAGGTGCGGAAGACTTGAGAGCCAGGTCCTCCAAGGAGAGGACTGCGGTGCAGCCAGCCGGGTATTTCACATTCCCATTGTCGACGATGGTTCCAGCACGGCCGACGAACCCGAGTTGCTGTGCCAGCTTCGGATAGTTCATCGGGGCCTTGGGATTGTCCATGTATTTCGGTGAAATTACGACCGGGAACGATATGTCCGCGGGCTTCACGTCGCCGCGCAGGAAGAGCAGCAGGCCTATCCTGTCGGAGAGGAGGTTGATAGGATCGGTGCTGACGTCGAAATAGTTCGAGGCGACATCCTTGGTGATGGCATCCCTGGAATGGGAATATGCGAACCTGTAGAGGCCGTCCCAGTCCTGCAGGCACGCCAGCGCGCCGGTGATGGGTCCGCTCTCGCCCCTGTACATGCCCGGTGACGCCCAGTTGAATTCAGTCAAGGTGAACGGCTTGCCGAACAGCCTCGACGGTATCATGCCTCCGGGAGTGGAAAGGAAGACGGACAGCGTGCTCACGTTCTTGAGTCCGGACGGCAGGCTCCAGCTCTTCACAGGGAAGGAAGGGTGATCCCAGTAGAAATGGTTGTCCACAAAGTCGTATTTGTCCCGCATCAGGGCCATCGGGACATTGTCCCACATGTTCTGGTCGGTGAGGAGGGCCTTATTGCCGATGGACTTGAGGAATTCGCGCATCCTGGCGAATGACTTGTCGTTCGTCTCCATGAGGAACGTCTTCATCAGGGCGGCCTTGGCCGTGCTGTCCGAGGATTCGAGCCCCTTCTCCTTGAGCCATGCGGCGAACTTGTCCTCGTAGATCTTCTTTATGTCCGGAGAGGAGTTCCAGCATGACATTATGGTGTTCTCGTTGACCAGGCTTATGTTGATCAGTGCCGGATCATCCTTCCATTTCATGCCGGTGTACGGATTGACATGTTCGAGGAGGTTGCGGGAGAAATCCTCCCAGTTCTTCCTGGCGGATTCCAGCACGGGCACAGCCGCCTTGAAATCGTGGTGTTCCGCTATGGCCCTGTTGAGTTCGGGGATTTCGCCGGCCTTCAGCTTTCTGGATATGTAAAGATCGATGGTTATGTACATGCCGCGCTTCTTCAGGGCGCTGAACAGATATTCCAGCTTGTCCAGGGAATCGAGATCCAGCGCAGTCGTGGAATTGCC
This sequence comes from Lentisphaerae bacterium GWF2_50_93, assembly GCA_001804815.1. GTDB lineage: Bacteria > Verrucomicrobiota > Lentisphaeria > Victivallales > GWF2-50-93 > GWF2-50-93. Next base: position 2,032 of record MHBI01000041.1, read on the forward strand.
GGTCTTCGCCGCCAGTTCGTTGTCGAAATGGTGGAAGCGGACGGTGTTGTATCCGCATGCCGCAAGCCTGTCGGCAAGCTTCTCGCAGGTCTCCTTGTCCAGGTAGTTCGCCGTGAAGCAGAGGTTGACGCCATAGAATCTTACAGGAACTTCCGCCCGCTTCTCGAAGATAAATCTTCCATCAGCAATCTTGAGGAAACCGTATTTCCCGGCCGGAGCGTCGAGGAGGAAGGAGAAGTCGAGGGCCGAACCCTTCACCACGTCCTTGGAGAATTCAAACGGCTTCCAGTCGTTCGACGGCACGATGTAGAACGGGGCTGCGACGCTGGTCGGCAGATCATCGTTCGAGCCGGATACCGCGGCTATCATCCAGACCGAGTTTCCAGCACCCTCGAAGCTTATGGCCGTGATCGGTTTGGGCTCAAGATTGAATGATGAAAGGAAAAGGCCGACATATGAGCTCTTGTTCTCGCCGGTCCACGCCACCTGCCCCTTTGCAACCGAGGTCGGGCTCCACCAGTCGCCGACATGCTCCTTCGCAATTATGGGGAACGTCGAGTTCGTCTTGTCCTGGTATGTGACTACGATCTTGCCGATCTCGACTTTGTCCTTGGGCGCCCAGGCGAGGGCGTGCAGGATGCAGAGCTGCTTGTAGGTTTCGCCGTTGACGGACGTCTGCGCCGACTTCGGGAAATACTCGCGCATCGATCCGCCGAAGACTATGCATGACTTGCCATTGTTCGCCGCGGGATCTATTATTTCAAAGCTTGCTCCGCCGATCTTCTTGAGGCCGGGCTTCATCATCCTCAGGTCGTTTTCAGGTCCCTGGTCCGTCCAGCCGCCCTTCTGGTCGCCTTCAACATCGTCGGTGAACCCCATGTTCACGGCGGACTTTATGGAGATTGGATTGGTATTGTAAGGTTCAAGGGAGATCTTGAAGGACGCCTTCGCCTCGGAGATTTCCTTGCCTTCCATCGGGAATCTGACGCGCAGTGAATAGTTTTCGGTGTTGAATTTCCTGTCGTCCTGCACGAGCATTCCGCCATCGCCTTCGACCGTCAGCTTGTAGTTTGCGCAAGCCAGGAAGAATTTGCCGAACTTGTCCTTTGAACCGAGCTGGTTTTTCTCCGGCAGTTCCGGAGGCAGGACGATTTTCTCGCTGCCGACTTCAATTTTCTTTCCGGAATAATGTTCCACCGGAAGTGTGAAATGCAGGGAGAGCTCGTTGGTCGGTACGGACTTGTCCGATTTGAGGGAGCATTCATATGTTATTACGCCGGGTGAGGTCTTCACTATCTTCTCAGAGAAATCGAAGACGGCGTTCTTCGTCCTGAATTTGCCCTTTAGCTCGCATGATTTCGCATCGGTCCTCGGATAACCCTGGTCCAGGGTTATGCTTGCGTCGTTCTGCTGCGACATCTCCCAGTTGTCGGTGAAATGAACTATCCTGGCCTTGATCCCGTCGATCTCAAAGCTTCCATCCTTGGAAACCAAGAACAGATCATTTGCATTCTGTGCTGACAGCGTGGTGATCGTCATAAGCGCCGCAACTCCTGCGAGAATTTTAAAATGCATCTCCGACTCCCCTGTTAATTTAATGAGTATTGTATTTTATTTACAGAAACGTAGAAGTTAGCACAAGGCACGTAAAAGTAAATTGACGGACAGGGAATGTTTTGCCCTCATTTTCCACCGTTTTAATCTTGGAGGTTCCATCAAGGTGCGTGCTCTTCCGCGCCCTACATGTAAAGCAACCGGTTGCCTAAATCAAGAAGAAAAGCGTAAAAATGAATAAATATGATTGAATAAAGAGGTTGACAGAGGTAGCGTTAAGTGTTAATAAGTGGAAGCACTAAAGGTGGATGTGGAATGAAAATGAAATCCGATCTGGCGCTGGGATCAAAAGTCACCATGAAGGAAATTGCGGACAGGCTCAATCTGTCCAAATCAACGGTTTCCCGGGCTTTTACACGGCCGGATCTTCTGGACGCCAAGACGGTAAGGCGGGTCCTCAATTCCGCTTCCAGGCTCAAATTCAGCCCGAATGCGAGTGCGCGGGCTCTTTCCCGCGGAAAAACCCATCTCATAGCGATTCTGTCTCCCACCCTCAATTACATAATGGGGGATTTTCTGACCAAGATATTGCTCGGCATACAGATGGAACTTGAAAAGAACGACTATTCAATTGTGTCCTGCAGCTATGAAAACAGCTCGGGCAAGGGCGAGGGCATGTTTTCAAAAGTCCTGAATCGGGCAGACGTTGAAGGGGCGTTGATCTTTGCAAAGTCCTTCTCCGAGACTCAAATCGAGGAACTCGCCTCGCCTCCGGTCCCGGCAGTGGCGGTGGATATATTCTCGGATGCCATACCATGCGTCTACTCGGACAATTATCAGATTGGATGTACCATGGCTGAGCATATCGTCGGCATGGGACATAGGCGCATAGCCTGTTTCATGGGGCCTGATGACTGGGACAACTCAGTGGAAAGGACAAGAGGAGTTTTTGCCCGTCTGAAAAAACATGGCATCAAGGTGCCTCAGGATTGGAAGGGAATCTGCAGGTTCCCATTCGCATTTACCGACTCCAATGAAAAAATGTCCTCGATACTTTCAAGCTGCGGCCCTGGCAGCCGTCCGACCGCAGTGATTGCCGCAAACGATGAAATAGGCATAGGGATTTATAAGGCCGCAGCACAGCATGGCCTTTCAGTGCCAGGCGACATTTCCGTGATCGGCTGCGACAATAATTTCTTCTGCAACTATCTTACTCCGCCCCTTACGAGCATTGAACAGAGCAGTTTCGACATGGGGACCAAATCGGCGCTGATGCTGACAGGCAAACTGCCGGCCGCCAGACTGAAATGCAAACATTACGTCGTTGCCCGGGGAAGCGTCAGGAAGCTGGATGCCCAGTTGTAGGGAAGCAGGTACGGGCCCTGGTCGCACTCCTGAGGCGCGTAAACCTATGGCACCGCCGCAGGAGTCTGTCATGCTTGGAAATGAGCTCAACTGAGTATGTTTTCGTTGGTAGTAGCGCATGTTTGCGCGGCAAGTAGGTACGTGCTTCAGCATGTACCATCTTAATTTCAAAGAGTGGGACAGGCCTAAAGGCCGCCCCTACTTTTTCGTTTCCGGAACCGCTGCGCCGTCCTCTTCAATTTCGATTCTGGCTTTTTTACGGAGCTCATCAACGAAATCGCCTATTATTGTATTCTTCCGCTTATTGAGCAGTTCCACTTCAATTTCATTTTTGACTTCGTCGAAATCCCGCGCACGTGCCGGTTTCTTGTCGATGACTTTCACGATGTGCAGCCCGAATTCAGTCATGAAGACTTCGCTGACGGCGTTAACGTCCATGGAGAAAGCGGCATCCTCGAATCGCTGGACCATCTGGCCTCTTGCGAAATAACCGAGATCGCCGTTGCCGTCGCGGCAATGCGAATCCCTGGTGGCGATCAAGTTGAAATCCTCGCCTTTCAGCACCCGCTCCCGGATGTTCATGAGTTCGCAGCGTATGTCCATTTCGCTTTTTGAAGCGTCTGGTTTCATGAGTATGTGCGACGCCCTGACCATTTCCGGAAGCATGAAGTCCTGTTTGTTCTTCTCGAAATATTCCCTGCATTCGTCTTCCGTGACAACCGCGCTGCGGCTGATTTCAGCGATGAGCATTTCGTATTTCAGCTGGATCCGGATATCGTCCTTCAGCCTGGGCTCATCCTTCTTCTTGAGTCCGGTCTTCTCCTGGAACTTCGCGCGTCCGCCGAACTTCTCGATTGTCTCTTTCAATCGTCTGTCAACCTCTTTCGCATCGACTGCGGGAAATCTTTTCTTGCCCTCCTGCAGCAGAAGCATCCGCTCAATTGCGTTCTCCTGGGAGTCGGCCTTGAGCTTGGCCTCGTCACACGGCGGCATTCCCGGCTGTGAGGCATGTCTGGACTTCAGGAATTCTAGTTCCTGCTGGAGCATCCTGTTGGGAACTTTCTCCCCGTTCACGATTATCATGTGCATGTCCTTGGGTGGGTAAAATTGTTTTCCTGCGGTAATAAATTCCGGTATGAAATTATTCCATGAGCTTCCGGAGCGCCGCGACCTGTTCCTGAAGAGCCGTCAGATCATTCCGCATGGTTGAGAGTTCGCTTTCGAGCTTCTCGATCCTTTCGTTCTCGGCCTGTACGATCAGGCGCGCCTTCTCGGGAGCCGGACCTGGTGCAGGCGCCATGGCGGTTTCGTCAACCTTCACTTCACCTGAAAGCAGGTGCGCGTACCGCGATTCCTTGCGTCCGGGCTGGCGCGGCAGCAGTACGACAAGAGGTTCTGGCTGGCGTGTCATCAGCGCATTCATCACGGTTTCCACGGATTCGATATTTTCGAACGCCGCCATGCGCGAGGCGCGTCCGCGGAGTTCTCCGGGAGTCTGCGGACCCCGCACAAGGAGTTCGCAGAGCAGGGCTAGGGCAGGCGTGTCGAGTCCGAGCGTTCGTTCGGCGTCGTGGCTGTATTTCATGACGCGGCTTCCCGCCATGCTGATCATCTGAGCTAGATTCTTGTCGCGGAGCTTGTCGACAGTTCTCAGCACGGTCTGATCATCGAGCTCCATCATCGGATCGCGGTTGGACTTCTGGTTGCAGGCGAGCGTGAGGGAGTTCAACGAAAGCGGATACGTGTCCGGAGTCGTGATCTGCTTTTCTATCAGGCATCCCAGGACGCGTGCCTCGACTGCTGTCAATGTATATGGCATAAGAGAAACTCCTTTTACTGTAATTATAAGGTAGCTTTCAGATTCCAGTATTCAATGGTGAGGAGGCCTGGAATTCGAATGTCCAATATCAAACAAGGAATATCCAATCAGTATCTGACACCTGACACCTGACACCTGACACCTGACACCTGACACCTGACACCTGACACCTGACACCTGACACCTGACACCTTTTCCATAACTCTGTGCCTATTCCACACCTTCTCACTTGCCCCGCTGTGAATTCTCCGAAACTGGAATATAATATGGCTCGCGATTTTTTAACACGGATTATTGGATTCCTGGATTATTGGATTGTTGCATGTGGAAAGAACATGTAAGTCAAACATCTTTCCTTTGCCCTTATACCCATTAATCCAATAATCCAAAAGTCCATCAATCCATTGTATTTGAATGAACAATCAGGTAGTAATAGTAAACGCCTCGGAACTCGACGTCCAGATCGGACGCCAGGTCATCCTCAAGAATACAGGGCTGACAGTCTTCGAGGGAGAGCGTGTCGGCCTCGTCGGGCGCAACGGCGCAGGCAAGTCCACGCTGCTCAGGATTCTTGCCGGCACCTTGAAGCCGGATGGCGGGATACTGGCGTTCAAACGTGAAACGCAAGTTGCCTTCCTGCCCCAGGACCTTCCTCTTGACACTGCAAAAACTGTCCGCGAGAACGTCCTTGAAGGCGCCGCGTACGTCCTGAAGATGATCACCCGCTACGAGCAGATGGCGCACGACCATCCGGACGCGATGGACCTTGAGCACGCGATCGCCCAGCACGGAGGCTGGACCCTAGACAGGCGCGTCGACGAGGCGATGACACGCCTGCACCTGCCGCCGCCAGACCGCTCATGCGAGAACCTCTCCGGAGGCGAACGCCGACGAGTCGCACTCTGCCGCACACTTGTCTCGCTGTCAGACCTGCTGCTTCTCGACGAGCCCACCAACCATCTTGACACAGAGGCGATCGAATGGCTCGAGCAGTTCCTCTCACGTTATCCCGGCACCTGCATCATGGTCACCCATGACCGCTATTTCCTCGACCGCGTCGCCGACCGCATACTGGAACTGACAGATGGAATCATCTATTCCCATCCCGGCAACTATACTACTTATCTAACAACCAAGGCGGAACGCGAGGAACAGGACGAAGCCAAGGAACATAAGCGCCAGTCGTTCCTGCGCCGCGAACTTGACTGGGTCCGCCGCGGACCGAAGGCGCGCACCACCAAGTCAAAATCGCGTCTCGACCGGTACTACTCGATTGAGTCGGAGTCCGGACCGAACCGCGAGCTTGACGTCGAAATGATCCTGCCTCCTCCTCCGAAGCTCAGCGCCAGGGTGGTGGACTTCAGCGAACTCGGACTGTCCCTCGGAGGCAAGACCCTCTTCAAGGACCTCTCGTTCAGCTTTTCCGCAGGCACCTGCATCGGAATTGTCGGCCCGAACGGCGTAGGCAAGACTTCCCTCATCAAGGTGATGATCGGTGAACTCAAACCAGATTCCGGAGAACTTGTAATCGGCAACCAGACAGTTTTCAACTACGTGGACCAGCACCGCGTCCACCTCAACGACGACAACACCGTGTTCCATGAGATAAACGAGGGCAGGGATTTCGTGCTGTTCGGAGGCGACGGCGGCCGCGTTTCGACTTGGACCTATCTCAGGCGATATCTCTTCGCCGATGAGCGGATACTCACCCAGGTGCGCTGCCTTTCCGGCGGTGAGCGCAGCCGGCTGATGCTGGCGAAGATCTTGAAGGACGGTGGAAATTTCCTGATCCTCGACGAACCCACCAACGATCTGGATCTCCCGACGCTCCGCGTGCTGGAGGAGGGGCTGATCCGTTTCGCAGGATGCGCCATGGTTGTCAGCCATGACCGCTATTTCCTCAACCGCGTATGCACAGGCATCCTCGCGTTCGAAGGTGACGGGAAAGTCTATTACCAGGAAGGCGACTACGATTACTATCTGCAGAAGAAAGCCGAACGCATTGCCGCAGCCAGCAAACCGGCGCCGGCCGCATCCAAGATTGCGAAGACCGCAGAAGTTTCCGCTGCTCCCAAGCCGAAGAAGCTCACCTGGAAAGAACAGAAGGAACTTGACGGCATGGAGGAGAAGATAAGCAGGGCTGAAGCCGTCGTCGCCGAAATGGAAGCCCAGATGAACGATCCTGAGTTCTACATCAAGAACGGGCCGAAGGTGAAGGATATCATCGCCGATCTGGAAAGTCGCCGGACCGAAATCGAGAAGTCCTATTCCCGCTGGCACGAACTGAGCAGCGAGAAGTAGATCTTGAAGTAGGTACGGGCTTCAGTCCTGTCTACTATACGCATATTCCAGCACTGTCCATGTCACGCTCTCCGCTTCCTCTGTCTTTTCATCTTTACGTCAGGCGCTTCGGCCTGACTTTGGACTGCTTGTCCTGAGCTTGTCGAAGGGCGGTGATAATTCACCGCTTTGTTTTTACAGCTGTTCGTCACGCCATGGTATCTTAGCAAAGGCGAAAGCTGTTATCTTCTCCACGGTTCCAGTGGAATCCAAAGCGCAGAATGATCTGCGCAGTCCAAAGACTCGTCCTCCGACCGGAGGACTCATCATAAAGAATTCTAAGCGGAGTCAAAATATGCGTATAATAGATAGGGCCCTAGAGCATCCCCGACATCGACAGCGGGAAGACGGACTTGTCCAGCAGCCTGCACAGTGCGATCGCCGCATAAGAGGTGCACCGGATATTGATCCACTTCCCGTGCCCGGCCTTGCACCAGTTGTCCATCCCCAGGAATGCCCCGTCGACCATCTTGTCGTCCGACTTCTGCTGCACCGAGAGCAGATATTTTATGTTCTTGTCAATGAGCTTTCTTGCACGTTTTTTCTCTGCGGAATTCGCAATCGATTCGAAGGACACCAGGAATATAGGAGCGGTGGCGGAACCGACTTCTATCACAGGATCGAGATATGAGCCGTCCTTGTTGACGGTCTTCTCAAGCCAGCCGAGGTATGCTGAACATCTCTGCATGTATTCTTCCTGCTTGAAGACCTTGTACGCCTCTACGAGCGAGATGCCTCCGAAATCGTCGTTGACCCTGTGCATCATCTGCCAGTCCATCGGCCATTTCCTGGCGTCGTTGAGATCATTGTTCCCGAGCTTGTCCTTGATTGTCGTTATGAGTCCGTCCTTCGAGATGAAGTTCTTCACATAGCAGTTCGTCATCCTGTACGCGGCGTCATAGTAGCGGAGGTCCAGTGTCGCCTTGTACATCTCGATGAGGAATAGGATTGTTCCTGACTGGCAGCTCGCGATGATGTCCTCGGATGCACGGGCCTTCTTGTTGCCAAGATTGACCGTCGCAACAACCCAGTCGTCGATGAGCGCGTATTTCAGCGTCCAGTCCGCATAGAGTATGGCGCGTTCCAGGCAGTCGCTGTCCTTCGCGTACAAGCTGCAGCCGAGCATAGCCCAGGCTGCGGACAGCGCATCGCGCGGGTGCATCCATTCGGTCTGGGGGGAGACTTCCCTGATGGCTCCGAAATAGGCGGGCTTGCGCTGGTCGAGGATCTGCAGTGACTTAATATACTTGATCGCCGCCTCGGCGGACTTCAGATATTTCTCGTCATTTGTCGCCTTGTGCAGGGAAAGCATGGCAAATATCCCGAAGGCTGTCTGCCAGCCGCTGCTCCTCCAATGTTTTCCTGTAGCAAGTTCAAGGGAGTAAATGTACCTGCCGCAGTCGCCGCTCTCGCCGTCCTTGTTCTGGGTGTTCACGAACCAGTCGCCAGCGCGTACCGCGGAATCCAATATCAGTTTGTTGTCCATATTGTTTCCTTATCTTGGGAGCGCCAGCGTCTCGCTGGCAAATTAACTGTTGCCGGCAAGATGCCGGCGCTCCTTTTAAAATTCCAGATTCCAAAATCCAAGAACAGCCCTTGCGGACTTGACTACGAACATATTTCTGAATTGCATGTTGAATTCGTAGTTAATGCCGCAAGGCATGTTCTTTCTATTATAGATTTGTCTTATTCCTCCTCACATCCATGCCTCTTGAGGAAAGCCTTCGCCTCGTCGAGATTGGACTTGTCCACGGAATGTATGAATATGATGCCTTTTGCAGAACCAAGATCCTCTGCGATCTTGTCGAGAACCCTGAATCCATTTTTTCCTCCGAATACCTGTATGAGCTTGCCTGCCTTGCGGATCCTGCGGTATACGTCCGGCCATTCCTCGAAAGAAGGCTGCCCGTCGCCGGGAATCCACTGTACTCCTTTCAGCTCCTTGATCGTTAGAAGCGAATCGAGGTGTGCGAGTTCACCGGGTCCGTCAAGATGGTAGAATCCATTGGTGAGCCTGCGGTGCGTTGCGGAGAGTTCGGGTTTGACAAACTCGTCGAACATGTCGGGCCCTATCATGTAGCAGAAATCGGACTGCGTCATGTAGTATGGCTTTTCCGAGAAGATTGGCGTCCAGCAGGAATATCCGGGATTATGCCTCTGGACAGAATCGATTTCGTCGAAGGCGCGCCACCAGAGATCGAATATCTGGCATGTAAGCCGCTTCACTTCATCCGGATTGTCATAGAGGTCCATGAGCAGTCTTTCCGACGGGCGGAACGTCGACAGCACATCCATTGCGCCGCCGAGATCGGTCATTCCGATCTGGGCGGTTCCCTGGAACCTCCTGTCTGCGGCCTCTGCGATCGACCTGACCCTGTTCAGCCAGTAGTTGTCGTAGTCCCACTTGAAATTGATATCCTTTATCTCATCAATTTTATCAGGATGGAACCAGACAGTGCGTTCGTCGTGTTCTAGCTTTGATCCGAGGAATGCGGCGAGGACTCCAGGGCCGAAGTTCAGCCACATCGAAGGGAAGGCGTCGCTGAGGAATCTGTGCGTTGACAGTGCGTGGTCCCACGCGTCAGCTATTTCGTCGGCTGTCACGGACTTGTCATATGCCGCGGTGAATCCCTTGCATGGATGTTTCGAGGTTTTGCGTCCTGGATCATATCCTGTGACAGTGAGGTTTATCAGCGGCCTGTCAAGTTTGCCGTCCCACCATTGAGAATAGGAATTCCTGATTTTTTTCCATCGGTCCTCGTTGAAATGAACTGGCATGTGAACTCCTGTGGTTAAGTTTTTAGGTGTCAGACTTCAGGTGTCAGGATGAGAAGATCCTCTCTTGTTCGAGGATTGGTTGCGGCCTTCAATATATGATAAGGTGGCAAAAAATCGAATATTGCGGAACTCCTTTTCATTTTAGAATAGGCTTGAATTGAACGGAGGATCATTTTCATTTATCGGTTGATGATTGAAGGGGTAGAACTCGCAATGTCCATCGAAATGAGAGGCGTTTGTGCCCCTGTGTGGGGTGCCCATCTGCTCAAAGGTTGCTGACGATGCGGGAGCATAGAAGAACGTGGTGAAGGCGCCTCCCGAAGTGTTGTTGTTGCTGGTCCTGTCCATGAACATTATTTTTTTGGGATCCACCTTGTTGATCAGTGATTTGCTATGAGAGCCGGAAGGAAGGCCCGGCGGGGCGGGGGGCTGCCATCTTGACAGCCTGCTTGATACAGTATAAGTAGTTGCATAATCAGTGCCTCCTACTGGATTGCCTGCCAAATTTGAAAGTGCCTTAGGTGTGAGGATGTCAAGCTTTGGATATGCAGGGCAGAGGAGCATGGCGCATGGTTTGTAATAATCCCAGAAACAATTGCTCCTGTTGTTTTGGAACCATCTGGGATTGTTTCCTGCGATCATGTTGTCATCAGAGGGGAAAAGCTTGTCTTCAAAACCAGGATCTTTTTCACTTGTCACCCAGCACGGGAGATATCCCTCGAAGTCGTTTGTGAAACTTATCATCTGGGCAGACAGTTGTTTCTCGTTGCTCATGCAGGATATCGCATGGGCCTTGTTCTTCGCCTCCTTCAATGCGGGGAGGAGCAGGGCGGCAAGGATGGAGATTATTGCGATTACTACCAGCAGTTCGATAAGTGTAAAGGCTTGTGCCTTTGCCCGGCTCACTATAGGAAGTTCAATCAGTGTGAAAAAATTTTTCATGATCAGATAAGCTCTCCCGGTTATAGAACCATGCCGTATAATTGTATCACAATACTTGCCGATTATGCAATAAGCCCCGAAAATCTTCTGCCATTAATTGATAATACCAATATGTATTTATATCATACAAGATAGTTTGCTTCCAGTTAATGTCAAGGTGGCTGCCTCCAAAAAAACATGAATAATTTACCGGCGGCTCAGATAATGCTGCAACTGCATTGCCAGTACGTAATTAAATCTTGATAAAACCGGATATTGCGGATTTTGCAGTATTTCTCAATAATGTGGTTTGACGAAATCCGTAAGGATGTTAACTTGTATTATAATAAAACAATCAAGGCTTGTCATGACAGAAGAAGTCGTATACTCTAAAAGCGAACAGGTCAGGCTGCGCATACTCAATGCCATCGAGTCTGGAAAGTATCCGGTCGGTTTCTGCATTCCGTCCGAGAATGAGCTTGTTGCCTTGACCGGTACAAGCCGTGTCACTGTCCGCGATGCAATTTCCAAGCTCGTCACCAAGGGCTATCTTAAAAGGATTCAGGGCAAGGGGACGATGGTCATAAAATCAGGTTCGCAGCCCCGGCAGTCTTCAGTAAAGTCAATTTATATTATAACCGTAAGCTCGCATGCGGTGGATCTTTTCGGGAACGGCATCCTGGCCGGTGTCCATGACGCGCTGTCAGATGGAGAATTTTCCGTCTTCTTGAAAAACATCCCGTCCGCGTCGGATTTCAATGCCTATGTTGAAAAGGAAATTCATCCTGAAAACTGCCGAGGGATAATCCTATCCGGGGATCTCTCTAGGAAGATCCACGTTGAAGCCGTCCGGAAGAAGAACATACCCTGCGTTAGCGTTGGAATCCCTGCCGATGGCGCGGACATCCCGTATGTTGAAGTCAACCACGAGCACGGAATCAGGATGGCGGTCGATGAGCTCATATCAAAAGGCCACAAACGCATAGCCTTCTTCGACTATACGTTGGACTGGGGGCATTCCCCATCGATCCTGGCCAGGGAGCAAGGATACAGAAATGCCTTGTCGGCGGCTGGTATCAGGCTGGATCCCGATCTTATAGTCCGCTACAATGTGCATGGCCCTGCCGGAAGGGAACAGGCGATCAGGCTAATCAAGAGGGAGCTCTCATACAGTGCGGCCGTCATCGTCGGATATGGATTCGTCACGGATTATGTGATGGAAATAACTGCATACGGCCTGTCCATACCGAAGGATCTTGCAATCATAAACTACAGGGGATATGCGAACTTCGACGACAAGACCGGGCTTTTCATTACATGTGTCGTCCAGCCGCTGCACGAGATGGGCAGCGCGGCCGTCGACCTCCTCCTGGGGCGCGGCAGGGCTGGCGGAGCGGTCTACTTCGAGCCTTCATTCATCAGGGGACAGACAGTTTCCGAAAAACCGATAATTCCTAAGAGATAAGTTTTAACCACAGAACACACTGATGACACAGAAAAACAGCAACCACGAAATACACGAAAAGATAAAATATGAAAAGTACCTGGATCAGGCGGCGCATGAAAATGCGCAAATGAGTCAGGTAAAGTAAGGAGAACAAATGAGCCTCACGTTCAACCGCCGTCTTGCGAAGTTCGCAGCAATCCCAGCGTTTGCAGTCGCCCTGTTCATCTCATGTGCGGGGTTCGCACAGGAAAACCTCATCAGGAACGCGGACTTCAAGACAGACGCCAACAACGACGGCGTCCCCGACGGCTGGAGCGCGCAGAAGGGAATTTCATATCCGGCTGAAAACGGAAGGAAATATCTGAAGATCGAGGGAGGCCAGGCCAGCACCGGCATCAAAGTCCCAATCGATCCGCAATGGAAGTCCCTGAAGCTCTCCTTCAAGGCGAGATACAAGGATGTTGAGGTTGGCGATCAGACCTGGAAGACTGCAAGGTTGGCGATGAACTTCAGCGACAAGGACGGGAAAAAAGTCGGTGACTGGCCTGAAGTCTGGGGCGAGACCGGGACTTCCGACGGCTGGATTACTTTTGAACGCCAGTACAAGATTCCAGAGGGCGCCGCGTTTCTCGGTTTGAATCCGGCCAACTTCGGAAAATCAGGGACAGTAGAATTTGACGACATCAAGTTGACCGTGGGCAGGGCGAAAGGTTCCCTGTATGTCGATCCAGCCGACGCAAGGCTTCCCGAAAAGAACATTGTGGAGAACGGGAATTTCGAGGCCGACTCCAACAAGGACGGGACGCCCGACAAATGGGATAAGCGGGAAGGAATCTCGTATCCTTCTGAAAACGGGAAGCGCTGGCTGAAGATCGATGGCGGAGGGAAGAGCGTTAACCGCAAGCTTGAGCTTGAAGGCGGGTGGGGCGTCCTCAAGATGTCCTTCAAGGCAAGGGTGGCGGATGTGGTGCCTGGCGCCGAAGGCTGGCAGAACGCGCGCATGGCGATGAACTTCGCCGACGAGGGCGGCAAGAAGGTAGGTGAATGGCCCGATGTCTTCAACTGGAACGGCAGCACAAATGGCTGGGTTGACTGCGAGCGCGAATACAAGATCCCGCCTGGCGCGGAATTCCTGGTGCTCAATCCCGCGAACCACGGCAAGTCCGGCTCGGTGGAGTTTTCTGACATAGTCATAAAAGTCGTTTCAATGAACTACAAGGGCGACATGCCGCTGCCGGAAGGCGCCGACAAGGAGCCATGGGACATAGCGAAGGCATGGAAAAAGACTAGTTCCACGCAGGAGAAGATCTGCATCAACGGACTCTGGCGTGTCATTCCTGAAGTCGCAGAGAAGACCGTTCCGCCCGCAGATGGCGCAGGCTGGGGCTGGTTCAAGGTTCCCGGTGTATGGCCGACACAGGACTGGACCGTCGGCGATGCGACCCAGAAGTTCCTTCTCCCTCCTATGTCCGAGGATGCGACCTCCGGCAAGATGATCGAGCAGGTCTGGTACAAACGCGATATTTTTCTTCCTGACGCCTGGGCAGGAAGAAAAATTTACTTGGATTTTACATTGCTCCAGACGAATGCAAGAATATTTCTGGACGGAAAAGATGTAGGAGAGATTTGGTTCCCGGGCGGAAGGTTTGACCTGACGGATTTTGTCGAGGCAGGGAAGAAATATAATCTGACGATTCTCGTCACCGCGCGTCCGCTCGAGGCCGAGACAAAGGTGTTCATGGCGCCGGACAGGATAATGTCGAACAAGGCCAGTGTGAAGCTCAAGGGGATCGCAGGAGACCTCTTCCTATGTTCCGAACCGAAGGCCGATGCAATCCAGGACCTGCATGTCATAACGTCTGTTGCCGAAGGGAAGATAAGTTTCAAGACGAAGATTGGAAGTCCCGCCGCCGGCGAGCATGTGCTCAGCGCAAAAGTACTCGACCGGTCCGGCAAGGAAGTGAAGACGTTCAAATCAGGAAAGATTCCCTTTACGCCTGACAAGTCCGAATACGTCTTCGGAGGCGAATGGAAGGATGCGCTCCTATGGGACACGAATACGCCTCAGAACATTTATACGGCAATCGTTTCCATTGAAGATGCGAACGGCAGGAAGCTTGATGAGCTTCTGCCGGTGAAGTTCGGATTCAGGGAGTTCAAGATAGTCGGCAAGGATTTCTATCTCAACGGCAAGCTGATCCGGCTCAGGGCGCTCTGGGTGAACAGCATCTCTGATTTTGCGGACAAGTGCGACTATGCTTCCGGCATGAACCTCTCCAGGAGGATGAAGGACTACGGGTTCAACTTCTTCATCACCGGCAACTATGACTTCGAGCCGGGCGACGTCTCATACATGGATGCCATCTTCGATGCCGCCGACGACGCGGGCATGCTGGCCTCCTTCTCGCTGCCCCACATCAAGAACTTCAAATGGCTGAACAGCGAGGCCGCAGTGAAAAACTACGGCGAACTTACCGCCTGGCTCATTTCAAGGATGAAGAACCATCCGTCAATAATAATGTATGCGATGAACCACAACGCCAACGGCTACCATGGCGACCAGAATCCGCTGAAAATGGATGGCGTCTATGAGCCCGAGAAGGTCCCGAGCGAGCTTGCCAAGTCCAAGAAGGGCTCGTATATCGAGAAGAGGGAGATGTCTGAAAAGGCCGCATCGATCTCGAAGTCATATGATCCCACGCGTCCGGTCTACCACCACCAGTGCGGAAACCTCGGCGACCTCTATACTGTGAACTGCTACCTGAACTGGGCGCCGCGCCAGGAGCGTTCGGAATGGATGGAGCACTGGAACAGGAACGGGGTCAAGCCTTTCTTCTTTGTCGAATGGGGCCTTCCTCATATCTCGTCATGGTCCAGCTACCGCGGTCCGGAGTTCATATGGAGGTGCGTGGCGTTCCAGAGCGTCTGGGACAGCGAGTTCGCATCTTCGATACTGGGAGAGGGGGCCTACGAGATGATACCGGCAAAGATAAAGCTCATCGACATCGAGGAGAAGAACTATGCCACCGGCAAACCCTTCCACTGGGGTGGAGTCTTGACGCCGACCCTTTCGAACATGGAGAAGAACCACCGGGAAATAATGGCCTATTATGCTTCTGACAACTGGCGCTCGCACAGGGCGTGGGGCGTTTCCGCGATGCTGCCCTGGGACCAGTCCGAACTCTGGGAGAGGGTGAATCCGACCCCTGACAAGCCCAATGAAGCCAAGTACAAGGATCTGCAGAAGCCCGGCATCGTGCCTGATGTTTCACACAGGGGCGGACAGTTCATCCATGATCCGGGCGACATCAAGGATTTCAAGCCCTCGTCCATCGGATCCGTGTTCCTCAGGAACAACAGGGAATTCCTCGGGTTCATCGGTGGAACTCCGAAGTTCACCGACAAGTCGCACAACTTCGCCGCAGGTGAGAATGTCTCAAAGCAGCTTGTCATGATAAACGACTCGCGCGAAAACAGGAAATGCTCTTATTCCTGGAAGATAGACGGCGCAGGACTCAAAGGTTCCGGGGAGTCTGACCTCAAGCCCGGCGAGATAAAGTTCGTGCCGGTTGACTTCAAGATGCCTGCTGGCAGGGAAAAGCTTGAACTGGCGGTGGAATTTGATTTCGCTGGAGGGCGACGCTTGTCGGAGCCGTCTGCAAAAAACGAGATCCAGTCCGATACCTTTTCGCTTGATCTTGTGAAGGCTGATACTGCGAAAGTCGCAACAAAGTCGAAGGTCATGCTCTTCGATCCCGAAGGCATAACTGCAAAATCCCTCGACGCATATGGAGTAGCATACTCGAAAATCAATTCTCCTGCCGAAGTCGCCAAGGGCGATATCCTCGTGATAGGCAGGAATGCTCTTTCGAAAAACGAACCGCTATATGATCTGAACAAAGTTGCGGACGGGCTGAAAGTTGTCGTCTTCGAGCAGGATGACACGAGCTTCTTCAACAAGATCGGATTCCGTGTGAACGTCCAGGGTATCCGCAACGTATTTGCCAGGGTGAAGACACACCCTGTGCTTGAGGGCGTGACGGACGACATGCTCAGGGACTGGCGCGGATCTGCTACGCTCATGCCTCCGAACCTCGAGGTCGCCGGATTCGAGGAGAAGGATCCGCAGTGGGAATGGTGCGGTTTCCTGAACACCCGCGTCTGGCGCTGCGGCACCAGGGGCAACATATGCTCAGTCATGATCGAGAAGCCCGAGCGCGGAAGCTGGCTGCCGATTCTCGACTGCGGCTTTGACATGCAGTACTCTCCGCTCCTCGAGTATTCGCAGGGTGCAGGAAAGATAATCTTCTGCCAGCTCGATGTGTCCGGAAGGACTGAGAATGATCCTGTCGGAGCAAACATCGTCAGGAATATCTTCAAATACATGGATGCTGTCAAGGCTGGAGAATCCAGGAAAGTCCTTTATGCCGGAGACGCAGTCGGTTCCAAGCTGCTCGAAGATCTCGGTGTGAATTTCGCTGCGCTGAAGGATGGGGAGAAGCCTTCAGGCGACTCGCTTCTCGTCGTATCTCCCGGTGCGAAACTCGCGAACATGAAGGATGCGGTGGCCTCTGGCGCCAACCTCCTTGCCCTCGGACTTGACGAAAAGGCGGTCAACGAACTGCTTCCGGATACTGCCAAGATGGGCAAGTTCTCCGGATATTCCTCTCTTGTAAAAGATCTGGCTGCTCCTGAATTCACGGGTATTTCCAATTCCGAACTCCATTGGAGGGGGAAGCTGGATTTCGATGGGTTTGCGGACAAGGGTGACACATCATGCGACATGCTGAAGAGCATTAAGATAGGGAAGGGGACTGCGGTGTTCTGCCAGCTGGCGCCATGGAACATCGACTACGTGAAGAAGCCCTACCAGAGGACAAGCTTCAGGAGGAACGTGTTCATGGTATCGAGGCTTCTGGCAAATCTCGGTGCATCTTCGGAGTCTCCGCTTCTTGCGAATTTCGCAAGAATGCCCGCGAAGTCGAAGTTAAAGCTCGCCGAAGGCTGGATCGGAGAGGCCGACAAGGACAACAGCGGCGATTCAAAAGGCTGGTCGAAGGAGGAGTTTGATGATTCGGCATGGAGGCCGATACAGGTTCCGGGAATGTTCGACATGCTGCGGAAGGACCTGGATGGATATGACGGATACTTCTGGTACAGGCTGAAGTTCAAGACGCCGGAAGGGTTCGACCCCAATGCGGAACTCGTCCTTAAGATGGGCGCGATAGACGACGAGTCATGGATCTGGCTCAACGGCAAATTCCTTGGAGAGGTGACGAAGACAAGCAACCCCAAGGACTATTACGTGGCTCCCAGAACCTATACGCTGAAGCCCGGCATGCTGAAGAAGGACGGAGTGAACACTCTGGTTGTGAAGGTGAACGACACATATCTGAACGGCGGGATAAAGGATATGCCGTTCCTGAACAAAAATGGAGCCCCGTGGCTCAACACATATTACCTGCAGGAGCCAATCGCAGATGATGATCCGTACAGGTACTACAGATGGTAAATTTCAGGCTCGCCTGAAATTTACAAAAAAGAACGTGGTACAGGCGTCTCGCCTGTGTCTTGAAGTAGGGACGGGCTTTAGCCTGTCCCATCCATGAAAATAAAAATGGTACATGCTAAAGCACGTACCTACTTTATAGGAAACTTACTTAAAGGAAATAATATGAAAATTGCGATGTTGAGCGGATGTCTGGCGGCTGCGATTCTTGCGGGGACGGCGGTTTCAGCCCAGGAAACTCCTAAGGCGAAGGCCCAGGTGATCATACTGAAGCTGGACGACATGTGCACGAACGGTGCGCCGTCAAACGGTTCAAAAGCAGTTTCCCCGAGATGGCAGAAGGTGATAGACTTCGTGCAGGCCAAGAAGATCAAGGCGACCATCGGAGTCATGGGAAACTCCCTCGAGGCCGACAACCAGAAATATTTCGACTATCTGAAGGATCTGGACAAGAAAGGCTTCGAACTCTGGAACCATGGCTATATGAACAGGAAGGCGACGGATCCTAAAGGCGAGTTCGAGGTGGATTCGGTGGAGGATCAGAAGACTTCGCTTGAGAAGACGCAGAAGCTCATGAAGGACAAGACTGGAATTGAGCTCAAGGCGTTCGGCCCGCACTGGTCGGCTACGAATGAGGCGACTTTCCAGGCGCTTGAACAGATACCGGAAATCAAGATGGTGTTCTTCTATGCTCCGCCTTCGAAAAAGACAAGCAAGTTCATCTTTGAAAGAAGCGTCAACCTTGAAGTTGCGGTCGGCAATCCCGACTTTGATAAATTCAAGGAGGCGTATGAGAAGATTGGGACCAGGAAGGAATATATCGCCATGCAAGGGCATCCGAACATGTGGACCACGGATGTGAAGTGGAATGGATTTGAGAAAATAATGAACTACCTTATAGATAAAGGCTGCGTCTTCATGACAGCCTCGGAATATCTGGCGACCGTGACGAAGTAGGGACGGGCTTTAGCCTGTCCCATTCCTGTGTGTGAAACCGGTACATGCTAAAGCACGTACCTACTTAAGGAGTGATTATGAAACTTGCTTTCCTGACCGCCTGCGTGGCGGCCTTTCCAATGGTTGTCTCAGCTGTCAATGCCGACGAATGGAAGCTTGTATGGTCGGACGAGTTCGACAAGGACGGGCTTCCGAACAGCGACAGATGGGGCTATGAGGAAGGTTTTGTCAGGAACGAGGAATCCCAGTATTACACCCGTGAAAGGCTGGAGAATGCCAGGGTTGAAGGCGGGATGCTTGTGATTGAAGGGAAGAAGGAGCAGTTCAAGAACAAGGATTACAAGGCCGGGAGCAAGGAGTGGAAGACCAGGAATGAGTTCGCCGGATATACGGCGGCAAGCCTTACCACCTATCAGAAGTTCAATGTCAAGTATGGACGCATAGAAGCCAAGGCAAAGATTCCGCAGGGACTCGGTGTCTGGCCCGCGATCTGGATGCTGGGTGATTCGAGGAATACCGGTAAGGGCTGGCCGGTCTGCGGTGAGATCGACATCATGGAGTTCGTCGGCAAGGAACCCAGCAAGATTCATGGTACGGCCCATTATTCGAAAGTCGGGAAGCACAAGTCCAGCGGCGGCAAGCTTGTCACCGAAAAACCCTTCGATGATTTCCACATATACGCAGTTGAATGGAGTCCGGAGAAGATAGACTTCTATTTCGACGAGCAGAAATATCACACCTTCAACGTGGCGGACGCCGATGAGGCCGGATACAATGCGTTCAAGGAGCAGTTCTACATCCTGATGAATTTTGCAATCGGCGGACAATGGGGCGGAAAGATCGATGACAAGATACTGCCCCAGAAGTTCCTGATCGATTACGTGAGGGTATATCAGAAGACTGATGTTCCGAAGACTGACACTCTCAAGGATGATGCTCCGAAAGCCGACAAGAAGGAATAGTCCTGATGAAGAAAGTTCCAGCAAGCGAGCTTTTTATCTTTAAGGAATCCAGTCTTGACAGCGGCGCACTTTCTCAATTGATGGATTTCAACAGGAAATACCAGCAGAGGATTCTGCGGTACTTCGCAGAAATAAGGATTGAGTTCGAGAACAGGCATCCAGGTGTTTCGTATCCCGGGCTTTTCGCTGAAGTGGATTCTATAAGCGGTGAGATGAGGCCGCTGGAGGAACAGAAGGTCTGGAGCTGGGGCGATTGCCGCGGACTTGGCATCTGGTCGTATCTGTCCGCGAAAAGATCAATTCCGGACACGGATCTGGAGATCTACGGCAGGAAAATCAACCTGCGTCAATTCTTCAGCGACTACTGTGATTGCATCTATGAGTTCCTGCTCCAGAGATATGAACTCAACGGTGGAAGAATACCGTTCATCGTGGATGTCAATACCAACAAGGCATCCAACGATCCTTCCAATGTCCCTTGTGCTTCCGGAGAATGCGAGCCTACCCACGTCTTTGCCGCGGCGGGCTTCATGCAGTACGGACTTATGCGGAATTGTCCGGAATCCCTTGAACTCGGGCTGAAATTCCTCGATGAATCTATTGTCTGCGGAATGAACTTCCGGAGCGTCGACCACGTCACCAAGAAGAGAAATCCCTACAACGGACATGGGTTCATAATGGTCACGCTGGGTGCCGTAGTAGACACTTTGAAATGCCTGAAATACTCGGGGATTGACAGCAGGAGAAAAGCGGATCTTGAGTCGATGCTGTTGAAGAAGGGGTTCATGATATCGGAGTTCATATTGCATAACTTCTGCAATCCCGAGACCGGCCACTTCTGGGAGTACAACTGCAAGGAGGGCAATCCATACGTCAATCCGGAGGGGTATATGATATGCGATCCCGGGCATGTCTCGGAGGCCTGCGGCTTCATTGCGGAACTGGAGGATCTTTCTGGCGAGTTCAAATCAAAGTTCTCGCCCAATCTCGTGAAAATCATGCGCTACATATATGAAAATGGATATAGCGGCGCCGGACTCATGTATAAGAACCTGGACCTCCTCTCAGGGAGAGGGCTGTTCGACAAGACAGATTCAAACGGGAGGAAATACAGGACGTCCCCCTGGTGGAATGTCAGGGAGTGCTGCGCTGCGTCCATGAAGCTCTACGAGATGACAGGAGACCAGGCCTGCCTTGGGATGTACAGGAAGGCGCAGAACGCAGCATATCTGAATTATCCAAACGAGAAAATAGGCGGGTTGATGGTGCAGACGCTTGATGCGGACACGGCCAGGCCTCTTCCTTTTTATCCTGCGACAGGCAATCTTGATCCCATGCACTGCACCAGGGCACGCGAAAGGGAGTTGGAGGCGATGGAGATTATTCTTGCGAGGATAAGCTGATGAGGCAGATAAGCAGAGCTTCCTCATAATTAGGGCGGTTTTTAAACCGCCAACCAGACGTCGGGTTGAAACCCGACATACTTTATTTGGAAATAATTCTTGAAATTATAATCATCGCATCTTTTCAGACAGTTTCTTTACTTTGTCGGTCTTCAGGAGTTCCGGAAACCTTTTCTGGAGTTCGTCGAACGTCGCCCTGGCTTCCTCAGGATTCTTCAGCCGCAGCGAAAGTTCGATGCTGAGGATCATCGCCTGCTGTGAAAGTTCCGGATCGTCCGAAAGTATGAATACGGACATCGCATACCTGTTGGCCCTTGCAAGATCCTCCGGATTCTCCGAAAGTATTGCGGCAAGTCCGAGTCTTGCCCTTGCGGACGCGGTCTTGCTGCCCGAGATGTCTATGCATTTCTCAAATACGAGCACGGCTTCGTTCTTCTCGCCTTTTTTTACAAGAGCGGCACCCAGAAGGGAGAGGAGCTCTGAATAGATGTCCTTGTCCTGTGTCTTGATCTTTTCTCCTTCGCGCAGGAATCTTACGGCTTTTTCAAGCTCTCCTTTCTTTTCGTAGGTGGCGCCCAGTCCGGAGAGCGCTTTTATCCTGTATTCGGGGCTGGCGTTCTTTGCGACGGTCTGGAAGCATAGGATGGAATCGCCCAGCCTGCCGGTCTCCGAGAATTTATTCCCGATGAAAAGCAGGAGGTCGGGATTTACGGATAGGAGACTGCTTTCGGAAGATGCGAAGTCGGCGAAGAGCCTGTCTGATTCCGGATTCGTCTTTTCGGACATGATGGACCAGAGCAGATACTGCCTGCCCATCAGGACAAGGCTGTCTTCATATGCGTTTGAATAAGCTATTTTTCTGAAACCTTCGGAGGCGCCGCTGAAATTCCCCCTGATGAAATCAATATATGCCAGATAGAAGACCGCGCTTCCATGGACCTCCTTTTCGCCTTTGTAGTCATTCTCAATCTTCAGGAGGAGCTCCCGGGGTTCATTGGAATCAGGCTTGTCATAGAGAATAAGCACGGCCGTCCTCAGCAGTGCTTCGGGATACTGTTTTGATGCAGGATATTTCACCCTTATCTTCTGATAATAATCCAGGGCCTCCTTGTCCTGTCTTGAGGCCTCGTAGGTCTTTGCCATGCCCATAAGGCATCTTGCCCTGGTTTCCTCGGGGCATTCAGCGAGAATGTCCTTGTAAAGCGCGAGTGCGTTGTCAATCTGCGACAGAGAGCAATAGAGTTCCGCGAGCGCGAGCTTCAGCGTGTATCTTTCCGGAACGTCGCGCGCAGTCGCGACCGTGTCCTTCATGAAGGATATTTTCTCGTGGGGTGTTTTAAGGACGGGCATCACCATGCTGCATATGGAAAGTTTGGCTTCAGTAGGAATCCTCCTGCTGGTGATGAAGGACATTGCGGACTTCGAGGCTTCCGGAATCCTGGTCTGGAGGATCAGGCACTGCACCGACTGGAGCGCGGACCTGGAGAAATATTCAGGTGTTGATTTAGGGGAGGATGAGATCTCCGAGAAAGTCCTGATGGCCTCAGCATACTGGTTCTGTTCCATCAGCGCAGAGGCCTTGATGAAATAAAGCTTCTCCGACTGGGCATCAGGAGCTCCGAGTTTTCCTGTCTCAATGTCGAGTTCGTATATCAGCTTGGGGTATTCCCTGGCGAGGAAGAGGCATTCGAACCTCCTGTAATAAGCCTCTTTCCCTTCAGGGGAGGAGGGGGATATCAGCCAGAGCTGTTCATAATTGTCGGCGGCCTGGAGATACTGCTTCCTCTCGAAGTTGAGGTTTCCCAGATAGTTCATCGCCGCGCTGAGTATCTCGGGAGGCGTGCTCCTGTTGTCGATCAGCGACCTTACGAGCTTCGCTGCGTCCTCCCGGTTGTCTTCCCTGTCGAGAATCCCTGCAAGATCGAGTCTTGCAAAGGCCGCATAGAGGTCGTCCCTGGAATTAATATTGACAGAGGCCAGCTCGGAAAATTCAGACTTGGCGCCTTTGACATCTCCGGTTTCCAGCAGGATTCTGCCGAGATGGTAGCAGGCCGCATATTTTACAGGCTTCGACGCCTCCCTGGTGTTCTTGACATCGCGGAGGATTGAAACGGCCTCCTTTATGTTTTTCTCGTTGCCTGTCCTGAAAAGCGCGATGGAATAGTTGATCTTGACTGCGGGAACTGTTTTGACTGCCGGGAACTTCGAGAAGAATATCCTGTAGTTCTCTATCGCCTTTTCAGTGTCGCCGTATGACGAATAAGCTTCGGCAAGCTGTGAAAAGGCGTCTGCGGCAAGAGGATCGTCAGGGAACTTTCCGATGATTTTCCTGTATTCGTCAATAGCCATCTGATAATGTCCACGCTGGGAGAGGCCGTCTGCGAGCCTCAGCTGTTCGTCGATGTAGATTTTTTTCATGTCGCCGGTCACCTCCTGTGCGGAGTGGAGGGAAGGAACGAGGAGGAAGGAGAAAGGAAGAAGGAGACATGAAAGGAACAGGGAAGAAGGAAGAAGGAAGAAGGAAACACAAGACAGGTTTTGCGGGATTCGCATTACTTCTCCAGTGAGTTCGGTGATTTGTCTGGAAGGGTTGCGAATGAGACATTTCCAATGTCGACATTCTTGCATATGTCGAGGATTGTGATGACCTTTTCATATGAAGTCTGTTTGTCGGCCCGTATTATCACCGGCTGCCCCGGATACATCTTGGCCTGTTCGCCTAGCAGGCTGCCGAGCCTCTCATGGGTATATTCGACGGAGTTCAGGAAGACGTGTCCTTCGGAATCGATGTTAATCACTATTTCCAGGGGGGATTTTGGAGCCATGTCGCCGGTCTTCGAGGTTGGGATGCTTATGCCGAGCTTCAGCTCCCATTCGGCGTATATTGAGGCTGATATGAAGAACAGGAGGATCAGGAATGCGATATCCACCATCGGCGCGATCTGGAATCCTATGCCCGTCTCCCTGCAGTGTTTCTTGAAGTTCATGATGGCCTCAGATGATTATTTGTGTTTTACGATGTCGAGCATCATCCTGGAGATCCTGCTGCTCCTGGACTCAAGTTCAGTTATTATGCCTTTCACGCGGCCCCTGAAGAACGCATATATGAGCATTGCCGGAATCGCGATCACGAGGCCCGCCGCCGTGTTCGTGAACGCTATGGCCACACCCTTCGCCACCAGGGTCGGACGCGGTGTCATGGCTTCGGACTGGAGCGCGCCGAAGGAGATTATCATTCCTATCACGGTACCGAGAAGACCTACGAGCGGGGAGACGATGGCGATATCCTGGAGATATTGAATCCTCTCCCATAGGGTTCCCGCCTGCCTTGAGCCTTCGTCCTCCATGGCGTCCTTTATCATTTCATATGTTGCATGCGGGCTTTTTACGACCTCAATTCCGGAGAGGACCACCTTTGCGAGCGGAGCATCGTTCTTCAGGCAGATCTCCTCCAGGAGCAGGACATCCTTCTTCTTCACGGCCTCCTCGATCTGATTGAGGAGAGGGGTGGGTACAATCAATTCCCGCCTTAATGAAAGCAGATAGTAGAATATGAGGCAGACTGCAAGGAAGGAAAGGGCGTATAGCGCCGGCATGAGCGGGCCGCCCTTGTTCAGCATTTCACCCAGGTTCGCTGTTTTTTCAGGTGCCGGGGATTCGGCCTTGACGAGCCTCGGGGTCTCGGAAGCAGGTGCTGCATCAGCGGAATATGTTGAAAGCGCCGTGGCGTACAGGGTTAAAATGGCAAGCAGGCCTGCAAATAGATAAGTTTTCAAAATTACCTCTCATTATTATTTGAAATTTATAAAGTGATATGACATAATATATACTTTAATTACTTAAATTCCATGTTCGCTCACAGTTGATGAAGCCTGTTCTGCGGATGTTATAATCTCGAAAGGTTCTTGATGAGACTTTTGAAGGAATTCGTGAGGGATCCGGTTGGGATAGGCACAGTGCTGCCTAGTTCAAGGTATCTGGCCAGGGAAATGACTTCCGAAATAGGTCTTGAACGCGCCGAGACTGTCGTGGAAATAGGTCCCGGCAGCGGTGTTTTCACTTCCCAAATACTCAAGATGATAACTTCAAAGGCGAAGTTCTTCGTCGTCGAGCTCAATCCCAGAATACACGAGCATCTTTCTGAAAAGTATCCCAACGTCAAGATATACAATGAAAGCGCCGAGAACCTTCCAGAGCTCATCAAGAAGGAGAAGATGAATTCGGTGGATGTAGTTGTCTCAAGCCTGCCATGGGTTTCATTCCCCCCTGAACTTCAGGACAAGCTCATGGATGCGATCTACAAGACGATGACAAAAGGCGGAAGATTTTCAACCTACGGCTACATACATGGCAAGATCATGCCGCGCGGCCATTCGATAAAGAAACTCCTCAAGTCGAAGTTCCACACCGTAGATACGTCGGAAATCGTCTGGCAGAACCTGCCTCCCGCCTTCGTGTACAAATGCAAGAAATAAATTCCGGCAGGGAATTTATTATTTGAATTCCGGCTGCCTGGTAATCTGCATGACGCTCTGCCAGAGCGTCATGTCCGGATCAATCTTCTTGCGTTCGCTTGTCGCAAGCACGATCGGGACGTGCGTGAAGTCATTCCCCCAGTATCCTACGACCATGTCGGTGCAGCCCATCATCGCGGCATGTACGGCCGACTGCGAGAACAGCAGGCAGTAGACTGCATCAGTCCCTCGGGCGTCCACGCTTCTTATGACATAGCTCGGGTCGAAATATTTCATGCTCACTTCGAAGTTCTTCTCCCTGCCGTATGCGACGATCCCCCCCCGCAGATATTCGCCGATATTGTTGTGCTTGACATTGCCCGAGGCATCCTTCTGGACAGGCATATCCTTGAAGAGATCCTGGCCGGCGCCTTCGGCGATAATGATTACGGCGTGCTGTTTTGCAGCCAATCTCTTGCGGAGATGTTCGAGGAACCCGCCCGGGCCGTCGAGCTTGAAGGGCACTTCAGGGACAAAACAGTAGTTGACGACGCTGTTTGCGAGAGTCGCAAGCGCGGCGATGAATCCGCTGTCCCTTCCCATCACATGTATCAGGCCGACCCCGTTGTAGGCGCCCTTTGCTTCATTGTGCGCACAGGTTATGATCGGATGAGTTGCGTATATCGCAGTCTCTACGCCGAATGTCCTCTGCATGAATGAAATGTCATTGTCGATGGTTTTTGGAATGCCTATCACGCTTATCTTCAAGTTTCGTTTCTGGACCTCCGCGGCTATGGCATGTGCGCCCCGCAGCGTCCCATCGCCACCTATGCAGAAAAGCATGTTTACGTCCATGGTCACAAGGGAGTCGACCATGACGCCGATGTCCTGGTTCCCTCTGGATGAACCGAGGATTGTGCCTCCGTCCGAATGGATGTCGTCGACGTTTTCGGGCGTGAGCAGTATTGGCGAAAGGCCGAATTCAGGATTAAGGCCGCGATATCCGTATTTTATTCCAAGCACTTCCTGGACTCCGTAGCTTTCCATCAGAGTGCCGACCAGCCCCTTGATGACGTTGTTGAGTCCGGGACAGAGGCCGCCTGCGGTCAGGACAGCCGCCTTGGATTTTTTCGGATCATGGAAAATCTTTTCGCGTGGGCCCGCCCTTTCGAAAGAGAGATATCTGCCGAATTCATTCATTTCATTCTTTAGTGAATCAGGATGGACTGAATACACGGCTGTAGCTGATTCCGAAAGATACTTGGCATCACCGAGTGGGGAATTCAACTCGGCCTTTCCGAGCCTGCTGATGGAAAAGTCTTCGGGTCTTAGTTTTTTCATGATATGATCGCCTCTGGGGAGTTTTTATTTAAATTAAAAGAAATTCCTATTCTCCGCTGCTCTCGCCGGCGCCGCCGCCGCCAGGCGACGTCGACTGCTTGGCCATGATCTTGGCGGAGGGCGCCGCCGTAAGATAAAGCATTATGCCGACGGTATGCTTTGTTTCCTTGCTGTCGTTGTCGTCGTTGTTCTGCCTGATGCCATATTCGAGGGCAAGTTCCCAGCAGTGGAAAGTCCTTATCAGCCTCAGCATGCTCTGGTTTATCATGTGGTTGTCTATATCGTAGATGAGCTCGATTTCACCCCTGGTCTTCGGCATGACAGGGAATTCCAGCTTGCCGCGGACCGACTGGAATTTTGAATATCGGGATATGAAGGCGGTTCCGGAATTGATGTCGGTCAGAGAACTTCCCATGGAATACGTGCTCCTCTGGCTGTAGTTCCTCTGGTAGTTGTAGCCCAGCGAAGCCTTCCATTCATCAGTGATATCGTAGGTCATCCCGATCTGGAACTTGTTTATGGAGAAGGAGCCTGAATCAATCAGCAGCTGTGAAAGTATATGGAAGTCATTGAACGGATCCAGTTCAATCTTGGTCCCGAAATCCCCCAGGTTCTTGAAATCTTCGCCGTTGGTGTCCTGTTCCTTGTTGAAATGGAAGTCCCAGTAGTTCTCAATCGACGCCCAGGTGTAGATCTCCTCCTTGTTGTAGTCGCCGCGCCTCGTCTGCAGCCTGTTTTTGAGGCCAAGCCTTATGAAGTTCTGCTCGTCTATCCTGTCGATGTCGTCGAAATAGTATATCTTGTCGCGGCTGAGGGTCGGCTCGGGAATGAAATTATAGTTGACATATGGGACCATGACATGCCTGATGCCGTCAATGTCCCAGAATGCGCTCTTGGCGTCGTTCCATGTCCTGTAGATCTTCGTGTTCATCTCGATGCCTGTTTCCGCCGCGACACGGAATTTATCGCCGCCCTTGTCATCGTAGTTCACGACATCTCCTGTGACCTGCTCACCCTGTGCATTGTCGACCGAGAACATCGTGTTCAAGTCATCTGGCGACACTTTTGTCTTCGAGGTCTTCGAATAGTATGTCATTCTGAAGCCGGCTCGCGGCAGGATGTTCAGCCAGTCGAGCTGGATTGGATAGTAGAACATGTGCAGGGAATCGAACCTGAAGGCCTTGTAGTCCTTCGGATCGATTTTGTTGCCCATCGTCCTGGCATCGTCATATTCGCGCCATTTCATCCAGAAGTAGCCTGCGCTGTTTTCGCCCTGGTAGTAGATGTTGCTGCCGAAAAGTTCCTGCCTGGGTATGTCGAGCCTTCCTTCAGGCAGCCTCTGCACTTCGGAGAAGAAGTCATTTATCCTCTGGCGGTAGTTGACCGATGCCGTGAAGCGGTTGAACTGGTAGTCGAGCGACGCAAATGTCGGAGGCTGCGGATCGTCGTTGTACCTGTCGCGGAAAAAGTCATATAGGAAATTCGCGTCGCTCAGCTTCTCGATCTGCCCGCGGAAATCCATCCTCGGCGTTATATGTGACAGGTTGTTGAGTTTCAGGTCGTAGCGCCCGTGGTCGATGTCGAAACGCTGGTTGGAGGGAGCCGCCTTGTAGGGATCCTGGTCATAAAGCCCGTATGCAAACCCGTAGGTCTTGGTCTTTTCAGTGGTTATGTCGAGGTCAAGTCCGCCGCCAGGGCCGCGCTTGAAGTAATAGTCGAGGTAGAGCCCGGTCTCGATATGCGGATAGCCATATAGGATGAACCGTTTTCTCGTCTGGACGAAATATCCCCAGTCGGAGTCCTGCCCCCCCCTTATCTGCCAGCCCCATCCCGATGAATCATTTGGCTTGTATACGAAAGGAAGCGGAAGGACGGGGACTCCGGCGATATTCACCCAGCACCAGTATGCCCAGATGTCATATCTTCCGACATCCCTGCTGCCCTTGTTGGAGATGTCTGAAAATCCTTTCTGGGGGATGAGCCTGATCTTGCTGGCGGTGACGGAATAATGCTCCTGATGGTCGGCGATGTATTCGCAGGAAGTCATTTCAGCGTTGTAGATGGTTATCGAGCCGTCCGCCTCGCGTTCGGCGCTTTCACCCCTGAAATAATAAAGTCCGACAGAACCCTCGTACTTTCCGAGATCGAATACGCCGCTTGTCAGGTTCCCAACCGCCTTCTCGCCCTGCCAGTCCAGCTTTTCAGTCACGGTCCTGACCAGTATCTTCTGCCTGCCCGAAGGCATGTTCACATAGCTTTCAACGGTGACCTTGACTTTCGGATCCGCCTGGAGCTTCTTGAGCTCCTCCTCAGTGACCTGGGACTGGCCGGGGACCCTCCTGATCAGCTTGACATTGCCGACGGCTTCAACGTCCTTCGTGGAAACATTGACGATTATCTTGTCGCATGTGATGAATATCTGCTTGTAGCGGAGCTTGACATTGCCGTTTCCGATGATGTTGTTCCCCTGGAACTCGAGCTTGTTGGCCGTGGCGTTGACATCCTCCTTCATGATCGCGGACAAAACGTCGGCGGCATCCGCTTCAGGAAGGGATGAAAACATGAGTGCAAGTGCGAAGAGCACCGCAAAACATAGCAGTGTTATTTTACCTTTTCTTCCCAATCCCAAATTCCCAGATTTAAATTAAAGGTCGTAATATAACTGATGTTTTATTCAAGTCCAGTATCAGAAAGGAGATACACCTTATCATTTTTCCTCGATTTGAAATCGATTGGAAATGTCGCAGTATGCCCTTTCCCGGCGCGGTCGACGCTCTTTCCAGACATCATCAGCGATTTGACCTTCAATTTCCGGGCTCCAGTGGTATGGCCGGTGATGAGTATCTCGTCCCCTGTCTCCAGATCTCCGGCTGACAGGTTTATCTCAGCTATTCCGGGCTTGTGGAAATAATTCAGAATCTCCCCGACATGGATCTTCTTCTTCGAGGCCTTGCTTCCTGATATGCCGCTCCATTCGCCGGCCTTGTCCCCAAGATAGTATCCGCCATGCCAGAATCCGCGGTTGAACACGGCTTCAAGCCCGTCTTCTAGCTTCCTTGACGCTCCCGGTGTAAGCTTTCCTCTGGACCATAGTTCGACCGCCTTCCTGTATGCCTCGGTTACGTTGTAGGCATAGTCGGGAGCCCTTCCGCGCCCTTCGATTTTAAGTATTGATACCCCCGCATCCAGGATCTGTCCGAGTATCCTTATAGTGCACAGGTCGCGTGGCGACATCACATACTGGTTCTCGACCGCCATCTCAAATCCCGTCTCTTCGTCCTTGACCAGGTATTTCCGCCTGCATGGCTGATAGCAGTCGCCGCGGTTCGCGGAACTGTTGTAGGCCGCAAGGCTCATGTAGCATTTCCCCGAGATCGACACGCATAGCGCACCATGCACGAAAAGCTCGATCCTTACAAGTTCTCCCGACGGTCCGCATATCCTGTCCTTCCTGATCGTTTCGATGATGTATTGTATCTGTCCAAGATCCAGCTCCCTCGCCATCACCATCACATCCGCGAACTTCGCAAAGAACTTCACGGCTTCAATGTTCGAGACGTTCGCCTGTACGGAAATATGTACGGGAATGCCTATGGAGCCGGCATACCGGATCGCGGAAACATCGCTTGCGATGATCGCGCATATTCCTGCGGATTTCGCGGCGTCGCAGATCTTCTTCATCTCAGGGATGTCGGAATCATAGATTATTGTATTGAGTGCGAGATAGGACTTGACCCCGCATCTCCCGCATATCCTCGATATCCTTGCAAGATCCTTCAATGTGAAGTTCTCAGACGCCCTTGACCGCATGTTGAGCTTCCCGACCCCGAAATAGACTGAATCGGCCCCGGCCCTGATGGCCGCGGACAGCGATTCCCATGAGCCGACAGGCGCAGTTATCTCAATGCTTTTTCTTTTCTTTTCCATAATTGTCTTTCTGGGATATGTATTTTTCTTCCCGGCTGCAAGTGCGGGCAATGCGCCAGTCTTTCTGTTTGATCTTACCTTTTTTGCACGCAAACCGACCAAGTATGACGGTTTCGCCGAAACCGTCCCGAGGCGTTTTCATCGAAAACGCCATACTTCGGTAAAAAGTGATATCAGCCCAAGTAGGACTGACACCTTGCAAGTGCGGCTGGAAAGGAAAATACTTGTCTAATAACTGTTTGAAAAGCTTTTAAATGAACGTAGAGTAACAATTTATTTTATGGAGGAATATGGAAGAAGACAGGAACCAACAGGCACGACAGGGGGACAGGAAGCTTTCACCGGCTGACATCTCTCCTTTCGTAAAATCTCTCTGCCTGACCTATTCCCAGCTTGCGTATTACCCTGAAACCCATCCTGTGACCGTGAACCAGATGAAGGGCGCCTGGGGCGAACTTCAGAAGGTCTTCGGCATGGTTGGCGATCTCACCCTTTCAATAGCCGACAGTAAAATCCTGTTCATTGGACAGTCAGTCGAAGAGAAGAATACCGCTGTCGTCAAGTTCTCCAGATACTTCGAATCCATCCAGGTAGGCAGCATAAAATTCAAGAAGTCGCTGGACTATGAGGAGTTCGCCTCCTTCTTCAGTTTGTTCTGCAAGGATCCGCAGACGATAAAGGATGCAGGCGGAATCGACGCCCTCGTCAAATCAAAAAAGATCACCGGCATCTCCTTCAATACTACGGTTTATAAGGTTATCACCGAGGACGAGAAGATCATAGGCAAGGCTGAAAAGGTCGGCGGCGAGGCGAAACCACGCAAACCCAGGACCAAGACCCTCCAGCCGATCGCCGAACGCATCCAGCAGAAGCTGGATTCCGAATTCAAGGACATACATGACAAGGACAGGACCAGGCTTGTCGAATACCTCAACAATGTATATGTCAGGGAAATCAAGAAGATCGAGGAGAAGAACGAGGATCTTGCCGATGAGATTTCCGAAATCAGGGAAGTGATCCAGAATATCGAGGAGGTCTTCGACGAGACCAACCTCGGATTCATCCTGATCGACAGGAAACAGAAAGTCTGCTTCGTCGAGCACGGCCACAAGATCCCCTTCGACCTTATGCTGAACGAGCCTCTGCCTGAACCGCTTGTCGAACAGCTGTCTGGATTCAAGGACACTGAACCGTTCAAGATCGATGATGTCAATATCATGCAGGTCACCAGAGACCCCCGCAAACGCATCAAGGCCATCCTCTTCCAGTACGAATAATCTTTACGCCCCCATTGATTCCTGTGTCTTCCTTGATGTAGCGTCGTCTAGTGGAACGCCCCGAGGCGCTATGCGCTCGGGGCAATTGTCTTATGAATGTGATACAGGCGTCCCGCCTGTAATTGTCTTGTGATGTAGCGTTGCCCGTCGTCTTCTTCCCCAGGATCGCTGGCATCCTCCTAAGCTAAAACTACGGTGGACAGTCCTTACCGGCATCAGTAACACAGACATTCCTGTCTGTGGAAAACGGGGCATTGGTGCCATTCCAGCTAATTAATAGAATAATAATGAATAACATCTATGATATATAGTCATTTATAAAGTTTTAATGAATAATATATGGATAAATCATGAGCAGGATTCCTAGAAAGAGGCTTGGCAGGGGCGCTACAGGAGCATCATCGTGCAGAAGGAAGGATACCTGGGGCGGCTTGGCAGATACATTGAGAGAAACCCAGTGAGGGCGGAGATCGTAAAGCGCCCGTGGGATTACAGGTGGTCAAGCGCAGCAGCCTATTCAGGCTTCAACGACAAAGATCCGCTTGTCGTAGTTTCAGATCATCCGTTCCGTAAGAGTATGGCGGATACCGAGCCCTTGCGATGTGAAGGCTACATGCGGTATCTGCTAAGCGAGAAGGAAACTGCAGATGACATGGAGATTTTCTCTTCTGGCAGGAAGTCCACTTTCATAGGGGATGATTCATTCCGCAGTTCGCTGATTCAATTGAAAGGGCGCATCTCAGCCAGAAAGAAAGGCAAGCCTTCAAAGACTTAATTACTATATATTATCATTGTATTTATCTATTATTCAATATTTTATCTGGAATGGCACCATTAAAAGTACTTACGATTGGCGGCGGATCAAACTCCCTGTCCACAATTGAGATGTTAAGAAGATACGGCCTTACGGTCGAATAAATGACGGTTCCAGCATTTACGATCTTACGTGCTCGGGATGGCGCATCTTGTGAGCTTAATACTTGGACTCCGTCACCGATTCGCCCCCGTTCCTTGTCGATTGCAGAAACATCGATATAGGTGAAAGACTTGTCAGGAGTCTTCTGTCCAAGGTCGCTGGAAACACTTCTGAGTGTTGTCCAGCGCCAGCCTTTCGGAATAGGATATGGAACATCTTCAGGCTCAGCAATCTGATTTAGCCCTGTACCTGCTGGCTCATCTCTAGTATCTTGCGGAACAAGTTTCCCCCTGAATGCAAGATGTAGGATGAGTTCGCGAATTTTCTGGACACCGTTGGGTGCTTCGGCGAGGAGATCGAAGTTGTCCATTAATGTGTTGAAGTTCAATGTTTCATGGGCCTCATGGGCCTTATCATGGGCCTTGCTGTACTCTTTAATCATTGATTGGCTCCTTTGAGAAGGGCACGGCCTTTTTCCGTAATACGGTATTTTTGGAGGCGGCTGGTCGGCTTGCTGGGAATAGTGCGTTCGAGGATTCCCTGCTCCAGCAAAGGCAAGATATGGCGTTTGTAATTCAGGTAGGCATCTGATAGACCGGCGGCATCCAGCAGTTCATGCTTGGTTTGTGGCGTTGTTGCGACAACCCTGAGAATTGAGAGAACTTGCTCACTGACTTGCTCACTGACTTGCTCACTGACTTGCTCACTGACTTGCTCACCGACTTGTGCGGTATCTTGTTCGGTGACTTGTGCGGTAGCTTGGTGCCGACTTAGTGCCGACTTGGTGCCATCTTGTCCGTTCACTTGCGGGGTGACCTGCGGGGTGACTTGCGGGGCAGGTCTACGCAAGGTGACCACCCATTGGCCTCCATCCTGCCTGAAATCAGGTTCGGGAAGTCCGGCTTCACGGCATAATCCAATCATATCTAGGGTGCCGCTTCCTGCCTTTTCGATGTAGTGTGCCAGGAAGAGAGGATCAGCCAGCAAGGGATTGCGCGGAATCGAAGGATGCGGATGTCTTAGCTTTTCCGGTGTCAAGGTCGGCGGCAGATGTCCCGGATTCCAGATTTCCAGGCGGTCGGAAAAAAGCATCACCTGGACACTGGCGTTGCTGGAGTAGTCCCTGTGTTATGCCAAGGATAATATTATGCAAAGTAACTGTTAAAATAATCTGATTATCAGCACAATTCCCTGCCTTTTGCTTTACATAAGCAATGT
>MHBI01000042.1:0-30302 GCA_001804815.1 Lentisphaerae bacterium GWF2_50_93
CCATGAGGCGGTTCCTCGTGGTCGGCCCGTCGAAACCCCTGTCTCCGGCAATCGCCTTTACTTTCGCTATTGTACAGGAATACATGACCAAGGACGGATCAGAAGGATTCATCGAATGCCATCGCAAGTATATAGACGTCCAGTATGTGGCAAGCGGCATATCTAAGATTCCAGTAGAATATCCCCGACACATCAGATCTGCACCGAATGTTTTGAGAAGTTCAACATCGGTAGAGTTTCGGTTACTACGACTCAGACGATTAAGGCTACATGAACGGAGCAGCAGGAGCATGCCATCCTCAGAGATGTATTTAGGATTTTGGCCTATCTTGATTTTCCGGCTTCGGATGTTCTATTTCAATGTGCTTGGACGGTAGCAGATATTAAGAGGTTAGGTCAAGATATGCTTAACAAAATCCTAGCATTGCTTTGGAAAGTAAGGATATCTAAAATATTAAAGGGGGTATATGAATGCTGAAAAATACATTCTCGGAACTTCGAAATTCATAATTGTCGCTGCCTGTCTTTTGCCTCTATTGCTCAAAGCTGAAAACACTCCGGCCAATCTGGAACTTAAAGATGACAGCATCGTCCGGATTGAGTGCGACTATACCGGAAAAGATGACAATATCGAGGTTTTCAAGAATCCAAAGACCAATTCTGAAACTCCTGCGGATAATACCAAGAAGACCGGATTCCATTATGATCTCTACATACCTGAAGGATACAACACTGATCCCAAAGCCTCCTATCCCTGCATGTTCATAGCCTCGCCCGGAGGAAACGCAAACATGGGAAAAATGGCAAAGCGCTTAAAGCAGGACAGGTGGGTAGTGGTCATGCTTGTCGAGTCCAAAAACGATGACAACACTTGGGCGGTCAACTTTCTTGCAGCGCATGATGATGTCGTCAAGAGGATGAGGATTGCCGGAGGCGCAAAATTCGCAACCGGGTTGTCTGGCGGTTCACGCTGTTGCTCGACGTATCCATTGCTCAGGTCCGGCTTTTCCGGAATTGTCTGCCAGTCTGCCGGCTTCGCCTATAAGAACACAAGCTCTGCGGGTATTATTGATTTCTATGCCAAATATCCCAGACAGGTGGCAGTAGCTGGGACATTCGGCTCAAAGGACTTCAACTTAATGGAATCCTACACCATTTGGACGATACTGCCTGCAGGTTCAAGGAAATGGATAGAGATCTTTGAAGGCGGGCACGAATGGTGTTCTGCAGACACCTTTGGACGTGCAATGGACTGGATGGAGGAAAGGGTGTTTGTCGACAAGCCTGTAAAGCCGGAATCAAGCAACTTCCTGCTCAAGGGCGGGACCGGAGTTGAACCTCCCGGGAAAAACGCATATCTCTGGTATTTCGAAGTTGTTAAGAGAAGAGCAGCTTCCGCCGATTCCAAATATGAGAAATATCTCCTGCTTCTCAGGCGGAATACTGTTGCCGCCAATGGAGGGCTCGCAGCCGTTCCGTCCGTGAAGACGGAGATGGCTTCGATTTCAACGGATATTTCACAGCTCAAGACGGATCTTGAGGTGCAGAAGGAGGCTCTGGCAAAAGTCGATTATGATGCCATCCAGAAGATATACGCCTCAATAGACGATGAAATGCCCAGAGGCCAGCATGAATTCAACAAGCGGATACTGAGCAGCAAGGAGAAAAAGCTGTTCGATGACTATTACAAGGCATGCGACAAGTTCCTGGCGAAGTATCCTAATTCATTCTATTCAAAAGGCCTGTCTTCGAGAAAAACCGCATTGAATATTGAATTCAAATAATTACACGGAAAGTTCTGCCTGCTTGGTGGCAATATATTCAGTCCTGGCAAATTTTGTGTTGAATTCATCAATCTGAGACAAGAAATCCTTAACTTTCCTCTGGTCAGCCTTTAATTTCGAGATCCTGGCAGCTATTTCGTCAGCTTTGAGTTCGGAATCGGAATTGCCTGGAAATCCTAGTGTGATGTATCGCAAATAGGCCGAAATAAAACGTGGGGGATTTTGGATGTTCAGTCTGTACGACTCCGCTAAGGCGATGCTGAAGCATCGTTGTGCGGAGGCGGACGGGCTGAACGCCGAAAGACCCACGCCGTAATACGGTTATGCCTCTTTTTGCGCGGCCTTCGTCTTGGCCGGAACCGACGATACTTCAGTATCGCCTTGTTCCATCCAAGCCAAATCCGCATCAAAAATAGACATAATTTTATTCGGCGTATTTGCGATACATGACACTAGCTTCTGGAGGAGTTTCACATACTCGGACTTGGCAAGCTTTTCGGCCCCTTATGTTTTGACGGCAAGTACAGCCTTTTGGAAACCTTCAGAAAACACGCTACAGTCTTTGGCTTGGGCTTCATCTTTCCCTGCTCCACCAGGACTGCGAACTTTCTCAATTGCAATTTGCTCTTGAAGGGCATTGGCAGGTTCTCCTTTATTCTGGCATTGGCTTGTCAGGAAATACTATAGGTCATGTCCTGACGGCATACTATGGGTGTACACCTGCTACTCTATAGAGTGTAATCCTGCCACACCACATTTTTATCCCATATTGTTAGTCTTTAGAATTCATTGGGAAGTTGGCAAGAAGCATCCGGAGCGTCTTGGAATGTAAATATTTGTTCATGTTTTCAATGCCTGGGGAATCAATTTCAACCCAGAAATAGGCACAAGCATGCCGCTCCCATACACGCAAGATCCGATCCCTGAAAGCAATGTGCCGAATATTCTGCACATTGGAGTCCAGATACCGCCATCGCCGGACTTAATGCGATTCAGGGAATTAGCTAACTTCAGGTTCAATTGGCTTGGAGGTTCACACCTTCCCCGCTCGCCTGAATGTTCCCATGCATTCCATCAACATTGTCAGCTTCACAGGTTGCCTGTACCTCGGTTCCCGGGTATGTTATCCGTTTGCACATACATGAAAGACGACTCGAAATTTGAACACTGAACTGGACAAGATAAGGCACTACTTCGGAGAAGGACGGAAGCTCGGTTTGAACTCCCCTGCAGACTGGCATGAACAGGATCTCTATGCCCGCTGGGAGCTGGAACACAGGCCCATGCCGTTCATCCTCAAGGATAGGGATTTCATACTGGCAGGAAAGAAGTTCGTACTTCCAGCCGGAAAGGGTTCGCCTATGTGCGGATTTTTCACCTGGGACAATGAAGCCGTGTGCGCGTCCCTCATCCTTGAAACTTCAGATTCGGAATATTCCTACCTGCTGAAATTCCGCAACGGCGAACCCCGCATTGAACCCGGATCCGTAAAATCGACGGATAGAGACGAATCTGCCTGCCATGGCGACCAGCTTGAAGCCGTATACGATCTTATCGGACATCTTAAGGATACAGGCAATTCCACCGGCATACTCGAACTTTCAAGGAAGGAGTTCCTGTCTGCGCTGGAATCGGTATCCGGGCATCATAATCCGGATACGATTGTCAAGATGAAAAAGCTTGCACTGAAGGATATCAGGGATCTGCTCAGGGAGGCGTCTTCGGACATGGCGGAAGACGAACTGGGCAACCAGCTCAGCCTCGGCCTGGGCGGCAGCTATGCGGCTGGAAATCTACGGCAGGAAAAGACTGAGTCAAAACCAGCATCCGTGCCGGCAAGGACACGCTGGACAATAACGAGGGAACTGCAGTTCCTTGAAAGGGCCTGCTTGCTGTCCGCCGAAACCGAGAAGACTTTCGCCCTGACATTCAACGGCGCGGAAATAGTCGGCACTCTCTCAGGAATCGATCTTCCTCTCAGAATGCCCGTGCCCATATCGGCAAGGCTCGTACAAGGCGACATCCTCAAGGTGTTCCTGCGCGGTGAAAGGAAACCTGTAGCGACATTCAAGATAGACATACTCGACGGCGACATGCTGTATGGACGGCTGCGCAGCGATTTCAGCAGGGAGGCGCAGGAATATTTTCCGCGCATGTACGGACTGCCGCCGAAAAGCCCCAGCGAGTTCATCGCCGCTTCTATCGGAATATTATACAGCGCCATCAGGGAATCCGAGGACTACAGGCTGTCCCCTGCATTGCGGTACTGTCTTGGCATGGTCCCGTTCATTTCTAAATCCTGCGTTCCAGACAATCCTCCTCCAAGTCTTGACCAGTCCCAGCTGCGGGCATTCGGCGCTGCAACGGATCCGGAAAATCCAGTTATATTAGTACAGGGCCCCCCGGGGACGGGGAAAAGCTATGCGCTAGAGCAGGTGCTGAGGCATCTATGCTCAAAAGGATTGCGTGTTCTGGCGGCGGCTCCCTCGAACACAGCCATCGATAATATCTGCCGTAGATTATCGGACATGCCTGTGCTGCGGTTCGGGTCAAATCCTTCCAGCATCGCTCCGGATATTGCCGGACGCAACTGGGTCGGCAACCACGATGCCGTAGACCGCTTCGTAGCAGGACGCAAAAAGACAGGTGGCGGCATCTATGCCGGAACCAATGTCTCGCTGCTGCGCGACCAGATCGTCATAGACGACATGAAGCTCAACGGCCTATATGACGCCGTGGTGTTCGACGAGGCCGGCATGTCCAATCTACCGGAATTCCTCCTGTGCGCAAACATGGGAAAGCGGGCTGTGCTTTTCGGCGACCACAGGCAGCTGCCTCCGTTTCCGATGCCTGAATCGGTATATGAAAAGCTGGAGACCGAATTCAAGGCGGTTCCACACCATCTCAGGAACATGGTATCCGACAGCGCGCTCGAATATCTCGCACTCCGGAGAGGTATTCCAGTAATAATGCTGGAGCATTCATACCGCTGCCAGAACCCCAGGTTGCTCAGGTTCTCATCCACTCTTTTCTATGGTGCGGGAGTCAAAACAAGTTGCGGAGCCGAATACTACAGGCTGCCATACCATGAACGTGAATCTCGTTATCCGGCCTCCAGCATGCGGATATACTCGACATCCTCCTTGCCGGAATCCATCAGGAACGAACAGTTATTCGTAGACGCCGGCAGACCGGGACTCGCCAACAGGACAGAAGCCCTGATATGCGCGGATATTTTCTACAGGGCCGCAGCAAAGTATCCACTTGAGGAGATCTCGATCATAGCACCGTACCGCAGGCAGGTGTCGCTGATAAGGGAGATATTGTCGCCGGAACGGATTGGGCAGGCAATAACTCCTGAACACTGGAACAATTTCCTCCGCACCAGGATAGCGACCGTGGACAGCTTCCAGGGCGGCGAGAGCGATGTAGTCATAATCTGCTATGTCCGCAGTGGCCGTTCAGGCATAGGATTCATCGACAATCCCAACAGGATCAACGTCGCGCACACGAGGTGCCGACGCGAGATGCATATTGTCGGCGACATCGAATATCTGAAGACACAGTCCCGCAGCAGGATATTCGAGAGGCTCGAACGGGCATTCATGCGCGACGGGGAAGTCGTGCAGGTGACGGAGGGGATGATGATGCATGAATCCCGCGGGTGAAAGACATTCATATAGCACACACATGCATTTCTTGAGTATTTAAAGAAAAATCCATCATGGCATCCACGTTCAATTACAGCTTATGATGCAACAATAGCGATTCTCGGCATTTCGCTCCA
Organism: Lentisphaerae bacterium GWF2_50_93; assembly: GCA_001804815.1. GTDB lineage: Bacteria > Verrucomicrobiota > Lentisphaeria > Victivallales > GWF2-50-93 > GWF2-50-93. The sequence goes on from MHBI01000042.1 coordinate 5,572, forward strand.
TTCTTTACCGTCAAGAACACGGCCGGCCTTCTTCTTGTTTGTTCCACCCCATTGCTTGAAGAAGAAAACGGAAAGAAAAAGAAGAAAACGGTGCCAGTCTGTGGAAGGTACACAATGGTAATTGGATAAGTGTCAATTGAGCAGGTTATAGGTGGAAAAGGAAAACGGTGCCAGTCTGTGGAAGGTACACAATGGTAATTGGATAAGTGTCAATTGAGCAGGTTATAGGTGGAGGCTTCATGGGTCAACCTTTAGCTTTAGTAAGAACAATCTCGGCAGATATGCCGCATGGAAAGTTGCCGGCTTCATTAAGGAAGCAATTACCAGGAAGGGAACTGCGGGAGTCGTCGGTCGATGGTCGTCAGTCGACGGTGGATAATGAAGATTTACTTGTAATCGTACCCGATAGGGTATAATATATAAATTAATAAAGGAAATTATACCCGATGGGGTGTAATTAGTGATTTGATGGATTAAATAATCCCGAAAGGGTATAAATATGACATTATCAGATTTTATAAAAAAACAAAGAAAACAACATCATCTGACTCAGCGTGAATTGGCAGATCGCTCCGGGGTAGGCTTGCGATTTATTAGGGAAATTGAATCAGGCAAAGCCACTTTGCGCATGGACAAAGTCAATATTGTTTTGGAGCTTTTTGGGCACTGCCTAGAGCCGGTTCCGAAGGTTCCAGACCAGGAAGGGGAATAATCATGGCAAGGAAAGCGGAAGTTCGGCTTTTAGGGAAAACGGCTGGAGTTCTCACAGAGGACGAAAACGGATACACATTTCAATACTCTGCTGAATATATAAAGTCTCCGGATGCAATACCTGTCAGTCGTTTGCTGCCATTGCAGTCAGAGCCTTTTTTCAACCGTGTCCTTTTTCCTTTTTTCGATGGACTGATTCCAGAGGGTTGGCTGCTTGAAATAGCCCAGGAGAACTGGAAGCTCGATCCGCGCGACCGCATGGGGCTTCTGCTTGCATGCTGCAAGGATTGCATCGGTGCTGCAGGCATATACGAAATTTCCAATGGGGTGGAATCATGAACCGTTGCCTATGCTGTGGGAAGGATACCAAACTGGATGAAGGCAGCTACCATGTGCGCTGCCTCAAAGCGCTTTTTCATTCTGCCAAAGCGCCCATCATGGATTATTCATGGCAGGAACTGAACCAGATGGCAAAGCAGATCATACAGCAACGGATCTCCGTGCCTGGAGTCCAGCCGAAACTATCCGTCCACTTGGAAAAAGACCATAGGTTGCGCGCTGACCGTCTGACACTTGTCGGGCTCGATGGGGATTATATCCTGAAGCCTCCCAGTGAGAAGTATCCTTTTCTCCCGGAAGCGGAACATTTCTGCATGACCTTTGCCCGCCTGGTAGGCATTGAGACCGAAGAATTTGGCCTAATTGCCCTCAAATCCGGGGAACTATCCTTCATTGCCCGGCGCATGGATCGCACGAAAGAGGGTCCTCTCCATATGGAAGACTTTTGCCAGCTGACAAATAAATTGACAGAGCAGAAGTACAATGGTTCCATGGAGCAAGTCTGCAAGGCCCTCCGCGAGTTATCCTCAACGCCGGGACTTGATGCGATACGGTTCTTCGAGCTTGCGCTTTTCTGCTATCTGACCGGCAATTCGGACATGCATCTCAAGAACTTCTCCCTGATACGCCTGAATAATGGCAGCTACCAGCTCGCCCCGGCATATGACCTAGTGCCAGTAAAAATCGTACTGCCGGAGGATAAGGAGGAATTTGCACTTCCATTAAACGGCCGTAAAACCAAAATTAGCCGACGCGACTTTGAAATATTCGGGAAGACAGTAAAGCTGACCGATACGCAGATCCGCAATGCGATAAAGCGCATTATTACCAGTGCGGAGAAAAATTTTCCGGAAGCTCTTGCCAGTTCCTTCCTCCCTGCTGACAAACAAGAAGGGATCAGCAAGCTCTTTTCTGATCGCATAAATAAAATACAGTCGTAATCATTTTTCCTGAAAACAGTGTTTTTGTAACTGAATTACCAGAATCATAAATGTTTTACAGGATGCCGCAAATATCAATATTTCAATAAATCATGTGTTTCAATAACATTGAAACGTGGCAAATATTGAAATTCAGCCTCATTTATGATCCTCGTATCTAGGTTTGCGAAGTTCGCAAAAACGCGTTATTCCCTATCTCAAACGTTGTTCATTATTTAAGCCTGTTCATGTTTCGTGAACAGGCAAGGAAAGTGAACAGCGGCTAAATAGCACTAATTGAGGATTAGATCTTCTGACTTGTCTGTGTTCACGGAAGGGCCCTGCTTGTCCATCAGCCATCTTACATCGTCCTGACGGTATAATGCCTTGCCATTCTCTTTGATTACCCTGCCGGCAAGCTCCATTTCTGCCGTTCTGCTTTTTATCTGTTCCTCCATTGTCTCCCAGGGAACAGGCTTATAATTCCAGCAGTCGACTCCAACGTCAAAGCTGAGGTTGAATGTCTTGAGCCTCCCGTGTGACCGAGATAGTAGGAGCCATCGCGCTGAAACTTCTGCAAGTGCTTGTTGTAAGCTCATTACCAACAGATTATATCCCGTTCCGTTTTCTTTAAAGAATATAACATCTTATCATATATTGTATTGTCAAATATTGATGCGAAAGTGATAATAAAGTGATAGTTCATAATTGTCTTCAAATGCACTCGGTTGTCTGTCAGATGTTTTCATATGTTGAATAATACAAATCCGCAAGACAATCATGGAAACCCCAGCCAATTCCATCAGTTTCCTCGACAACTTTTAAACATCTTGACTGGAAATCCTGATGTAACTTATCTTTCTTGATGAGTTCCATGGCTGATTTAAAGGAGGATTCAATTGAAGAATAGAAAGTTTCATCTATATCACCATATTCATTAGTAGAGTCGACTCCTTGTTCCACATGGAAAACAAGCAAATCGATTAAATCGTGATTTGATTTTGAGATTTTCTTAAAATCCGAGATTATTTTTCTAGCTACTCCGGCCTTTGCATTACCGATCCCTTTAGATGGGAAATATTCTTTTCTGATAGATTCTTTGAATTTATTGAGCACATCTTCACTCCTGCCCAATTGAATTAAATAATATTCTTGAACAGATTGCATCTTCTTTGAAAGTGTAATAACTTCCTGAACAAGTTCATCTTTAGATTTGCCGGCCAGATAATCTCTGAGTTTAATAACAGCCTTTCAATACATTGATTAGATATTAACTTGCAAAACATATAATGCATAGTATAATTTGCAATAAGAGATATATTAATATAGGAAATATCAATGAAACTACTTGAAGAGACAAAAGGATATTTCAATGGGATTGCAGGTAAGCCCTTGGAAATATTCCCTGTCCAGGATGCTGTCTGCAAACGGTTTCCCAGATTTTTTCTTGATCTATATGATTTTCATGAGGCGATATTTCTCGAGCAAGCTTTCATTCTGGCATTTGCAAATAAAAAGAACGAAAGTACTCCAGCCCAGCTGGACAAGCATAGGGAGTTGATAAAGGAAGCTACTGGAAAAGAAACCGTCTTTGTGTTTCAGAGGGATGCGATGGCGGCGTATAACCGCAACCGGATGATTCGTCACAGAATCCCGTTCATCATTCCCGGATGGCAGATATTCATGCCGTTCATGATGATCGAACTGAAAGAGTTCGGGATGGCGAAAATAAACAGGGCTGTTTCTGCTGAAAAACTCTCCATTGCCGCACAGACCTTGCTCCTCTATCATCTCCAGAAAAAAGTCTTGGAGGACTTTACCTTTGCAGAACTGTCTGATCTATTTTCTTTTGACAAAATGACCGTCTTCAACGCAATATTCGAGATGCAGGAACTGAAACTCTGTGAAACTGGCTTCAAGGGCCGGAATAAGAACATCCATTTTATTGTCCAGGGAAGAGCTCTATGGGAAAAGGCTCTTCCTTATTTGAAAAATCCAATCTGGCACAATCACCAAGTAAAATTAACCCGGAATCCAGATGCGATGTTTTTCAAATCCGGCATGACAGCTTTGGCTCATTATTCGATGATAGCCGACAATGATTACGAAACCTATGCCGTTTCTCAGAAGACATGGAAAGCTGTCGCAGCGAACTGGGCTTTGACTGAAATTCCCAATCCTGAAGAAGATTCCATTTTAATAGAAGTCTGGCGCGGGAATCCAGCCATGCTTGCGGAAAAAGGTATCATTGACAGGCTGTCCACGTATTTGATATTCAGGGAGGATGCAGATGAACGCGTCCAGGCTTCGTTGGACAAAATTCTGGAGGATGTAAAATGGTAAGAGGGCTTGATAAGTTTGCCGAACATTTCAAGGGATTTGAAAAAGACTATGTGCTCATCGGAGGCACGGCCTGCGAATTGTGCATGAACCGAGTTGGACTCAGTTCCAGGATAACCAAGGATCTTGACATTGTTCTTATCCTTGAAGGACGAAGCAGCAAGTTTATCAGCAGATTCTGGGACTTCATACGGAAAGGCGGATACAACAACAAGCACAAGAGTTCGGGCAAACGGATATTTTACCGCTTTGACAAGCCGAAGGATGAATCATTTCCTGCCATGATAGAGATTTTCTCGAGGAATCCTGAAATGGTCTCAGTTCCCAAAGGCCAGCATCTGATTCCAATCCCTGCCGATGAGGAAATCTCAAGCCTTTCGGCAATCCTGCTGGATGATGATTATTATGGATTCATTCTTGACTCGAAACAGGAGATAGAGAATATCCCCTGTATTCCTCCAACAACCATAATTCCGCTCAAAGCGAAGGCATATTTGGATTTATCGCAGAGGAAGAGGGAAGGATTGAAAATTGATGATGTGGATGTTAAAAAGCACAGAAATGATGTATTCAGGCTTTCCGGCATACTGCCGGATGATACAAATATTGTGTTGAAGAATGCAATAAGAAAGGATTTTCGGTCTTTCCTTCAGGAAATGTCTGCCTTGAACGCTGGGGAGGAAAAAGCGATTGGCAATGCCATTTCCAGCAAGTCATTCAATCTCGCTGACGAATTGAAAATATTGAAAACCTATTTCAATCTGTGACAATGAGCTCTGAAGAAATAAAATCCCTTGAAGAACAGCTCAGAAAACTTGATGAGGAGTCCCGTACAATACGAAGCAGAATCGTCCTGTTGAAGTTGCAGGATGAAAACACTGCAGCAGGGCAGAAATACGGCCTGCCTATAACCGACAAGATTCCTCAAAGCCCCCAGGAAAAGATACAACTGTTCCTTAGGCTTTTCAGATGCCGGGAGAATGTCTATCCGAAACTGTGGGAGAATCTGAAGCAGAATAGGAAAGGCTATTCCCCAACGTGCAGCAATGAATGGAGGCACGGCATATGTGGAAAGCCTAAGATAAAATGTTCAGTCTGTCAGAACCAGAGGTTCCTGAGTCTTGACTCAACGGCCGTAGATTCCCACCTGAGGGGATATCAGACAATAGGGACATATGCCATAAGGGAAGATGACACCTGTGTTTTCCTTGCCTGCGACTTTGACGGTGAAACCTGGCCTGAGGATGTAGTGACTTATCGGTCTGTTGCCGAAAGCATGGGGGTTGATGTCGGGATCGAGCGGTCACGGTCCGGCAAAGGCGCACATGCATGGATATTTTTCTCTGAACCTATCCCCGCAAGAGCTGCCAGAATTCTTGGGACAATAATACTGACAAAAAGCACGGAGCTGAGGCACAACATATCCCTGAGTTCCTATGACCGGTTCTTTCCGAACCAGGACTACATGCCCAAAGGTGGATTCGGAAACCTTATTGCCCTGCCACTGCAAAAACATCCACGCGAAGAAGGCAATACTGTTTTCCTTGATGATAAGCTTCTGCCTCATGAGGATCAGTGGATATATCTTTCGGAGATAAGATGTCTTTCTTCCTTGGATTTGGATTGTCTGAATAGAAAATATTTCCCAGGCTTGTCACGTGTCAAGGATGAAAGAGACTTTTCCCTGAAGTCTGATGAAAGGATCATTGAGTCTGAAAGCGAGAAGATAAAACCTGTAAAATTCGAATCTCCTGTCGAAATAACAATTAGCTCCCATTTGTCAATTCCACTTCTTGAACTGCCATCGAGGATTGTCATGAAGCTGAAAAGGGCTGCAACTTTCCCAAATCCAAAATTTTATGAACTCCAGCGTATGAGGATGTCAACATACCCGCATCCGAGATTCATATTTTCAGGAGAAACAAGGCCTGATTCACTTTCCATGCCACGGGGGACGCTAGATAGACTTGTATCCATCCTTGAAAAAGCAGGGGCAGAAGTTGTCATAAAGGATGAACGCCCGAGGAGAAGAAAGATTCCAGCTGAGTTTGCCGGGAAACTCACTGATTTGCAGCAAACGGCACTGGATGAAGTCAAAAAGTATGATTACGGAATACTTGTCTCTCCTCCGGGCTCTGGGAAAACAGTCATAGGATGCGCTCTTATCGCAGAAAGAAAAGTTTCAACTTTGGTCATCGTCCATCGTCAGCCACTTGTCGAACAGTGGCGTGACCGGATAAATGAGTTCCTTGGAATTGACAAAAAGGAGATTGGAAGCATATCGGGCGCAAAATCAAAGCTTACAGGGAAGATTGATATTGCAATGATTCAATCGCTAGTAAAAAACGATGCCCTTGAAGAGATTGCAGGAAAATATACCCAGATAATAGTCGATGAATGCCATCATATTCCTGCGGCATCTTTTGAAAGCGTGATGAAGCAATTTTCGGCAAGGTATATTCTGGGTTTGACTGCCACGCCATATAGGAAGGATGGGCTTGAAAAGATTATATTCCAGCAGTGCGGTCCAGCAAGATATGAAATACAGCACTCCGACTTAAACATCGGCATCAGGAAAGAGGCCCTCGTAAGGGAAACAAATATCAGATTGCCTGAAAGCGTCGGGGAGAATCCGCCATACCATATCCTTGCAGAATATCTGACAGGCAATCTGGAACGGAATGAAATTATTGCAAAAGACATAATCTTGGAATTGAACTCGGGTCATTATCCCCTTCTTCTGACTGACAGGAAAATGCATATTGATCAACTGGCTGAAAAAATAAATGGATTATTGAATATCAAAAACGATCGGAATGCCAAAATATTTCGCTTGGATGGCGCGATGAGTCTTAAGGAGAGGAAGCTGGCAATATCACAGATAATTGGATGTAGAAGCTCCGGAACTCCATGCTGTATAATTGCAACGGCATCATTGATTGGCGAAGGATTTGATCTGCCGTTTCTTGATGTCCTAGTGCTATCAATGCCAATGTCATTCAAGGGAAGGCTCGTTCAGTATATCGGAAGGCTTCAGAGGGTGGATGAAAAAAAGGATTACATCAGAGTTTATGACTACCTCGATTCATTCTGTGCGACAACGCTGAAGATGTACAGGAAAAGGGTAAAGACATACATAACAATGGGTTTTATTGTTAATGAGCCAGGAATCGACAAGTTGTTTTCATCTTAGACGACAAGTAATTGCAAAATAGATTAGCCATAATTAGTTGCTGAGCAATGAGTTATAAATGGCGGAGAGAGAGGGATTCGAACCCCCGAAACAGTTACCTGTTTACACGCTTTCCAGGCGTGCGCCTTCAACCACTCGGCCATCTCTCCGGGTTCCTTGTCAAAAAGGATTGTAATTATATCCCATTTTTGATTTTATTCAATATGTCCAGATATTTCATGGCAATTCATGTATTTTTACGTATCTGTGATATCTTATAAATCCTTCGCAACTGCATATTGCAGCAGTAGATAGGTTTATCAATCAGGAGAAGTTACAGCAAATGAGAAATGCCCTGCGTAGATTCATATTGTCTTCGGTCTTGTCTTTGACGGTACTGCTGCTCGGTTCAGGATGCGCGAGCAATTATTCTTTCAGGAACATCGATTCGGTATACACTTTCCAGAAATTCAATGAAAGCAGGCTCGTGTCCGAGAAGGTAAGCCCGGACACCATACAGTATCTCAGGTTGAACTTCCTTGACCAGGAGTATCTGCAGGATCCGGAATCCGTCGTAGCCAAGCTTGTTGACAGGTTCGACAAGACTGGTGAGCCTGAAAGTGTCATCCCTATAGCCGAGCTTTCATACTGCGAGGGGTTTAGGCTTGAACACAGGAATGAGCTCAAGTCGGCGGCGTATTACGCCCTCTGCGCTTCTTTCTGCTACGATTACCTCTCAAAGGGGATTTTCGGCAAGACTAACAATATATCTTCAAAACTTCTACTTGCCGCAGGCCTCTACAACAGCTCGGTTTCAAGAGGGGTGATGCTCTGGCAGACATCAAAGACTCCATGGAGCAAGGATCTTGTCCTGGACCTCGGATACAGGAAATTCACGATAGCCGTCAAGAACGACAATTCCAACCTAATGGATCCGTCATTCTTCAGCAGGTTCTATTCGTCGTATGACTACGAGGTCGAAGGATTCACCAATAAATACCGTTTGAACGGGCTGGGCGCTTCGATATTCGGGGAGCATGTGAAGAGGGACATTCCCGAGGACTATAATTATCCGAAGCTTTTCTTTCTTCCTATGACGGCAGTGCTTGAGTTCAACAACAAGCCTGACGACAAGGGAACCGCCAGGAGTGCGGATCTCAGGTTCTACAATGCGATGAGGACTGGCAGCATGGATCTTGGAGGGCATCCTTTCAGGATAGACGCGGATTTTACCGTGCCTCTCAATGTATATCTGGCCAACAACGATCCGGGGCAGTTCAGTTTCGCAGGATTGAGAAATCCCGCCAGTCTTGTAGCCAGGAGCAATATTTTCATGCTTGAACCGTATGACCCGGACAAGATTCCCGTTATCCTGGTACATGGTCTTTATTCCAGCCCGGGCACGTTCCTGGAGATGTACAATGATTTGATTGGAATTCCGGAGGTGAGGGAGAGATGCCAGTTCTGGTTCTTCTTCTATCCTAGCGGACTGCCCATAGCCGAATCGAGCAGCATATTCAGGGGGAAGCTGAAGGCGATACATGAGAAGTACGATCCGAAAAGCGAAAATGAGAACTTCAACAACATGATGGTTGTAGGCCACAGCATGGGAGGGATCCTGTCCAAGATGCTGAGCCAGGACAGCGGCGACGAGATGTACAACGCCGTCTTCAAGGTGCCTGTTGACAGTACTGACTTCACCCCGGATGAAAAACAGATGCTTAAGGAAAAGATGTTCTTCACGCATTTCCCATTTATAAAGAGAACGGTGTTCATTGCGACGCCGCATCGCGGCAGCGACATTGCGATAGCCTGGTGGGCACGCCTGCTTTCAAGGACCATCAGCCTGCCTGCGAATTTTGTCAATGCCACATCCGGAGTCCTGTTGCATAAAAAAGAATTGTTGAGGGAGATGCCCCCGGAATATCAGGATATAATACCGACATCTGTACAGGCTTTGTCGCCAAAGAGCATTGCGGTCCAGGTGACGTCCAGGCTTCCGATCTGGAAGGATGTCAAATACCATTCAATAATCGGCATACGTGGCGCCGAGACAGGTCCCGGAAGCAGCGACGGGATAGTCCCATATGAGAGTTCCCACCTTGATGGTGCGCTTTCGGAATATCTCGTGCGAGACTCGCACACCTGCGTCAGCAATCCCTACACGATTATTGAAGTCAAGAGACTTGTGCTTCTGCATCTCAAGGAGATTGATGAACAGAAGGCTGCGGCAAGGGAAAAGGATGCTGGCAGAAGTTCCACCTTCGTCAAGTTTTCCAGGGTGATGTCTGAGCTTTCAAAGAACCAGGAATTCATGGATGCCCTGATGGCGAGGGTTGGACGCAATCCAAATGCAGGCGGGCTTATGGGGCCCGAAGAGATCCAGATCCTGAAAAGAATTATTTTCTTCAGGGATTTTGCCGCATTCGACCGTTTCCCTGGACTTACAGTTAAAGGCATGGGTATTTCCGTTGCCATCGCCGGTGAGAAGGCGAAGAAGCGCAAGGCGGAAAATCCTGAGCCTGAAAAGCAGCCAGTAGACGCAGTCCTTACAGAAAACATCATAGAGGATCTGAGGCTGCCGGCGCCGAAGGATGAGAAACAGCCTGCCGCTGATGCGCTCCTGAAGGATCTCGGGTTCGGCCTTCAGGCAGGTGACAAGATCGATTTATCAAAGACGAAGACTGTCTCCGACAGCAGGCGCATGGCGTTTATGCTGAACAGGCTCTCCCTGAATCCGGCTGAAAAGGACAAGCCTAGATACATGGTCAAGCTTGGCGAGAAGCTAATAGATTCTCCGAACACTCTTGTCGAAGAGCTTATGAAATCCGGATGCAAAGTTGAAGTGAAGGACGCCCGTTATTTCGCCAATTTCGGGGATTTGTTCTATAAGGGGATGGAAGTCCTGACTGCTTACTGGCTCAACACGGAAATTCCAGTGCCCGGAACTGATTCCTCGCTTCTGGTGCCGGTAAGCCATTCGCAGCACGAGCTGCACATTGACGGAGCTGATTTCTCGATAGAACTTTCATTCTATTTTGGAATCGACGGCAAGGTTGAATTCAGGATCGTGGATACGCTCGACCAGTCATGGGTTCTTGGACGTATCGCAAGAACCTACTCTGGAAAGGACGCAGTCGAAGTCGTCAGGCTGGAAGGGGAGATCATAAAGACCTACGAGAGGATAAAGAAGGATAATCCGGATCTTCCTTTTGGCGGGTATTACGCGCTTGGCGTATGTGACGATGTCAATGCGGCGATTGAATATCGCATGACCGGAGAAACGACACTTTTCCCGCTTCCCCATGACGTGAAATATTTCCAGGGCGACAGTGAGGTGGAGAAGATTATGAGGAATCTTCCTTCTGACGGCCGTGGCGACAGTATTCCGGACCCGAAGAGGGTGCTGGGGTCTATCCCGATAGACGACCTTTCAAAGATTCCGATGCCTGCATTGCGTGAGCATCTGAAAAAAGTCAAGGATGCATATGGACAGGGCAGGCTTGCGAAGTAGATGACTGTCATCCAATAGGATGACGGATGGATGGATTGCTGGATTATAAGTAAAAATTATAAATAGGCATTTTGGATTTTCTCATATGATTTATTTTGCATGAGTCTTTAATTTGCAACAATCCATTAATCCAGCAATCCAATAATCCAATAATCCAAGAAAATGAGGGGTATGACCTTAAATGAGATCTAAATTTATAATGTTGTTTTATGCGGTGGCGGTATGCCTGTGTCTGGTCTGCCAGTCCGAGGAACCGAGTGATGCGCAGGAGCAGTATAAGCTGGGATTGCGGTACTACAAAGGCGAAGGTATGGCAAAACAACCTGTGGAAGCCGTCAAGTGGTACCGCAAGTCGGCCGATCAGGGATTTGCAAAAGCTCAGAACAACCTTGGGTTGTGCTATCACCTTGGCGAGGGCGTGGCAAAGGACGCCGTGGAAGCCGTCAAATGGTACCGCAAGGCAGCCGATCAGGGATTTGCACTGGCCCAGGTAAACCTCGGGATATGCTATTCCAACGGTGAAGGCGTGGCAAGAAACCCGGTGGAGGCCGTCAAGTTGTACCGCAAGGCAGTCGATCAGGGATGCTCGCAAGCCCAGGTAAATCTTGGGAATGCCTACTGCGATGGCAACGGCGTGGAAAAAAACTACGTGGAAGCCGTCAAGTTGTTCCGCAAGGCAGCCGAACAAGGGGATGCATCCGGGCAGCATGGCCTTGGGTTATGCTACTACCTTGGTGAAGGGGTGGCGAAGGATGCCGTGGAAGCCGCAAGGTGGTATCTTAAGGCCGCTGAACAGGGGGATGCAAAGGCGCAGAATTGCCTTGGGAATTGCTACTCCAAAGGTGAAGGTGTGGCAAAAGATGAATCGGAGGCCGTCAGGTGGTGGCGCAAGGCCGCCGAGCAGGGGAATGTCCAAGCGCAGAAAAGCCTTCGCAGCCATGGCGGCTTCAATGCGGCTGCATTGCCCAGGCCAGGTGTCATAGAAGCGCCGAAAGGTGAAAAATTGGAGATCCCTGCAGCTGGTCCGGGAAAAACCGCTGCCGTGACTGCGGAGAATTTTTCCGATCAGGAAGACGTGGTGCCATGTATTCTTCCCATATCTGGAAAGGAGCCTGTTGATTCCGTGGCGGGCTGGGCGCTCGGACTTGGAAGCGAACCCGGGCCGATGCTGGATGCCATGGAAGGGGGACGCCCGGGCGGCGATGTCACTGCCATGATGGTGCTGCTGCGCCAGGCAGGAGGACCTCTGAGCGAGGAGGAGGACAAGGCGATGAACAGGAAATGGGCTCCCTATGCCGCCTCAAAATCACCCAAGGCCCACAAGGCGATCCGGAAACAGAGCGAACTTCTTCTGCAGTCCATGGTGAACCGCCAGACGATGGTCCAGGCCGCGTGGGAATACGACTTCGCCGTCGCGCAGAGGCAGTTGGCCATTTTCATGAAGGACAATGAGGAGGCGGACGCGGCGGAAATGATGGCTGAACTCCAGCAGCAGGTCGCCGAGAATGCAAAAAAGAATCTTGATTCCCTGAGCGCGGAAATTGACAAGGCTCCTGATATTCCGACGCCTGAAGAGCTCAAGGCCGAAGATGATGCGGAACGTAAAAATGCATTGGACGCCCTCAGCCCCGGGAAAGAGACTGTCAATCCAGCCAAACCCGGCAAAGTGCTGTTAGGATATCTGAAACACGTGAAAACTACAGCCGAAGTTAAATCGGTATTCAAGGCGAGACTGAAGAATAATCCTGCTGCAGGAGTCTGTGATGTCACTGAAAATTCGGCTAACACGACCATAGTTACCCATTGGGATGCAGCAAAGCAGATGGGAACCGGCAAGCAGCTTAAAGAGGAAGATGATATTGTTAAATTCGAATGCACCTGGCAGACGCCTGGAATGATACCTGTCTATGCTGGCGGTGACGATGAAAATTATTTCCCTTTCAATATTGCTGTCAAGGACACAGGAACATCATTCTCGTCGAGATCCATGAAAAAGGAAGTTCGCGTGGGTGTCAGCTATAAAAGCGCCAGATGGTGCAAGGAGGGTATTCTCGATGTTGTTGCGCCGGGTGGCGCTGAAGCCAAGATTGACAAGCTGCCCTTGGAATATCATTATGCGGATCAAACTGCTAAAAATAAAATCATTGACGATCAGGTTGTCGAAATCGACAACATGGCTGTCTGGCACGCCACTATCCGCTATAAATTTGAACCGGCCTCAGGTTCCGAGAAGCCGGAGCCCACCAAGCAGGATTCCAGCCTGGGTGCCGATAAGAATGATCAGATCGCAGAGCACGGGGCGAATATCGCCGCCGCCAAGCGGGCGATTGACGGCATACGCAAGGAGATGGCCGCTGAAACAGACAAGGACCGCCGTGAGGCGCTGCGCCTCCAGTGCCTGCATCTTGAGCAGGATGTACATGACAGCAAGGATCTCATTGAATCCATCAGGACAGGTACGCTCGTCAAGACACGCGGCCCCTGGGACGAGCATGCTACTGCCGTGATGGCCAGGACGTCAATGAAATTGGTTGAGGACTGCAAGAGGGCCCAGCAGATGCAGGCTTCATTTGTCCGCATGACCAAGATGCTGGAGAAATACAAGCCGGATGAAGCGCGCAAGCTCTATGAAAGCCTCCGGATCCAGATGGTGCAGGGGATTTACCAGCCAGGCGGGTTGGACAAGGCCCAGAAGGCGTTGGACGCAGTCTATGGAAGCGCGAGTTCGGCGGTAAAGGAGTCGCAGAAGCAGAACTATGCGGACCTCGATGTGAGGAAGGCGCAGCTGGAACGGGCTGAATGGAATCTTGCCGTTGCGGAAGGCGTGAAGAAGAACTGCGACCGTGCGATCTTCGCAGGAACCCTGTTCACCGGCATGGCTCCCGGGCTCGCCCTCAGCATGGTATATGAAGGATCATGCACAGCAGTGGAAAAGGGGCCCAAGGAGGCGCTGAAAAATGCTGTTGTCCAGGGCGGGGTCATGCTTTTGAGCATGGGTACGATGAAGGCCGGGGGCTGGGCCATCGGCAAATTCCTCAATCCCAAGGTCGCCCAGAGCGAGGTTAATTCGTTCAGGAAGATTCTGGATGCCAAAAGGCACCAGCAGGAGATGGAGTGGAACCAGGCGTTGGTGAACAGGCTTAAGGATAAGGCCGGCGCCATGGAGAAGTGCAAGGCTGCGGGAGGCAAGGACTATCTGAAGATCCGTGCCGAACTTGATGATGCCGTCGTTGCGGCCAACAGCAGTTCGCTCGCGAAAAACATCATGAAGAACGAATTTGTCGCCGCCGAGAAGACACTGGCGGAAAAAGGCGGCAGGGAGGCGGCCGCGGCCCTCAGCGAAATAAATTCGTATCAGGGCATCTACAACAGCCGGCTGCAGAACAGCATTTATCCCCGGACCGATGCCCAGCTGGTGAAAACTCTCAACAAGCAGGGATACAATGTGGAGTCTGGCTGGTTCCGCGAATTCCGCAACGCCACCAGCAGAGGGGCCAACCGCGACCGCGATCTTGGACTGCTCGCCGAGATGGAGGGGAAGCTGACGAAAAATGGAAAGAGTGTTTCCCTCAACGAGTTCATGGACGACGGGCAGAAGGCCTACAACGCAAGCTACAAGCAGGTGACCGGACGCAGCGCAGTCCTGGCCGACCAGAATATCACCACCAGCGTCCACAGCGAGTCCTTTCCACTGAAATGGCTTGAACAGAAGGTTGGCGATGCTGGAGATCCGCGTGATTTCGAAAAGGCCGGCTCCGCAATCTACAACAAGGTCAGGAACGCCATGGCAGGCCCTGATCCGGCTTTTGTCAATCTCAAGAAGGCCTGCAGCAGCCTTGGCAAGGATCTCAAGACAAAAGTGCTGAAGCGCCTGGAAAACCCTCCCGCGGGAAGTACGATCAGCAGCACATCAAGGCAGGCGGCAATCGAACATTGGAGCAATGTCCAGAAAGTGATGGACGATTTCGCCTCCGACAAGATAGATCCGCTGACGGCAATGAAGAAGCTGCAGCAGCTGACCGGTTCCACGAGCGTCACCCAGAGCGCAGCGGAAGTCCAGCGGATGATGGGCCGCCTCGGCGGTGCCGTGAAATGACAATCTGGAAAAGCTGCCCGCTGGAAATTGAAACATTGTTTCCATGAACTATATTCCGGGCTGAAATAACTATAATAAAGGATAAACAAATGAAACACCTTATAAAAGCATGCCGTATCTGTCCGATTTTTTGCCTTCTTGCAGTTTTTCTTGCCGGATGCTCGTCTGAGCCGGTGAAGCCTGCGGGTTTCGCAAAGAACCCCGAACTGATGAAGAAATATGATCTGGTCCCCCTTGACAAAGTCTGGAAGGATCCGGCGTTCGACTCCAGGGCCTACAATTCGATAATGATCGTTCCCGTATTTACAAGGGCCCAGCTGGACAAGTCCTGGATGGAGGAAGCGAACGTCAGGACCTGGATGGACGAAGAGAGCCAGGACGTGAAGGATTTCGCAAAATATACGGAAAACGCATTCAGGAAGGCCGTACAGAAAAGCAGGAACTACAAGCTGGTTGACAAGCCCGGTCCGAGGACATTGATATTTGAACTTGCACTTGTGAAGATCGTCCCCGAAAAACCTATTCTTGGCGTGGCCAAGACTGCGGCCACTCCTGTAATAGGGGCATTCAGGGCAATGGCTTTCGTGATGGCGCCTGTGAAGACGGCAGTATCCGCCAATACCGACAGTCCGCTGCAGGCTTCCGTTGCAATAGAGGGGAATATCAGGGACAGCATGACGAAGAAGGTGGTTGCGAGTTTCGCAGACCGTGAGAAGCAGACATCTGCAATTATCAACTTCCAGGATTTCAGCGCATACGGAAATCTTGAGCAGATTGTCGATGAATGGGCGAGGGAGTTCCTGGAGATCATGGACAAGCGCCCTCTGCAGACCGGAGTAAAGGTTGAGGATGAGAGACCGGCGATGAAGCTCATCAATCCGTGACTGTGAAACTCGAAATCCGAAGTACGAAACCCTAAACAAATCCGAAACGTAAAAACACAATGAAAAATTTATTATTATTGCTTTTTGCCGCCGTGCTCCTTGTTCCGGGCTGCGGGGAAAAGGAGAAGCCAGCGCCACCTCCTCCGGCCGTTACGGTCGTGAAGGTCGCCAGCGGAAGCGTAGTTTCATCCATGGAGATGATCGGACAGGCGAAGGCGTATGACGAAGTCGACCTTGTCGCACGCGTCCAGGGTTTCCTCAGGAAGATTTCCTTCAAGGAGGGAACTGTCGTCAGCAAGGGGCAGCCGCTCTTCGAGATTGAGCAGGAGCAGTACAAGGCGCAGGTACAGGCGGCGGAGGCGGCCCTGATGAAGGTGCAGGCGACGTATGGAAATGCCGAGACGACCTATGCCCGGCAGAAGAAGCTTTTGGAGAGCGATGCGACGGCAAAAAAGAACTATGATGATGCCAATGCGGCATTCATGGAGGCCAAGGCCGCGGTCATGCAGGCCGAGGCGGCGCTCTCCAATGCGAAACTTGATCTGAGTTATACCTCCATAAGCGCGCCTTTCGATGGCAGGATCGGATTCTATACTTACAGCGAAGGCAATCTGGTCGGCCCGGGAAGCAAGCGACTGGCGAACGTGGTCAAGATTGAACCGATGAGGGTGCAGTTCAACATCAACGAGATCGATCTGGTCAACCTCCAGCTAGACAAGATCAAGGACAAGGCAGCTCCGAAGGAAAGTTACGTGGTGCTGATCCAGTTCCAGGACGGCAGGATCTACAACCAGGAAGGCAATATAAGTTTTGCGGACAACAAGGTGAACAGCTCCACAGGCACCATACTTGTGGAGGCACTTTTCCCGAACCCCGACCAGGTCGTAGTTCCAGGAATGTATGTCAAGGTCATCCTGAAGGACAAGGACGAGAAGCCTGCGCTGCTGATCCCTAAGTCATCCGTGCAGGAAAGCCAGAGTGGAAGGTTCGTCCTGGTGGTCGGAGCCGACGGCAAGGTCGGACAGCGCGTGATAAAGACTGGAACCAAGAACGGACCTTCAATACAAGTCCTCGAAGGGTTGAAGGAAGGGGAGATGGTGATTGTGGAGGGTCTGCAGAAAGTCAGGCTCGGTACGGTTGTCAAGCCGACCGTCGACGAGACATACACATTCAACAAGCTTGAAGCAAAGCCGGGAAATTGAAGGTAGGGCGCGTTCTCCGCAACGCGCCGCCTGAATTCGGACGGCTGCGGAGAGCCGTCCCTACCTGGAAATACAATTCATCCGATGGACAATAAAAAGTGTAAGGCATTATAAATGATCAGTAAGTTTTTCATAGACCATCCGCGTTTTGCGATTGTGATTTCAATTGTCATCACCATTGCCGGGCTCATATCCATTTTCAGCCTGCCAGTGGCGCAGTATCCGAACATCACGCCCTCGCAGATCCAGATAACGGCGCAGTTTCCAGGAGCCGACGCCGAGTCCGTCCTCAAGACTGTCGTCGAACCTATTGAAGCGCAGGTCAACGGCGTCAAGGGGATGATGTATATCTCATCGACCAGTTCCGACGACGGTTCTGCGATAATCACCGTGACATTTCCGGCCGGAACCAGCGGGGACATCAATACCGTCAACGTCCAGAACAAGGTCAGCATCGCTGAGCCGAAGCTTCCTGCGGAAGTCAAGTCCCAGGGGCTCATAGTCAAGGAGAAGTCCAGCAACATCCTCCTGGTAATAAGCCTCTATTCCCCGAACGGCACCCAGGATCCGATATTCCTGGCCAACTATGTCAATCTCTACATCAGGGACGAGATCATGAGGATCTCCGGGGTGGCGGACTCGACGACGCTCGGAGCGGCAGTGTATTCCATGCGGCTCTGGATGAATCCCGACAGGATGGCCAGTCTGGGCCTGACGGCTTCCGACGTGATCAACACCATAAAGCAGCAGAACGTACAGGTATCGGCAGGGGCCATCGGCGAGGCTCCGTGTGCGTCAGACCAGCCTTTCCGCTTTACAATACAGACGCAGGGGCGCCTGGAATCGGTGAAGCAGTTCGAGGAGATCGTCGTCAAGGCTATGCCCGACGGAAACAATGTAAAGGTAAAGGACATAGCCCGCGTCGAGCTCGGAGCAGAGAATTACAATTCCGAGAGCGCTCTGAACGGGAAACCGGCGTCCCTGCTCATGGTGTTCCAGCTTCCGGACGCGAACGGCATCCAGATTGCGCAGGCGTGCAGGAAAAGGCTGGAGGAGTTGAAGAAGGATTTCCCGCCGGATATCGACTACGGAATCCAGTATGACACCACGAAGTTCATCAAGGCATCAATCGAAGAGGTCGTGAAGACGCTGTATGAGGCGGTCTTCCTTGTCATACTTGTGACTTTCCTGTTCCTGCAGTGCTGGCGCTCGACGCTTATTCCGACAATTGCCGTTCCCGTATCGCTCATCGGAACATTCGCAGTTCTCCTGGCACTTGGATATTCGATCAACCTGATAACGCTGTTCGGCCTGATACTGGCGATTGGAATCGTGGTTGATGACGCGATCCTGGTCATAGAGAACGTGAACCACCTCATGAATACCGAAAAGCTCTCGCCGCGCGACGCCGCCAGGAAGACCATGGAACAGGTGACGGGCCCGATAATCGCGACCACTCTCGTGCTTCTCGCGATGTTCATCCCTGTCTGCTTCCTTCCGGGAATAACCGGCGAGATGTACCGGCAGTTTGGGGTGACCATTTCCGTGGCGGTCCTCATATCCGCGATAAATGCCTTGACGTTGAGCCCTGCGCTCTGCGCGACGTTGCTCAAACCCGAGGTCGAAGGGAGGAAGCTGTTCTTCATATTCAGGTGGTTCAATGGGGTCTTCGATGCCACCACGAAGGGGTATTCAAGGGTCGCAGGGCTCGTGATCCGGAAGTCGTTCATAGTGATGGTAGTCTATGCCGGACTCATGTTTGTGAGCTATAAGATCTACGGGTTGCTTCCGACGGGATTCATACCGAACGAGGACCAGGGCGCATTCATGGTGAACGTCCAGCTGCCCGAGGCCGCATCCCTCCCGCGTACGACCAGGATAACAAATACGGCATCCGGGATGATGCTTGAGACACCGGGCATGACCGACTCGCTTACTACGACCGGATACGGAATCCTCACGTCGACCTATGCGTCCAACAACGCGTTCATCATCGGTGTGCTCGACGACTGGTCGAAACGGAAGTCTCCGGAACTGAGCCAGGATTCCGTAATTCGCCAGATCTATGGGAAATTCATGTCGATACCGGGCGCGATAGTCATGCCGTTCAATGTGCCGGCCATTCCCGGACTCGGTACGTCCGGAGGTTTTTCATTCGTGCTCCAGGACACTGCCAGCTCGGATCCGCAGAGGCTCTTCCAGGCCATGAGCCAGGTTATCCTCGAGGCGAACCAGAGGCCTGAAATCACCGGCGCATTCTCGACGTTCCGTTCCAGCGTGCCGAGGATATTCCTGAACTTCGACCGCGAAAAGGCGCTCAAGCTGGGTGTGTCTATCGATGAGATAAATACGGTCCTGAAAGGTCTTGCCGGCTACACATATATAAATGATTTCAACAAGTTCGGTAAGACATACAAGGTCGAGATGCAGGCGGATTCGAAATACCGGGCCGAGCTCGACGACATAATGGGACTGCATGTCAGGAACAACAAAGGTGAAATGGTTCCGATCAACACGCTGGTGATTCCGGAGACGCGTTTCGGACCCCAGTATCTCAGCCGCTACAACCTGTTCCCGTCAGTCACCATCAATGGAAATGCGGCTTCGGGGTTCAGTTCCGGACAGGCCATGAAGGCGATGGAGGAGGTTGCGGCGAAAAACCTTCCGGCCGGTATGAAGTACGAATGGACGGACATATCCTATCAGGAGAAACTCGCCGGCAACAAGGCCGCCATGATATTTGGATTGGCCCTTCTTTTCATCTATCTGTTCCTGGTCGCCCAGTATGAGAGCTGGATGATTCCGTTCTCGGTGATACTTTCAGTTCCTATTGCTTTTTTTGGCGCACTTGTTTTCCTGCTCCTCATGGGTCTTGACAACAACATTTATACGCAGGTAGGTTTCGTGCTGCTGTTTGGAATAGCCTGCAAGACCGCCATCCTGATTGTGGAATTCGCAAAGGAAAGCCACGAGAAGGGGATGGGCATCGAAGAGGCGGCCGCGCATGCCGCCAAACTAAGGTTCAGGGCGGTGATGATGACCGCCATAGCTTTCATCCTGGGCGTGACACCGCTCGTAGTCGCCTTCGGCGCCGGTGCCATAAGCCGCCGTTCCCTAGGTACAGTTGTTTTCGGAGGGATGCTCGTATCCTGTATCTTCGGTACAATCCTGATACCATCTTTCTTTGTGGTCATCCAGAAGATGATCAATAAGTTCTCAGGCAGTAAGAAGACTTGAGCTAAAGTAGGTACGCCCTTCAGGGTGTGCCATAAGTGGGAGATTATTTACTTTCGACACCTTGAGCAAATAAGTGCCCTGTAGATTCTTGAGTCGGAGGGAATCACCATCAATTATAGTACATTCGACCTCGACAACATTGCCTACGGGAACTCCAAGATTGCCTATCACGACGACATCGGACTGAAGCGCCCGGAGGTCAACCGTCTTGTTTTGGACTTGTACGCAGCCACATAATGTTCCGATGAGAACTGGAAGAAGAGTATTTCGAAAGTTCATATCCACCTGACTTTGCTGTTATACGTATGCTTTTATAATTTCTCTCAAGGGGGGTCTTCTCAGTCCCATAATATCGGATTTGGACATCGCAATTTGCGATCTCCATTTCTCGATCCTCTCCATCGGCACAAGCGATTCAATTTTCGTTTCATTGGAATTCCCATGCAGTTATTGTTTCAAGCATACATCTGACAACAGGTTTTTTCAATCCTCCTCAGAATTTGAAAAGAAACTGACTGCTCTGGGGCTTTGCGCCTTGCATGACAGAATAAAATTCATCCTGACTCTTTATAAAAGTTTGAAGGAAGACTATATTTACGAGTTAACTAAATACTCTGGGAGGTTTTTAATGAGGAATATATTGTTGTTTGTTTTTGCGTTGCTTCTGCTCTGCGGCTGCGGGGTTTTCCATAAGGAGCCCTATATAAGAGTCGCCTTTTTTGACATTGGCTCGCCTGCCGTGCAGGATGTAGGCGGCAGGTCAGTGGTTGTTTCCGATGTGGATGCGACAAGGCCCTACCTGGAGAAGATGGTCTTCAGAATCTCGGAAAACCGCATCGAGATGGACGAGTACAACCGCTGGAGCTGTTCTTCCGCCGACATGCTCCAGAAATATCTTTCGCTTGCGTATGAAACCAGCGCATCAAATGAAAAGGCGCCCGTCTGCCTCCTGAAGGCTGAGATATTCCAGATCGAGGCGGATATCGCAAAATCATCCGTGAAGCTGGTATTGCAGTTTTCCCTTGAAGAACGCTCCTCCGGGAAAATTCTTTTAAGGAAGACATATTCGCAGGAAATGCCTGTAGGAAAAGTGACAGGGGAGAGTTTCGCCAAGGGGATTGCAGCGGCAGCAGCAAAAATCCTGGAACAGCTGACTGCCGACATAAGGAAGAGCCCCTGATAATAAGTGGGAAAACGGATTATAAATGCCTTCGCTGAATCAAAACGGTAGAATAATCGAGGTTAGGGATTTGCCTGAACGCGGGATGTCCTTCCAGGAACTGGAGGCTTCCTACGATCAGATCAGGATGCTCTTGAAAAAAGACATAGATCTCCTTTCCGTAGACCTCGGAGGGATTGCGTCATCAAACTATTCTGTTGTTACATTCCTGATAGGATGCGGAGAACTCTGCTCGAAGAGGAACGTGAAGATTGAGCTGAAGGGAGTTTCCGACGGGGTTCTTTCCGCGAATCTCGCAAAACTAGGGTTTGACAAGGACGGCAGATACCATCCGAAGAAGTTCCGCAAGGAAAAGCCCGAGTCTGTTTTCATTTCGTCAGGGGAGGCATGCTACAAGATACTTGCTGATGCAAAGAAACTTCTTGGCTTCATAGGCGAGATCTGCAATTCCTTTTATTATCTGTTCCGCCATCCCCGCAAACTTGATCTGCGTGAAGTCGTCTACTACATGGACAAGAGCGGGGCCGATGCTGTCCCGATCGTCATGCTGATATGTTTTCTCATAGGCGTCATACTCGGGTTCCAGGGGATCACCCAGATGGAGAGGTTCGGACTGCAGATCTACATAGCTGATCTAGTCGGACTCGCGCTTGTAAGGGAGCTCGGGCCGCTGATGGTGGCGATGATCTGCATTGGACGCGCCGGATCGGCATATGCGGCTGAACTCGGGACAATGAACGTGGCCGAGGAGATCGATGCGATGAACACGATGGGCCTGAAACCCGCGCGCTTCCTGGTGGTGCCAAAGCTGATAGCCCTGGCAGCGGTCATGCCGATGCTGGTCGTGATCGGGAATTTAAGCGGGATATTCGGAGGTCTTTTGATCAGCATGGGAATGACAGACATGAATGTTACGGGATACATAAACAGGACCATAGACTCCCTGATCCCTGCGAATATCGCGGAATCCATGGTGAAAAGCGTAGTATTCGCCTGCATAATCGCGGGTGTCGGCTGTTTCCGCGGCTTCGAGTCCGAAAAGGATGCCAAAGGCGTAGGCAAGGCGACTACATCATCTGTCGTTACCGGGATTTTCCTTGTTGTCATAGCGGATTTCTTCGTTACATTCACCTTCCCCCAGATAGTGTTGATTTTCGGGATAAAATACTGATATGCAGGCACAGGACAGGAAAACAGTCATTGAGGTCACGGACCTGGAAATAGGGTACGGGGACATGATCGTACTCAAGAATATCAACTTCAAGATATTCAAGGGCGAGATATTTGTCATACTCGGAGGTTCGGGCTGCGGAAAAAGCACGCTGCTCAAGCACATGATCGGACTCTATGAGCCAATGTCGGGGGACATTGTCATCAAAGGCAGGAACATGGCTGACGCCTCCGAGGATGATAAGGATGAATTCTTTTTGGAATTCGGAGTTCTGTACCAGTCGGGGGCGCTTTTCAGTTCATTGACTCTCGAGGAGAACGTTGCTCTTCCGCTGAGGGAGTTCACCGATTTGTCCGAGGATATGATCTCCTCGGTGGCAAAGCACAAGCTCAGCCTGGTAGGGCTCGAGGGCTTTGAGAGTTTCATGCCTTCGGAGATCAGCGGAGGGATGAAGAAGAGGGCGGGCCTTGCCAGGGCGATGGCGCTCGACCCGGAAATACTTTTCTTCGACGAGCCTTCGGCCGGACTTGATCCGATCTCCTCCGCCGGACTCGACAAGCTGATCCTGGAGCTGAGGGACACCCTCGGTACGACGATGGTGATTGTCACGCATGAGCTGGACAGCATATATTCCGTGGCGGACAGGGTTGTCATCCTGGACAATAAAATCAAGGGGATTATAGAAGAGGGCGATCCGAGGAAGCTGCGTGAGAACAGCAGGAATGAGTGGGTGAGGCAATTTTTAAACCGTTCAAACATGAGAGGATGAAATATGAGCAATCTTGGAAATAAATACAAAGTGGGGGTTCTTGCCATAACGGCGTTCACGCTGCTTATAATCGCACTGGTCGCCCTTGGGTCCTTCAAGTATTTCAAGAGGTCCTATTCTTTCATGACAATTGTCGCCTCGTCCGTCCAGGGGCTTGAGAAGGGGGCGAAGGTCAAGATCAAGGGGGTCACCGTCGGCAGCGTCGGGAAAATCCAGCTGGGACCTGACATGAAGGAGATCCAGGTCTACATGAACTTTGATCCTGACGCCTTCTGCAAGGCGACAAAGAAAAAGAGCGAGTTGAAGCTCATGTCGGAAAAACAGGCGATGGAGAGTTTCAGCGAGAAGATAGACGAACATGTCGAAAAAGGACTCCGCTGCCAGCTCCAGTATGGCG
This sequence comes from Lentisphaerae bacterium GWF2_50_93, assembly GCA_001804815.1. GTDB lineage: Bacteria > Verrucomicrobiota > Lentisphaeria > Victivallales > GWF2-50-93 > GWF2-50-93. The sequence goes on from MHBI01000042.1 coordinate 29,504, forward strand.
ACATAACCGGCACGCTCTTCGTTGATATAGCCATATTTGATCCAAAGGAGAACAAGCCGATAGAGTTCGACCTTCCTGAAGATCATCCTCCATATATACCGTCCATTCCCACGGTCAGCATAGAGAGCATCATAACAGAGGTGCACAAGGCCACCCAGAACGTGGCGAAGATGGACCTCCAGAAGATTTCCGACCAGCTCAACCAGTTCCTCGAGAAGGCGAACAAGATCATAGACGAGAAACAGATCAAGGACATTGTGAGCCAGATAGAATCTATCAGCGGCAGCCTGAAGGACCTGTCCTCCAGGGTGAATGACGCCATGAGCAGGGAGCGCATCGATGAGATCATGTCAAATGTCAACAAGTCCTTTGAAAGCTTCAACAAGACGCTTGATGCGGTCAACAAGCTTGCCGAGTCGACCAACAAGGAGATCAAGGATGCAGATATTCCGGGACTGACGGATAAGGCCAGGACATTGATCGAGACATCGGATCAGACAGTCAGGAATATTGATACGCTGAGGGGCGAGCTGAAAAAAAATATTGTTGATCTCAATGAGACCCTGCAGTCGGCAAAGCAGCTGATCGACTATCTCGAACGGAACCCCAGCTCCCTGCTTACCGGCAAGCCCGACAAGCCAGTGGTTGATCCGGAGTGAGGGAAGTAGGTACGGGCTTCAGCCTGTACCATGAATTGAATACCCGGAAGAATGGTACAACCTGAAGGATGTACCTACTTGCTTTCCGGAGTGAGGGAAGTAGGTACGGGCTTCAGCCTGTACCATGAATTGAATGCCCA
>MHBI01000042.1:30314-60808 GCA_001804815.1 Lentisphaerae bacterium GWF2_50_93
AGTGAGGGAAGTAGGTACGGGCTTCAGCCTGTACCATGAATTGAATGCCCAGAAGAATGGTACAACCTGAAGGATGTACCTACTTGCTTTCCTTGTTATGGAAAATAGCGTATTTCTTCCCGGACTTGAGCAGTTCTTTTGAGTAAATGTGCCCGTACAAGTGTAGAAGAGTTGCTACAAGGCCCGTCCATTAAGACTTATATGGAGTCAAAGCTATTTCGCGGATTTTCCGGAATGCATGGAGACGAACCTGGCGATGAATATTGCCACATACATCACGCCGGTGATGGATTCCACCACGCACAAGGCGCGCGCAAGGGGAGTGGCGGGCGTCAAATCGCCATAGCCGACCGTTGCGAGCGTCACGAAGCTGAAGTACAGCACATCTCCGCTCTGCAGTGCGGCCCCTCCGAAATTCTTCGGGTCGAAGGAGAGGGCAGCGGGTTCGAAAACAAGTATGATATCGAAAACCTGGGCGAACATTATGCCCATCAGGAGATACGCCGAAATTGCGCCAAAGATTTCCTGGGACTTTATTTCCCTGGCATTGAATATCTCCCTGAAGACAATCAATAACAGGTATCCGCAAAACCCCATCCAGAGGATCTTGTCGAGAAACCTCACTGAAATCGGCTCGTTGACAGTGTGTATAATCACATATACGGCAAGTGCTGCGGCTCCCAGCGGTAGCAGTATGAGCTGGTCACGGTGACGGCGCGTTATGAGATATGCCGAGAGGCATAGTCCGAAGAGGAGGCATAAGCCGAGGACTTTCGCCATCATGATGTTCCGGACTGACATCGCCAGCACTATTGAAATCAATAGGAATACAAGCATGAAAAGATAGTTTCCAGTCTGCCGCACGGTATTTTCTCCTTGACTTTGGCTTTTGATGTAGCCGCGTCACTCTGCTGACGCGTCCCATTCTATCCTATGAACCTTATCAGGCTAAAATGTCCTGATCATGTTTATTTCCTGCATGGTTTCCGATGTCCTTTTCAGGGCTACGATGATCCTCTGGTAGTGGACAATGTCGTCGTATGACAGAGTGCGGCCCTTGCGGTCCTTCAGCCATTTCTGGGCCGGCTGGTAGCCGCCGATGTAGAAGTTCCAGGCGGTTTCAGGGACTCCGTCGAAATACTGCGTGGAGTTGATGAAGACTTTGCCGGAAGTAGGGCGGTGTTTTAACCCGCCATCTTCAATCGTCGGGTTGAAACCCGACATACTTTTATTGATGGAGATTTTGCCGGAAGAATCACAGACAGGAATGTCTGTGCTACTTTTGAAGACAATCTTGTCGACGACATTGCTTCCGCTGATTGGATAGCTTGTCAACGGCGTGTCGAGTTCCGGGGATTCCATGAGATGGAGTTTGCGGAGTTCGCAGCCTTTTGAGACAAAAGACCAGAATTCGTCGGTGTTCTCCGGCAGCGGAATCCTCGGGAAGTCTATCTTAAGGAATTCCTTGTACTTCTCGCGGTAGTTCGGGGAATGCAGGACGGCGTAGATGTAGTCGAGAAGGTTTTCGGGGGTGAAAGTATCTCGGGCATTCTTGCCCGAGGAATCGCGGACAGGAATGTCCACGTTACTTCCCAATTCCAATCCAATCTTCTCCGCGAACTTCGCAACTATCTCCATGTTCAAGTTCGGTACCCGCGCCGCCGCCTTACCTTCGCCTAAATTCAGTTCGCCTTCGTCGGGGTAGAGGTAGAGGGGGAAAATGCTGTTTATATTATATGCGCTGAAAGATTTATGCCCTGCTATATCCTTAGAAATAAAAGCTCCTAAAGCTTCATTCTCAGAAACTTGTTTAGGACAAATCAAACATATGTTTTTACGTCCGAGCATGTGTTTCATAACTTTGGTGGCTGGTCTACTTGTCAAAGCGGGATTATAATAAAGGTATTTAGTATCAAGTGGCCTATACAAACACTGACGGATATATTGATCTCTGAAATACGTATTATGTCTTCTCATGTTAATATCGTAACTGCTGGAGTCAAAGATTTTAAATTTGGTTTTAAAATCGCTATCAAGGGGCTCTTTATAAAAAAGATTCATCCTCTCTCTTAAATCAGTCTTGGAAAAATCAAAGAACAGTTCATCTCGATCTGTTTTCAAACCATTCTGATAGATTTTAAAGAGTTTATATATGGGGATATAGTTTTCGTATTGTTCTTTGTGTTCAAAATCTTTCGGGACAAAAAAATAATAAGGTTCATTGCAATTCAATGTTTTCCACTCAACAGAACAAATAGAATTATCATTTAAGAAATCATATTTAGATTCCCGTTTTCCGAATATTTCCACATGTTTAATTTTGACGGAGCAGCCGTCTTTGGAGTGTTGGCTTTTATCCCGTCGAATGACCGGGATGACACTGCTTTGCTTTTGCGAAGTTCGCTTTGCGTTCTTCACAAGTATTGAGAGAGCCACACCTTGCATGATGTCAAATACGTTTTCATCTTTTCCACCGTCCAAAGCAGTTTCTTGTTTCTTAGAATTTCCATGCAAATCCAGAATGTAAATCTTATCGAAGGTCTCAAGTAGATGTTTTCGCATCTGGCGGTGAGTTATTCCATCAATGAAGGAATTGTTTGTAATCATGGCAACAATTCCCTGACCGTTCTTCTCTATGAAATGTTCAGCATAACGAATAAACTTTATATAATCGTCATCAAGATTTAATTTCTTCTCATTCAAATCCTTCTTATAATCAGCGATTAATTTCTGAATCCATTCCCCTTTGTTGCTGGAACTGACGGCATACGGTGGATTCCCTATTACGACCATTACCGGGCAGTCGCGTTTGACGCGGTTTGCCTCTTCGGCTTCGTGAGAGAGCCAGCTTGCGAAAAGTGTCTGCGTGTCGGGATGCGGTTCCTCCAGGCTGTTTGTAAGATAGACGCTCAGACGCTGGTCCTTTTCCGGTTTGTATCCTGTCTCTGCGAGAAGCATTTCGAGTTTTAGATGGCACATCGCGTAAGGCGCCATCAGGAATTCAAATCCGTGGACGCGTGGGATGAGATGCTCTTCGACATAGCTGTTCCACATGCCCTGCTGGTTTGCGAACTTCGCATAAATCTGCCTTATGACTTCGCAGAGGAAAGTACCGGTGCCGACCGCCGGATCAAGAATCTGGACCCTATGGATCTGCTGTTTGAGCTTGCGTTTGCCGTGGGGATTTTCAACTTCGACCTCGACTTTGCTGGTGTCGGCAATTCCTTGTGGAAGACCGAATTCAGTTTTCAGGATTTCGTCAACGGAGCGCACGATGAATTTGACGACAGGTTCCGGAGTGTAATAGACGCCGCGCGCCTTCCGCAGTTTCGGATTGTACTCGCCGAGGAAGGTTTCATAGAAATGAATCATGGGATCGTGTCCGCTTGTCTTCTTGAAGTCCTGGAGGATCTTGCGAATGTCGCAGGCGCGGAAGACGTCGGCGAGGGAATCGACAATCCATGTGATCCTGTCGTCGAGTTCCGGACCGGCGACATAGGTGAAAAGCTGGCGGAGGAAGGGATTTGACTTGGGAATGAGGAACATCGCTTCGCCGCGCGTAAAAGATTCGAGGCTCGGATCGGCGAGGCGTGCTGCGAACATGCCATAGACGACGGTCTGCGCGTAGATGTCGGCGAATATCGATTCGTCCATGTCATGGATGAGGATTCTCTTGAAGGCAATCAGCTGTTCATGGAGGCCGTTTGAAGAACCGTATTCCGCGTGGGGCTCGTAGACTGCCGGGCGGGATTTGTCATCGGAAGGATTTCCGCCCTTGTCGAGAGTGAGTGACTTATAGATGGCTTCCTGTAGGAGCTGTGCTTTTGCGGCCATGAGTTTTGCGAGTTTCTCGGCGGAAGTGATGGTCTGGGTCTGATAACTGCAGAAATCCTTTATGAAGCTTTCAAATACGGCCCACTGGTTCTTGTCGGGCCGGATCTTCCCGTCTTCGAGGATGCCGAGATGGACGATGGAAACCTTTTGTCCGTTTCTGAAGAGGCGGAATTCGAGGTAGTCGGTGAGGATGAGGTTGTCAAGCTGTTCGAGGTAGCGCTTGAGCTGTTCGGATTTCTCCACCTGGTTGAGATCGGCGCCAATGTCCTTTGCCTCTATGAAACCGACGGGGATTTCTTTCCTTGAAATGATGTAGTCCGGTGCGCCGCAGTCCTGGCGTTTCGGTTCGTTGGTGACTTTGACATCATTGCAGATGCCGCCGATGAGCACGGCGAGAAAGCCCCTGTAGGTGTGCTCAGTGGCGTTGCCGCCTTTGTATTGGCCGGAGACGTCCTTAAGGTATTCCTGAATTCCGCCCATGAAGTTTAATCCTTAATGTAGCACAGTCATCTTGCCTGTGCTATTATGCAATATCAGACCTTGATTTGAGTTGTGAAAATTACAGGACGGGACGGGGAGATTCAAGGGTAGCGCAGGAAAAAGACACGATGAAAGCGAGAATTCAAAGAAGAGGCGCATGCGAGTTGCTAATAGTCTTCAAATAGAATGGAGTTCCAAAATAAAGGAGGGCGGGTTTTCCTACCCGCCACAGAAAGAGTACCGCGGGTTGGAAAACCCGCGCTCCGTGCTGCAATATTCAGACAAGATCCGCTTCGATGACGACGTGACCTTCCTCGAAGTTGTTTTTGGCTAACGGATATTTTCCATCAAGTACGAGTTTCATCATGCAAAAGGGTTTGCGGACACAAGATTGCCGCCTTGACTTTATCCTCATGCAAGATTAATTTTAAATGTTCCCCTGTATCCTATGGCGAGGGATTGTGATAATTCTAAGGCATTATTGACTATGAACGAATGCATCATTGAAAGAAAAGCGCTTCCCGAAAACATTGAGGAGATGAGCACGCTTTCCGACCTTGCCCTGCAGAAGTTCAATATCCCGGAGAACAGCAGGCAGGAACTCCTCATGGCGTTGGACGAGGCAATAACCAACATCATTCTCCACGGATACTCCGGAAAAGAGGGAAGCGTGAAAATAATCATAGGCAGGGAAATCGACCGTGTGGCCGTGGAACTGGTGGACAGTGGCGTTAAGTTTGATCCCACGATGCAGCCTGAACCCGACCTGAATGTCCCGATTGATGAAAGAAAGGCGGGGGGGATGGGGGTTCCGCTCATGAGGAAGTTCACGGATGAAATGAGATATTATCACAGGGATGGGGCCAATCACTTTATTCTAATAAAAAAAACAGGAGGGGAAAATGGCTGAAGGTCTTCAGATAATAGAGGAGAAGAGGAACGGCATAAATATAATGAGGATCAGGAATACGATGCTGCTTGATCCTGCTGTGGCGGAGGAGATGACCAGGATTCTCACCCAGTCCTTTGATTCAGGATCCCTGAAAGTCCTGGTTAACATCTCGAATGTGACCAGGATGTCCAGCCTGTTCTTCCGTTCGTTCATCATTGCCGGCAAGAAGGCGAAGGAGAAAAATGCGGTCATGGCGTTCTGCAATGTCTCTCCTACGATAAAGGCGGGTTTTGACATGATGGGTCTCGGAACCTACTTCAAGATCTATCCGGAAGAATCCAATGCGCTTGATAATATGAAGTAAGGCTCCGCTTTGGAAAAATAAAGGACACCCAAATTGAAAAAGTGTTTTTTGGTCTAGAATCCATAAGACATAGAGGCAGTTTCAAAATTGATGAATTCAAGGTAGGGATGGATCGAGTTTATCCCGATCCTGAAAGGTATAGGGAAGCCGTCCGTATTGAAACGGCGGTTTCGGAGAAACCGCCCTGACATCGGCAATTTTGAAATCAGCTCCATATATTAACTGCTTGAAGGAGTCGAGTCATGCCATCCGGAATCAAATGGTCGGAGGATCTTTGCACAGGCATAGCTGTGATAGACAGGCAGCACAAGACTTTCTTCAAGCTCACCAATGATCTCCTTGAAGGTTCAGAAAACGACAAGAAGCTTATCCTGAAGGCGTTTGATTTCCTGAAGAACTACATCGCCGAACATTTCGGGCTCGAAGAGAAACTCATGGTAGACTACAAGTATCCTGCCATCAAGCAACATAAGACGTTCCACGATAATTTCATCGCGGAGCTGGACAAGCTTGAACCCAGGCTCCAGGAGGAATCCCTGGAACCAGTTTTTTTGAGACTGAACTATCTGGTCGTCAACTGGTTTGTCAACCACATAAGCACCAAGGATAAGAAGCTGGCTTCATTCCTTGAATCGCAAGCATTGAAGGACAAGTCGGTCAGTGCCGTACTCAAGAGATTGCACGAAAATTCAATATAGGGGAAGATGCCATGGCTGCGCAGAAATTTGTCGATGTCACGGAACAGAAGCGCCTTAACGAAGCACGCGAAGCGAAAATTCCATGGAAGAAATGGGGTCCATATCTCAGCGAAAGACAGTGGGGGACGGTCCGCGAGGACTACAGCGACAATGGCGACGCCTGGAACTATTTCACCCATGACCAGTCGCGCTCACGCGCCTACCGCTGGGGCGAGGATGGCCTCGGAGGGATCTGCGACGACCAGCAGCGCCTCTGTTTTGCGCTTTCCCTTTGGAACGGGAAGGATCCCATCCTCAAGGAACGTCTCTACGGCCTGACCAACAGCGAGGCGAATCATGGCGAGGACGTGAAGGAATACTACTTCTATATCGACAGCACACCCACGCATTCCTACATGAAGTATCTGTACAAGTATCCGCAGAGGGAGTATCCCTACGCTGAACTGATCGAGAAGAACCGTGGACGTTCCCGCGAGGAAATGGAGTACGAACTTCTCGATACAGGCATATTTAACGACAACCGGTACTTCGACGTGTTCGTGGAATACGCCAAGGAAGGCCCGGAGGACATGCTCATCCGCATCACGGTCCATAACCGGGGTCCGGAATCAGCAAAGATCCGTGTCCTGCCGACATTGTGGTTCCGAAACGACTGGTCGTGGATTACGGAGTCGGGTCCCAAGCCTATGGTTAAGGAGGAATCATCCGGAGTCATTCGCGCATCTCACTATGAACTCGGCGATTATTTCATGTCCTGCGAAGGAAAGCCGGAACTTCTCTTCACCGACAACGAGACAAACAACGAACGTCTCTGGAGATCGCCAAGCTTGTCCAAATATGTAAAGGATGCATTCCACTCGTATGTAGTCTCCGGGAACCGCGACGCGGTGAATCCTGCCAAGACGGGAACCAAGTCTGCAGCCCACTATGCTCTCGAAATTCCTGCCTGCGGCAGCAAGACCGTCCGTCTTCGCCTCTCCAAAAACAAGGCTGAAAGCAATTTCAAGACATTCGATGGAATATTCAAGAGCCGCATTGCCGATGCGGATGAATTCTACGAGAGGATCACACCGAAATCCCTGAATGAGGATCAGCGTCGCGTGCACCGCCAGGCATTGGCGGGAATGCTTTGGAGCAAGCAGTACTACTTCTTTGATCTGGAACAATGGCTCCTGGAACACAAGAGCCACCCTCTGCTTGGAAATGAAAACCGCGGAACTCGTAATTCTGAATGGTTCCATATGCTGAACCGCGACGTGATCTCGATGCCTGACAAATGGGAATACCCGTGGTTTGCCGCCTGGGATCTCGCCTTCCACACGATAACATTCTCACTGGTGGACTTCGATTTCGCCAAGCAGCAGCTTCTGATGATGCTGCGCAGCCTGTATTTCCATCCGAACGGACAGATTCCCGCGTATGAATGGAATTTCAGCGATGTGAATCCACCGGTACACGCCTGGGCCACGCTATGGCTGTACAAGTATGAGAAAGGTCTGGGACGCGGAGACATCGAATTTCTTGAACAGTCCTTCCACGGGCTCATGCTGAATTTCAACTGGTGGGTGAACCGTAAGGATCCCAACGGACGCAATGTCTTTGCCGGCGGTTTCCTGGGATTGGACAATATCGGAATATTCGACCGCAGCGCACAGCTTCCTACTGGAGGACATCTTGAGCAGGCGGACGGAACGGCCTGGATGGCATTCTACTGCCAATGCATGCTGGAAATGGCCTTGATCCTGTGCGAAAAGGACTCGATCTACGAGGAGACCGCCTTCAAGTTCCTCCAGCATTTCATATGGATTTCGTATGCAATGGATCGCATCGGAGAGAATCATGATGAGATGTGGGACGAGCAGGATGGATTCTTCTATGATCTGTTAAAACTCCCGGACGGAAATGCAATGCGCTTGAAGGTGAGATCCATGGTGGGCTTGCTGCCTCTCTGCGCATCCACTGTGTTTTCTGCAGATGCCGCTACAAAGTATCCGAAGCTCTATGAACTCATTCAACTGTTCAAGAAACGCCATCCGGAGGTTATTGCACAAATCATGCCGGAGGAAAGCATCGGATATCAGGGACGTCGTCTGCTGTCAATACTCAGCAAGAAGAAACTGGAACGGGTGCTCAAATATATGCTCGATGAAAATGAGTTCCTAGGTCCGTATGGTCTCCGTTCCCTGTCGAAATATCATCTCGACCATCCGTTCACATTCTGGACAGGTGGACAGGAATACAAGGTGCAGTACCTGCCTGCCGAATCCAACACCGGGATGTTCGGAGGTAACTCCAACTGGCGCGGTCCGATCTGGATGCCAGTTAATGTGCTTGTCATTCGAGCAATTCTGAACCTCTACCAGTTCTACGGCGATGATTTCAAGGTTGAGTGCCCGACAGGTTCCGGCAAATACATGACCCTCTTCGAAGTGGCAAAAGAGATATCGGACCGCCTGTCCAATATTTTCCTGCGGGACGAAAATGGAAAGCGCCCTGTCTACGGCGGCACTGAGAAATTCCAGGATGATCCGCATTGGAAAGACCTGATCCTGTTCTATGAATATTTCCATGGGGACAACGGGGCGGGACTCGGGGCCAGCCACCAGACTGGATGGACCGGCATGGTTGCGATAATGATGGATGTGTTTGGGCGTGTTGACGCCAAAACCATGCTGGTTATCGGACGCGGACGCCTTTTTGAACATCTCGTCAAGCAACAGGTGGGCGGCGAAGAGCCAAAGAAATGAGGGTACCATAATCTTTAAGGAACGCCGGCACCCCTGCCGGCATCGGTGGAAAGTGGAAAAGAAAGAGAAGACTGCCAGCAGGGTTGCTGGCGGTCCGGTAGAATGGAACAGCATAGAATTCCCTAATGAGGTATGAGTGAAAAAGGAAAGCACGCAAAATATCGGCGCTGGCTACTTTGCTCCTGCTGAGCGGCGGACATATGCAATGGATCCCTTTGGTCTTTCCTCTATGGATACTGCTGATCAGCGTGTACATACTGATTGCAAATCTAAAAAAAACTCCTCAGACTGAGAACTGAGGTAATTGCAAAGTCCGATTTCGGGGAGTAGTAGCGTAAGCCTCCGGCTCGCGTGAAAACAAGCCGGAGACCTGTTCTACTTCTATTTTTGCAGTCGGCGCGGGTGACATGACAAGGACATTTGACAGTTTTTTCTTAAAAGGTAGAGTATTCAGGTAATTGCAAAATTAGAAGGTAGGGCGTCTCTCGCCGAGAGCGCCGCATTAAGAACGGACGGTTCGGCGAACCGTCCCTACCTTAAGTCATTTTTATAATGAGGGACTTCGTAATGGAAAAATCATTTTTAAAAGTCATGATACTGATTTTTGCCGCGATGCTGGCGGCTCAACTCTCCTATTCCCAGGATATTTCAAACAATGAGAAGGCAATAGAAAAAACCGTTGAGGCCCAGATCGGAGTGGAGCCGGCCCTGTTGAAGCTATTCAACAGGCCTATCATAATACTCAGGTCATCGGTTTTTGGTCATTCTCCGGGCGACAGGGTCAGGGCAATAGAGGAAAGGTTTTCAGAGAATGTCAAGGCAGGGAAGATAAACGCCATATCCAGCCAGCAAAGCACTGAAGGCATGCTGATCCTGATGGATGGCGAACTTCTGATGCTTTTCAGCAATAAGGATCTTGATCCGTTCTCCAGGGAAACCATGGATTCAAGTGTCAAGGTAATTGTAGACAGGCTGGAGAAGGTGCTTGAGCTGATACGTAGGCAGAAGGATCCGAAAGCCAATCTCATAGGGGCCGGACGCACTCTGGTGGCAATCCTGCTTTTTGCAGCTCTTATAATTGTCCTGTGCCGCATCCAGCGATGGATCAAGCCGAAGGTAGGCAGTCTTGAGGAAGGACTGGACAGGAAACTGAAAGAGCTGGGATATTCATCCTATTCAATACATGTGAATGCATTTGCCTTCATCAACAAGCTGATATACTGGTCGATAAGTCTCTTCCTACTGTATACGCTGATAACCTTCGCCCTGCACCAGTTCCCCTATACCGAACCATGGGGCAGGAAACTAGGCAGTTATATCATCGACATTATTGCAGGATTGTCGGCCAAGGTCGTGGATTCACTTCCAGACCTGTTTGTCGTCTTCATTATTTTCCTGATCACCCATTGGTTTGTCAAGATTTCCAAGTCATTCTTCAGGGGAGTTGCAAACGGGAGCGTCGTCCTCAACTGGCTTGATCCGGAAGCTGCGCTTCCAACATCGAAGATCTTCTCCGCCATAATCTGGATTTTCGGTATCGTCATGGCCTATCCCTATATTCCCGGAAGCAATACCGATGCCTTCAAGGGCATAGGCGTCTTCCTCGGACTTCTCATTTCCCTGGGTGCCAGCAGCATGGTCGGACAGGTTATCGGCGGAATGGTCCTCATGTATTCCCGTGCCATGAAGGTCGGCGAGTTCGTACAAGTCGACCAGAATGTCGGCAGAGTCATGGAAATAGGGTTTTTCTCGACGAAGCTGAAAACCATGAAGAACGAGGAGATAAACATCCCCAATTCAGTTCTCATGGGATCCTTGACAAAGAATTTTTCACGTCTTTCAAAGTCGGAAGGCCTGATCATACATTCAAGCGTCACGATCGGATATGACGTCCCATGGCGCCAGGTCCATGCCCTGCTGATAAATGCCGCCGGGAAGACTTCCGGAGTCCAGAAGAAGCCTGAACCTTTCGTAATCCAGAAATCCCTCGGCGATTTCTACATCGTATACGAGATCAATGCCTTCATGGACAAGCCGGAAACATATATGAGGGTTAAGACCGAGCTCCATGCCAACATCCAGGACGAGTTCAACAAGTACGGCGTCCAGATCATGTCGCCCAACTTCGAGGCCCAGCCTCCGGAAAAGGTCTTTGTTCCCAAGGAGAAATGGCACGAGGCTCCGGCGAAGAAAGACAATACTTGAACTTCCTTCGATAAACTTAGGACAGGTCGGACATCCAACATCCGACGTCGCTGAGAAGCTATGGCGGATGTTGGATGTTCGAAGTTCAAGTTTTTTGCTTACGTCTCAATCCTGAAGAAATGGCAGCTCCATGGCCTGAGATCTGCATAGAGTCCATTGTCGACCATTTCGCTTCCGAGACGTTCGTATTTTTCGCCATTCATGGAATCTGTAAGCCGTAAAACCTTTCCGCAGATGTCATCCCATTGGAGCCTTACCATGCCCTGCGCGATAGAATCACTGAAATTGACGATGATCAGATATTTGAAGTCGTCCTTGCGCCAGGTCCAGGCAAGGAGGTTCTGGCAGCTGTTGTTGTCAGCCCATCCGCGAATCTCGCAGCTCTGCCAGCTGCCGTTACGGAATACATCCTTGCCGATCTGGGACATAAGATTCAAGTAAAAGGACTTGATGTCGCATGATTTGTCATTTCCTGAAATAGTAACTTGATCATTCCTGACCGAGTCTGATTCGCAGGCTGGAAAGCCCACGTTACTTTTGCCAGCTCCTTCGGAGGGACGCCTTCCAAGGAATACAGGCACGCGTGCCTTCCGCCCCTCGAACTGTCCCTCATGGAAAAGCCTGGCACCGGGCAGTGTTGAAAAAGCTACACCAGCCATTTTTTCTTTTTCGCAGGAGAATGAACTTGCCGCGCGCGGCTCGTCATGGTTCTCGATGAAGCGTATCAGCCTGTCCTGATATGCCATGTCTGCGAGAAGGTGCTGCCTGACAGCCTCTGCGCCATTGTGCTCCATGCGGTCGTAGAGTTTCTTGTCGTAGCAGAAATCGAATCCCTGCTGCTGTAGTTCCCATTCGAGATCCCAGTATGCCTCTGCAATGAAAAGGAATCCTGGCGATCTGCTCTTGATTGCCGGAATAAGGGTTGACCAATAGTCGTCGGATGGCTTTTGTCCGGCCCTGGCGCCCCAGGTGCGCTCGAATATCTTGTTCATCATCAGCATCGCCATGTCGCATCGGATGCCATCGCACTGATCGGCGATTTCGGAAACTGTCTCAAGCACGGTTTTCCTAAGATCCCGACTGAATGCGTTGAGCTGGAGCACGTCCGGCCATGCCGGGAAATACGGATCGCGTCCCAGGGCGATGACATTCTTGCCGATCCTGATGAACGATGAGGGATCATTCCTGAGATCCTCCTCGGAGCCACGGATGAAATTTTCGGGATGGGAAGATGCCCATGGATGGTCTGGTGCGACATGGTTGGGCACGAAGTCGAGTATGAGCCTGATCCCGCGTTTGGCCAGCATGTCCCTGGCGTGCGCAAGCCCTTCGGGACCGCCTAACTTCCTGTCGACGACATAGCTCTTCACGCAGTATGCCGAACCGACAAGATCCTTGTCCTGGAAATCAGGAAGCACTTTGCGGAATTCGGACATCAAACCATTGTTTGCTGACGCAATTTTGATTCCGGCCGGGCTTCTCTCCCATATGCCCATGAACCAGACGGCATCGAATCCGAAAGACTCAAGATAATCCCATTCCTCTTTTGGCACGGAGCCAAGGCTGACAGCCCTCTTATATTTCTCGCTCAGTTCATTAAGCCAGACGAAAGTGTTGATTTCATAGATGAAAGGATATTTCGGCCATGCCTGCATGGTGCTCCCTTACGGTCGCGGATGAATGGATTGTTGGATGTGTGGATGATTGGGTTTGAATTCTAATACCCGTCCATCCAGCAATCCATTCGTCCAGTCATCCATTGCGTTTGTGTCAGTTCCTGACAGGCTCCCAGGTGTCATCCGGATTGAACTCAGTCATCACGGCGGCGGTCTTTTCAGTATCATCCCCGAGATCCTTCTCGAAGATTACTCCGCATTTGGAGACCATGAAGGATTTGATCCCGAGGTCGCCATAGCTTGCAGGATACGCGAGGATCGCAAATCCGTTCTTGAGTTTTCCGTCAACAAGATATGACTTCTTCCCGCCGGGCGCGGCAGGACCCTGGGCTTTGAGAACCTTGTAATAGTATCCATAATAGGGCTCCCTTTTTGGATTGCCGGATTCAAGGGCGGCATTTGCGAGCGCCGGGCATATCAGGTTCTCCTGCGACTTGGAGTCGGCATTCCAGTACTGCGTATTGGTATTCTTACCCACTAAGTCCATCACGAATTCACGGACGCCGCCAATCGCCATCTTGATCCTGGCGCGTTCGACTTCAGTCCTGGCCAGAGCGTCGCAGACCTTTATCGTGAAGATCTCGTTCCGTCCTATCCTTCTGTTGATGAGTTCCTCAAGTCCGTCCGTGGTGTTGAAGAACCATCTGCCGTCGTATTTCGCCAGTGGTACTGCGAAGGGGAAATTATCTTTCCCCATTTCGACTACGTAGCTGTTGTCTTCCGCCTGGATAATTTCGATCTTCTCCTTGATTGTCTTTGCGAAATAAGCCCTGGTTTCGACATCCAGTTTCTCATCGCCGGAGAACACTATGTCCTTTCCCTGCGGGCCGAAGATCTCCATCATGCGCTTCGTGTCATTCTTCTCCGCAGCGTCTGCAATGGCGGCGACAGCCTCCCCTCCTGATGCGAATGTGACCTGTCCGATGTCTGGCTTGACCGAGCTGCATCCGGAAATTAAAAGCACCATTGTAAAGGCCAGTAGAGCATATCTGATCATGTTCATTATCTTCTCCTTAATTTTTACACTTGATCATTTCAAGAATCGCCGGCGGGACGCCAGCGCTCCCTGGAATTACTTCGTTATTCGATTGTTCGATATTCGTCATTCGTCTGTTCCCTACCTTCTTCCGCCGCCGCCACCGCGCGAGCCGCCACCGCTGGAACGTGCAGCGCCGCCTGCCTTGGAAGCTCCACCGCTCCGGGAATAAGTGCTTCCTTTGCTGCGTACGGCCTGACTCTTGCTCATGTTGCGGCTCTGGGCGCCACGGTCACTGTAATTCCGCTCGAGATTGGCATTTCCGGAACCGCTGATGGAGTGATTCACATTCTGGGCCCTGTTGGCGATATTCTGTCCGTCGCGGTTCGCGTTCTGGGCTCGCTCGGCAACCTTGGTGCGGTCAACGTTCTGGAGAGCCTTTGAGGCAGCCTGGGTCCTGTCGCCTTGTGGAACTTCCTGACGCAGTTCCTTGGCGGCGGCACTGTTGCCTGCATTGAAGTTCTGCGGGGTTCGTGGAGTCTCAAGCTGCTTGGCAAGCTGCTGGGTGTTTGACGTAACCTGTCTTGCATGGGCCGCATCATGGGTCCAGTTCCTGTTCGCGTTGGCAGGATTGACATTTGCGTTCCGGAGGTTGTTGTTGTTCCTGTAGAAGTTGCCATTGTAGTAGTTGTTGCCATATGCGATGGCACGATTTCCCCAGCCGCAGCGGTAGCCCATGCTCCAGTAATATGGATATGAGTTCCAGCCCCATCCCGGAGCGATCATCACGTTGGGATAGTCCCAGTCATCATTGTGCCAGCTTGATCCATAAGCCGTAGAAGGCACATATTCCTGTACATATACCGTCTCGGTGCTCGTGGGCTGGATCTCCGTCTGCCCCTCGGTAGTTGTGACCTTCTGGTTTTCATTGGACTTGAGGACTCCGGCGTCTATCGACTTCTTCCTCATGACCTGGATTGTGTCCATCAAATCCTTCTGCTGTGTCAGGAAAGCGTCTCCAAGTTCCTTCGACCAGTCAAGGTTGTCGTTCATTTTTGCGAGCAGATCCGGGAAGAAGACCAGCCCCTTCACGCTCGGATCCCATTGCTTGTTCGTGAGTTCGGTGTTGATGCCGTCCTGGTCCAGGCTCGGATTGCGTTTGATCCATCTTGCGGCTTCCACGATGTCGACAGGATATGTCGAGGCTGCCAGCACCTGCGCGAGAAGATCATCGGGATACAGCGCGATCGGCGCTACGAGCTGTTCGAGCTGTGCCTTCGTGAACTGCGGAACGATCTGCTCCTTCTGCACGGCTGGCTGCGCCGCTTCAGGTTTTGGCGCGGCTGGAGCAGGGGCTGCTGCCGGGGCCTGCTGTTCCTGTGCACCTATGCCCAGCGCGGCCATCAGGAACAATGCCATCATAGCTAAAATTCGCATGACTCACCTCTTTTTGCATTTTATTTAAGTTCAAATATATTTCGAAATAATTCAAAGTTCAAATCTTCCACAGGCTACGGCTTGTATCCCGCTGTCGACAGCATTGTTTCAAAGCTTGGCTTGTCCACCGACTTGTAAAGGGCCTCCTCCGGGGTGACTATGCCTTTCTCGACAAAGCTGAACAATGCATCGTTCAGCGTCTGCATCCCAAACTTCCTCCCGGTCTGCATCATTGACGGGATCTGGTATGTCTTTCCGTCCCTGATAATGTTCGCAATTCCTGAATTGACGATCAGGATTTCAAGCGCGGCTACCCTTCCTCCAGTTTTTTTCTTCAGCAGCGTCTGGGCGACGACTCCTTTCAGCGAAGTGCTCAGCATTGTCCTTATCTGGGCCTGTCTTTCGGCCGGGAACTGGTCTATGATCCTGTCGACCGTGCTCGCCGCAGTATTAGTATGTAGCGTTCCAAAGACCAAATGTCCGGTCTCGGCGGTCTCGATCGCTATCTCGACAGTTTCCAGGTCGCGCATCTCCCCCACCAGGATTATGTCCGGATCCTCGCGCAACGCGGCCCTGAGGGCCCGCTTGAAGCTGTTCGTGTGGCTGTGCACCTCGCGGTGGTTTATGAGGCAGTTCTTGTTCCTGTGCACGAATTCAACCGGATCCTCGATCGTGATTATGTGATCGGTGCGCTTTTCGTTTATCAGGTCTATCATTGCTGCAAGCGTCGTCGATTTCCCGCTTCCCGTCGGGCCGGTCACTACTACAAGCCCCTTGTTGAGGAAGCAGAAATCCCGCACCGCCTGCGGAAGGTTCAGGGCGTCGGCGGAAAGGATTTTTGCGGGAATCTGGCGGATGACCGTCCCTATTCCGTTCTTGTCCATGAACACGTTGACCCTGAACCGGCCAAGGCCGGGCAGTTCATAGGCGAAATCAGTGTCGCAGCATTCCTGGAATTCCTTTTTGTTCTGTTCCGGCATGATCTCCTCGATAAGCGCCCGCGCCGCATCCTTGTCGATCATTCCCGTGCCATCCAGCTTGGTCATTTCCCCGTCCACGCGGACCGATGGTACAAGACCGCTGCCGAGATGGAGATCCGAGGCTCCGCTGGAAATCAGGAATTCCAGCAAGTTGTCAATTGCCGCCGCCATTATGTCTTCCCCCCTGTGTCGCCGTGATCCGCCTTGCCCGCCGCAAAAGATATTGAAGAAATGGCGGCGTACGGTATGACCACGAATTTATCCGGGCCTGTTTTCAATAGCAATTCCAGTCCTGAGGCATGTTTTTCAGCTTTGAGAAGAATGCCGCTTACGCTCTTTCCCGAGTTCAAGTCGATCATTATGTCCCGCTGCTGGGATATGAGCTGGTTGTAGTTGAGCTCCAATATCCCGCTGATGGATATTCCCCAGTCGACGGCCTGCCTGTAAAGGTCGGTTGTCGCTTTCAGCCTGCCTGCAAGAATCTTTACGATGAACTCAAGTAGTTTTTTCCCGGCTGCGGGATTCTTGTCGAGCAGATTCCTGAAGTCCTCCCGGTCGATGGAGAACAGTTCGGTTTCCTCCACCGCCATGGCAGTGGCGGTACGGAACTCCTCCGAAAAAACAGACATTTCACCGAAAAGACCTCCGCCTCTCAGCGTTACAAGGGTTTTTTCCACGTTTTCCGTAATCCGGGTATAAATCCTCACTGCGCCTTTGACGACTACGCACATGGATTTCCCGGGATCTCCTTCGGAAAAGACAATCTCGCCGGAGGGGACAGTACGGATGACGCCTATTTCCGAAACAGCCTTGATCTCGTCATCGGTCAGGGCAGAAAAAATTGGAAGCTCCTTCAATGTTCCGCTGTTGTTCATTTAAATGATCCTTTCTTGCTCCCTTTCTTATTCATATTACATCATGCTTCCTTTACGGAAGGGAAGACACGCTGTGACTCCAGCGAATACATTTCCTCAACCTGTCAACATTTTCCTGCTTCCTGGCACTGCGCATCTTCCTGGCCGCCCGTGTGAAATATACATGTTTCTCCAGGAAGTCGATTTGGAAGGCGATCCATTCCTCGTCTGTAAATTCCCTGCCATGCTTTTTCAATTCCTCCCGCAGGTTTTCCGCTATCTTCCCGAAATCATCCCTGCCGAGGTAGTCCAGATCGGCGTCGCAGAGCATCTGCTCCAGATGGTTCTTCGGACTCTGCGGTATTGCCGTAGCCATGATCATGCCGCATATTTTTTCGATGTCTCTGCTGGAGTATCCGAATTCAGGGAGGGACTGCCTGGCAATCTCGCAGCCTACTGGTTCATTGCATGCGTATTGGAAAATAAACCCGGAATCATGGAACAAGGCGGCAGTCTTCAGGAGCTCGAGATCCTTTCCGCCAATCTTTTCAGCGGATGCGAGCTTTTCCACCGCCTGCAGTACGTCAAGGGAATGCTCCAGCCTATGGTAAAGCAGATCCGGAGGCAGCTCCTTCTCCATTCGTCCGAGTATGTAATGTCTTGCCTTGGAATAATCCATTTAAACGTCCGGGGACAAAATTTAGAAAAACGGTATGTCCTTCAATCTCTCTCTTTGGCGAAATGCCGCAGCCATTCGACAAGGTTCTTCTCCCCGATGCCTGCATATTTCTTGCTGTCCGTACAGTTTTCCTTCGCGATCGCCACGAGCGGCTGATATGCACCCTTGTCACTGTGGACGCTCTTCTTCATGAACAGCATCCCTTTTTCACCGCTGGTCGATGAAAGCACTATTATTGGAATGCCGTATGGTTTTCCGCTGCCCTCGTAATCCTTTTTCATCCTGTCTATCAAAGTCCAGCCATCCATTACAGGCATATTAAGGTCGACCACCATGAACAGGGGATCCTTCTTGTATTTCTGGCGGCCCTTTTCCAGGGCGTGCAGCGCCTGCTGTCCGTCGCTCGCCTCGAGGATCTGTATATTCGTGTCGAACGACTTTATGTCCCTCCCCACTTTCTTCCTTATCCCCATCTCGTCGTCGACCAGGATCACATAGTTGCTCTCCGGATCCATCTTCTTCTTGATGAGCTCGAGGAATTTCGAGTAGTCGGTCCCTTCCGCACTTCCAACATCAAAACGTTCCTGTTCCATGATAAGCTCCTTCGTTAGTGTCAATATTTAATATTCTATAAGCTTTAGGACAATTTGTTTCGGATTTCGATATTCGGATTTCGAGCTTAGACGGCGGGCCGATCCCGCCATGTTACAATGTCATCCTGAATTCCGTGCCGCCGGAGCCCGTGTGGCAGGATATGCTGCCGGCATGCAGATCTATGATCTTCTTCGTGATGGTAAGGCCCAGTCCGGTGCCGCCCTCCTTCTTCGTCTTGAACGGGATGAAAAGATTGTCGGCTATCTCGGGCGGCATGCCGGGTCCGTTGTCGCCGATCCTTATTTCCATGCACCCGTCCTCCTTCAGCGAGGAGGAGATTTTTATCCGCGGATTGTCCACGGAGCGTTCGCGCAGCACCTCCAGTGCGTTCTTGCAGAGGTTGAAGAACGCCATCTTCAGCTTCTCCTCGTCCAGCTCCTTCCGCCCAATGCCTGCGTCCAGGGCCGTTTCAACTGCGAAATCCGCAATCCCGAGCTCGCTTGACAGCGCCTTCGCCGAGGACGCCGTCTCCTTGAGCACTGCATTGATGTCCGCCATCTTGAAGTTGGGAGTGTAGAGCTTTGTCAGCTGGAGATATGATTTCGCCATCTCCGCACCCTCCCGGATCGCGTTTTCGGAAATCGTGAAGTCCTCCTTGATGGCTTCATCCTCAGCCAGCTCCGGAGACTTTGAAGCAATGTCCTCCTTGAGGCAGCCTATCCAGGAGCCTGCGGATATCATCTTGTTCTTGAGTTCGTGGATCACCTGGTATGAAGTCTGCCTCAGCCGCATGACCTCGATCCCGAACGCGATCAGGGGCAGGATTATGAAGATATTGTTGATCCTCTCGCTGTTCAATCCGCTCCTCTTGAAGTCTCCGAGACTGAATTCCCTGGGGCCCTTTTCGACGCCGAGGTCCGGGAACACGTCCCTGTCGAAAAGGATCTGCAACGTCCCGGCGTTCTTGGCCTTGCCATCGGACGATGAGGCGCTGTGGATCGAAGGGATTGGGATGCTCAGCAGATAGTTGGTCGTCTTTTTCAGCTGCTTGTCTATGCCGTCGAAATGCCTTTTGTCAGAAGGCGCATGCGTGTAGATGACAAGATTCTTCGTCATGGCGGATCCTGCGATGCTGTCGAAGGGCACCCTCACGCCGATCAGCGCAGGCACCTCCGAAAAGAGGAACTGGAGATAGGGGCCTTCCTCGCCGAGTATCGAGCCCGAGGAGCCTTCCGCTATTTCTATGCAGATCTCAAGCGAGGTCTTGAGCATGTCCTCCGGGGTGCTGCTAAGGCTGATCTGGACGATCTTCTGAAGATATTTTTCCATTTCCATCGGAATTGTTCCTTCTGGATTATCCGGTAACCCTGTATTTATATGAGCTGATTTCAAAAATATGAAAAACGGCTGTTGTGGAAAAACGTTTGCTGGAGTTCACGGCTTCAGCGTGTCTTGGTATTCAACAGGCTACACACGCTAAAGTCGAAGATCCCGGTTCGACGATGTCGGGACAGCTCACCCCAACCTTAGAAATCTACTCAAACGAGGCAGTTTTGAAATTGCCTCAAATATAAAACATATCATGCCACCTCCGGCAGAATAATTCAAGTCTAATTCATGATTTAGCGGCGTTGGCAACCCTGCATCAATAAAGATGAACACGGACCGCCGGCACCCTTGCCGACATCGGGAATGGGAAAAGGTTAAGACTGCCAGCAGGGGTGCTGGCGGTCCGGTAAAGCATGGAACGCCGGCACCCTTGCCGGCATCGGGAATGGGGGAAAAGGTTAAGACTGCCAGCAGGGGTGCTGGCGGTCCGGTAAAGCATGGAACGCCGGCACCCTTGCCGGCATAGTCTAGTCCTCCATGGCATGGAGGGCTCTTCCCGCAATCCAGTATTCTTTCAGAACCTCCCCATCACTTCCAACACCTTTATTATCTCCGTATGCGTTGACACTCGGACACTTTGATATTATCCTATGGAGATGATTGTAAAGGCAGGCAGGATCCAGAATGATTAAAAATAAATCTTTGCTGAAGTTTCTCGAAAAACGGACTTTCAAGGTCGACATCGTCTTCGTGTTCACCGCGCTGATCGTCGCGACGGTACTGCTGCTCGCCTGCTTCTCCTATTTTGAAAACAGGAAATCCACAATCGAGCTCATCCGCGGCAACTTCGAGGAGGAGGCCAGGTCTGTAATCAGCAAGACTGACAATTACCTGAGGAATGCCCAGATCGCCGCTGAAATCTCCACGGAACTCTTTGATGGTCCCGATCCCAGGCTGAGCCTGGATGGTGATGAGGCCAGGTATCTTCTCAAGGTCGTGACGACGCAGTCGCAGATCGGCCTGTTCTATTACGGAGATGAACAGGGCAACTTCCTCCAGTCCGCCCTCCTTGGCAACGAGATTTACACGAAGCATATCCGGCAGGTTGACGGCAAGGCCGCAACTGATTTCCGCTATTTCGACCTGAATCTCAAAATGCTGCGCGAGGAAAGCGTTCCCGACACCAAATATGACCCCCGGGCAAGGCCCTGGTACAAAGGGGCGAAGGAGAGCGGCAAGACCTTCTGGACCGAGCCATACATCTTCTTCGAGAACGGAGAGCCCGGAATAACAGTGGCATGTCCCATCTACAACAAGGACAAGACCCTCAGGGGGGTCGTGGCGGCCGACATCCTCCTCGGCGGGCTGTCGAAATTCCTCCAGAACGTGAAAGTGAGCAGGAACGGACTGGTCTTCATAATAGACGAGAAGGAGCAACTGGTAGCCTATCCCGATCCCAGGCTCATAGTCAGGGTTGAAAACGGCGTCGCCAGGAGCCTGAAGCCCGTCGAACTGAAAATCCCCTGGGTTTCCGAGGCCGTCAGGAAGCATGAGGATAATGGGGAGAAGCTTTTTTCGTATGATGTCGGCGGAAAGGAATATCTGGCCTGCTTTGCAAAGTTCCCTCCTGAATTCGGAAGGAAATGGATGTTTTCGATCATAGCGCCGGAAGACGATTTCCTGGGGCCGATGAAAGACACGTTCCGCAAGACGCTTTATCTTTCCCTCTGCATCCTCATCGCCTCGCTGCTTGCAGGCATCCTGATGGCAAGGCAGATATCCAGGCCAATCGAGAAGCTTGCCGCAGAGGTGCTTGAGGTGAAGAATTTCAACCTGGACTCCGCCCTGGAACTCCATTCCCACATCCACGAGATCCAGACAATGGATGCAGCGATAAAGGCCATGAAGAGCAGCCTGAAGGCATTCAAGATATACGTCCCGGCAACGCTCGTGAAGCAGCTCATAGAATCAGGAGAGAACGTGACCATCGGTGGGAAGGATCGCGAACTTACTCTTTTCTTCTCGGACATTGCCGGGTTCACCTCCCTCTTCGAGAGCACATCGCCCAAGGAGCTGATGCTCCAGCTGTCGGAATATTTTGACGCGGTGACGCAGATCATCGAGGATGACAGGGGGACTGTCGACAAGTTCATCGGAGATGCGGTCATGGCGTTCTGGGGTGCGCCTCTTGCAAACGACGAACATGCGGTCATGGCCTGCCGGGCGGCCCTGAGATGCCAGAAGAAGATCAAGGCCCTGAACAGCGAGTGGGAAAAGGCAGGCAAAAGCCCCTTCCATACCAGGATCGGACTCCACACAGGCTATAACGTCGTCGGAAACATGGGGTCGAAGCAGCGCATGAACTATACGGTCCTCGGTGAAGGGGTCAACCTGGCGAGCAGGCTGGAGGGAGTGAACAAGATCTACGGCACAAGCATCATTATCAGCAAGTCGACCCACAGGTATGTCCAGAACCGGTTCGTATGCAGGATACTGGACCAGGTGGCCGTCCTGGGCAACGTCCAGAGCATCGTCATATATGAGCTGCTGGCGGAAAACGGATCGCCCGGAGCCGACAAGCTCAGGACTCTTGCCGACAGGTTCCAGGAAGCCTACAACCTCTTCCTGAAAAGGGAATGGACGACTGCCAGGGATTTGTTCCAAGCCATCCTCCGCGATTTCCCCGATGACGTCGTTTCGGTGTTCTACACTGCAAGATGCGACAAGTACATCGCCAGCGAACCCGACGAGTCCTGGAACGGAATCACCAGGCTGGATTCGAAATAATTAAAAAGTCATATTTATAGACAGGATTACAGGATTCTCATGATTTTGTTGAGTCCAGTTTATCCTGCCAATTCGCCAAGGCGAATAAATCCAGTTATCCTGTCAACTTTAATTTAGGAGGATCAATCATGTTCAAGGAAGAGCGGAAGGAAACAAGATTTGAATGGAATATGCTGGGGGATATCCAGGCAGGCAGGCCGAACCTCGGAACCACCATGGATGTCGCCGTCTACAGGCTGATGCAGTTTACGCTAAGGGATGTCCTCATCCAGAAATACGGGGTGAAGGAGGCCGACGAAATCTACTTCATGGCCGGAGAGCATGCCGGCAAGGAATTCTTCAGCAATCTCATAAAGGAGAAGACCGACTTCAACAAGTTTGTCCTGGAACTGAAGGAAGTACTGGAAAAACTGAGGATCGGCATCATGAGGATAGAAAAGGCCGACCTTGAAAATATGAAATTCACAATAGTCATAGCCGAGGATCTTGATTGTTCCGGCCTTCCCGTCACCGACGAGGAAATATGCACCTATGACGAAGGATTCCTGAGCGGGCTCCTGCGGTCCTTCACCGGCGCCGAATTCGATGTCAAGGAAGTCGATTGCTGGTGCTCGGGCGACAGGGTCTGCCGTTTCAGCGCCGAGAGGAAGGATTAAAGGAAAACAATTGGTCGCGGCAAGCGCGACCCTCCACGGCTTCGCCGTTTTTTGTCTTAATTACGCCGTAAGGCGTGGAGGGTCGTGCTTGCCGCGACCGGAATTATTCTGTTTTGGACGCTATTGAAGGGAAAGCAATAAGGATCAATGAATAAAGATTTTAAAGAAGACAATGCCAGTTCAAGTTTCCAGCCGGGAACAGGGGAGCTTGTCGCAAAAATTGAGATCATAGACCGGATAACCGGAACCATCCACAACGTCCTGAAAGGTAAAAAGCTGGAGGTCATCGAAATACCGGCGGACCTTCCTGATAATGAAATCAGACAGTTGGTTGAATACGTGAATAACTTCGTGAAGGAATATAATTCGTTCTCCGATTTCATGTATTCAATGGCCAGGGGGGAATTGGATTACAGCCCTCCCAAAAGCAGCATGGTCGTTGCCCAGTCCTTCAAAAGCCTCCAGTCAAGCCTCAGACACCTGGCATATGTCACCCAGAGGATATCCAGCGGCGATTTCGAACACAAGGTCAGCTTCATGGGCGATTTCTCCGAGGCGTTCAACAAGATGGCCCAGCAGTTGAAGGATGCCTTTGAAAAGATTGAAAAACAAAATGCCGAATTGAAGAACGCCAATGAAATCATAACTGCCGAGAAGGAAAAATCTGAAAAACTGCTCCTGAACGTCCTGCCGTTGAAAGTGGCCGTCGAGCTGAAGGAGTCCGGGAAAAGCGAACCTCAGCTGTTCGAGAATGTGTCAGTGTTCTTTTCAGACATGGTCGGGTTCACGGCTCTCTCATCTAATCTCGAACCCAGGCTGCTGATATCCGAGCTGAACGATATCTTCACCAGGTTCGACGAAATCATGGAGAAGAACTCCTGCGAGAGGATAAAGACAATCGGAGACGCCTATCTGTCCGTATGCGGAATGCCCATGAAGAACGAGGCCCATGCATATAACCTGGTGGCTTCCGCGTCCGAGATCGTCAAATACCTCAATCAGAGGAATGAGAAGGCGGAAATCAAATGGAAGGTCCGGATCGGAATACATTCCGGCGCCCTAGTCGGAGGAATTGTCGGCGTCAAGAAATATATCTATGACATCTTCGGAGATACGATCAATACTGCTTCAAGGATGGAATCCTGCAGCGAACCCATGAAAATAAATGTCTCTGAAACCACATATGATTTGGTGAAGGACAAATTCCACTTCGTCGACAGGGGTGAAATTGAAGTGAAGGGCAAGGGAAGAATGCGGATGTATTTCATGGAAGATGGTGCTCATGAATAAGATCATGGAATTCATAAAGAAACGCCTGAAATTAATTCATGTCCTCGTTCCGATTTTTATTCTGGCCATATGCAGCCCCGGCCTTTGTATTTATTAATTCCCCTACTGCACGCTCACGACCGACAGATTCGACAGTCCAGCCTTTGAACAGATGTCCAGGACCTCGATCATTTTCCCGTGCGACGATTGCGGTGTGCACTGCAGCAGAATCGTATACTGGCTGTTGTTCTTCCCGATTTCACAGAGAGTCCTGTCGAGGTTTTCCCTGCTCATCTTCACGTAGTTGAAGGAATATTCGCCGTTCGGGAAAATTGTGATGTAGACGGGAGTCTTGATAGGTTCGGTTGTGGGGTTGTCCTGCTTGGCAGGCCTGTTGACTTCCATGTTGGCCAGGATGTCAACTGGCACCATTGTCATCACGAAAAATGAGAGGAGCTGGAATGCCACGTCGATCATTGCCGTGAGATTCAGTTCTCCCGCCGTCAGATGAATGATCCTTCTCTTCCTGGCCATAAACACCTCCGTTTGACATGTTTTTCAGGATGCATGTACGACTGGATGCTTGGATGGATGTAAAAAGCTGAAACGATAAAATGAACCCATTCATCCATCAACCCGCCACGGGCGAATAAATCCAACCATCCGCCCCGACCCACGTGGGGCACAGTATTGCTTCCACACCATGAGTAAGTATCCGGTTTCATCGTCGTAAAGTCAAGGGCGGCAAGGAATTATTTTCATTCAAAATTGGATGTAGGAAGTTGAATGTTCCGGGTTTAAACTTAAATTTCAGTGAAACACCGCTTATTTTGACAGTTTGAGGGAAATAAGTTGTACGATAAAAGTAGGTTGGGCTTTCCTGTCCTGAGCTTGTCGAAGGAAGCCCGACAATTCTTAAGTTTTAAATAGGCGGTTTAAAAACCCGCCTTACTTATGAGGCGTCAATATAAGCTGAATACCTGCAGGCAATGGAGCGTTATGGCAACAGAACTTGAGACATGGGAAGAAAGTCTTAGGAACATCTTCTATGAACTGGATCATATCCTTGAAGATAGATACGGCAGCACTTTTCCTCTTAATCCCGTAAGGGCAGGCCATGGTGCCACCAATAATCCTGAAGACAGCGGCCTGTTTGATGTAGGAGCAGCGTTCTCAGCAGGTTTCGGTTCCCGGCACGGCGAAGGTTATGTAATTGAGACAAGATGGGCGACACTGAAACCAGTTCCGGAAGAGACGAGGAAAGAGGCTGAGTCGATTGTCGAGGCTTATCTGAACAGACGTCTTCCAGAGGTGTTCCCCGGAAAAAATCTCCAGGTAGTCCGTGACGGAACGCTCTTGAAGATCATCGGCGACCTTTCGCTGAAATAAAGGGAACCTCTAAAAATTCACATTTGGCGCGTTGCGGAAGATTTTTGAAAGCTCAAAAAGAATTTCTGGACGGAGGCGTATCCAAAGCGATACGCCGACAGAAGAAATTATTTCTTGAGCCAAAAAGATCCGCAACCCAGAGGGCAACAAGTTCTTATGGATTCTGGCTTCGTCCGGAACTCAGTCACAGCCCGTTTCAGGGCTGCTCCTGAATTCCACTCCTTGCCATAGCTCCATAATTTATTGTTGCGCGCCATATGTCAATTTTTAGAGGTTCCCTAAAGGATTTGAGCAATGAATGTGACGATTCTTGATTACATACCCCTCTGGGTGCTGTTCGTGATGACGATTACTCTCGTCATGCTGGCCGTAGAGGCGGGCTACCTGCTCGGAAAAAGCCATCAGGGCAGGCATGTCGATACGTCCCCCGTCAGCACGATGGTGGGCGCCGCGCTCGGACTGCTGGCATTCATGCTGGCGTTCACATTCGGAATGTCAGGAAACCGTTTCGAGATAAGGAAGGAACTTGTCGTTGAAGATGCCAACGCGATCAGGACTGCCTATCTGAGGGCTGATCTGCTCAATGAGTCTGAAAGGACAATGACACGCATCCTGCTCCGCGAATATGTGGACATCCGGATCGATGTTTCACTGCATCCGGAGCACCGGAGCATCAATTCCCTTGCCAGGACCGAGCAGATCCAGGATCAGCTCTGGGCGATTGGATTGAAGCTTTCTCAGAAGGATCCCAACGCGCTCTTCCTCCAGTCCCTGAACAACGTCTTTGACAATCACAACAAGAGAATAAGCATCGCCTTCACCAACCGCATTCCCGGAACCATATGGCTGGTGCTTTATGCAATGTTGTTCTTCTCCATGGCCGCAGTCGGATACTACTCAGGGATCACCGTAAGCAGAAGCCGGCTTATCGCCGTCGTGCTTGCGGTCGCCTTCTCCGCGATCCTGATCCTCATAGACGATCTCGACCGCCCCCAGCAGGGATTCCTCAAGGTGAGCCAGCAGGCGATGATAAGCGTACGCAACAAGATGAATGCCGATGCCATGATGAATGCCGGGAACCCGGGTAAATCCACAGGGGATGAACAGATCCCTGCCAGTTCCCAGGATGCCGCAAAGGACAGTAAGTAAATCTGGTTCCCTGCCGTCCCATGGATGATTGGATTGCTGGATGAATGGATTGTTGCAAATCAAGGAGATATACACAGAAAGGAACACCAATAAAATCCGAAACGCCTCTTTTGGAATTTCTCTCCCTGTCTTTTCCTTATTATCCTTATCGTGAATTCAAACCCAATAATCCATTCATCCAGCAATCCATCCATCCGTCATCCTGTGGGATGACACTGAATCTGGCTCCCTATTTCCTATTTTCACATCCATCCTGTGAAAATTGAACAAATGCTATTATATTAAAAATTCGATAAATTCAGCAAATAACCGGGATTTCAACCGTGAGAGAAGTAAAAATAGGAATCATAGGATTCGGTACCGTTGGTGCCGGAGTCGTTTCGTGCCTGCTTGAAAACGGGGACGTGATCGCCCGCAGGACGGGAATAAAGCTCGTACTTTCAAGGATTGCCGACATTGACATCAAGACCGACCGCAAGGTCGACGTCTCAAAGGATATCCTGACCACCGACGCGATGAAGCTCATTGAAGAAGTGGATGTTGTCGTCGAACTCGTCGGAGGCACGACAAAGGCGAAGGAATTCATCCTTGAAGCCCTGAAGAAGGGCAAGCCCGTCGTCACCGCCAACAAGGCATTGCTTGCCGAACACGGCGAAGAGATCTTCGCAGCCGCGGAAAAGTCGAAGGCCGACATCTACTACGAGGCCAGCGTCTGCGGAGGAATCCCCATCATCAAGGCGCTCAAGGAAGGTTTGGCAGGGAACAGGATAAATAAGATCATCGGAATTATGAACGGCACATGCAACTACATCCTCACAAGGATGGAGAAGGAGCACATAGACTTCGAACCGGTCCTGAAGGAGGCCCAGAAGCTCGGATATGCCGAATCAAATCCCTCTCTCGATGTCGATGGCATCGACACCGCCCACAAGACTGCGATACTCGCATCTCTGGCGTACGGCGAATGGTTCGGGATGAAGCCTGTCAATGTCCAGGGAATCCGCGGCATTTCAGTCTGCGACATCAAGGCCGCCAACGAACTCGGCTACAGCATAAAGCTGCTTGGCATTATTAAACAGAAGGATGACGACGTCGAGATAAGGGTCCATCCCACTCTCATCCCGTCGGAATCGATGCTTGCGAACATCGCATACGTCTTCAACGGGGTGATGGTCAGCGGCAGTCCCGTAGGCGAGACCATGTTCTATGGACGAGGCGCCGGCCGCGAAGCCACCGCCAGCGCCGTTGTCGCCGATCTCGTCGACGTGGCGTTGAACCTGAAGTTCGGTTCGCACAGGCGCGTTCCTGCATTCACGATAGGAAGGCAGTTCCGCCACATGCTCCCAATGCAGGAGATCATGTCGAGATATTACATGAGGATCCAGGTCATGGACAAGCCCGGCGTTGTCGCCGGAGTATCGACTGTCCTTGGAAACAAGGGAATCAGTATTTCGAGCATAAGGCAGATCGAAGGACAGTCCGCCGACAACGTCTCGCTCCAGATCATGACGCATCTTGCGAAGGAACAGGCGATGAATGAAGCGGTCACGGAAATGGAGAAACTTGACTGCGTCAAGGGCAAGGTGACCCTGATACATGTGGAAGATATTTGAAGATCTTGAGATTTGAGGATTGGGTGATTTGAAGATCTTGAGATTGCATGATTGGAATACAGGCTGAAGATTGAGCTTTGGAGTTAGTTTAAAGGAGTTAAGCCCGCGAGGGCTGTTCTTGTAAGTAGGTACGTGCTTTAGCATGTACCAGTCTTAATATTCAGGAATGGGACAGGCTAAAGCCCGTCCCTACTTAAATAAAACATAGGAATACACGGAGATACCGATGAAAGGCAAGCACACAGTTGAGAAGATAGGCGGAACCTCGATGTCCCAGTTCAAGGACGTGATGGACAACATCATCATCGGGAAACGGAAAGGCAAGGACCTGTACAACAGGATTTTCGTCGTTTCAGCCTATTCAGGCATCACCGACGCCCTTCTTGAGCACAAGAAGACAGGCACTCCCGGCATCTATGCGAAATTCGCGGAAGGCGATGCCACCTGGGTGAAGAACCTTGAGGACCTCCGGAAGAAGATGATCTCGATAAACGCCTCCTTCGAAAAGCTTGGACTTGACCTCGGCAAGGCCGACGCCTTCGTCAACGAAAGGATGGACGGCATCAAGTCATGCCTCGAAGACCTGATAAATCTCCGTTCGTACGGCCATCTGAAACCGAGTGATTTCCTCCCTGCCAGCAGGGAGATGCTGAGCGCTGTCGGAGAAGCCCACAGCGCCTACAATTCAACTCTCATCCTGAACGCAAACGGTGTGAACGCGGTATACGTCGACCTTACAGGCTGGAAGGAGACCGAACAGCATTCGTTCGACAACATGATCAGGAAGACATTCAAGGGGATAGAACTCGAGAAGAGCCTTGCCATTGCCACAGGCTATACCAAGTGCGAGGAAGGCATAATGACCCGCTTCGACCGCGGCTACAGCGAAATCACCTTCAGCAAGATAACTGTGATAACCGGGGCCAGGGAGGGGATCATCCACAAGGAGTTCCATCTCAGCACCGGCGATCCGAAGCTCATAGGAGTGGACAAGGTCAAGACCATCGGCAGCACCAATTTCAACATAGCCGACCAGCTTTCCGATCTCGGCATGGAGGCCATCCATTCCAAGGCGTCCAAGGAGATGGAGCAGTGCAGGATTCCAATCAGGGTCAAGAACACATTCGAACCGGATCATCCCGGCACCTTGATAAGCATCGACTACATCTCCCCGGATCCGAGGGTTGAAATGATATGCGGACGCAAGGAAGTTTTTGCGGTCGAGGTACATGATCCGGAAATGGTCGGACAGAGCGGATATGATTATCTGCTTTTGAAATACTTCGCGGACTTCAACATCAGCTATATCGCGGTGAACAGCGATGCGAACACAATAACGCATTATGTCCCCGAGAAGACTCCGAGGATAAAGGAGTGCATCGAGGCCATGAGAAAAGGCTTCCCAGGCGCCCAGATAAGCGCGAAGCCTGTTTCAATAGTCTGCGCCATCGGCAGCAACATGAACATACCGGGAATGCTCGCCAGGGCCGCCGGCGCGCTCGCGCATGCGGGGATCAACGTCCTCGGAATGGACCAGAACATCCGCCAGGTCAACATGCAGTTCATAATCGACCGCAAGCATTTTGAAGACGCCCAGATCGCCCTCCACAAGGAACTGGTCGAGAAGAAGTAGGTACGAGCTTCAGCCCTGACTACTATACGCATTTCTCAGGAATTTCATCGAGAGGGCATCTGTATTTGATTTTGAGTCCATGTTTGTTTACAACCTGAAGGGTTGTCAGATAGTAGCCGGAGGTCGGAGCATCGCGTAGACCTCCGGATGGAGATTAAAATTAGTTCGCACCCTGGAGGGGTGCCAGAAACTGGCGGAGCATCTATGGGTTCAACATATTACAGCATTCATCATCGAACCGAAATATTTGTTG
>MHBI01000043.1 GCA_001804815.1 Lentisphaerae bacterium GWF2_50_93
ATAAGTCCTTCTCCTTTCTTTTTCTTAAGCTGTTATAATTTAAGAAGGGAGAAGGCTTTTTCTAACTATTCTATGTTTAACATAAGGTCTTTAGTTGTGTCTTATCTTAGCGCCATTCGACTCTGCCCTCCTTAAATTATTTTTGAAATCCTGGAAGGAATCCCGATGATAAAATCCAATCCGGAGCTATTGTATTCAGGCTTACTAAAAAAAACTGGAAGGGGATTAAATGAAAAATATTTTCTTCGCAACAGCAATGGCGGTGCTTATGACGGCGGTCTCATGCAAGTCTGTTTCACAGGAACAGGATTCTGCGGTCAAGGCGGATCCGTCAAATCCGGAAAGCAGCCTGCTCATCCTCAAGAACCAGGAGATCGTCCTGGGAATACTTCCGGATGTCGGCGGGCATATCGTCCTTTTAAGATCTGTTGACGGCAAGAATATCCTCCAGACGGATCCGAAATTGTGGAGCGCCCCGGCTCCAATGTTTTCCGTCGAAAAACCGCCGTTCCTTGGATACAACGGACATATCTACTGGCTCGGACCACAGAAAGGATGGTGGTCGCAGCAGGACTTGAACGCCGACAAGAAGAAACAGAATGCCACTTGGCCGCCGGATCCATACCTGACGCTCGCGAAATATGAGATCGTCGCCCAGACTGCCGATTCAGTGAAGCTGAAAAGTCCCGCAAGTCCGGTCAGCGGCCTGCAGATGCTCAAGGAATTCAGCATCAAGGGAAACAAGGTCTTTTTAAAGGTGACGGCGACTAACATCAGGGACAGCGAAGTATCCTGGGACATCTGGTCCAACACCCGTCTTCCCGGAAACGCCAACGTATATGTTCCTGCCAGCAAGGAAGGCGGGGTTATAAAAATTGAATTCACCGCATGGACTCCTGACAAGGACAGGGTTCTTCCTTATGATATAACAGACGGATTCCTTCACCACGACGCCGGCATGCTTGCCGCCGACAAGGAGCACGTCTTCACTTCGAAGACCTACATGTATCCGTCCGCACCCTGCATAGCCGCTTTCTGCAACGGATATCTTTTCATCAAGAAATCCGAACTTGTCCCGAAGAACAAAATACATCCCGACCAGGCGTTCGTGGAGATATACAAGCTGACCGGGAATATACAGGGGACGCTGTCGGAACTTGAAATGCATGGAGCCTATTCCGCCGTGAAGCCGGGAGAAAGCGTGTCGTTCGAGGAGAACTGGGAGCTGATTCCCTGCAAGGATCTGCCGGGTACGGCGGATCGGATAAAATTCCTGAAGGAGAAACTGAAGTAAAGACGCAATTTTTAAGTAGGTACGTGCTTCAGCATGTACCATCTTAATATTCAAGAATGGGACAGGCTTCCGACTTCGCACAAAAGCTACGCCGGACACAGAAAGCCCGTCCCTACTTCTAGAACATGCCTTGCGGCATTAATCCGCCTGAGGCGGATTGACTACAATCTTATACAAGAAAAATAAAAATCTGCTTTACAATTATCATGAAGTAAATTCAGCGTCCGCTGAATTTACCGGCGGTGATTCCTGTCATTTTCTTGAATGACCTCATGAAATAGAAGACGTCTTCAAAACCACACTTTCCGGCGGCCTCCTTGATGGAGCATCCCTCCGAGAGCAGCTGTTTCGCCTTCGAGATCCTCATGGAAAGGATGAACTCCTTCGGCGAGTTCCCTGTGTGTGCGCTGAAAAGCCTCCTGAAATGCGTCAGGCTGATGTTGGATTCCGCGGCAAGTTCCTCAACTGAATAATCCTTGTCGGGATTTGCGCTGATTCTTGCTATGACCTTCTCCAACGCAAGCTCGCCTGCTGAAGAGACCACCAGCTCCTTGGACGTCCTATGGAGATTCAGGACCATGTCGATGATGATCCTCTTTCTTTCGAGGATCGAATCCATGTCCTCACGGCCTTTGATCCTGGACAGGGACATATGGGCTTTCTTCACGGATTCATTCTTGTCGCGGAAGACAGGTTTTCCCAGGTATCCCATCTTTTCCAGGGTGCCTGATTCAGGTCCGCCCCAGACGACCCACAGGCTCTTCCATTCGCCTTCCGGATAATACATCGCGGGAACCTTCGGATAGACGAGCATCACGTCTCCGGCCTTCACGTTTTTCCTGCCGGCATTTTCGGAAATATAGAAGCCTTCACCCTTTTCTATGTAGACCGCAGCGTAGAGCCCGAGTATCCTCAGCTTGTCCGGCTTCCCTGAACTTACGGCCTCGCCGGTCCTGTCGACCCATAGCCCCAGCGACTTCTCGAACCCGAGCGGAGTCCTGAACGTCTCAGACCGGAAGATTTCCATTTTTTTCATTTTTCCCCAAGTATCATCACTCTTCGTTATAAAGAATCTCCGGGAATCCTGCGCTATAGCGGTCCCTTGCTCCGCCCCATACCCCCTGCCAGTATTGACATGCCAAACGGCTGGAGATTCTTTATCATGGTCGATTTGTCCATATTTATGCTTTTTCCGTCCATTGCCGTTTATATGATACCATAGCATTGTAAGCCAGAAAAAAGAAATGATTATATGATGTTTGATATGTTAATAAGTAGGACGGTTTTTAAACCGTCAACTGTTTTAAGATAACCGTCGGGTTAAAACCAGACATACTGAAAAGGAGACAGAACATGAACGAGAGACAGAGAATCTTAGAGACCTATCTATTCGGAAATCCAGACAGGATTCCCCTGAACCCGGGCTATGAACGCAAGTCGACCAGGGATGCGTGGAGGACGCAGGGCGTTCCGAAAAGCGTGAAGGATTCGGAACTCATCGAATACGCATACCGCCAGGCCGGCGGAAAACTCGAATGGCCGAAGGGCGGAAAAGGGTTTGGTGTAAATGAACGCATGATCCCGATGTTCGAGGAGAAGGTCATCGAGAAGAAGGCGGATTCCCAGATCGTCCAGGACTGGAAGGGGAACATCTGCGAGATCGGCAATGAGTTCACGGTCGAATATCTCAGGAACGCAATCGACTTCGTGACGCGACGCTGGGTCAAATGCCCTGTTGAGAACCGTGCCGACTGGGAGGACATGAAAAGACGTTATGACGCGAACGACATGTCGAGATTCCCCAACGATGCCGCGGCGCTTGGACAAGAACTAGCCGTCAGGGAGCATTTCACTCAGATCCATCTCTCAGGTCCATTCTGGCAGCTGCGCGAATGGGTCGGCTTCGAAAACCTGTGCACGATGTTCTATGACGATCCTGACTTTGTCCGTGAGATGATACAGTTCTGGCAGGATCACGTATCACAGCTTCTCAGGAACGCCTTCAAGTACCATGTGCCCGACATGGTGCATCTTTCCGAGGACATGGCGTACAAGTCCTTTTCGATGATTTCTCCTGACATGACGAGGGAATATCTTCTGCCAACCTGGAAGAAATGGGGCGAGATAATCCGTGGCGCCGGTGTTCCGGTATACGCGATGGATTCCGACGGTTTCATCGGCGAACTCATTCCGCTCTGGATCGAGGCAGGCATCAACGTCTGCGATCCGATCGAAGTGGCGGCCGGAAACGACATCGTGGATTTCAGGAAGCGCTTCGGGCGCAACATTGCATATGCCGGAGGCGTCGACAAGAGGGAGATGGCAAAGGGCGGAAAATTCATAGAAGAGGAAATCAAAAGAATCGAACCCGTGATCAAGGCAGGCGGATTCATACCCAGCTGCGACCATGGCGTGCCGTCCGACGTGACCTGGCCGAACTTCGTATATTACACGAAGCTGCTTTCCAAGACCACCGGCTGGCTGTAAGTAGGTACGCCCTTCAGGGTGTACCATGTATTTTACGAACCGAGACAAGCATTCAAACCGAATCAAGATTGGTACACCTTAAAAGGCGTACCTACTTTAAAAAGGAACGCCTACCTCCAAGTCGGCATGGAAGAAGCCGGTCTGGAGACCGGCGCTCCTTTTGGGAAATATAACCAGATTAGTGAGCCATAATAAACGTGCATAAAAAACAAGAAGATGACGGATAGTATTACTGATGACACAGAAATAGAATACGATTCATCAACTTCTTATTTTCTCAATCATTATCTTCTTCTGTGTAGTCTGTGTGTTCTGTGGTTATGCTTAGATCTTCTTCGTGTGCTTTATGGCTTGATCCAAGCGGGTGCGAAAAAATCTTGTAGAATCACTTCGAGGTCACATCGCCAGTATCCAGATGGATGTAAACTAACACATTTCGGATCTGGAATCATGGGTTGACAAAGACAATAGGTGGCAGATGCTGCGAGGTCTTGTATTTGAACTTTTCCCCGGATTTGCATTCCTTGGAGAATATTTCCCATTTGCCATAGGCACCCTCAATGAAACCTTCGCTTCTCCAGCCTCCTGCGACAAGCTGATCCCTTGAGGTAATTTCTTTTGCCTGGTCTGCATCTGTTATTTCACTCCATTTCGCAGACATGAACAACTTTCCCCCCTTAAGGACCTGGAATTCCGTTACGGCATGATTATTTGTTGAAATCAATGAATAACTTGTCCCGTTTAAGACTGCAGGGATTAAGTCCCACTTGAACTTGTCGTTAAAGCCAAATACCGGACTTCCTGCTTCCAGAGCAGCGAACTTGGCATTTTCAACTTTCACCTGAGCTGATCCGGTTCCAGACTTTGTATCGTTCTTGTTTTTATTAGCAGGTGATAGTGAACCGATATCGGAGAGGACAAGGTTGTCGATGAGAATATATCCTTCACCATGTCCTGAATGGCCCAGTCCGCCGATTCCCAGATACGCAGTGGCGGTGTCTGTAAACGACTTGCTGGTGAAATCATATGTGCCTCTACTGCCGGAAAGGGATACATCCGAGATGGAACCATTGGCAGTACTCACGGTATAGGTGAGAGTCTTGAAAGTCACGGGATCAAAAGCTCCTCCAGCCCACTTTATGCTTTTCCCTTCTATGCCATTTTCCACAAGAACCAGACTTCCATCAATGTTGAGTTTCAGTCCAGTAAAAGCAGTCATGGGTTTCATCATGCGCCCGCCGGGAAGGCTGGAATAGAATCCCAGGAGGATATATTCGCATGAGGTGTCGCCGAATCTCAGGTCGGCGCGGACCAGCATCTTGACAGGCTTGACATATGATCCTTTGCCTGAAATGGAAAGACCGGAACTTGCAACATTGTGGAAGGATGCCTGGTTGGGGCTGTCGGGTTTCAGGGCGCTTCCCCTGATCCTTACCTCGTATTCGCCGTCCCCGGCCACCAGCTGCCATTTTGAACCTGTAAGATTGGTCGGAGCAGAAGTTCTTTCAGACAACAGCACATTGCTGCCGGGATCATCATAATTGAAATCATCCAACATGATAATCTTGCCGGAAACGTTCTTGGAAAGCAGTTTGCCGCTTGTCGGCGCGACAGCAGATATCTTTTCCCTGGGAGCGGATTTTCCCTTCAGCGCTTCGAGCGCGGAATTCGCGGATTCCGAGAGCTTCGCAAGCTCATCTGCCTTTTCAGCTGCGAATTTCGCAGTCTTATGCACCTCCGGGAAGGACTCAATGGATTTCAAGAAATCGCCTATGTCCTTTTCGGTCATTCTGGTGACGGACTCGGATCTGGCGAGAAGTTTTTCAAAATCCTTTGTAGCAGCAGCCTCAATCCGCCCGCACCTTATTTCATCTATCTTGTCCTTCATCGGCTGACACAGTGCTCCGCAGCTTTCACAGGATTTCATGGCATCGTCGAGTTTTCCGGTCTTAACCTCGGATACGCCCTTCAAAACGGATCCGGCAATTGGATTGACGGCTGAAAGCCGTTTGATCTTTTCTTCGCAGTTCAAGTCTTTCAAGGCATATTTATTGACCATCATGGCCTTGCCAAGGGTTTGTTCGCAATAGATAAATCCTCCCTCGACTTTTCTAATCTTTGATTTCACTGTCTTGTTTTCAACACCCAGGGAGATCATGCTGCCAGTATCCTTCTGGAGGCTGGCCAGGATGATCTCATCTGATTTGGCTAGCGGTTCGAGGACACCCTTCAACTCCGGCAGAAGAGACGGATCCTCTGCGAATTTCGCAGAAGCGGACTTATAGTCCTCCTTCATTATGTCAGAGGCCACGGCGTCGAGCATTTCAGTTATTTTCCTGCCATCCGATTGTGGGTTTTCCGCCTTGATCTTCTTTGCAGCCTCATCGGCAACTCGTTTTTCCTCCTCTTTATTTCTGCGTTTATCATCCTCGAGATCATTTTTCACTTTCACAAGTTTCGCGATTTCTGCTCCAGCCATGCTCTCGAATCTTGTACCCTTGCAGCCCGTCTTTATTTTCTCGAAATTGGATATGGCGGTTTCGAAGTGGGATTTATCCGCGAGCGCCTGGTCTGCGGATTTCGATGCCGCATCCCACAGCTCCTGGTGGCTTCTCTCCAGATTAGCTGCATCTTCCTCGGACTTTTTCTTGTCCAGCTCGGCCTTTTTGGCGGCTTCCTCGATCCTGCGGGTATCTTCCTGTCTTTTCTGCTCTTCTGCACGGTTTTTCTCAGCGGCTGCCTTGCTGGAATTACTCATGACGACAAATACAATGATCAGCACGACTGCCAGGATTGCGGCAACCCCGATGATCAGTGGCAGCTTCGATGACTTTGAATGCAATGGCGCTGAAGACTCATGCACAGCTGCCTTCTCCAAATGCAATCTGGCCTTGGGCAGTTTGAACTGCTGGCGCTTATTGATAACCCGGCTGATCTTTTCAGTATTATTGACGAGGTGCCCGTCGGAAAGCTGTGTGGCAGGCATCTCCCCGTCAAGGACAAGATTGATGTCCCTGATGAGATCATCCCAGCTCAGTTGCCGCTCCTCCTTTTTTTTCGCCATCATTATCTGCACTAGGACTTCACACGGCTTGCTTATTGCGGGGTTGAGCGAATGGAGGAGCGGTGGTGCATCGGTGAGATGCTTGGTCATCACAGCTATGGAGCTCTTGGCGTCGAAAGGTACCTTGCCGTCAAGCATGTGGAAGAGAGTCACGCCGAGTGAATACAGGTCCGAACGGAAATCAATCTCATCTTCAGCGGAAACCTGTTCCGGGCTGATATAATGAGGCGTGCCCATGATGGTTCCGGACATGGTGAGCGAGGCATCCTCTGACAGGCTTTTAGAAACACCCATGTCCATCAGCTTTGGTTCGCCGTTCCGGTCAAGCATTATGTTCGAGGGCTTGATGTCCCGGTGGATCATCTGATAGTTTTTCCAGGCGTAGCTCAGTCCGTTAGCAACGGCGCAGATGATCTTCAAGGCTTCCTTCTCTGGAATTTTACCGGCGCGGTGGATCCTGTCCTCCAGAGATTCCCCGTCGACATACGACATTGCCAGATAGTAGATATCTCCGGCCACTCCGGCGTCGAATGCGGTGACGATGTTGTTGTGCTGGAGCCTGCCGCTGTTGCGGACTTCGCGCATGAACTGGTCGACAAACTCAGGATCTCGGGTGAGGTTCGGGGAAAGTATTTTCAGGGCGACTTTGCGGCCCATGCTGGTCTGATGCGCGAGCCAGACTTCGCCCATGGCTCCGGCGCCAATCTTGCATTCCAGCTGGAATCCGCCGATTTCAAGACCTTCATGGAGACCCTGTCTTGGAACCATCAGTGAGGCGCCGCAGCTCGGGCATTGGACGGCGCTGCCCGCCATTCCGGCGTCGCATTCGATTTGCACGTTGCAGTTTATGCATGTGAAGGAAAGATTCGGCATGTTTGACTACCCCCTCGATATCAAGCATTCCCATAAAATCACCAACTCATTACAACCGAATTAATATATGCATGCAATGTTTGAAATCAAGATGAAGGAAGTTGTTTTTAATATTGTAAATGAACTGGCAGCAAAAGTATTCATGTATCAGTTTTTGCCCGGATAGCAGTTAAACACAAATAATCAGCTTTTCATTACATTGCCTGAAATCCCTGTTTATGGTATACTTATTGGCAGTTAAAGACAAAATCGGCGTTTTTTCATCATTTGACTGACTTTAGGTAACCGCCAGGGACAGGAAATATGAAATCAAAATCATATAATTTTTTCTCTTCGCAGAAAAGAAAAAATATGTTTACCCTAATAGAACTGCTCGTGGTCATCGCGATCATATCAATTCTTGCCGCGCTTCTCCTGCCAGCCCTGCAGCAGGCGAAGGAGATGGCGAAACAGGCCGTATGCATCAGCAACCAGAAGCAGATTGGAACAGCCCTCTGCCTATATCAGACCGATCATAATTATTATGTCGCAGCAACTTCAATATGGGATCCGCCCTCCGCCGGACAGAAGACCGTATCCTGGGCGCGTTGGCTGATAGATCTTCCCACCTTCTTTACCGGAGAACCACGTGGCGACTACCTGCCTGCAGGGGCCCGGCTCCTGTTGAACTGTCCGTCAAGCAAGACCGACACCATAGTCACTGGCAATGACACCTGGAAACGCTGCCTGACGGCTTACGGGATGTATGCGATAAAGAACAACAGCGGTGCGGATTACGACAATATCGAAAGCCATTGGACAGATCCTTCCTGGGACTCGGGAAGCATGACCCTTTATTTCATACCAAAAATAGCTTCCCCTTCCAAATGGGTGCTTGTCGCCGACAGTTCGTCTGATTCGGACATAGGGCGCAACTCATGCGAATTCTATGGACAGAGCGACGGCAACGGAGTTTTCTTCCATATGATTCATGTGAACTCAGGAAACGCCCTCCTGGCCGACGGCCATGTTGAAAGCGCAAATGCCGGCGCCCTTCTCAGCATGACCAACAGGCATGACACGATAGGCAAAGTCGGAATCACCCGATGGCTGACCAAGAAAGGCGCGCCAGTTATAAACTGAATCTTCCCGATCCGGAGCTTTGTTTTTAACTGAAATATCTTTAATATCTCTTGACAGCCTGGAGGTTTTGGTTTATAATGATATATATCAATATGGAAATATCATCAAATGATACAGTCTATTGAAATTTTACCTATGAAGAGCCGCGAAAACGGCCTGACCCTGCGTTTGCAGATCAAGAACTGGCTGATCAAGGAGTTCGTGAAATACCAGCTTGACGACAAGCTTCCTACAAACCGCGCACTGGCGAAACAGCTCAATGTCTCCCTTGTAACCGTGCACAACGCAATGAACGAGCTCTGCCGCGAGGGCTATGTCATACGCAGGCAGGGGAAGGGGACCTTTCTCTCTTCATGGGAAAGGCAGGTCATCAATGAAGCGAACGGCAATACGAAAAATGGCCGGATAATTATCGCATGTCCGAACTATTTCTCCGCCGAATACTGGAACAGGATATCTGATTCCGAGGAGCTGGCCGTAAAGAACGGATTCGGTCTTGTCGAATTCAAGATGAACCGCGATACCAGGTATGAGAACATCCTGGAGATGGCTGGGGCGCAGGAGAACCTCAGGGCGATATTCATTGTGCCTGTGCCTGGAACTTTCACCCGCAAGATCTTCAACAAGTTCGATGCCATCGGGATACCGGTATTTGTCTTTGAGGCATGTCCTTTTGTGAGCCTTGGCAGGAATGTGATCTCGATCACGCCCGACTGGTTCAAGGCGGAATACATCCAGATGAAATACCTGCTCGACAACGGGCACAGGAGCATAGCGAGCATAATCAATGAGCCTCTCATGATGGAGCTTCCACTCTCATTAAAGGGAAAGAGGCAGGCCCTTCTTGACTACGGGCTTTCTCCCCGCAGCCTGATAAAGACCGACAAGACTCCGCAGCCCTGGGAGAATTCCGCGGAATTCGCATATGAGGCCACCGGCAGGATGCTAAAGAAACATTCCGTGACCGCCCTGATCTATTCATCCTCCAGCGGAGCGCTTGCAGGCATTCGCAAGCTGCGTGAGCTCAATCTCAGAGTTCCCGAAGACATCAGCATAATCACGACAGGCGGACATCTGGTGATAGACGAAAACTCACCCCCTCCATTGACAGTAGTATCCACCGATCATTTTAAAGAAGTCGAGATGGCTTTCGATATTATCACCGGCAGGGCCAAACTGATGTCGAAGTCCATTCTCTCAGAGCCGGAACTGATAGTTAGGGAAAGCGTCAGGAGGATAGGATAACACATGGAAAATTACAAGATAAATTCAGGATGCAGGATCCAGGAAGCCGGATATGGAAATCCGGCATCCGGCATCCGGCGTCCGGCATCAGCGTTTACACTTATCGAATTGCTGGTCGTAATCGCGATCATCGCAATCCTTGCCGCGTTGCTCCTGCCTGCGCTGCAGCAGGCGAAGGAACAGGCATGGCTCTCAGTCTGCCTGAACAATAAGAAGCAGACGGGCATGGGGGTGTCCATGTACTCGATGGACCATAATGAAATAGTCGCTACAGGCGGAAGCATTACCGATCCGTCTGATACAACGCCTCAATACTGGAGATCCTACTACTTTCCAGCGTATGTAAGCAACCTCAATGTCACCGTCTGCCCGAAATACAAGACGCCTGCGCTGACAGTGGCCAACAGCCAGACCGGACAGGATGCGATATATGCAACCCTGGGCGGTGGGAACACAGGCTATTGGGAGTGGGCTGCTACTGTGAAGACGACATGGGATGACGGAGCGGGCAATAGTGGAATCTTCAGTGGTACGCGGCTGATGAAGTTGCGATCGCCTTCATCCATGATGGCGATCGCATGCCATCACTCATCCATGGCGAATTCCCCGAATTTCGGCGGCGGCGGTTCGACCTTCCGCTTCAACGGCAGTACTACATACGGAGGCGGACTCTATACATGGCCCTGGCTGGCACACATGAACCGCATAGGCACCGTATTCTATGACGGACATGCAGAAGGATGCAACATGTTCCAGATAGCAAACGATGTGTCGAACGCCATGTTGAAGAGCGGTGCAAGCACGGGGCTCCAGGAATTTATCGACAAGAACCGCATTGTGATCTCGGTAGTGCCGTGAGGAATTAAATCAACCAATGAAAGAGCAGCGTAAATGATAAAAATACGATTTGTCCTCATCGGACTGCTGGCAGTAAAAAAACTGGAACCCTGGCTAAGCCGGAAGAGCTGTGTGTTTCAAATGAAGGAGAGAGAAGCTAGATTCACATTAATCGAGCTGCTCGTGGTGATTGCGATCATCGCAATCCTCATGGCCCTGTTTCTTCCTGCCCTGCAGCAGGCGAAGGAGTATGGCTATCAGACCTTATGCCTGGGCAGCCAGCGGCAGGTCAGCATGGCATTGAGCTTATATGCCGTCGACCATGAGGGTGTGATCTTCGGCGACTACTCCCCCTACTATTCATCGAGCCACCGGCATATGTGGTACTACTTCATAAACGGCAGATATTCTGATGACTACATAGGAAGCGGCTATAAAACCGGGGGCAAGGAAAAAGTGCTCAGGTGTTCCAAGATTACCAACGATAGCGGCTATTATGGCATGTATGGCAGCAAGGATTGGGCTACTGCGGCTGACCACAAGTGGATGTTTGACAGCGAGATGTTTTTCGACCCGACTGAAGGCTGCGACGTGTCCTGGCCTTATTACGTCCCGGGTTTATGCCTGGAACCGGCGAGAACGGCCTTGGTCGGTTGCACCCGTGACAAGAGCGGGGCCGGATACTGGTCATTCAACGGCCGTGACACCAATGCCGGGTCACAGGTCACCTACAAGCCGGCCGGCCTCTGGCTCGCACACCCTAACAGCTGCAATATTCTATTTGTGGACGGACACGTGGCGCCCCAGCACCCGGCAGAGCTCAACGTCCTGGCCAACCAGGGCAAGTACCATGTGACATCTGACAATCCCCCATACGGCATATACGCCTACATCCTAAAGAACGGCATAGGCTACAACTATCGTACCGGCGCCTATACTACTCCGTAGAGACACCGCTCATATGTAACTGCCTGCAGGGAAGAGAATGTGTATTTGAATATGAATACCTATAGGAAGAAACAAGAAATGATTAAGATTTTCGTGAAGGCAACGTGTCTTTTGCTCTTTGTTCTGGAAATCAGCAGTCTCAGCCTGAACGCGGCCGGTCCGGCGCAAGCCACGCTCATACCGGTTGGCGACAATGAAACGGTTGTGTTCTACGGTGACAGCATCAGCCACATGAACGTCTATACTGCGATTGTGGAGACATTCCTCTATACCCGCTTTCCGAAGAAGAACTTCACATGCTGGAATTTCGGCGTCAGCGGCGATACGGCTTCTGGAGGCTGCTCCCGCTTCGTACGCGATGTCAGTGGCACCAAGCCCACTCTGGTGTTCGTGAACTTCGGCATGAATGACGGCAAATATGTTGCGTTCGACCAGGCGATCTTCGATTCATACGTAAAGAACCAGAGTGAACTTGCCAAAAAAATAAAGGATCTCAACGCACGTGAAATCCTTTTGACCACTTCTCCCACGGATCCCGACACGCATAAGAGCAAGGGCGTCTACAACGGAACTCTGGAGCGTTTCGCCGACAGAATGCTGAAGCTCGCCGAGGAACTGCAGATCCCGTCAATTGACATCTTCCATCCAATGCTGGCCGTGCAGAAAAAACTGAAAGAAAAAGATCCTTCCTATACCTGGGCCGGCGATGGCGTGCATCCCAAGGCCTCTGGTCATCTTGTCATGGCCGCCATGATCATTGATCGGATTGAGGCGCCGAGGGGCATTGGGCGTCTTGACATCAACGGTACTGACGTGAAGGCTTCCGGTGTCACCGTCGCCAACGTGAAGGGCCCGGACGGCCTGGCCGAATTTGATGTCACGCTGCCGTTCCTGCCGTTCTATATTCCAGAAAAAACCCGCGAGGTGTTGGATCTGCTGCCGAATCTGCGTCAGCTGAATGAGTTGACATTGAAAGTCTCCGGTCTGGATCCGAAGCAGAAATACGCCCTGGTGTCTGAAGGCAAACCGAGCAGCGCGGCATTTACTGGAGCTGAACTGGCCGAGGGGGTTGATGTGTCGTTGGCTGCGGGCACGCCGTGGGCGGAACAGACCCGGAAAGTATGGGACTTGGCCAAGGAGCGCAATAAAATCTGTTCCGAGATCTGGCATCCTCTTTGGGCAGGAGAGAAACCTGCGAAATTCTCGCCTTTCATAGATCGCATGTCTGACGAATCACGGGCAAAGCTCAAAGATATTTCGGAGAAGCTCTCCGCCGCCGCCCGGGTAACGACGTTCCATGTGGCGCTTGCGAAATCCGCAGCTGGTGCGGACAAGCGGATGAAGAGCGAGGCCAAGTAGAATGGAGTTCCAGAATAACGGAGGGCGGGTTTTCTTACCCGCCATGGGAAGAGTGCCGCGGGTTGGAAAACCCGCGCTCCGTTTAAGAGAAAATGTATCGAGACTATTATGAGAAGACTAGTAAAATACTAAGTAAAGGAGAAAAATGAATATTCTTGCCCGGACCAGGATGATATGCGCAACAATGATCTTTGCAGCAGGATTCCTGCTTGCTTTCCTTGGCTTTACCTCGTCTTCCGCCAATGCAACGGACTATATAGTCATCTGCTCCGGACAGTCCAACATGGGAGGGGTTGCGAAAGTTGAGGAGATGCCGGACGAACTGCGCAAGATGCCTGCAAACGTCACATACTACTGCCTAGACCCGAAGGCGGCTGATCCGAGTAAGCTCGAGCCGATGAAATCCTTTGATGAAGGCAGGAAAAAGTACGGTCCTGTCCCGCGTT
Source organism: Lentisphaerae bacterium GWF2_50_93 (assembly GCA_001804815.1). Lineage (GTDB taxonomy): Bacteria > Verrucomicrobiota > Lentisphaeria > Victivallales > GWF2-50-93 > GWF2-50-93. The sequence goes on from MHBI01000043.1 coordinate 13,676, forward strand.
TCGCGATCGACATTGCCAAGGCGAATCCCAAGGACAAATTCATAATCCTGCACAATGCCGTTGGAGGATCTGCTCTTTCTCAGTGGGTTCCCGATTACGCCCCTAAGGAAGTTGCCGAAAAATACAAGTGGGGGATTGGAAACCTATATAAGCCGCTTGAGGCCCAGATCGCATCGATCCGCAAGCTCCATCCCGATGCAAAAATGCTCGCATTCCTATGGCTCCAGGGCGAGACTGACAGTTTTGACGACACGTCAGCGATCTACAAGGACAATCTCGCCCGTCTTGTCGCAAATGTGAGGAAGGACTGCGGCAATCCGGAGATGCTGGCCGTAGTTGCTGAGCCTGCAAAGTCCAGCGACGGAGTTTTCAAGGGGATCGCAGATTTTACGAATGAGGACAAGATGTCTGTCCTAGTCCAGACAAAGGATATCAGTGCGGGCGGACATTCGAACCTGCATTTCAACGCCAAGGGCTATGACGAACTCGGGAAACGTTTCGCCAAGGCGCTTGCAGCAAAGATGAAATGATTTAATAGAATATGGTGTAATGAATATTGCTAAAGGATCTTGTTTGTAGTTAACGCAATATTGAGTGTTCTTAATTCCTGAATACACAGCCAATAATGGCTTGACTACCAACTAATATAAATAACTGAAATTAGGAGTTGTAATGAGAGTTCAGAAGATGTTCTTGTTGATATTTGTCATGATGGCAGCCAGCTGTGTCTCATATTCCGACGAAGCCCAGCTGTTCATGCCGGGCGAAAAGAAACTCAGCTGGGGTTTCGGGAACGGCCCTGAATTCAAAGGCGCCACAGGAAAGGTATCGGTCGATGAAACGGCTTCCAAGGAAGGAAAGCCAGCGCTCAGGCTGGATGCGGACTTCACCGCCGGCGGCGGATACGTCCAGACCAGCAGGAAAATTCCCGCAGAACTAGATGTCAAGAACCTTTCCTTCATGCTCAAGTTCCCCGGAAATGAAATTCTCAAGATTCGGCTGATCGACAACGCCGACACCTGCCACCAGATCGAATTCAAGATCAGGAAGACTGACGACTGGCAGCTTGTGAATTTCCCGATAGACGACTTCTTCACAAAGATGGGAACCCCTGAAGCGCTCGACATAATAGCCAAATACCAGGCTTGGGGCAAGGAGAAGGACAAGAGCATAAAATGGAAGGGGCCTCTCAAGGATGTGATCTTCCTGCTGACAAAATCCGCACTGCCAACGGACAAACCTGTCGGTTCGCTCTGGCTTTCAGAGGTGAAGGCGGAGGGTGTCAAGGCGGTGCTTGTCGAGAAGGGCGCGTTCATGGAGGACTTCGAGAACTCTGCGAACTTCGCAAAGAAATGGGAGGTTAAGGGAGCAGGAGCCGGGACATTGTCGAAGAACAGTCCCTACAAGGGTGCGTCATGCCTCCACTTCGAACGCGGCGTAGACAAGGGAAATGAGGAATGCTCGGTCACCAGCGCCCTGTTCGAGGCGAAGGAGGGCGAGTGCGAGGTCTCCGGCGCTGTCAGATCTGCACTTGAGTCGCCGGACAATTCGTACCAGGGCGCGATATTCGTCGAATTCATGAACAACAGCGGCAAGGTGCTGGAGAAGAAGGAGGCGCTGATACAGACAGGAAGCAGCCCGTGGACTACGTTCAAGAAGACATTGCAGGCCCCTGCCGACACCGACAAGGCCAGGATGAACATATCGCTGAGGAAGACCTGGGGCAGCATGGACATCGACGAGCTGGCTTTCACCAGCAGCGGCAAGTCCGTGCCGAAGACGATTGAGAGCGTGAAAATTTCCTCCGATGCACCAGGTAATCTTTTCCTGCCGGAAGCCAGGGTTATCTTCCATGTTGTGGTCGAAGCTGTAAAACTTCTAGGTGAAAAAGAGGAAATCGCCATTTGCACCGTGAAGGATTACTGGGGTTCCGAACTTGGCGCTTCGGTGAGTTTGAAGTTCAACAAGGAAAGCATGAAGGACAAGAAGTTCGTCTACAAGGCGGATCTGGATCTGGGCTCGCTGAATCCTGAGATCGGAAAATATTATGAACTGCATGTGAGGTTCCCTCTCGATACAGGCGTTGAATACAAGGAGTTTTCCGGATTCGCCCGCCTGCCAGAGGCGGTGACGAAAAAATATAAGCCGGAGGAGATACCGTTCCTGAGTAGGAACTGGGACAACCGGGTTAAGGAGTATTACACCCTTTCCGACAGACTGGGCATAAGGCTCATAGGCCTCTGGGGCAACTGGAACGCCGAACCGCCATACAAACCAGTCGCCAATAATGCTGAGCTCTGCCAGCAGCTCGGTGCGAAGTGGGTCGTGATGTCCAGGGCATGCAATGTCGAACGCGGCAAGCTGGAATACACAGACAAAAGCCTGCGTGAAGGCATGAAGGAGTTCCTTGAGAGTTTCGCGGACAAGGGAATCGGCTACGTCTGCATAGGCAACGAGCCACATGGCGGTATTGAACAGGTGAAGCTGAATGTCGCCGCATACAAGGCGATATACGAGGCGATAAAGGCGTTCGACAAGGACATCCCGGCGATCTCAACTGCTGTCGAGCCTAATGAAAACTATTTCAAGGAAGGATATCAGAACTATCTCGACATCTATGATTTCCATGTCTACGGCTCGTATGAGACCATCCGCAAGACCATCCGCGAATACAAGGAGCTGATGAAGAAATATAATGCCGTAAAACCGATCTATTCCACTGAAATAGGTCTCAACAGCCAGGGCATGCCTCGCCTCGCCGTAGCATCTGATCTCGTTAAGAAGGTTGCTTCATTTTTCGCCGAGGGAGGCGGGAAGATCTCCTGGTTCGGCATAAACTATCCTGATCCTAAGGGCGGCGCGCGCGGCACGTTCGGAGATGCGCATAACGTCTTCGACTGCAAATACAGCCTCTACAATCCCAAGCTCGATGCGATCGCCTACTACAACATGGTCAACGCCATATGCGTGAAGAAGTTCGCTCAGGAAAAGAAATACGACGGTGATGTTTTCGCCTTCCTCTTCAAGGACGACGACAACAACTGCCTGCAGGTGCTCTGGAAGGACAAGGACCGCGCCGACATCATGCTGCCTCTTCCCGGTGTCGCTTCGGCGAAGATCATCTACATAGACGGATCAAGCTCGGAACTAGTTCCGGAGAACAGTGGAATTACCGTCACAGTCAGCCATGAAACCGTACTTTTGCTATACAAGCAGGACAAACCTGCGCTTGCAGACAAACTCGGTGCTCCATCTCTTTCATTGGCGTCTCCTGCCTCCACTATTGTAAAAGGCGGCAGCGCCACGCTGGCCCTGAAGCTGGAAAAGATAGCGGCCGATTCATTGAAAGCCGAAGTGCCCGCGTCCTGGGCTGCGAAGTTCGCAGACGCCTCGGGGAGCACGGTCAACTGCGTCCTTGGCGCGCCGCGCGACACAGAGGCGCGTGAAGGCAGGATCATCCTGAGCAGCGGCAAGTCCGTGGAGATCACTGTACCCGTGAAGATAAGCAGCCGTGTGAGCGCAACCGTCTCGCCGATGCCCTCCAAGGATAAGGGAAATGGAATTGTATCCCTGAGCCTGAGGAACAACGGCTCGGCGAAGGAGACAGTATCATGGAAGATGGAGGTCAGGAGTGAATTCCCAATGAAGGACGGCAAATACGACATGGGAGCTGTAATTGCTTCCGGCGCAGTATTGTCATCACCGTCAGAAGGTCAAGAGACGCTTGAAAAGGGGGCTGAAAAGAAAATAGATCTTGTCCTGGGGAAGATAGAGCCTTTCACCCTGTACAGGATAAAGACGACCTTGAAGGATTCCGAAGGGAATATCATCGAGCAGGAACGCCTTGTGTCCGGATTCGTTCCCGTCCGCAAAACCGACAAGGCTCCCGCGCTGGACGGAAAGATGGACGAGGGCGTCTGGGGCAGGGCCGAATCAACCAAGGTGATCGACAAGAATAACTACTGCCTGTTCAAGAAGATCGACAAGTCGAACGAATGGGACAATCCCGAGGATCTTTCTGCGGACGTTCGCTTCCTATGGGACGACAAGAATTTGTACATAGGCATCAAGGTCACGGACGATGTCATGAGTTTTGTAAACGAGGACGGGGCGATCTGGAACCAGGACGGTCTCCAGATGATGATCGACCCGTATCGCGATTCCGACAGCAAGCCGGGCAAGTATGAGTATGGTGCCGCGATCGGGAAGAAGGGGCCGCAGATGTGGTGCTACTCCGTTGCCGACCAGGATATCAAGCTGGGCGAAGTCAAAGACATGAAGTTTGCGATAGTCGCAGACGAGAAGAACAGCAAGGTGCTGAACTACGAGATCGCCATCCCATGGTCGCATCTCGCGCCGTTCAAGCCCGGAGCCGGGAAGGATCTTGGACTGTCCGTGATGATCAACGAAGATGACGGATCAGGCAGGAAGTCGGTCATGGGTTTCTTCGGAGGCGTCCATCTCAAACAGGTCGACATGACGGGGGACCTTATACTGATAGAACAATGAACTTCGAACATCGAATGAAAAAGGTAGGGCGGTTTCGCAGAAACCGCCGCAGACAACTCGGTGAGTTGCCCCTGACAATCAATAAATCAGAAAGGATATGAATATGAAAATGACGGATAATATTGCAAAGGAGATTCTAAAATGAGAAAAACAGCGATTCTTGCAATGGTGGCATTTGTGATTTTGTCGGGATGCAAGGACAGCATCAAGGATGAGTCCGTTGGAAAACAACCTCCATCCCCGCAGGTGCCGGTGCAGGCGCCAGTGCCTGCCGTCGTCGAGAAGGCAAAAGAAGCGGCCAGGCCGGAAATACAGGAGAAGCCCAAGGTGGAACCCGAAAAGAAAGCAGGAGGAGACCAGCTCAAGTCGTTTCCAGAAAAGGTGGTGCCGTTGACGCTGGGCATGCAGACGAAACCGAACTGTTCATCGACCGCCGACCTCCAGGACATCGGGAAGCTTGGAGTGAAATTCATCAGGAGAGGATTCTACTGGGACGGCATTGAAAAGGAGAAGGGGAAATACGAATTCACCGAATACGACCGCATTCTGAAGGATGCTGATGACAACGGACTCCGTGTGTTGGCCTGCCTGTTCGGGAACAACAAGCTCCATGAAGACGACAATCGCGGCGGCATCCAGACCGAGGAAGGGAGGAAAGGGTATGCGAATTTTGCGGCAGCACTGGCCTCGCACTTCAAGGGGAGAGGCATCATCTGGGAGATATGGAACGAACCCAATGTCAGGACATTCTGGCGGAATGATAAAGGGGCGATGCACAACTCCCCCGAGTTCGCCGATGAATATACCGCACTTGTGAAGGAGACCGTCAAGACCATGCGCCTCTCCGATCCGGACTGCCTTGTCGTCGCAGGTTCAGTCTCGTGCTTCTGGGATCCTTCCTTCAATTGGACGGATTCATGCTTCTCCAAGGGGATGTACAAGACGGGGATCAGCGGCTGGTCCGTTCATCCTTACGGCCTGAATAGCCCGGAGGAATACACGGCCGGCTATGAAAGGATGCGCAGCATCATGGAGAAATACGGCGCCCCTAAGGATTTCCCCATGTTGAACACGGAAAGGGGATTTGCGGTCGCGAAGACCAAGAGCTGGGAAGGGAACCCGGAAAGCGAGGGTTGGTCAGGAGGTCCAGAGGGGATGGCGTTCCAATACCAGTCCTGGCATATCGTCCGCCAATACATGATTGACCTGATGAACGGTATCAACCTGAGCAGCTGGTACGAATGGGCCGGAAAGGAATTTGCGATAGCTAGCAAGGACAAGAAACGTCCCGCCTATTTCGCATGTAAAAACATGATCGACCAGCTGTCGGGTTTCGCATACAAGGAGCGGATGAAGACCGCTTCTCCTCTTGACTATGTCCTGATCTTCGTTAACAAGGCCGGTGCGGAGAAGCTTGTCGTGTGGACTTCTCCACCTCTCAAGGCAACACCAGAAAAAGTGAAGGATCACGACGTGGCGATACCTGTCAATGCGGCCGGCGAATTGAAACTTGTGGATTTGATGGGCAAGGAGTCCGTCGTGAAAGTGACTGACGGGAAAATATCGGTGAAGCTGTCCGGCGCCCCGCAGTATGTTGTCTTGAAGTAAGCGAAAATGCCTCCTTGGAAAATTGAATCTCATTATGATTCGCGTTTATGTTTTTCTGTGTAATCTGTGTGTTCTGTGGTTAAACATAATTTCTGAAAGGATGAATATATGAAAATGAAGTTTAATGCAAATATCGCTGTGCACGACAAATGGGATGTGATAGTGGTCGGCGGAGGTCCTGCGGGATGCACGGCCGCTGCATCAGCCGCACGTGAAGGCGCGAAGACACTTCTGATCGAGGCGACCGGAAGCCTGGGTGGAATGGGCACGAACGGGCTTGTCCCATGCTGGTGCCCTTTCTCCGACAAGGAAAAAATAATATACCAGGGCCTTGCTGAAAAAGTGTTCAATGCCGCGAAGGCAGGAATGCTGCATGTCGACAAGAAGGCCATGGACTGGGTGCCGATCGATGCCGAACTCCTGAAACGCGTCTATGACGATCTTGTCACTGAGGCAGGTGCCAAAATCCTCTTCCACACGATGCTCTCCGGTGTTAAGGCTGGAAAGGGGAAAGTGAGCGAGATAATTGTCACGAACAAGGAAGGTCTCAGCGCGTACCGCGCAAAAGTCTTCATTGATTGCACGGGCGATGCAGATCTTTCCGCCTGGGCCGGTGCGAAGTTCCAGAAAGGCGACAAGAACGGCAAAGGGCTCATGCCGGCAACTCACTGTTTCATGATCGGCAATGTCGACTATTACGCGTACAAGCACGGCGAGAATCTGTTCTGCGCCAATGAAAAAAGCCCGATCTATGCCATTCTCAAGTCAAAGAAATATCCGTACATTCCAGACTTCCACATCTGCAACTGTCCGGTCGGGCCTGGGACGATCGGATTCAATGCGGGGCACCTGTTCAATGTTGACAGCACGAATCCTGAAGATCTTTCGAGAGCCATGATCCTGGGACGCAAGATAGCATCCAATTTCCGTGATGCGCTTGCGGAATACAGCCCGGCGGCATTCGGCGATTCACATCTCGTGGCGACCGGCTCGCTGATGGGAATCCGCGAATCCCGCAGGATCATCGGGGACTATATGCTGACGTATGATGATTTCATAAACAGGAAAAGTTTCGACGACGAGATAGGCAGGAACTGCTATTACATCGATGTCCACAACAAGAGCTCTAAGACCGCAATGACGCACAAGGACTGGCTGAAGATGGAATCGGATCCGTCGAAGAGATATAAGCCCGGCGAATCACACGGCATCCCTTACCGCTGTCTGACGCCCAAGGGCCTGAAGAATGTACTTGTGGCCGGAAGATCGATTTCCTGTGAACAAACGATCCAGGGAAGCGTACGTGTCATGCCGGTATGCCTGATGATGGGCGAAGCCGCGGGACTCGCCGCCGCCATTGCATCTGATAAGAACAAATCCGATGTACATGCCGTCGACACAGATCTCCTGCGGAAACGCCTGCGCATGTACGGTGCGTATCTGCCGTAAGCATGTCGGGTTTTAACCCGACGGTTAATTGGAGGTTTAAAAACCGCCATACTTAGGCAAAGCTTGATTCCTTTCCACAGATAGCCTATCTTTGTCATACTATGAAAAACAAACCTGTGGAAATCATTGCACACCGGGGCGCATCTCATGACGCGCCTGAAAACACAGTCGCATCATTCAATCTCGGCTGGCAGCAGAATGCCGATGCATGCGAGCTGGACATCAGTATCTCCAGCGATGGCAGGATCGTCCTCATCCACGACACAGGCACGAAGCGCACTGCCGGTGTGGACAAGAAAGTCTGCGACCAGACTTTTGATGAACTTAGGGCCTTGGACGCGGGATCCTGGAAAGGGCCGCAGTGGAAGGGTGAGAAAATCCCGACACTTGCGGAAGCCCTCTCGACCCTTCCGGACGGCAAGAGTTTTTTTATCGAAATAAAGTGCGGTGCTGAAGCACTTCCGGAAATGGAACAGGTGATCAAGGCGTCCGGCAAAAATCCAAGGCTTCTTCCAATAATCACATTCTATCCCGAGGTCGCAAAACAGGCCAAGTGGAAATTCCCTGAGCACGACGTGCTGCTGCTTTATGACTGGAGGGCTGACAAGGATACTGGAAAAAAACTGACCTTGGATGAACTGGTTGCAATGGTAAAATCAGCCGGACTCGATGGAGTTGATGTAAAGCTGGAGCCAATAATTGACTCGGCGATGGTGAAGAAGTTCAGGGACGCAGGGCTGAAATTCTATGTCTGGACGGTGGACAATGCAGAGTCAGCGAAAAAGCTGGTCGCATGCGGTGTTGATGGCATCACGACCAACCGCCCAGGCTGGATCAGGGAACAAATAGATTCAAAGTGAACATCGAACATCGAATTTAGATATAAATTGCGGAAAGAGCACATGCCTTACGGCATTAACTACAAACGAATTAAAACAAAATCATAATTTGTTCGTAGTTAAGCCCGTGAGGGCTGTTTTTCCTTGAAAGTATGTCGGGTTTTAACCCGACGATCAATTGGCGGTTTACCCCAGTCATTCGACGGGGCAAAGAAAACCGCCTTACTTCTTCTCCACCATCTTCACGGTCTTCCATATCCCCGGATTGTTATAAGGCTCTGTTCCCTTTGGTCCCAAAGTTACTCCCTGCTTCCTTCCAGCACCGTCATTGTCGTTGACCAGGATTGAAAATCCGAATAATGATCCATCCTTGAAAACGAGATAGGGCAGGGCGGCACGGGGGAATGCCATTTCATATACATATCCATTGTCCGTTTTCCTGTATGCGACTTTCACGTCCCCGTCTACTCCACGGTCGGCGTTTGCGGCACCGACATATCTTCCCGTAGGATTCTTGTCGAGGTATGCGACCGGCACACCGTTCTTGTTGAGCCCTATCGAATATGCAGCGTCGTTGGTATCGTAGATCTTGCCGGCTTCGTTCTGCATGTCGAAATAGATCTGGATCGAATCGTTCTTCCAGAAGTTCGTCTCGTCTCCATCGCCGGAAAACAGGACGTCGTCAGTTACCTGCACCGCGCAATAGACATTGTTGTCGTCCCAGGAGATCGATGCATCTGCTGAAAGGTCCTTCGGTCCGGCGTGCGGGATCTTTCCTCCGGAAAAGTCCGCTGAAAGGTTGTCTTCGGAAACTGACATCTTCGGCATGTCCTTCCATTCGCCAAGGTCGCCGTCGACAGTTATCTTCCCCTTTGCGGCGAATATCGATGGAAGCCTGACCGTCCTGGCAACTATGCTGTCGCCTACTTCTGCGCTGTATCCGACCGGATAGTCCTTGCTCCATGCGAATTCGATTTCATTTATCGGGAATGTGAACTTCCTGCTGGTACGTCCTTCCAGGGCGCTTACGGCAACAGGAGATGGCGTTGTCCATCCTTCCGGCATCTTCGTGAAGTTGATGGTCGTGTCAACGGGCTTGTTCTCGCAGTTCTCGACCGTCATGGTGAGCGTGCCTTTGTCAGCTTCGAACGAGGCGCGGATTGGGGCGTCAAGCCCGTAGAAGTCGGCGCGCTTCAAAGCTGCGACTATCGCATTGCCCGTTGTATCCTTGCTGAATGTCATATACGTAGGAAGATATCCCACTGGTATGTCCTTGGTGGAAATCTTGTTCCCATTCACATCGAACGCGGCTTCCACTGCGAGATTGCGGATGCCCCCCTTCGTGCCGAACATCCTGGTGTTGACGGAGACCACCTTCACTCCGTCACCCCGCTCAAATAGGAAGACGCGCACTGACGGATGCGCTTCGACATTCGAAGAGGCTTTGATATCGAACAGCGTCTGGCTCATGAAGCGGTATCCGCCGTATGAATAGTAGTAATAGACAGGATTGCCAAACCCATACTTGAAAAGTGTTTCGCCAACTGAGAATACCGACCACGTTACGCGCTCCGATGCGATATGATGCAGGAAGTTCTGGAGGATCCTGCCGGCGTGGTCGAGTTCGGAGTCGCTGAAGTAGTCGCGATCGACTTCGCCTCCACCGCCATTCTTGTTGCGCAGCCCGAAATACTGCTCGTCGTTGATTATCGGCATACCTTTTGCGTATCGGTCGACAAGCGTGCGCAGGCGCTTGATGTCCTCGTATGTCTGCGGTATTTCAGGTGCGGCACGGTATGAATGGAAGGAGAACACATCGATGTCCTTTGCGGCGCCGGCGGCGAAGAGCGCATCAGTGTAGACTACATCTATGCCGTTTGTGTTCGCTGCTATTTTTGCCTTCGGATATGCGTCATGGACCGCCTTTGAGCCTGCGGCTAGAAAGCGCGCATAACGGTCGGGAGGCATGAGCCTCAGTCCTTTTTTAGCTCCGCTGCGTGCATTCCAGATATTTGGTTCGTTGAGGAGCTGGTAGTAGTCGACAGTATCGGCCATATATGCGGCGAGTTTTCCAGCGAACTGTGCGAAATCCGCAATTTCCTTCGCGACAAGCGTTTCGCCTGGTTCCTCGTCGGTCTTGAATCCGGGCTGGATGTGGGCGCCTTTCGGCTGGTCGATGCAGATCATCACGCTCTTGCCGCTGGCCTTCTTGCGCGCCAACTGCTTCTTGAGGTTTTCCAGAAAGACCGGATCATTTCCGTCCTCAGGTCTGGAACTTATGAATACACGCGTGAATCCTGCGCCTGCGGAATTCGCAATTCGTTCGTTGAAATCCTCTACCCATTCAGGCGAGCGTCCTACCGCGTTCTCCATGCCGAACAACGGATTCTGTCTGGTGGATTTCTCATTCCCGTCAATTACGCAGTATCGCCAGTTGTTCACGGAAACAGGAAAGTCCTCTCCGTAGGATACCGACAGGCTTACATCGACCACGCCAAGAGCCGTGTTCGGAAGAGTGACCGGGCTTTTGACAATTTCATCCTTGCCTGCCGCTACAGGAACGGTCTTCTCCCAGAGCACGTTTGAATACACGTCGATTGCCTTAAGCGAAACAGTGAGAGGCTTTGCAATTCCGCCGGTTGCCGTGATAGCGAGTTCCACTTCCTCCGGTTTCCCGAGGGAGAAGAGCCCGGTTTCGCTCTTGGTGAGGATTCCCGCCTGGACTCCAGTCTCGTAATCCGTCATCGACCCCTTCTCGAACTGCATGGCGTCTATCCAAAGCAGGTTGTCGTTCGAATCTATACGGATATACATCGAGTTGATGAAAGGGGACATAGGTTCAGTGAAAGTTACCGGCAGGGAATAGCGTTTCCATTCAGGGCCGATTTCCTTGCCGACATTCAAGGCGCAATTGTAGACCTTCCATTTCGGAGTGATGACCATTACAGATACCTGGTGCTTGTCGCCCGCAGCAGGAAGAGCTTTTGCATAAAATGAAAACGTGTAGGGCTTGCCGATCTTTACCGGATATGGTGAACTTGCAACTGTGTCGTTCGGTTCGATCCTCAGAGATGCAGTGCCTTCATATTTTGTGGTGAAGTCGATCCCTGACGGAACTGCCTTTTCAGCATACGGGACTCCCATCCTGCGGTAGAGCGAAGGACCCCATCCCAGCCAGCCGAGTTCAAATCCGGAATTCACGAATGCGTTCTTCGGCGCTGCCGCTTCAATCGCGGCTTTCTTGTCCATCAGTGCCTTCTGTTCGGGGTTCAGGCTCCCGTCTAGCGCGACTTCATCGACATACACTTCGCCATATGGGAGATCGAAACGGATGAACAATTCGCGGTTGTCCCAGTCTTCCGCAGTCATCAGCTTCAATGGGAACTTGTACTTTGTCCACGTGTCTGTAATTAGGAAGGTCTTCCCCTTGTAAAAATGGGGCTTCTTATTGCCGTTGGTGTAGAAGACAGCGTCAAAACGCTGGCCAGGGATAGGGGATTTCGCGTAGAACGAGAGTTCGTATTCGACGCCTCCGAAAATATTCAGGAGAGGTTCGCTGGTAATGAAAACGACGGATTTGTCTTCCTTTTTCAACTCGGTGTTGGCGTGCTTGATATGCAGGGAAATGCTTCCCCTGGTGAAACCTGTGTCCTTTGCAGCTGCAGGAGCCTGGTTGGCGGAACTGTAGGTGGTAAGTTTCCACCCATTGATGTTGGCTCCGGAAATTTCCTCGAAATCACCGTTTGGTACGAGGTTTTCGGCGGTCATGTGCAGCGGAAGGGTCAATGCCAGTGCGGTCAATAGTATGCCAGAGGCTTTAAAGCATTTCATTATACTTATCCTTATTGTTAAATTATAAAGCAGAAAGCAATCGGCGGGTTGAAATACCGCCATACTTCTTAATCCTTCATGTACGTGAACATCGCATTGGTGAAGTCAGGACTCTGTACCAGTTCGACATGTCCATCGACGAACAATGTATTTACACCAAGCTTGCCATGCGTCCCCCGAGATATGCGCGGTTGGACGCCATACGGTAGGTTTCCTGGGAAAGTGTATGTCCAGCACCAGTTGTCCTTTGTGTCTGTGAGAAGGATTGTCTGGGGATAGATGGTCTCATATCCCCTTCCGTGTATGCCCTGCCAGCCAAGCGCATTGTAAAGGTAAGCGCGGCCAAGCATGTTCCGTGACAGGAATGTCGGGCACTGGAGCCGGTAGTCGCGGGGATTGGTGAAGACAGGATTGGTCGGGATCTGTGTGTATCCTCCGTTGTCCAGGGCTTCGCTCCAGTCAGGATCCGCCTGCTCGGGGAAGCACTGGTTGTCGGATATGTAGAGCATGAACCCGATGTTGATCTGCTTGAGATTGCTGCAGCAGACGGCCTGCCGCGCCTTGTCCTTCGCCTGGTTCAGCGCGGGAAGCAGAAGCGTGCATAAAATTGCGATTATCGCAATTACGACGAGTAATTCGATCAATGTAAATCGAATTACTCTCGCACTCGCTACCCGCAGACGCGGGGCAGCTGTGGCGGGCACAGCGACCAACAGCTCAATCAGCGTAAAACGATTTCTGTCATTCAGCATGATCGTTCTCCGTGTGTTATTTTGTCCGCATGTATTTCTGTATGATCTTCAACTGCGGCCGGTCCTGCTTGCGTTCTTCCGCTGGCATGGACGTGCTCCAGCCATGTGGCTCGATGACGCCCTTGCTCCCAGGTGTCCAGCATGTGCCTGCGGACCAGAAGGTGCTGGGAATACAGCTTTCATCCAGATATGCCATGGTCTTGTCAAGCGTAACCAGCCAGCGCTCGTCCACACCTGGATTTGCAGGTGCGCAGTATTCGCCTATGAACCCTTTCACCTTATGTTTCTTAAGCCACTCTACGAACGGCCGGTTCCTCGCGATTCCGACATCGGGACCGACACGGACTTCCGGTCCGTCCTTGCGGGTTATTTCCTTGTCATATGAATTCTTGTAGGTGCCGCTGTTGTCATGGTCGAAGTAGGTGTGGAGCTCGAAACGCAGCTTGTTTGAGGGATCCTTGAGGACGGACGGATCAGGTATTTTCAAGCTTTTCTCAGCCCAGTCGGCAAGATTCCCATCAGCGCGCGTCGCGGACCATGCGGCATAGTCGTTTGCGACAAATATCCGCGTCTGCTTGTCGGCACTGCGGATTGCATCGATCGCGGCCTGGGCGGCTTTCGGCCAGTCGCACTTGCCGTTGGGCTCGTTCATCAGACCATATCCCCACACGGCAGCGTCATTGTTGAATATCTCGGCGAGACGGCGCCAGAGATCCGCGAACGCCTCAACCGGCACCTCCTCTGACCCAATCAGGCTCTTCTTGTATTTTGCATAGTTGTGAACATCGAGTATTACCACCATGTTCCGGTCACGGATCATCTTGACGGATTTTTTCAGTGAGTCGCAGTATGTAGGATCAAAGTCCTTGTTCAGTTCCGGCTGAAGGCGCTCCCACAGGAATGGAAGGCGGATCAGCTTGACATCTTTTGATTTCCAGTAGTCCAGGCTTTCAGCGGTCGGCCAACCGAAATTCTTGCCTTCGACTCCCGGCAGGGAGCCAGGTGCGAATTCCGCGCCGGCCCAGTTGACGCCTAGCATGTATTCGCAGTCCTTGTCCCCGCACCTTGTACAGACCTTGTCATCTGTTCCGGCGAAGCCAGACGATGCTGAAAATAATACAATTGCGAAAATTGAAAGTCCGATGATTTTTCCTGCCGGTCTCCAGAAGTCCATGCGATCTCCCCATCTTTAAATTATTTTATGGTCAGTCTTTTATTCCCGTGAACATGGCATGTGTCAAATTTATGCTTGGTATCAGTTCGACATGGCCATCGACAAACAGGACGTTCACGCCGAGTTTGCCATGTGTTCCTTGTGAGACCTGCGGTTGCGTTCCAAAAGGAAGATGCCCGTTCCAGGTGTATGCCCAGCCCCAGTCAACTCCGGATTCCGTGAGGAGCACCGTCTGGGGATAGGCCTTGTCAGGAAGTTTCTGGTAGATGCCGTTGAAGTTTGTAGCGTTATACAGGTACGAGCGGCCAAGCTTCTTGCGGATTATGAATGTAGGGCACTGCATCCTGTAGTCCCTCGGGTTCACGCTGGCGGGATCAGTTGGAACAGGTGAATAGCCGTTGTCGTCAAGCGCCTCGGTCCACTGTGGGTAGCTTTCCGGAGGGAAATATTTCTGATCGTCGATATACAGCATGAAGCTGACATGTATCTGCTTCAGGTTCCCCGTGCATACCGCTTCCCGCGCCTTTTCCTTCGCCTGGTTCAGCGCCGGCAGCAGCATCGCCGCAAGGATTGCGATGATCGCAATGACGACGAGTAATTCGATCAGTGTGAAATATTTTTTTCGTCCGAAAAAAATATGACTTGTAAAATTCATACAGATCTCCTTTGCACATTCATACCAGGCTCCGGTCGTTCTCGATTTCCGCCTGTATCTCGCCGGTTTCGTTTATCCGTGAAACCGCCTCGTCGATCGATATCTCGCCCTTGAGCGCCTTGTCGAAATAGATCCTCATGATCTTCATGATGCCGTGCTGAATGGGATGGTCGCATCGCATTGTCCCGGTGCTGATGGACTGCATGAACGGGGCGTACTGCCTCTGGGCCTGCTGCCAGGTGAACACTTCCCTGTTGATCGCGATGCCGAAATAGTTCTCCACGAGACGGCGCTGGCTGTCACGGCCGCATGTCAGATGCCTTATGAAATCCCAGCCGGTGATCGTCGCATCGCTGCTCTTTCCTGTTTCATTAACTATTCCCATGCCGACGGCGCTCGTGATTGAGAACGGACTTGTATCAGCTTTCGACGGAGGTATCGGAGATAACCTGAGCGGGAATTCCGGGAAGTTCCGCTTCTGCTGCATTATCCATGATCCCGCCCTGAATGCAAAAAGAATGTTCCCGTTGAACAAGGGTGACACATCCGAATATTCCGTCTCGATGAAGAGCTGTCCGGTTTCATGGCAGCGGTGGAAGAAGTCCAGCCATTCGCGTCCGGAACTGAAGTCCAATACGACGTTCCCAGCCTGGTTCGTTATGAAGTTTTTTCCAGCCGAGGCCGCTATATAATATGAGAGGGGAGGGGCATGGTTCGCTTTTTTTCCGGTGGCGGAAAGAAGTCCGCCGTAGACATCCTTGCCCTTGTTCCTGAGCTTCCTGACTTTCTCCAGCCACTTTACGATCTCGTTCCAGTCCCTCGGGGCCGCATCGCCAATCCCCGCCTTCCTTGCAAGATCCCCGTTCCAGGCGAAGACCTCGGTGTCAATGAAAAGCGGGATCGAATAGCATCTCCTCTGTCCGTCCCGTGACTCGTTCCACTCGATATAGCTGCTGTTGAGAAAGCTCAGGCAGTTGGTGAATCCGTCCAGTTCATTCAAAGGGAGAAGCATTCCGGTCGATGCGAGATAGCCGAAGTTCGGAGCGAAGATGATCTTTATTCCCGGACGGCTCCTGATGGTTTCAACGAGTTCCCTGGACTCGATATGGAGGATCCTTATGTCCGCCTCCTCCTTCTCCTCCATGAACCTTTCCGCCTCGTCCTCGAAATATTTCTGAAGCTGGGGCGCGGTCCCGACACAGATGAACCATATGAGATGGCAGCGTTTCTTCGCAGTTATGAAAGTGCCTCTTCCAACCTCCCTCGAGATCAGCCTGCCGTCCTCGAGATCCGCAAGGGCCTTCCTTACAGTAGTCCTGCTCGCCTTGTACTTGGCGCATAGATCGCGTTCGCTGGGAATTCTCTTGATGTCGCCCTGGAATGCGGTCAGCAGTTCGTCTTTCAGGAGCTGGAACTTGAAGCGTTTTTTGATAGATACCATAAAAAATACCATTTGTTGCTATATTTATGTTTATCAGTTCAAATAATGGGTTCAATCATTATAACAAGTACCAATATGGTATCTAAATATTAAATGTCAAGGGGTTCGTGAAAATATTAATGAAATTTCTGCGTGAGGGAAACCTGTCGGACTTAGAGATGAGTTCAAAAACACCTGGATTCGCTCGTAGTAGCGCATGTTTGCGCGTTAGGTAGGTACGTGCTTCAGCATGTACCATCCTAATCTAAGAATGGGACAGGCTAAAGCCCTGTCTACTATACGCATTTTTTGCTCTGTTTAGAATTCTTTATGATGAGTCCTCCAGACGGAGGACGAATCTTTTGCGCAGATCATTCTGCGCTTTGGATTCCACTGGAACCGTGGAGAAGATAACAGCTTTCGCTTCTGTTAAGATGCTATGGCGTGACGAACAGCTCTAAAAACAAAGCGGTGAATAATCACCGCAGTCCAAAGTCAGGCCGAAGCGCCTGACGTAAAGATGCAAAGACAGAAGAACCGGAGAACATGACGTGGACAGTACTGGAATATGCGTATAGTAGTTAGGGCTGAAGCCCGTCCCTACTGTAAGAACGCGCAAACATGCGCTACTACGAGCAAAATCACCAGCAGTCACGCTCGTTTCCAAGTCCAACAGGCCTCTTTGTTTGACGATTGTCATTCGCTTCTCTTCGGCTTCAATACGAAATCGTCCAGGAAGAAAGACGTCTTGTCCGTTGCATTGCTGGTGAATCCGATCCATGTCAGCTTTGAAAACGCTTTGTTGCTGTATGGCATATCCTTGTATTCCAGCGGCTCCTGTCCGGGCAGTTTCACCGTTAGCGTCCATTTGCCGGCATTCTCTTTTCCGGCGACGCCGGATATCCCGAAATGCACCCATTGGTCCACTGGCAGATCAATGGACGTGCCATTGTCGAGTTTCAGTTTGCCGTCGCGGATGGCGAAATGCAGCGCGACCTTGTAGGGGTTTTCACTCCAGTCCCGCCACTCAAAATCAACCATCGACGCCTTCTCCACGCGGAGATAAAAACTGTTTTCTATATTCCCTTTTGCGTAGTCGACCTTCCAGCAGAGGTGAGGATTCCAGACGTTCTTCAGGCCTGGAGCATCGGTGATCTTGACGGACCGGCGGCCCGTCGCCGCAGTCTCATCTGTGACGACGATCGAATCTCCTTTCTTCTCAGTATGAATTTCAGGACCTGATGGCGGCTGTCCGACTGGATCGCGCTCAAAGTTGTCGTTCACAGGAACCGGCTCGCGTTCCGGAGGAAGTTCAAGCGCCGGATATTTCACCCCATTCGCCTTTGCAACCCACGCTTGATCTCCATAGACTCCTGCCTGCGTGTAGTCGAACGGCTTGAATCCCTGGCTCAGCACCGGTGAACCGGGCTTCAAGCGGAAGTCGTGGAGTTCCGCGTTTTCGAAGAGGGGATCGACGATGGACGAACCTTTCTCGTGTCCGTCCTTCTGCCAGTCCTCGAGTGATTTTCCGATGAACTGCACCTTCGCGCCTGCCGCGTTCCAGTACCAGTTGTTCCGCGATTCCACCTTGACCTTGTCCCATGGCCCTGACAGCGCCGGACCGGTGCTCCAGTATACGATGTTGTTCTCGAACGTGAACGAAAGATGCGGTTCGACGCGGGTCACCTGGATCTGATGCTCCTTGCTGAAGCACAGGATGTTGTTGCGGATAATATTCTCCTTGCCGTAGTGCTGGTGGAAACTTCCCGTCTTGGTGTCGTAGACCAGGTTGTTCTCGAAGAGAATTCCCGTACTGCCTTCGTCGGTATACATTCCCCAGCCGCCGTAGGAGTATGCGTAGATGTCATGGAAGACGTTGTTCGACACTACCGTTCCTTCCGACGGACCCAGGGTGTAGATGCCGCCCATGTCGCTGAGCAGTCCCTTGCCGATCTGGTGCACGTGGTTGAAGCTGATCTTGTTGCGCTTGCAGGTACTTTCGTCGTATCCCCAGCGCCATCCGACCGATATGCCCGTGTAGAAGAGGTCAGCAATCTCGTTGTGCGTGATCACGTTGTCAGAACTGAACCCGATCCAGACCCCGACGGCGCACGGGAATATGTATCCGCCATGCCGGATGATGTTGTTGTCCACTGTCACGCGGCAGGTCTGCTCCGCCTCGTTCTTTGTCATGGACAGCTCGCCGATGCGTATCCCGCCTGCGCCGAAATCAAACAGATTGCAACGCCGTACTGCGATGTCCCGGCATCCCTTCCTGAACCAAGCCGCATATGAGCCTATGTGCCCTATCTCGCAGTCCTCGAACACGATATTGAGCGCTCCGTCCGCCATTACGACCGCGTCGATGGGGGCCGCCGCCTGGAATGGCTCGAAACCCTTCGGAGGAGTCAGCAATTCCGCATGATGGAATGTCAGCCCCTTGAAGTTCACGTGCTCGACATACTTCTTCGCCACAGGATCACCTTTCAGGACTATGAATTTCTCCACCACCGGGGCGACTGCTTCGATCCTGCCTATCTCCTCGCCTGGCAGAGGAATATAATAAATGGTGCCGTCGCGTGACAGGAACCACTCGCCCGGGGCGTCCAGTGCGCTTCTGAAGTTCTCGTAAACTATCGTAGAATCCTTGTCCCAGCAGTCCCACGGCTTCATGCCTTCACCGCTTGAGGTCACTGTATGTTCTTTCGGATCTATCGAGTCGATGAAGCGGCGCGTGTTGTCCCACTTGTGGTATACGACCTGGTGGACGTCCTTCAGTTCCTCGGGCGTCAGCTTTTCAAGACATGCGAAATCCGCAGGGCGCAGCCAGACCGTCTGACGTGCCTCCTTGGCGCGTTTGGCATTCTTGTCTGCAGAAAGTTTTTCTTCAAAGACCTTGAGTATATTGAACCAGAACTTGTTCGGAGTCCGGGCGCGCACTGCGCGGCGTCCATTGATAAAGAGCTGTTCGAAATACCATTTTCCGGTTGCGACCTCCGGCACCTTGGCTGTCCATACGCCGTCAGCTCCAACTTTCCATCCGGTGATGGTGCGTCCGCCGCTGAAGACGGGATGCGCGTCTTTCTCTGCCTCGTATGAAATTGGCGCTTTCTCAGTTCCGCTGTCTTCGGGAGACAGGACAAGAGGCTCGGTAATGCTGTAGAGGCCGTCGGCGACGAGGATACGCACGGCTTTTTCAGGTGCCTTGCCGGAGAGACGTTTCCGCAAAACGTCACGCGCGCCTGTAAGCGAGGCCAGAGGTCCGTCGCTCTTGTCGGGGTTCGGCTGTGACAGGTTTCCTGACCATGAGTCATTGCCATTGGGTGCGATGTGTATGTCCAAGGTATCCTCCGCTGTCAGATTGATGTTAAGTAAAAATGGCAGGGCTGCAATCATGCAGCAGGTAATTTTTCGCATTGCGGTTCCTTTGATTCACGTGGGAGCTACGATCATCCATCATGATGCATGAAACGACACGCCCAGTAACTGTTTTTGATATCATATCGCACGGAAAATAGTTCGGAACAGGTGAAAAAGCAAGAAAGCATAATTTTTCAATAAATGTGTTTAGTTTGTAGTAGCGCATGTTTGCGCGTTCCTTATTTTCCTAATGGAGCGCCGGTCTCCAGACCGGCTTATTGCCGACCTGGAGGTCGGCGTTCCTTTAAGAACGCGCAAACATGCGCTACTACGAGCAAATTCATCCCTCCTTGAACTCATTCCTAAGTCCAGCAGGATCCGCATTCTTTAATAATTTTCTGTTTGAATTAACAGCAATCCATGCTATCATTATGCTATCAAAATAAGCTATCAAAGGTGCATTATGTCAGTCATTACTTTAAGGGGTATGGGACCCGGTGCGGAAAAGAAGATCCGCAAATGCGCTGTCCGGGAAGGCAAGAGCCTGAACCGTTTCCTCATCGACCTGATTGAAGTTAACGTCATGGGAAAAGGCGAAGGCAAACCCCGTGAATTCAATGATCTGGACGAATTGATCGGCTCATTGAACAAGGATGACGTCAAGGCAATTGAACAGTCCGTTAGGAAACAGCGCAAGACTGATCCGGAGTTGTGGAAATGAATCGCGTCCTCATCGATACAAACGTGTATAGCCGTGGACTCGTCGGGGATCCGTGGTCCAAGGACATCCTGCGCCAGTCCGAGGAGCTTCTCATGTGCCCAATCGTGGCAGGAGAGCTTTTCTCGGGTTTCAAAAACGGATCCCGTAATTCGCATAATAGATCAATATTCCAGAAATTCCTCGCGAGCCCAAGGGTCACTGTCATTTCAATGGCGCTTGAAACCTCGGAATTCTACAGCGTGGTACTTGAGCAGCTGCGGAATCAGGGAACTCCGATTCCGACGAATGATATCTGGATCGCCGCCTGCGCCATGGAGCACGGCGCGCATCTGGCGACAACTGACAACCATTTCCGTCATATCAAAGGCCTGCTCGCGGTTTTCCCGGAAGAATCCTAAGAACTTGACAGGATAACTGGATTGGCAGGATAAAATACAAGGTATCTCTATGGTAACCGTTAAGTTATCTGTTTGCCTCCTAAGTAGGGCGGTTTTTAAACCGCCAACCAGGTGTCGGGTTAAAACCCGACATACTTTTAAGGACAATCAGCTCATGCCATTAATGAGTTAGCGGTATTTTCAATTCAACAAGGATACAGGGATTTAAATGATCAAGTTTGTTCAGGACAGGGAAATATACCTGGAGGTGATCCGCGACCTCGTGCCAACTACAAGCCGACAGCTGTGCATAGCCACTGCCGACATAAAGGACATGTATATCGAGAGAGGTGCCGGGGAAAAGATACCATTCCTTCAGCTTCTGGCTTCGCTCATCGAACGCGGGGTCGAAGTCCACCTGATACATGCGAAGGAGCCGGGCCCGATATTCCGCAAGGATTTCGACCGCTTCCCGGCTCTCTTCAAAGGCCTGAAGCGGGTTCTGTGCCCGAGGGTTCATTTCAAATGCATCATCATCGATGGGAAGCTTGCCTATTTCGGGAGCGCCAACCTGACAGGTGCCGGCATGGGGGCGAAAGGCAGCACCAAACACAATTTCGAGAACGGCGTCATCACGGATAACCCGGAACTCGTCGCAGCCCAGAAAACCCAGTTCGACCAGGTCTGGCGCGGCGCCCACTGTCCAAAATGCGGACGCCGCAAATTCTGCTCCGACTGCCCGATCGCAAGCCGCGACTTCAAGAAGCTGTAAAAATATGGGTGGAAAAGATTCTCTTTAGTTGATAGTGTAGGGTTTGACCCCGCGGTCCGGGTTGCTTTGTAGATCCGGCGGAGGGCATACTATGAACTCGAAGCAATATAGGACTGGAAAGGCTGTGATTGCAGGGGCTGATGCTGTCGGTTCCTCTTTTACCTATGCCCTGGCGCAGCTTGGCATAGGCGACGAGATCGCCTTGCTTGACGCCAGACATGAACTGCTGATGGGGCAGGTAAGACATGAAAAACGCAAGAATCCCGGCAAGCCTGACATTATCATCCGTGAGTCTTTCATTGGTTCGGAAAGCTGAAGGCTCTCCTTCCTCCGACCTCCTCCTTTTCTCATCCCATCGTCATTCGATATTCGGCATTCGCTCGTAGTCAAGCCATTATTGGCTGTAGCAGATCTTAATTACGATTTCCATGCCTATTTTTGTAAGCGTTAAGCTGGGTGAAGTGAGGCTGTTTTTCCAAGAAAGTATGTCGGGTTTTAACCCGACACTTAGTTGGCGGTTTAAAAACCGCCCTACTTATGAGGCTGTGTTACCAGCTTAACGCTTACCTGTTTTTCGCAAACAAGGCCGCTTCATGCAATCCCGCTCGCTTCGACAAGCTTTGGACAGGATGCGTGATACTTGAGCGTATCGTTGAAGTTTCATTATTTGTAATTAGATTATTCTAAAATTCTGGAGGTTCCAATGACGGTTTTACAGGAAATAGAAAACAAAGCGTTTGCACTCACCCTGCCGGAAAGAGGACAGCTGATCCATGACCTTATCATGGACATGGACGGAAAAGCCCAATATTCCGGAGACTATGAAAAGGAGATTCAGAAAAGAATAAAGAAGATTAAGTCCGGAAAAGCTACCGGCTCTCCAGCAGTAGATGTATTTTCCAGGATTGAGGCCAAGCACAGATGATGAAAGTCATTTTTCTGGAGGAGGCAGGGGCATTGGTGCCAATGCCATCAATGCGTGAGCATTGAGCAGAGGAAGAATGGAGAGAGCTGTCCTGAACTAGTCAGATACGATATGTCGCCATCCTGCGGAGGCTTAATTTTCATCAGCCCTCGAATAGAGGACGGTATGCTTTAGCCCAAGGCGTCAGCCTTGGGATGAATAAATCAAAGGAAATTATCAAGAGTCCCCGCAGGGCGGCGACATAATTATTTGCTGTGTTGCAATTGCATGGTCTCGGATATATTATCACCATAAGGTGGGATAAATAATCTGGAATATCAAGCATGCCAACCATCAGAAAAGAAGCTAAGGATACTCTTACGGCGGTCGAGATGGACTGCGGGGACGTGCTAGAGTTCACATTGAAGTCCGGTGGAATTGTCCGGATGGAACTTGTCAGCACCAAGGCCGAGATATTCCGCACCACGCTGAAACAGATCAAGATAGAAGAGCATCTTGCCAGGACAGACTACCGTTTCAAATGCAAGTTGAAGATCAACGGCAAGGAAGTCGAACTCGAACGGGAAGTGTCAACACAGAAGAGCTTCTACGAGCCGTGGACAATCGGCGGACTCCAGATCTGGTTCGACGCGGTCGATGACATCTTTGAATTCCTTACTGACACCCATGGCGGGTGTCGCCCGGGCAGACATGCGAGATTCGCAATCCAGGACGCGACGATGATGATATGCCCGGTAAAGCTACATCCGTGGTGTCCGCTGCCGGAACCTGGACTGAAGATCGAGAACTGCTACACCGGTGAGGACTGCTGGATGGGCGCGTATTTCGGTGCGTCGGCTCACGGCGGACTCGATATCAACCATCCGCGCGGAACTCCGCTTTATGCGCCGATCGACATCCATGACCACTTCTATTTCAACAGTCTTGAGATGGGGCACAACAACAACCGTTGGCGCGGAATCCACCATTGGGAGAACGGAGCCGAATGGATCCTGCAGGCGCATCACATGACTTCCCTTACCGTACCCGAGCACCGTCCGCTGAAGAAGGGCGAGCAGTTTGCGAATGGCGCTGGTGTACTTTCTGGCGAAGTCGACCACAGCCATTTCGTCTTCAAGATCCATGATGGAGGGGAGACGGTGCTTCTCGATCCCTGGATACTCTTCCGTCAGATGTATCTGGACAGAAAATAAAGACTGGATGACTGGGTTTGAAATCAGTCAAGAAAATAGTTCAAGTTACCTGTTATCATATAGTTTACACATGAGATAATAGCTCTTCGAACAGGACCGAGACCAACTTGGTGGCAGAATTGAATACATGCCAGCAGGGGTGCTGGCGTACCAGAGAACGCCCCGAGTACCTTACGGTCTCAGGACCGCAGTAATTCATTTTCGATTGGCGATTTAGAATTATATTGTTCGTAGTTAACGCATTATTGCGTGTGTATTAGTTTTTTTAAGCACAGCCAATAATGGCTTGACTACAAACAATTAGAAAAACAAAAGCTGGCAAATTTTAAGCGGATTAAAATGGAGGGGCGTTCTCCTGCGGAGTCTGTCCCATTCCTGGAAACTAAGATGGTACATGCTAAAGCACGTACCTACTTAACGCGCAAACATGCGCTACTACGAACAAATCCAGGCTGTAGCCGCGTCACTCTGTTGACGCGTTTCCTCCAAAGAATGTAATTTGATGCTATTATACAATAATTACCCACTCGCCTTATTCTTCGAATTCATCCTGAACTGTTTTGGGGAGGCGCCGCAGTGCTTCCTGAACTCCGCTGAGAAGTAGAGCTGATTTGAATATCCGAGCTGCTGGGAGATCTCCTTGATTGAGAGGAACGGGATCGCGAGCAGCTCCTTTGCGGCCTCCATCTTCTGCAGGATGTAATAATTTATCGGACTCATCCCGATATGCTTCTTGAAGAGGCGGTGGAGTGTTACCGAGGACATTCCGGTGCTTTCGCAGATTTCGGCGACTGAAAGCTTCTCATTCATTTTCCGGTTGAGGATTTCAAGCGACATCTGGAGTTTTGGAGGATATGAACTCCTGTTGATTTCCGAGGAGAGCTCCATGAGCACGTGGTAACTTGTGGCGGAACAGTTCTGCATGAAGTTCACGGTCTTGTCGCGGCTCTCGGCATATGCCTTGTCGATAAGGCAGGCTACGAATTCCGGACGCCTGAGCTTGATCACATCCGTATTTGCAAGACCGGTGATCGCCAGTATGCCTGGAAGGAGAGTCCCTGAGATTATCATTGTCTTCTTCAGGCAGAAGCCTTCGGAACCTGTCGATGTATCGTTGTCGGCTCCGAGATGGCTGAGGTATACTTGTCCAGGCCCGACATGGTATTTCTTTCCGTTCTGGGTGAAGTCCATGCCGCCCTTGACGACATGCTCTACGGCGAAGATGTCGGAATTCCTCCTGTAGCGGTAGCAGCCTTCGATCCATTCGTCGTCGCCGACAGCCATGAGCTTGAGCGGCATTGCGGACTGCGATTCGAACACCCAGTTCTGGATGAAATGGTGGATGGGATATCTGCCGACATTGTAGCCACCGAGTTTTGTAACCCCGTCGTCAATTACGATCTTTCGTCTTTCCAGCTTTATAGGTTCCATATATGTTTGTTTCTGATAGATTTAAAGTATGTCGGGATTGATCCCGACAGTTGGCGGGTTCAAACCCGCCCTGCTCATGGTATGCCTGCAAATCATATATTAATGAAATAATATCACATATCATATATCCTTGTTTCAATTGAATCAATATTGGCTAAAGATATAATATGAAGGAAAAACAAATATCCTCATGAAAGGAATTTATATATGAAACTTAAAAATGCTTTGAACGTATGGGGTGGAGGACAGCTCCTCGCCTTTTCGGGATTGGAGGGAAAGACTGACTACAATGACGGCCTTGTGCTCAGGACATCGATGGATTCGTTCGGGATCGACATCAAGCTTCCCGGCGCAGGCAGAATAAAATTCAAAGGAAAAGCTTCGGACATGATACTGGCCGGTGATTTCTTCAATTTCAATAATGGAAAAGTGAAGGGCGCCTTCATCGATGCCCACCATCTCCTGATCGAAGGCGACTGCGACATTGAAATAAAAGATGACACAAAATTGCAATCAAAAAGTATGGCGGTTTTTAAACCGCCAATTAATCGTCGGGTTAAAACCCGACATACTTGTAATGAAGTCGCCATGCCAATAAAAATTATACAGCATGAGAACATTGCAGGTGTCCAGACAGGAAAGAAAATTCTGATAGGGACGAAACAGTTCTTCAATCCCGCGCTGATAGGCAAGGATATTGAAAGCCTGATCGAAGCACGCGGAAAATGGATCAATGGGATTGCTGTTCCAAAAGGCGTTTCCGGCAGCAGCCGCAGGACCCTGCAGAAGGCCTTCTCGCAGATGAAGACGCAGGTATACAGTCCGGAGGGGAAGATAAAACACTACTGGACGACGCCCGACCGCTGGCCGCACAGGCAGATGTGGCTCTGGGACAGCGTATTCCATGCCGTTGGACTACGTCATATAGACATCGGTCTGGCCAGGGATGCGATAAGCGCTCTTTTCGATACGCAGAAGAAGGATGGAATGATAGCGCATATGATGAACCCTTATGCATCCTCGGACATAACGCAGCCTCCGATCATCGCGCTTGGCATAAAACTTGTGAACGAGACGTCGTCTTCGCCTAAATGGATCAAGGAACTTTATCCGAAGCTGAAGAAATATATTGAATGGGATTTGAAGAACCGTGATTCCGACGGAGCGGGGCTCTGCGAATGGTTCATCGAAGGGAACGTGAACTGCAGGTGCGGGGAGAGCGGACTGGACAATTCACCTAGGTTCGACTGTGCCCAGAAGCTTGATGCGACTGATTTCAACGCGTATCTGGGATTGGAATGCGAGATCATGTCGGAGTTTGCGAAGATCGCAGGACACAGGAAGGATGTCGGGCTATGGAAGGAAAGGCA
Source organism: Lentisphaerae bacterium GWF2_50_93 (assembly GCA_001804815.1). Lineage (GTDB taxonomy): Bacteria > Verrucomicrobiota > Lentisphaeria > Victivallales > GWF2-50-93 > GWF2-50-93. The sequence continues at coordinate 40,062 of MHBI01000043.1, forward strand.
CGGCAGGATCTGCAGGCTGATCAATGAGAGGCTCTGGTCCGAGAAGAAGGGCTTCTATTTTGATTATAATCTGAAGGAAAAGCAGCAGTCTGATGTCTACGCGGTATCGGGATTTCTGCCGTTGATATGCGGTGCGCCGTCGAAGCAGCAGGTACAGAAGCTTGTTGCGCATATGAAGAATCCCAGGACATTCGGTACTCCTCTGAGGCTTCCCAGCATTGCAAGATGCAATGAGGAATATTATTCGAAGGACATGTGGCGCGGTCCGGTCTGGGTCGCGACCAACTGGCTGATAATACTCGGTTTGAAGCGCTATGGATATATTGCTGAAGCGAAGGCTCTTGCCGGCGAGACCATGAAGGAGATCGAGGACAAATATATGAAGTACGGAACCTTCTTCGAGTTTTTCGACGACCGCAGGAAAGTCGATCCGCCGAAACTCCTCCGCAAGGGCAGGAACGCTCCGGAAATAAATCCGACCCACCAGGTCCTGTTCGACTACGGCTGGACCGCCACCCTGTATGCGGATCTCGCATTCAAAGGAGTGCTGGGATCACAATAGCTGAAGTGTGTTTCCTGAAACAGACGTTGAACAAGGCGGTCTCCCTGCTCAGGAATTAAACGTGCTTCCATCTTGACAATATCGCAATCATGCCTAATTATATCCTCTACCACATATGAAAGGAATAATATGAAAATTCTTGCTGTCGGCAACAGTTTTTCAGGCAATTCAACGAAATTTCTAAATGAAATAGTCAGGAGCGCAAGAGGCAATCTGGTCTTCGGCCATGCCTGCATCGGCGGATGTCCCTTGGAGAAGCACTACAAGCTTGCAATGAAACATGAGCAGAATCCACGCGACCCTGAAGGCAAGCCGTATAGGCACAATGGCAGGAAGATGGGACTGAAGGAGATGCTCAAGGCCGAGAAATGGGACTATGTCACCATCCAGCAGTACAGCATGCACAGCTTCCTGGTTGATACCTACAGGCCATGGGGAAACCGTCTCTGCTACTACATAAAGCAATATGCCCCCCAGGCGGAAATCGTGTTCCACCAGACCTGGGCGTACAGGGCCGACGACAAGAGCATTTTCAAGAAGGACTTCACTCCTGACAAGATGTACCGGGACCTGAAGAGCGCGTATGCGAAGATCGCATCGGAACTCAGGATAAGGAGGATAATCCCCGTCGGCGATGCATTCCAGCTCGCGACAAAATCCCCGAAATGGAAATTCGTTCCCGACCGCGAGTTCAACTTCAAGAAGCCGGTATTCCCCAATCTTCCTAATGAGAAGCATTCACTGCATGCCGGATATCATTGGCGCGATCAGGACGGTGTGAAGGTGCTGGGCTTCGACAGCCATCATGCGAACATCGCAGGCGAATTCCTCGGCGGCTGCGTCTGGCTCGAGTTCTTCTTCGGCAAAGACTGCCGCAAGATCAAGTTTAAGCCTGATCAGATCAGCAGCAAGGACGCGGATTTCCTGAAGAGGATCGCGCATCAGGCTGTCAGCCTTTCCAATTAGTCAGGCACCTCTGAATTGTCTTATTCGAAAACATAGGAGTGGAACCATCATGAGACCTGTAAATATTCTATATGTTCATTCCCATGATACCGGACGGTATATTGAACCCTATGGCCATGCCATACACACTCCCCGTCTTAAAAAGCTTGCAGAGGAAGGTGTCCTCTTCCGGCAGGCTTTTACCGCAAGTCCGACGTGCTCCCCCAGCAGAGCCTGTCTGCTGACAGGGCAATATGCCCATTCCAACGGAATGCTGGGGCTAGCCCACCGCGGTTTTTCACTCAACGATTATAAAAAACATATTGTCCATACCCTGAAAGAACATGGTTATACCAGCGCCCTTTCAGGCATCCAGCACGTCGCAAGTTACGATTCGAGGAATAAAAGAGAGGCCTATCAGGTAATCGGCTATGATCAATGCCTAACCTCGGATGGTGGGGAAGCCCACGAGAAAGCCTCCCAATTCCTCGACGACATAGGGGACAAGCCGTTTTTCCTGTCGGTCGGCTTTTTTGAGACACACCGGGAGTTCCCAGGCCGGCATCCTGATGAAAATGCAGGTTTCACCATGCCTCCGGCGCCGCTTCCTGACACTCCTGAGGTTCGTGAGGATATGGCGAGATTCAAGCAGATGGCACGAAGTCTTGACCGGAAAGTCGGTGTAGTCCTTGACGCGCTGGAAAGAAACGGCCTTGCCGGAAATACGCTTGTAATCTCGACAACCGACCATGGCATCGCATTCCCCAGGATGAAGTGCAATCTCGAGGATAGCGGCACAGGAGTAATGCTTCTCATGAGGGGCCCCTGCGGTTTTTCCGGCGGCAAGGTTATTGACGGAATGGTCGGCCAGATCGACATTTTCCCCACAATCTGCGACCTCCTCGAGATACCCAAGCCCGACTGGCTTCAAGGCAAATCCTTTTATCCGCTCATAACAGGCGAAAAGAAGGAAGTTCAGGATGAACTATTCTTTGAGATCAACGTGCATGCCGCCTATGAACCGATGAGGGCTGTCCGCACAAGGCGCTTCAAATATATCAGGCGCTTCAACAGTTATCCACGTCCGGTTCTCCCCAATTGCGATGCGGGGCTCAGCAAGTCTGTATGGCTCGGAAACGGCTGGGCGGCCCACACGCCTGATGAAGAAGCTCTCTTCGATCTGATCTTTGATCCGAACGAGACAAACAACCTTCTGCTCAATGAAGCACGGAAGAACATGCCCGAAGTCGCAGGGGCTCTTGCGGACATGCGTGACAGGCTTGAGAACTGGATGATACTGACAAAAGATCCGCTTCTTGGTCCGGAAGGGCTCAATCTGCCCGAGGGTGCAAAACTCAACCCGAGAAGCGACACAGATCCGAATGCAATCAACTATGTCGATATAAACGACAAGGGGAAGCTTTAGGATAAAGTGATTGCGTAGGCAACCAAACCCTCGTCAGCCGTCATTCCCAGATCCCGGAAAAGTTTTCAGACTGGGGCCGAATTGGAAATCTTCACACCACCAGACCTTTGGAGATGTTCTTGCGGAAAACTGTCGGTGGATATCCGTAGCACTTCTTGAATTCGCGGCTGAAATGGAACTGGTTGCAGAACCCTGTGAGCTGCGCAATCTCCTCAAGGGAAGAACTGCTGCTCCTGAGCATGTCCGATGATTTAGAAAGGCGCATTTTCCGGACATGGTCCAACGGGGAATCTCCGAACAGCCTTTTGAACTCGGCATGGAAACGCGGTATTGACAGGTTGGCCCTTTTTGCGAGATCCGCAACTTCAAGCTTCTGGTCGAGATGCCGCCGGGCGTATTCCAGGACAGGAAGCAGCCGCATGATACTCGGGTTAATATGTGGGACGATCCCTCTGCTCTCCAGATATTCGACAAGCAGATGGAGCACGGAGAATCCCAGTTCGTTGATGCGTGCCACGTACTTGATGGATTTCAAATCTTCTGATTGCTTGACCAGCAGCATTTTATCAGCTATTTCCCCGAACCGGTTCGCCCATTGTTTTTCAACGCACAGAGGAAGTTCGAAGAGATCCGCCAGATTGATCGCGTCAAATACCGTGAAATTGAAATGAATGAATCTTATGATCATTTTCTTGCTTCTGGGATCGCAGTGGTGGGAGATTGCCAGTGGTACGTTTGGAGCGGTGAGGAAGGCCTCGCCGGTCCTGATCTCTGACGAACGCCCATCTCCGCATTCAATGGTGTATCTTCCTTCAAGAGGCTGTGCAATGATGATATATGGAACGGCCTTCCGGTGAACCCAGCCGTCATTGGTCATCGTACCCTTGCCAGGATCCGCGAAAGTCAGTCTGATTGAGTCCGTCGAAAACAGCATGGCAAAACTCCTTAGCTAAGATGGATGAGTGGGTATAATTATATAAGAGTTGAGCTAATAACGTCTGCCTCATAAGTAGGGCGGTTTTTAAACCGCCAACCAAGCGTCGGGTTAAAACCCGACATGCTATTAAGGACAATCAGCTTCAAAAACACCAAGCTTAACGGTTATAAAGTTATTAATGCCATTTCTCTACCCAATAATCCATTAATCCAACCATCCATTCTTCAATAGTCCTATATATGGATAAAATAATCGCGTAAATTGCCCGGTGCAAGATTAAGGGATATGATAGTGGAATAATAATAACACACAGATTTATGAAAGGATAAGGATAATGAGGCACTTTGCGGTTACGACGACGGCGAAGGAAAAGTCCGAACTGCTTGAGATCGGAGAGCCGTCGGCTCTTAAATCCGGCGAGATACGCGGCAGGACCGTATGTAGCCTGATCAGTCCCGGCACAGAGCTTGCCTGGAGCTATTGCGGTAAAAGCTTCCCGACAACTCCCGGCTATGCGGCTGTTTTCAAAGCCGAAGAATCAGGCAATGAAGCCAGGGACATGGAAGCAGGGGCGCTTTATTTCTGCATGGGCAGCCACAGGAGCTACCAGCAGTGTGGATTTTCAGATGCTGTCAGGGTGCCAGGAGGCCTGGCTCCAGAGAAGGCGGTGCTTGCGCGTCTGATGGGTATTTCAATGACGACGCTGATAACTACAGCTGCACGGCCGGGAGACATTGTGATTGTCACCGGCGCAGGACCTGTAGGGTATCTGGCTGCGCAGATATTTTCAATATCCGGATACGAGGTTTTAATAGTAGAGCCTGATGCCGGAAGAAGGAAATTTGTAAGTGAAGCCTGCGGTCTCAGGACAGTTGAAAAGATTCCTCTTGATGACAAGGCAATTTCCGGCAAGGTCGCGCTTGTCGTCGAATGTTCAGGGCACGAGCAGGCTGTCTTCGACGCGTGCAGGATTGTAAGGAAGCGCGGTGAAGTAGTGATGGTCGGGGTTCCATGGCAGCGGAAGACGGATATCTGCGCGCATGAACTCCTTCATGAAGTCTTCCACAAGTACGTCGTGCTGAGAAGCGGCTGGGAATGGGAGGTCCCCCATCAGTCGTCGGATTTCAGTCCGCACAGCATATCTTCCGGATTTCAGACGGCGATGAAGTGGCTGGCAGATGGGAAAGTTAAGATTGAGGGGCTTGGCATGCTGCATGATCCGCGGAATCCGCAGGAGGTGTACCAGGATCTGCTGAACAGGCGCGCCAAGGGGCTGTTCCAGATATTCGACTGGAGTAGGTACGTGCTTTAGCATGTACCATCTTAATATTCAGGAATGGGACAGGCTAAAGCCCGTCCCTACTTTATGAACATGTCTTGCGACATTAACTGCAAACGAATTCAAAAAGGCGGTTTAAAACCCGCCATACTTGTGAGGAGAAAACTATGATACTACGTAAATCAGAATCAGAGGTTAAGAAGTTCGACAAGTGCCATGACGGCAAAGGGATTTTGCTCTGCACGGAAATGCTGGCGGAGTACCAGAGGAAGGAGCCAGGAATAAAGTTCTATCACGACAACATCCTGCAGTCCGGAGACAGCATCGGCGAGCATCTCCATAAGAATGACGAGGAGATGTATATAATCGTTGATGGAGCGGGCACGATGAGAATCGACGGGAAGGACGAATCCGTAGGGCCGGGAGACATATGCCTGACCCGCAGGGGGCACAGCCATTCTCTTGTTAACACGGGTTCCTCGCCGATGCGCTTCCTGGTGATCGGGGTTGTTCTATGAATAAAAAGAGAGTCCGTTTCTTGAGTTTGTCCCTGGAAAGTATATTTTCCCTGACAGGAAAAATATTAAATGAGGGAGAACAGCATGAAAGACAGGAAAACACCCGCAAGAATAGAGATAACTCAGTTTCCAAAAGGAAAAAGAATTGCGGTGACGACAAGCTTCGATGATGGACAGATCCATGACCGCCGCGTTGTTGAAGCATTCAACAAATGGGGATTAAAAGGCACATTCAATCTCAATTCAGCAAAGCTTTCCCGCAAGGAACAGCGGTCAGATGCCCATATTGAAGCTGCGGAAGTCGCAAAGCTCTTTGAAGGACACGAGGTCGCTGTCCATACCGTTACCCATCCGCATCTGACAAAGCTTGACGACGCCCAGATTGTCGAAGAGGTGCTTGGCGACCGCAAGGCCCTGGAAGATCTCGTAGGATATCCTGTACGCGGAATGGCATATCCCTACGGCAGCTACGACCAGCATGTGATAGATGTGATACGCCGTCTCGGGATAGTGTATTCCAGGACATGTGAGAATGATCCGAGGCATTTCCCCGCCAAGGAACCTCTTGCATGGGCTTCGAACGGACACATGTTCCACAAGGATCCTTGCCCGATGAACGAGAAATTTGAGAAATTCTATTCCAACCAGCATGCGACAGGCGTATTTTTCATCTGGGGCCATTCCTATGAGTTCGACCGTGGGAACTGCTGGGATATGCTCGAGAAGATATTCAAGCCTATTTCCGGCAAGCCGGATGTCTGGTACTGCACCAATATCGAACTTTTCGACTATGAGGATGCGCGCAAGCGCCTTGTGATCGCAGCAAACAGGCAGAGCGTCTACAACCCAAGCAGTACAACTGTAACAGTCAATGTCGATGGAAACCTGCTTGATATAGAGCCCGGATTGAAGGTGCTATAATTTCCAGGAAAGTATGTCGGGTTTTAACCCGACGGGTAGATTTGGAATATAGTTGACGGTTTTCCTTCGACAGGCTACTTCGACAATGCTCAGTACTGGTCAGGACAGGAAAAACCGTCCAACTTGCTAATAGTCTCGAAATAGAATGGAGTTCCGAGATAACGGAAGGCGGGTTTTCTTACCCGCCATAAAATAGAGTACTGCGGGTTGGAAAACCCGCGCTCGTGCGCCTGTGAGGCGCACATCACTGGGAGGTGAAAGTCCTCTCCAGACATACGATCTCCGGTCTGTATCTGAACGTAACTGCGTTACAGC
>MHBI01000044.1 GCA_001804815.1 Lentisphaerae bacterium GWF2_50_93
CTGGTCGAGGAGGAGTACAAGGCCGGAAACACGAACCTCACACGGGTAAACCAGGCCCAGTCCGACCTCGTCAGGGCCCAGGCCGACCTCGCCAGCTCACGCGTCAACCTCGAGAACGCAAAGGCACAGATGGAAGCCGCTATTGGCTCACGCTGACGTGCTTCTCGATTATCACCTCATAGATCCTGGAGCGGCTGATTTTTCTTACATGGAATATGAAGTCCCCGTATTCGATCTTGTTCTCCATCCGCAGGCTTCCTTCGGGCGATATTTCCATGAGCCACTGGCAAAGCGTCTTTTCTGAATCCGGGAAGTTCTGAACTCCGACGACTTTTCCGATCTTCTCCAGGGTCAGTCCGCCGCCGGCAAGCCAGCGGTTCTCCGTAAGCTCGTAGATGAATTCCGGCAGTATGTCGAACTCGTCCCTGATGTCGCCGACGATGGTCTCGAGCATGTTCTCCAGCGAGATGATGCCTGACGTAGTGCCGGAAGGAGATCTTATGACCGCTATGTGCTGGCAGCTCTTGGTGAGCTTCTGCAGCACGTCAAGCACCTTGTCCGTCTCCGAAACGAAGAGGATCCCCCTGCATATGTTCCTCAGCGTGGGCTTCGACGGGCTCATCCTGATCGCGTTCATGATGTCCTTGAAGTTCACATACCCGATTATCCTGTCCACATCCCCAGACTCGACGATCGGATACCTGGTATGGTGATGTATGTGCGCTTCAACGAGGGCCTCGTTCAGCGACATGTCCGCCGACAGGTATTTTATCTCGTCCCTTCCAACCATGATCTCGGAGATCCTGACGTCCTTGACATTCATCGTATTCGTGATGATGTCCATCTGTTCCCTGCGTATCTTGTTCTTTATCACTGCGGACTTCGCAATTCCCAGTATTGTCCTGACAGGATCGGCTATCTGGTCTACTCCGGTCAGCCCCAGCCCCACAAACTTCAGGAACAACCTCGTCGAACAGCTGAGCATGGCGACCACGGGATATGCCACGAGCATAAGAATCCTTATCACTGGGTAAAGCAAGAGGATCATCTTCTCGGGATTTCTGAGTCCTATGCTCTTTGGGACAAGCTCGCCGAAGACGATCGAGACGTAGGTGACAGCGACAACTATGAACACCAGGGAAACCTGGTAGGCGTAGGGGCTGAGGAACGCCACATCCTTCAGAACTCCGTAGAGGTCGCCCGCCAGAATCGTGCCTCCATATGCACCGGAAACCACCCCGACCAAAGTTATGCCGACCTGTATGGAAGACAGGAACTTGTCAGGTTCGTCCATCATCCGCAGTATGCTGGCGGCGTGCCTGCTGCCGCGCGCCTGGTACATCTCCAGCACCTCGCGTCTCGCGGAGACAAATGCTATTTCAGAGAGGGCTAAAATCCCGTTGCTGAAGATCAATATCAGTATGATTACTATTTCCACGTCCGAATTCCGGGGTTGAATATTTCAGGTGCCTGAGCGGCGGTTCCGGGATGCTGGTTCATTGCATCAGCACGGACAAGTTGTTCTTTACAAGAAGCACGCTGGAGATGGCCTTGAGATTGTCCACTGATATTCCAGCCTTCTCCATATAATTCCTTATCATGACCTGCTCAACGCGGTGGTATGATTCGTCGCGCATCGCAATTTCCACCATGTTTGCAAGGATGCAGAGGTTCTGCTCCTCGTTCAGACAGGGGGAGAAATCAAAAAGCTGGTCGGCGGAATGGGCCTTGTAATACTGCAGGGCCGGCTGAAGGACATCATTGCTCCCGCCGAACACATTCATGATATACCTGTCCTCGTCCTTGTCAATGCTTCCGTCCGACGAGGCGACATACATCATGGCAGCGGCCATGAACTGCATTGGAGTCAAAGGCAGCTTGACGGCTGGCGCGGCCGGATGCTCCCGGATTCCCGACGGCATTTGTATTCCAGCTTTCCTCTCTTCGGAAACCTGGGGGGCTGGCTGCTCGGGCTCGGGAACGGCCGGGCCTGCAGGTTTGGCATTCTTGAAATTCTCGATCAGCGACTCGAGATCCTTCATTTCAGCGCTTGAGAACTTTATGGAATACGGCTTGCCGTCCATATTGATGTCAAGGAAGGAATTGAACTTGTCCTTTCTCACTTCCAGCTTCGAGATTTCAACTCCAAGCTTGCCTGCAAGCTTCAGGAATGCATCTTCACCTGCCTTCCTCGTGTAGACGAACAGGCGCTCCCCGCATGCGACTATGTACCCTTCTCCCGGCTCACCGGAAATATTGCCGTTGGTCCTGACCGCGGAAAGGGGGATCTTGTCGATCAGATTCAAAAACTCGCTTTTCACTTTTTCAGGAAGGAATGAGATGTTCATATTTTTTCCTTGAAAATTTCATTTTCTGCAGATAAAGATAAATATTGCAGAACACAAATACCGCTATATCTTAATTTAACAGAGCCACGCTTTAATTTCAACCTTGAAGAGATGCATATGGACACAAAGCCTGAAAAGGACATGCCGGTATTAAAAGCTGAGCCTGTGGAAATCCAGAAGGCGCAGCCACAGCCGGAATTCCCGGAGATCAGGAAGGCCGGAATCAACCTGCATCCGATGAGCGGACTCCTTATACTGTTCCTCGACTATGCTTTTTTCGTGCAGGAGATAACGATAATAGCCCTGCCTTTCACCTGCATCCTGGGATTCGTCCTCAGCTTCATAGGAATTTTCCTCATACAGAAATACATCGACAACGAAAGCTCTGGACGCGCGGTGGCAAAGGCTTTCTTCGGGGGGGTTGTAACAGGCATCCCGACACCTCTCTTCGGAACTGTGTTCGGAACTCTGATTCTCACAGTCTCAGGCCTTTCCTTCCTGAAAAGGAGATAAGGCATCCAATACAAATTTGGCCCCGTTTTCCCACGCCGATTGCAGAAAATTCATATAGAGAATATATTCAGCCAGTATCTCCATGTAAACATTCCTCAAGGAACCGAATGGGTATTTTCAAGTTAGCTTCGGATTTCAAACCTTCCGGCGACCAGCCGGAGGCGATAGCGTCCCTCTCCAAAGGGCTTGAGTCAGCCAAAAAATATCAGACCCTGCTGGGTGTCACAGGCTCCGGAAAGACTTTCACGATCGCGAACGTGATCCAGAAATATGACCGGCCTGTCCTTGTCATGTCTCATAACAAGACCCTGGCCGCACAGCTATACACCGAGTTCAAGACTTTTTTCCCGGAGAATGCCGTCGAGTATTTCATCAGCTACTATGATTACTACCTTCCGGAGGCGTATATACCTCAGACCGACACCTACATTGCGAAAGACGCAAGCATCAACGAGGATATCGAGCGGCTCAGGCTTTCCACCACTGCTTCGCTTCTCGAGCGCCGGGACGTCATCGTCATTGCAAGTGTCTCATGCATATACGGACTCGGTTCACCGCAGGACTACGAGCAGATGTGCGTGACGGTTGAAAAGGGAATGAAGATTGACCGGGATGAATTTCTCCTGAAACTGATCTGCATCCAGTACGAGCGGAATGATACCGCGCCGGAAAAGGGCAACTTCAGGGTCAGGGGTGATTCGGTCGACGTCTTCGTGCCGCAGCGCCTGGAATTCATCCGCGTCGAGTTCTGGGGAGATACGGTTGAAAGCCTCCACAAATGCGATCCTCTCACCGGTAATATCAAGGAGAAGGTCTCAAAGGCCGTATTCTTCCCCTGCAAACATTTTGTCATGCCTCCGGACAGGATCGAGCTCGCCTCACAGAAGATAATCTCTGAAATGAAGGAGCGCGTAAAATTCTTTGAGGAAAGGAACCTTCTTGTCGAAGCACAGAGAATTCACCAGCGCACCATATACGACATGGAGATGCTCAAGGAGATCGGATACTGCAGCGGAGTTGAAAACTATTCGCTCCACCTGGCGAACCGCATGCCAGGTTCGCGTCCGTCCTGCCTAATCGATTTTTTCCCGAAGGATTTCATAACCGTCGTAGACGAATCACATGTAACGCTGCCGCAGATCAGGGCGATGTTCAAAGGTGACAGGAGCCGCAAGCAGACTCTCGTGGACCATGGATTCCGCCTGCCATCGGCTCTGGACAACCGTCCGCTCACATTCGAAGAGTTCACGGACCTCACACAGGATTCGATATACGTTTCGGCAACACCCGGAGACTACGAGGTGAAGCTGTGCGGTTCGACTGTCGACCAAGTTGTCAGGCCGACGGGTCTTCTCGATCCTGAAATCAGCATTAGGCCTCTCAAGGGACAGATAGACGATCTCATCAATGAAATCCGCAGATATGCCGAACGAAATGAACGCGTCCTGGTCACGACCCTCACGAAGAAAAACTCGGAACGCCTTGCTGATTATCTAGTCGAAGCCGGGTTGAAGGTCAAATACATACATTCCGAACTCGACGCCCTCCAGAGGGCGAAGGTAATCTGCGATCTTCGCAAAGGCGATTTCGACTGCCTGGTCGGTATCAACCTGCTGCGCGAAGGAATAGATCTGCCTGAGGTAGCGCTTGTAGCGATCCTCGACGCCGACAAGGAAGGCTTCCTGCGTTCGGCAAGATCCCTCATCCAGGTCGCCGGAAGAGCGGCCAGAAACATCAACGGCAAAGTAATACTCTATGCGGACAGGCTCACCGACAGCATTAAGAATCTTGTCACCACCACCAACTCCCGCCGCCGCAAGCAGGAGGAATACAATATCGAGCACAATATCGAACCCAAGTCGATTGTGAAAGCCATACGCGAGGACATATCCATATACTTTGCATCTGAGAAGGCGGCGAAGGAAAAGGGAAGGACAGAGGAAACCGAGCTTTCCGAGGACATCATCACCGAACTCGAGAAGGAGATGCTCGATGCAGCAGAAGCCCTCGAATTCGAACGCGCCGCATATCTGCGTGACATCATCAAGCAGCACCGTATTCAAGAGAACGAATCGGAGAATCGGCGAACCGGTGAAGCGGAGACCGGAAGAGTTGAAAAGCCAGATGACAGACGACAGAGGACAGCTGGCAAACTGAAGAAGTAACGCAGACATTCCTGTCTGCAGTTTAATGTTTATTTTTCTAGCGCGACAGCGCTACATGGAGTGCGGCAATTCATTGCCGCCTTTAACGACGGAATTCATTCCGTCCAATTGTACATAATGAAACACCGCGAAATGAATTTCGCGGAACAAGGCGGCAATGAATTGCCGCACTCCAAGTTCGCTAGCGCGAATTAAGAAAATGGGATGGAAATCTTATCGAAATCGGAGATTTTTATGAAGAACATACAAGACACTTGGCATCACAGTCCTCCTCATGTTTTCAAACCAGATGCAAACTACATGATTACATCTGGAACATACCATAAAGAAAACATCTTCAATTCTCCAGCAAAACTCAAAATGCTGGAAAACATAATCCTTGACTCCTTGAATGACTTCTCCTGGACGCCTATTGCCTGGGCAGTAATGTCCAATCATTATCATCTTATCGTCAGAGCTCCAGCTGAAAAAGAAATCACCATCAGCAAGATATGCAAAACCATTCATGGGAAAAGTTCTGTTCAGTTGAACAAGGTTGACAATGTCAGTGGAAGAAAAGTATGGTTTGAGTTCTGGGACACATGCCTGACCTATGAAAACAGTTATTATGCGAGATTGAAATATGTCATGAATAATCCAGTTCATCATGGCATTGTGAAAACTGCTGAAGATTACGAGTTTTGTTCAGCCGGCTTTTTCAAGTTCAATGCAGACAAGCAAATAAGAAAACGGCTTGAGTCGTACAGTACTGAAAAACTAAACATCAACGATAATTTTTAAATGCGAAGCACTTGGGTGTGGCAATTTACCGCGTCGGGCGTAGTCTCTTTGCGAAGACTGATTGCCGCCTTTAACGACGGAATTTATTCCGTCCAATTGTACATAATGAAATCCCGCGAAATGAATTTCGCGGAACAAGGCGGTGATTAATCACCGCACTCCAAGTTCGCTGGCGCGAATTAAGAAAATAGAATGGGAATCTTGACATAAACTATGAATTTTAAACGACATAAATAGTTGATAAAAGAAAAATGGCAGATCCTAACCCGCATAAATTAAAACTGGCCCATTTCCTCGTAATGTTCATTCATCTCTGCGCTGCGCTTCCTTTTATTTATCTTTCAATATTGCTTTTAATCCATGCTGAAACAACAGGAGGACTTCTTGTCGGAGCAGGAACATTGCTTCTCATTATTTTCACTTTCTCCATGTGGCTTCCAGTCTTGTTCCGTTTCAATAAAAAGACCATGATTCCCGACTCAATTCTCCTTTTTTCTGGAATTGCCTGTTTTACAGCTTCCTATTTCATGTCACCTACAGGGTCTTCAACAAATACAGGCTTCTCACAGAAATTTCATGGACAGACTCATTTTTCGCGCGCAGGTATTACAAATATTGTTCCGGAAATAGACCAGCTGAAGCTCGGAACCTATGTTTTCAGATATCTGCCTGTTGGAATTGACGAAAAACAGATGAATAGGCTGAGAACTCTTGTCCTCGATGTCTATCACGAACTTATCAAAGAAGAAAATTTCAAAAATGCGGGTTCTGCGCTTGGGATGTGCTATGAAGACATATTCCTTGGCAAAAGAAGTACTCTGCATTTTTACGAGTATGTACCCAGACAGCTAAAGAAGGATAAATATCCCGTTATGATTTTCCTTCATGGGAGCCTTGGCAATTTCATAGGATATACATGGGTTCTTAAAAAAGTAGCCGATACAGCCGGGGTTGCAATTGTTTCACCGACCTACGGATGCGGAAACTGGTATCTTGACCCTGAATGCATGACCATTGGAGAAACTTTCGAATATTGTCGGGCAAATAAAGAATTTGATATGGAGAATGCATATCTCGCCTGTCTATCGAACGGCGGAACCGGATTAACCCGTGAAATCATGCTTCACGGAGGGAAATATAAAGGCTTTATCATAGTATCAGCGGTACTTGAAGAAAATATTTATAATTCTTCCGAGTTCCTGTCCAATATAAAATCTAAACCCGTGTTGATATTACAAGGTGAAAAAGATGACAGGATTCCTTTAGACAATATAAGGGAATTTGAATCTGTTATTTCCGAATCTCTTGTTACCAGCAGATATTTTCCGGAAGAGGACCATTTCCTCATGTTCTCAAAAAGAAATGAGATGGCTGAGATCATTTCAAAATGGTTTGGAAATATCAGCGAAAAGAAACAATAAATAATTAGCGTTAAAGCAATTTATGGATACAATTATGGCTAATCTCATTTCTCCATGTATGCGATCGTCTCGAAGTGCGAAGTCCGCGGGAACATGTCGAAAAGGCGTATTTTTTTAAGCTTGAATCCGCATTCGCAGAGCAGTTTCATGTCACGGGCCATCATGTCGGCGGCGCAGGAGATATAGATTATTTTCTTGACGCCTGTCGAAACCAGCTGGTTCTTCAGCTTGGAACTGAGTCCGCCACGCGGCGGATCAAGGAGAAGGACGGTCTCGTCTGTCTTCAGCTTGCGCGAATTTTCAGTCATGTAAGCTTCCGCGCTTTTCGCGGAGAAGCTGCATTTGGTGGTTTCGAGTCCGAAACTGGCTGCGTTCTTGATGGCGGACTTAATGGTTTCAAGATCGCTATCGACTCCGACGACAGACTCGATTCCCGACTTTGCCACGGCGATGCTGAAGAAACCGCATCCACAGTAGAGATCCGCAAACTTGGTCGCCTTAGATTCCTTGACCATTTTAACGGGTTCTGCGGCCAGCAGATCCGCGCATTTCAGGTTCACCTGGAAAAAGCTTCCACGCGGGACCTCAAGCGCGCCAAAGGATGTCTTCTCCTCGAGGACACATCCTTCCGACCTGTTGTCAACCCAGAACTGCACGCCGTTTTTAGCCGTGGACCTGAAAGTGATGTCTGAAGCGGCGGAATATTTTTTTAAATTCGTCCTGACTTCGGCGAGTTTCTGATTTATTTCAGTTCCGGCAAGCGGACATTTTTCCACATCGACGACAGTTACATTGTCGTCTGCGAAATATCCCAGCTTATCCTCCGAGCAATGCAATACTATCTTGTTCCTGTAGTTCAAATCCTTCGGCGAAGGAACTGGCGCGTCCATGACGATCGCAGGATCAATCTTGAGATTATGCTTGATGAAATTACCGAGATGCCTGTTCTTTATCTGGACTTCCTCCTCATATTTCACATGCTGGTAGCTGCATCCGGGACATTGCCCGATGGCATCTTCCTTGTTTTTACATGGCGCCCAAGCCAAGGGGCAGGCAGAAGGGATCCTGTTCTGCGAACTTCGCAGGATTTCGACCAGTCTTGCGGTTCCGAAGTTCTTCTTCCTGGAAGTCTCTTCAGCCAGGACAAGTTCTCCCGGCAGGGTTCCCGCTACGAAATAGACGAACCCGTCCTTCCGGCCAAGCCCGTTTCCACCGAATGCGATGTCTGTAATCTCAAGTTCAAAAGTATTTCCGCTCATTTCAATAAACTCCTTGCTAAAGCAGCCGTCCGGCTGAGAAAATTATAAAATCTGCTTCCGAACCTGCCAGTTGAAGCAATAGCCTTCACCACCATGGTGCTGGCACAAAGACGGATAAAAGTCCTGTTCGTAATCCATCTTATATTCAGATTTTTTCCTTTTACAATGCAGTCGGCCCAAATATCGCTCATTTTGATTATGTTCCTGATGCCTTCACCGTTGGCGGAAAACACCATGCCGGCAGAATCTCCGAAGAGATAGACGCTGTCCTTCATGACCGTCATCGCTGGTACGAGAGGGATCATTCCTCCGCCTTTGCATATGACTTTTCCGGTTATGCCCTGCTCCTCCTTGAAGCTCCTGAAATCCTCCCGCGAGAACGGTTCTCCAGACAGGGAGCCGATTCCGATGTTCACGCGTCCGCCGGGCAGCGGGAATAGCCAGCAGTATCCGACATTCTTCTGGAGAAGATCGAAATACAGCGCGTCCCCGTGCCTGCTACTGCCTTCCACTATTTCTACATAGCTCGCACCGTAGAATCTGTCGCCTGGATCCAGATGGAAGCCTTTTGCGAGAATTAATTTTCGATATTTGTATTCAATCGTTTCCTCTCCGATCCTGACGCTCATTATATTTTTCGCAGCTTCATGCGAAAGATATTCAGCCTTCTGGAAAACTGCTCCGGCATCGAGTGCCTTCTGGAAAACTGCGGCATCGAACTCCATCCTGTCGACAACGGCGTATTTGGAATTGAAAGATATGATCCTGCCTTTTTCAGACATGAGGATCTTCTCGGCTTTGACATGGGGAATGTCAAGTCCGAGCCTGTTGAACTCCCTGGTCCTGACACCGCCGCCGCATTTGAGCCTGCTGCCCGGTTCTCTTTTGTCAATGAGGAGCACTTTTCCGTGCCTAGCCAGTTTCGAGGCGAGAAGACTTCCGGCGAAAGACGCTCCGACCACGGTAAAATCGCTTTCCGGGAAATTAATGTTTTTGTCAGACATAAGTTCAACTCATTTTCAACAGCCTTACGACGATATAAGCAATCGCCCCCATGGCGAATGCAAGACGGCAGAGTATCCTGAAATAAAGCATATAGTTGTTGAATTTCCATGTTGACATGACCGAGTACATGACTAGATACATGGAAGATGATACGCAGAAACAGAACATGAACAGCATATCATTGGAATTGAGCAGGGATATTATTCCGGCAAGCATTGGAACGATCCCAATTCTCCACCAGCTCAACTCTCCGAAGACAACGGCTCCGGTCTTATATTTCCGGTCCGAATCTTCAGAATAGTGGCAGGCGTCATGATGTATCGCCCCGGAAAGCATGGCGAATCCGAAAAACAGCGCAGGAACAAGATACGGGTAGATGTCTGTGCGCCCCGCAGCAGTCACTCCTGCGAGGAAATGGAGGATGCCTCCGGAGAAGTTATAGAACAATCCTGTAATCCAGTTAAATTTCCCATAGAAGGAATACACGTTCCAGTTGAGTATTATCAAGAACATTATCGCTATGAATACAGGCTTCAGGAAAAACATGCAGGCAAGGATGAGAGGAACGGCAACAAGCGAAGGGAAATATTTCATGGAGAATTTGAAGCTGCTTCTGTCGAAGCAGATGTCGTTGACTGTCACAACGTGCCATCCTGTCAAAAGAAGAAGCGGATAGAACCAGCAGAGGTCTAGCAACGCGTCGGCGTTCTTGACAGCGCATATGAATCCGACCATCGGAATTCCTGTTCCGAAGAAGATCTCGACCATACGTGATTTCAAGATTGACTTTATCATCTGTGCCCGCCGAAGAGCATGATGTTATAGAAGTTCTTAATGAGGAATCCGATATCGTTGTACCATCCGCCGTCCCTGAGCATGGCCTTGGCGATTCCAAACAGCCGTCCGGGTTTGAGGTAGAACTTCCTGTAGGCGTATCTATGGATGTCCTCCAGATCCCCGCTGGTGAATTCCGGGGCGGCATACCGGATGTTCTCATCATAGAAGTTCAATGTCACTTTTTCATATTTGTCGAGAGGCTTGTAGACATCCTTTGCCATCTCATACAGCTTTGTCCCGGGGAACGGAGTCACTATGAAGAAATGGGCATGATGTCCCGGCAGGGAAGCTGCGAAATCCGCAGTCTTCTTCATGGACTCCTTCGATTCAAATGGAAAACCCATCATGAAGAACAGACCTATCCTGAATCCTCTTTTTTCCAGGGTGTTGAGAATGACAGGGACCTTTTTCAAGTCAAGGCCCTTCCCGATCTTGTCAATCACTTCCTGATCTCCTGATTCCACCGCCACATTGATAAAATAGACGCCCGCCTCCTTCAACAGGTCAAACATCTCTTCGTCGATGATGTCGGCCCTTATTCCGCTGGTAAGGACAAAGCGGACATGCTTGTTCAGCCCCCTCCTGATGATTTCAGCGCATATTTTCTTGGTCCTGTCGGGTTTCAGCGTGAAATTGTCGTCGAAGATGTGCATTTCCCTGCAATTGTATTTTTTTACCAGCATTTCAATTTCGTCGGCTACGTTCTCAGGGCTTCTCGAGCGGAATGTGTTTCCCTGCATGAACGTGGAGCAGTTTATGCATTTGAACGGGCAGCCCCTCTGGGTGATCATTGAGAATGAAGGCTTTCTTCCAGGTGAAACATACGATTCAGGATTGATCAGCTCCCATGCCGGGAATGGAAGTTTGTCAAGATCCTCGATGAATGGAGGCCTTTCATTGACCTTTATCCGGTCCCCATCGTACCAGGCTATGCCGGGAATGTCCTGTAGATTCCTTCCTTCGACAATGCCGGCCGCCTGCGTCTCCCCTTCACCAAGAACGACGATATCCGCATATTCCGGAATCAGTCTTTCATATTCGACGGTGGAATACGGTCCTCCCCAGATGATCTTCCTGTCCGGATATTTCCCGCGTATGTATCTTGCAATGCGATGCGCCGAGGATGCAAGGGAGACGTTTGCAGTTATGCCTACTTCGGGATGGTCCATGATCTCGGAATCAAGCCTGGAATAGAAGTCCTTTTCGGAATATTCATTGGAATCAAGAAGGGACACCTTCCCCCCCTTCTCCTTCACTACTGCGGCTATATAGAGCGCCCCAAGAGGGGGGAAAGTATACCATAGATTGAAGCGGGGGACGATAATCAGCATCTATATTTTAACCCATTTTTTCTCGCGATGAGACTGATATATTCCAAGAACCATGTCGACAGTATGCCTTGCGGACTCCCCGGAGATGAAAGGTTCCTTTCCGGTACGGATCGACTCAACGAAATCGGCTATCTGGCAGCTGTGGCTCGGGCCATAGTAGGCCTTGCCCGGCCCGGAAACCTTCGCCTCATCCTTTATCTTCTGTACTTCAGAGCAGATTGAATCAACTAGCTTCTTGTCTTCAAGATCAATCCTCTGTATATCCCCGTTCCTGAGGTCGATCGTCCCTTTTGAACCGTTGAAGGAGTATGCCATATCCCATTCCAGCTTGCTTGAAGAGGTCGCAGAAATTGTTCCAAGTGCGCCGTTCTTGAAGCGCAGCGTTGCGACAGCGGTATCGTCCGTCTCTATGTGTTCACCATGGGTGAGATTAGAATACGTTCCGGATATGTATTTCACGCCGCCGGTCATCCAGCCCAGAAGATCAACTGCATGGATCGCCTGGTTGATCAGCAGGGATCCGCCCTCCTTCGCCCAGGTGCCCCTCCATTCATCGGCATCATAATATGCATCCGACCTGTAGCAATGGAACTGGAGGTCGGCCGTCAGCAGGGTTCCAAGGGAGTTTTCAGCGAGGAGTTTCTTCATCAGCTGGTAGACCTTGTTGTATCTGTTCTGGAAAATCCCTGAAAAAACAAGCCCCTTGTGTTTTCCGTAGGCCTCCATCATGTTTTCCAGTCCCTGATGCGTGGACGAAAGGGCTTTTTCACATAGCACATGCTTTCCTTTCTTGAAGGCTTCCACGGCAATCATCGAATGGCTTGCATGATCGGTGCATATGGAAACGCAGTCCAGTTCCGGATCCGCCAGCACTTCCCTGAAATCGACGGCAGTCTTTGGAATACTATATTTGGCCGCAAGCTTGTCGGCCTTGTCCTTGACCAGATCGCAGGCCCAGGCTATTTCAACGTCCTTGATGGCGGCATATCCTTCAGCGTGCGATGGCGCGATAACTCCGCATCCGATTATTGCACATTTGATTTTCTTATTCATTTTCAGCTCGCTTTCAACCTGTTTTAACTGTTAAAATACTATTCTATGGCAGACATATGCCTCTGCGGCCTTTACAGAAATCTCATGGCCTCTCGTCCTTGCCAGATATTCCATGTTTTCAATGCTGCAGTGGTGCGGCGAATGCCTCAGCTGGGACTTGTGGAGGCTCAGGGCCTTCAGCTTCATATCTAGGAAATCACTTATGTCGACATAAAGGTTCGGATGGAATTTGTCGTAGTCCGTGTTCCAGAACAGCGTCTGGTTGTCATAGCTCAGGACGACCCTTGGGAAAGCCTTGACTTTAGGGTCATGCGGACGGCACGCAGTAAAACCGGCAGTGAACGTCGCGACATGGTCCTGGTTGTAGGATATGGCCGGGAGGGCCACCATGGTCGGATTGATCCTGTCGAGTGAAACCTTGCTCTCCTTCTCTATGACGTTTATCAGATCCCTCTGCGGGATCTTGTCAAGCCTCAGATGCGTCTCCGGATCCTTGTACCAGATATCATAGCCGTCCAGATTCAGATGTTTTGCGACAGCCGCAAACTCCTCCTCACGGGTGGAGCCCTTGACGACGTCCTTCTTCCCGTCGTAGAGCTTCAAGTCTCCCACGCTCATTACAAGGACATATGCCTCCCCTCCCAGCTTCTTGATCTTTGCAATGGTTCCCGCGCACCCGAAAGATTCATCATCGGCATGCGGGGATATTACAAGAAGACGCTGCTTTGACAGGAATTCATCTGAAACTTCATTGTAGGCCTGCATTTCCAGAATCCTTTCATTTACATATACGTAAGGACACGCGGACAGAACAGTGGAAAGATATAACCCGGCAGAGAGGAATTCAAGAGGACGTGGTAGGTTTGAAGGATCATGTTCAACTAAATTTTATCTATCCACACAGACACAACTCAGTTGAAGATAAAACATCCCTCGTTTTATTATTTTTCATGGATGCAATGTCATAGGAATAAAATGCTTTACTCATCTGATGAAAAGAAGCATCAGGATTCCTCAGGAGAAGACTGCCCAACGGCGGGAGTTGCCTTTAATTGCAGATATTCACTGGATAATTTGTTCCAGTGAATATCTACTGGCTATCCAGGAAGCACTGCAGGATTATGCAGGCCGCTACGGCGTCGATCTTGTCCTTGCGTTTCTCCCTGGATACGTTCCCTTCGATGAGGAATTTTTCCGCGGACATGCTTGATAGCCTCTCATCGAGAAGCTTTATCTCCTGCCTGGTCTTCTCCTGCAGGATTGCGGCAAGCTCTCGGACCTTGGGGGCATGGGTACCTTCGTCGCCGCTCATATGCTTCGGAAGGCCGATGACGATTTTCACGGCCTTGACTTCATCGATCTTCTTCTGTATCTGAGCGGCAAGCTCTTCCAGGGAAATGCCGTCGCATCTGATGAAACCCGCAGGCTGCGCGAATGTTCCGGTCGGATCGCTGATCGCAATTCCAGTCCTGACGGTTCCATAGTCTATTCCGATGACGCGCATAAATTCTACTTATATAATTTTATATTAGCCGATGCTTCCTATTGAAAAATACGGCACTCTCTTTTGTTTATTGTATTGCATCTTTCCTTTATATCAAAATAAGATGCCGAATTTTTCAATTTATAGACCCTTTCCAAGCAGTAACTTGCAGATCAATTGGAAAACATGATCAATTCCGTGGTAAAAACTCAAAGAAAGGGTCTAAGTATTTTATACAACTCCTTGAAATATTTTCAGCTACTTATATTTTCTATTAATTAATGTTTGGAATAAGAAAATGACACGATTAGAAATTCCTTTTGACAAGTTTTCCCTGCCAGTCTTTAAGTCCTGGGGGAGCGACTGGTTCCTCCTGACCTCCGGAGATACAAAGACCGGACACTACAACACCATGACAGTGGCCTGGGGAAGCTTCGGAGTGATGTGGCAGAAGCCTTTCGCCATGGTCGTCGTCAGACCTGGCAGGCACACCTACAGCTTCATGGAAAAATACAACTCGTTCACGCTCTCAGCATTCGGCAAGGAGCAAAGAAAGGCGCTGAACTTCTGCGGCTCTAAATCCGGCAGGGACATAGACAAGATAAAGGAATCTGGAATAACCCCTGCCCCATCCTTGAAGATCGATGCTCCAGGCTTTGACGAGGCCGAACTCATAATCGAATGTTCGAAGATGTATTATGACGATTTCAAACCTGGTAAATTCCTGGACGATTCCATTGGCAGGAATTATCCCGACAAGGACTATCACAGGATTTATTTCGGAGAAATAGTATCAATCAGCGGAGTGGAAAAATATATTGAAGCGGAAAAAGAAAAATAACGAGCAGAAGGTTGTCAAGACCATCCTCCTCATGCGCCACTCGAAGTCTGACTGGGAGGAGAATGTATCCGATTTTGACAGGCCTCTTGCCATACGCGGGAAGGGAGACGCGCCGCTGATGGGGAAATTCCTCCTCAAGACAAAAAGGGTTCCTTCCATAATTATATCGTCGACTGCAAAACGAGCAAAGGAAACTGCCGAACTTCTTGCAAAATCCTGCAGATACAAGTCCGGCATACGATACAGCGAGGCACTCTACGAAAACAGTCCGGTAGAAATCATCAAGCTCCTCCAGGAGCTTGACGACAAGATTGAGACGGCGATGGTTATAGGGCACAATCCCGCAATAGAGGAGGCCGCCAAGAAACTCTGCTTCAGGGAGCTGAAGACCATGGAGAACGGAATAGAGTTCCCCACATCGGCGCTGGTGTGCATCGGCGCCGAAATAGAATCCTGGTCCGAGCTGTATCCCGGCAACTGCACAATCTACTGGTTCATAGTGCCAAGGCTCATCAAGGGACTCTTCTGATGCGGACATTGTCCGCATCAAAATCCGAAAACCGAATATCGAAATCCGAAAGAATCTTGAATTTTAAATTTGTTTCGGATTTCGAGCTTCGTGCTTCGAATTTAATGCAATGGCGACATAAGAAAGACATTATCGTTATGGAATCTGCCGACCTTGAAAAAACCATTAGAATATCACAAGACGGCATATCCATTGACTGCTGGATCCAGCCGAAGTCTTCGAAGTCCTCCTTTGCCGGCATCCACGGAGATTCGCTCAAGATCAAGATAGCTGCGACTCCCGAGGACGGGCGCGCCAACGAGGAGCTCTGCTCTTTCCTCGCCAAGAAGCTCGAAATATCAAAATCATCAGTCCAAATAAAATCCGGGCATGCCTCGCGCAGGAAAATAATATTCTGTTCCGGCGCGACAAAGGAAAAACTTCAATCGTTAATCCAATAATTGAAACCTTTAAGAACATGCCTCACGGCATTGACTACGAACGAATTTAGAACTTGTTTGTAGTTAAGCCCGTAAGGGCTGTTCTTTGATTTCTTTCTTATATAGCGTGTTCCAGTGGTGAAAATTCCTCCTTAAAATGCTATTTTACAATTCTTTCAACCATGGAGAAACAACATGAGAGAATTATTTGGCACGGACGGAATCCGCGGGAAGGCAAACACTTATCCTATAACTCCCGAAATAGCCTTGCAGGTCGGCAAGGCAATCGCACATGTATTCAAGGCGGAAGGACACGGTTTTTCAAGGGCCGTGGTCGGGAAGGACACCAGGCTTTCCGGCTATATGCTCGAAACCGCCCTGGCCAGCGGAATCGTGAGCATGGGAATGGACGTATATTCCGTGGGTCCGATGCCGACACCGGCCGTGGCACACCTCACAAAATCATTCTGCGCGACCTGTGGGATAATGATAACAGCATCGCATAATCCGGCTGACGACAACGGAATCAAGATCTTCGACGCCGCAGGATTCAAGCTTCCCGACGACGTTGAAAATGAAATTGAAAAGCAGGTGCTTGGCGGTGAAATAAACAGCGCGCATATCGGCACGGAACTCCTCGGCAAGGCACATCGCATCGAAGATGCCAGGGGCCGCTACATCGAATTCGCAAAGAGTTCTATCAAGAACCACAGTCTTAAAGGTCTTAAGATTGTGCTCGACTGCGCAAACGGCGCCGGCTATTTCATAGCTCCCATCATCTTCAGGGAACTCGGGGCAGAAGTCATCAAGGTTGGAACTGATCCTGACGGCTATAATATCAACAAGGACTGCGGCGCAACCCACACCGAAAACCTTTCAAAGCTCGTTGTCCAGAACGGGGCCGACCTTGGAATCGCGCTGGACGGCGATGGAGACAGGGTAATATTCTGCGATGCAAAAGGAAAAGTCATCAACGGCGACCGCATAATCGGCCTCTGCGCCCTTGAATCCAAGGAAAGAGGAAGGCTCGCAAAAGATACTGTCGTAGTAACTTCAATGAGCAATCTCGGATTCATAAAGGCAATGGAGTCAGCTGGAATAAATGTGGTAGTCACCGATGTCGGAGACAGGTATGTTGTCGAAAGGATGAGGAGCGAAGGATTCAATATAGGTGGCGAGCAGTCCGGACATGTCATATTCATGGACTACGTGACCACCGGCGACGGGATAATCACGGCCCTCCACGTCCTCAAGCTCATGATGAACAAGGGCAAGTCCATAACCGAGCTCGCCGGATTCATGGAGGAGTATCCACAACTCCTGACCAGCATCAAGGTCAAGGAGAAAATACCTCTTGAAAACCTGCCATTGCTGACAAAGACCGTTTCCGAGTGCGATAAATCCCTTGGAAGCTTTGGCAGGCTGGTCGTCCGTTACTCAGGAACAGAAAACAAGATAAGGGTTCTTATCGAGGCTCATGACAAGAAAGATGTCGACAGCTGGACTTTAAAATTGAAATCTGTAATTGAAAAGGAGCTCTGCTGAAAAATGAAACTCAACATTATCCTTTCAGGAAAAACTGAACTCCTGCATCCTTTGACGTGCACCCGAAAGATATTCGGGTGTCCTGTCGGCACCTCCACTCTCGGATCCGAACTCGGCAAGCGGCTTTCAAAGGCGCTCAAACAGAAGAAGGAAGGCATTAATGATGCCCGGACATTGTCCGCACTGGAGGACTTCTGGCCTTCCGAGGAACTTGTCGAGGAAATATGTTCCGCCAAAAAGGATGTCGTGGTATACAGCGGCGATAAAAAGGAAATAGTGATGTGGCTCGCCAAAAGCTCTGAAATTCCCGATGATGCAGAATGGATTGCCGCAGATTCAAAATCACTCCTGGTCAGGGCTCCATGGCATCTCCTCTCAATAAACGAGGACATAATAGGCTCCTTGAATAAAAGCGTCGTCAATGGCGAAATAATGGACGGAGTCACAGTCAACGGGGAAATCATCGTAGGCAAGGGTACAGTCGTCCTCCCCGGAGTCTACATCGAGGGGAATGTCGTATTTGGAGAAGACTGCAAGATAGGGCCCAACTGCTACTTCCGCGGCAACACCCTCGTCGGCAACAAATG
This sequence comes from Lentisphaerae bacterium GWF2_50_93, assembly GCA_001804815.1. Classification (GTDB taxonomy): domain Bacteria; phylum Verrucomicrobiota; class Lentisphaeria; order Victivallales; family GWF2-50-93; genus GWF2-50-93. The sequence goes on from MHBI01000044.1 coordinate 18,117, forward strand.
CCACGTCGGACAGGCCGTAGAAGTGAAGAATTCCATCCTGATGGACAAAGTCAGCGCAGGCCATCTGAGCTATATCGGCGATTCAATAATCGGCTCGGGAACCAATCTCGGCGCTGGAACTATTACCGCGAACTTCCGTCATGACGGCAAGAACCACCGCTCAATGCTCGACGGAAAGCTTGTCGACACCGGCCGCCGGAAACTCGGCGTCATCATGGGCGACAACGTCCATACCGGAATCCACACGAGCATCTATCCCGGGCGGAAGATCTGGCCGGGCATGTGCACAAAACCAGGAGATATAGTGATCAAGGACCTGATGCCGTAGTTTTTTCCTGAACGGAAAAAATTAATGCCTGATGGGATCTTATATTTCAGGATCGCTGGCCCTGGTCGCCTTTGGCGCCGCCAGAGGCGGATAAACAATCTGCCGGCATGCTGCAATCCGATGGAAGATAAAAGTTTTTGATTTATGAGCGTGACAACGCTCCATGGAGTGCGGGAACTTGTTACCGCCTTGCTTCGCGAAATTTATTCGGATAAAGGTATTCATAAATTTTAAATTCCTTACCCTGAACTTAATCGTCTTGGAATGCCAGCAACCTGCTGGCATGATGGCGGAACGAAAAACAAGAAGTGCCGGCAGGTTGCCAGCGGTCCTTAAATTGAATTTCCAAGTAAAATACAAATGTTATATTGACAGCTATATATTGCCATATTATATTAATGCTAAACTGGAAGGTCTTTCTTCAATGTGGACGGTTAGGATCAGGAAAAAAGCGGTTAAGAATCTCGACAGATTGCCGAAAAACGTAAAACAGCTGTTCTTCCTGCTTTTAGAGGATTTAAAAAAAGAGGGTCCTGTCCAGGCGACTTGGATGAACTATTCAAAGCTTGGCGATGGAGACTACCATTGCCATCTGAATTACAGGTATGTCGCATGCTGGAAGGCAAATAAGGAAACAATAACAATTGAGGTGTATTATGCTGGCAGTCGTGAAAACGCCCCGTATTGAAATATCCATGAACGGTCCAGGGGTTTCGGAGCTGGTTGCATGGATAGGCAAGAAGTTCGATATCAGCATTGTTTCCAAAGTCGATGATGATTCCATGAGGATTGAGGAAACCTCCTACTACAAGGAAATGAATGTAAACAGGACCGGCAACCTGCTCGCCGGAGCAAGGCTTAAAAAGGGACTTACCCAGAAAAAGCTCTCTGAAATTTCACGCATACCTCAAAGTGTCATCAGCGACTACGAAAAAGGCCGACGCAAGATTACCAGACAAGCGGCCATCAGGCTGTCTTCTGCCCTGAAAATTCCAGAAACTTATTTGATATAATTATTTTCCTGAAAGAAAAAAATTATGAACGATCTCAAAGGCAAAGTAGTAATAGTGACCGGCGGAGCCCAGGGGATAGGCAAGGGCATCACCAGGCATTTCCTCGGACTCGGGATGAGAGTCGTGATGGCCGAAATGGACGAGGAGGCAGGTCTTGAAACACTGGATGAATACAAAGACCTTGGCGAACTGAAATTTGTCAGGACCGACATCTCCATTGAGGCCGAAGGCAAAAACGCAGTCGAAAGGACAATTGAATATTTCGGCAGCCTTTACGCGCTGATCAACAATGCCGGAATCCCCTATCCCGGCACAGTGCCTCCTGAAGAACTGAGTCTTGAAAGCTGGAACAGGGTGATCGGAGTCAATCTCACCGGCTCGTTTATAATGGCAAAACATTCGATTCCCCATCTTAAGAAGACTAGAGGCTCAATAGTCAACATCTCCTCGACGCGTGGACTCATGTCCGAACCCTGCAATGAAGCCTACTCGTCCTCCAAAGGTGGAATTATCGCGCTCACCCACGCACTTGCAAACAGCCTCAGCGGAAAAGTCAGGGCTAACTGCATCAGTCCAGGGTGGATCATCGCCGAAGGCTGGCACAAACGGAAGCACAGGAAGAAGACCGAACTGACGCAGGCCGATCTGGATCAGCATCCGGCAGGGCGAATCGGAAAACCCGAGGATATTGCTGAAATGGCGGCTTTCCTGATCTCGGAAAAGGCCGGCTTCATCACCGGCCAGAACTTCGTCGTCGACGGCGGGATGACCAAGAAGATGATCTACATATAAATTTTGCGGACGCAAAATTTATTTCCTAATACTGTCCGCCAATTTTTTATTTTCCGCACTTCTATTTCACAAAATATTGTTAAGTTTTTGCGAAGCAAAACCTTAACAATGTCTTTTTCGTGTAATTCGTGTATTTCGTGGTTAATGCTTTTCTGTGTAATCTGCGTGTGTAGTTTATCCCGATTATCGTAGAGACATCGGGATGGTTAAAGATCATTTCCAGATGGTGATTGCGTCCACCTTGAACTTAGGGACATGGATGACATCCTTGTCGTCGAGGAAATATTTAGTCGGGGTTCCGGTGTCGATGTCTTCCTGGACAGGTGTTTCATCGGGATAGCCTACAGCCACAAGATACATGGTCTTCATTTCAGGCGTGAGTCCTAGGATTGGAGAGACGTTCTCCTCCTTGAAATTGCCTATCCAGCAGGTTCCGAGTCCAAGTTCTACGGCTTTCAGAAGCATGTTCTGTATTGCGGCTCCGGCATCGGCATAGACTATCTTGTGGGTGGAGACGTTATCCGCGGAAGCGATGACCGCAATAAATGCCAGAGGCGCGCTCTTCCCCCATTCAGGACTTCTTTTCGGGCGGACATGTCCGCCCCAGCCGGTATGGGCAAATAATTTCTGGACGACCTCGGGAGTTCTCACCACTACATAGCGGAGCTGCTGCATGTTTCCGCCGCTGGGTGCGAGTCTCGCAACATCTATGAGTTCGAGCAGGAGCTTGTCGTCAACTGGCTTCTGTTTATACCTGCGGATGGAACGGCGGTTCCTGATGGCAATAGAAAGATTCATCGGATATCTCCTTTATAAATTTTCCTTTAAGGGCACAAGTGCCCAAAAGGAAAATTTATGACTTGATCACATCGATTGCGGTCTGGACGTTGCCGAAAGGTGCGCTGACCTGTATGCCCCGGATATAGCTCCGTATCTTTTCGATCGATTCCTTGGCGATGCAGATTCCTGTAGACCTTTGTTCTTCCTTCGTCTTGGCTTTCGCCATACGTTCCATGATTGAGTCCGGAACAACGACACCGGGGACTTCGTTCTTCATGAATTCGGCGTTACGGAAACTTGAGAGAGGCCAGATTCCTGCGATGACCGGAAGGTTCAGGTCGCCGATCTTCTCAATGAACTTGATCAGCGGTTCAACTGCGAACACCGGCTGAGTAATTATGAATTCCGCTCCTGCGGCCGCCTTGTCGCGGGTCCTGCGTATTTCGCGCTCGATGTCTATCGAATTAGGATCGGCTCCGACACCGATAAGGGCCTTTGTGGGCTCCTTGATTGAATTCCCGCCGATGTCAACACCGCGGTTGAGCCTGCTCTGGATCGTCACCATTCCTATTGAGTCAACATCGAAAACCGCCGACGCGAACGGATAATCCCCGAGCTTCGGAGGATCGCCCGTGATGAAAAGGATATTGTTTATCTTTAACGCGGCACAGCCGAGAAGATCCGACTGCATCCCTATGAGGTTTCGGTCGCGGCAGCAGAAATGGAGGATGGTCTCTATTCCTGCAAGCTCCTGGATCTTGGTGGCTGTCACTATCGGGGAAATCCTCGAGCTCGCACGCGGTCCGTCGGGAATGTTTATCGCATCTATTCCGGCGGCCTTGCACTGTTTTGATTTTTCTATCGTACTGTCCAAGTCGTAACCCTTCGGAGGTACGATTTCAACGGTCGTGATCCAGTCCCCTTTTGCGAATTTCGCAGCAAGCCTGGACTTCTGAGCCATTGGTACGGGATCCTGGAGGTGCTCCTCGTGATCCTTGATGGTTATCTTCTCTATTATTGCGGTTTTCGCAAGAGGGCGTATGCTTCTTGCGATGTCCCTGATGTGTTTCGGGCTCGTTCCGCAGCAGCCACCCACGCCGCGTACGCCGAGGTTCACAAAACGCACCGCGTATGTCGTGAAATATTCGGGGCTGGCCATGTAGATCATGCGTCCTTCGACATTCTTAGGAACGCCGGCGTTCGGCTGGACGATAATCGGAAGTTCCGTCATACGGATGAGTTTTTCAACTGATGAAAGGATTCCTTCCGGACCTCCTCCGCAGTTGAGTCCTATCGCGTCAGGCTTCCTGCCTCCGTCCTTGAAGACGTTCAACAGGCTCTGAAGAGGTTCACCTTTGAGGGTCTCGGCATTTTCTTCGAGAGCGAAACTCATGACATATGGGATATTGGAGCTTTTGTTCACGGCCATGAATGCGAAATGCGTATCGGCCACCGAAGGCAGGGTCTCAAAGATTATGAAGTCGGCACCGGCTTCTTCCAGTACGGCTATTTGTTCGGCAAGCATCTCGACAACGTGGTGTTCGGAATGCTTCTCATGGTGGAGTATCTTTCCAATCGTCCCCACGGAACCGGCTATCAGAGTGTTTTCATTTCCGCTTTCGCGGGCAAGCTTTACTGCGGCACGGTTGATTTCCCTGATCTTGTCACCTAGACCGAAACGGGAGAGCTTGTTGAAGTTGGCGCCGTACGTGTTCGTGGTAAGGACATCTGCTCCGGCGTCGAAATATTCCTTGTGTATCTGGCTGATCACCCTGGGGGCCGTGAGGCAGAGTTCGTCGAAGCAGGTGTTTACAAAGAAGTTCTTCTTGTAAATCTCCGTGCCCATCGCTCCATCGAATATCGTTATCTGCGATGCAAGCTTGTCCTTCAAAGACTGTTTCATTAAATTTATACCTTTATATTTTCAGAGGTACAAATTTAATGGACATTGGGATTTTTTCAATAGGTATCCGAGGTAATTGCAAAACTCCAAACGCGGCCTGTAATCCCTCAGTCTTCTTCCCTCTGCGCACTCTGTGTCTTAATCTCAGCGTACTCTGCGGTAAAAGCATTGGATCCTAACCGCAAAGAACGCAAGGGGAAGATGCGAAGTTCGCAGAATTTTAAGAGATGCAGGATAAAGACTGAGGAATTACCGCGGCCTTAGCAGAGCAAAGCGATGCTTGCAGAAGGCAAAACCGCGTCCCTCATTTTGACGCCAGTTCCATCACGACGGATATCATCGCCCGGCCGGCCGGATTTTCCATGCAGGGTAGTCCTTTTCCAGCAGATCCTGTGGCCAGTAGCCTAGCCAGACATACCCGTTGCGCCGTTCATGTCCGATTTCCGCCAGGGATTTCCTGCATACGCCATCACGGTCGCAGAAGATTGGCCGGTTGGTGCCGATCTCATAGAAACGCGCCCACATGGGAGGAGCTGCCGGATCGTCTGCAACTACCTTGTCCTTGCCTCCTGGAGCATCTTTCTTGTCAATATCCTCCACTTTTATGCCTGGCAGCTTTGAGGATTCGAACCACGCCACCGCCACCTCGATCGACTGCACGACCTCGGGTCTGGGCGTTTTCAGGCTCATCAGCAGGCGCACTATGTTCACTGATTCAAAACCGCTGATGGAAACCAGCTCATAAGTTCGCGCAGGCCTGGGGCTGTAGTCCAACTCATCATGCTGCGCACACCAGGCGGTCAGCCTGCCGTCCACCTTGATCTGGCACTTCAGTATGCATTCAATGCCGCGGTCAAAGGCCTGCTGGGCGGCCTTTTTCCTCCCAGCATCCACAAAGGCATATCGGTCAGAGGCGGTGATCTCCTGCAGGAACAGCATTATGCGCACCATCGCATTGTCATTGAACGTGATATGGCGGGGATATTGCTTGCCTGGCGGATAGGACTGCGGCCAGCCTCCGGTAGGGTATTGCGCCTTCATGATGTAGTCAAGGCCCTTGCTGAAGGCATTCCCGTAGCGTTCATCCTTTGTAAGCTGGTAAAGTCGTGCGAGGAACCGCAGTTCACCGGTGGTCGCTCGATTGTCGAAAGTGGGTTTCAAGCTTGCGCGGTCACCGGCGTAGGGTTCGGATACCGTATCGATGTTCTTGGGCCACCCGCCCTCGTCTGCCTGGAAGGACAGGATGTTCGCAGCGATACGGACCGCCTCCGGACTCCGGTACCAGGCATCGGACCTGTTGATAAGGCTGTCCGCCGACTGGATACCGAAAACCACGCCCTGTCCAATGAGCACATAGACCGTCAACAATACGACGCACATCTTCCTTGAAGTTATTTTCCGGTTCATATTTTCGATACTGTTGGACATTGTAGAAAAATAACCTACACGATCTCAGGAGAAAAAACAGCCGGAAACCCGCGTAGAGAATGGGATCAACAGAAAACGCCTATTCCAATGCGGCGGATATCATGGCGAGATATCCTTCCTGGGGAACGTATTCGGGGATGCTGTTGCCTGAACCCAGTGCATAGCCGCCCCTGTCGGAGGCGCGCTTCAGCATCTTGCGGCTTCTTTCGCGGACCTCATCGGGTGTATGCCTGCATATGAAGTCGACATCGATTCCACCGAGAATGGCTATGCGGCTCCCCCATTTCTCGTAGGCTTCTTCGACCGGTATTATCGTGTCCTCATAGGAATGCTTGGCATCGTATCCGATGTCGTCGATGATGTCGTCCATGACTTCCTCGAGGTTTCCGCAGGAATGGAGGATCGCGGGACATCCGGAATTATGGATGGCCTTGGCGATCTTCCTGTGCCAGGGAACGATATATTTCCTCATGTCGTCCGGACTGAGCATCGGCTGGGTTTTGAAACCCCAGTCGTCGTTTGATATCATCGCGCCTACGGACTTGAACTGGGCGAGGATTTCATAATGCCTGACGAGACGGCTGCCGATGGCATCGACAATTTCCTGGACAAGCCCGGGATCATCGATGAGCATGAAGCAGAGGTTGTCGTAGCCGACCAGTGCGATCAGGTTTTCCAGGACGCCACCGGGTCCGAAGGCGATGTGCTTCATCCCCTTTGGAAGTTCTTTTGCAAGAATATCAATTTCTGAATAGTCGAACTCGTCAGGTTTCTGCCATGGATAGGCCTCGAAGCTCTTCCGGTCGTTTATCATCGATCCTTCGTTCAGGGAAATTGATTTTTCGCGGTGGATCTCCGGCCTCTTGAAACCGAAACCGGCGAGGATCGTCACATAGTCATATCCCGCCTTGTGATAGGCGTGCATGTTATGCCTCTTGTAGTCCAGGCTGCCATATCCGGGCGCGAGTTTCTCGCCGGTCAGCCTCTCGTTGAGAGGTATGTTGAGGAAGAACTCGAAGAGGGTCGGCCTTGAAGGTTTTTTTCTGTCGAGGACTTTGAGGAAATTGTCGAAATTAGGTTCTCTCATTGCCATTCTCCTTTTAACAATATTTATCTTTTATAATTTATTTCCAGCCATATATTATATTCATATCATAGGTGATTTCTTTAGCATAGATGATTAATATGTATCATAAACGATTATAAATTTGCAGGACTGCTAATTTATAAAAAGGAAGACCTGGATGAAAGCAAATAATAGGAATGCAATCCCCGGGGAGCAGAGGATAAATCCTCCGACAGCAGACGAGAAGAAGAGGCTTTCAATCCTCAGGCCGTTTGTCCGGCAGACCGGCGACGACCAGCGCAGGACATGGTTCATGAAGGGACGCAAACTTCTCGACTACCTGCTCGTATACATAGGCGACGGATACGGGATATTCACCGTCGGTGAGAAGACATTCAAGGTCGGAGCGGACGACATAGTCTGGATTCCACCTGGCACCGTCCACGAGATGCGGGGCACTTCCGGGAGGATGCACTGCATCTACATTCATTTCGATCTCATCTATGATCCCGTAAGAAGCCACTGGAACGCATACATTCCCAGTGGAACGACTGATTTGGATCCCTGGAAAAGGCTCATGCATCCTGCTGTCGATGATGCAGCCATAAAGAATATGTCCGGAATCATCCAGAACTCCGACAAATCAGCTGTCAAACAGCTCATGAAGCAGATCTGCATCGAGCACAAAAGGAGCGGTGAAAAATCATACCTGCTTCTTTCAGGGATGATGATGCAGATTGTTTCGATGCTTGTTTCAGAACATGAAAAGAAGTCGGACTGGGAGAACATCAGATGGCTGGAGCTCCAGAAGAGCGCGTCCAAGATAAGGGTTTCCGCTGAGAAGGACATCGATCTTAAGAAACTCTCAGGGGAAAACCATCTGAGCGTCTCGCATTTCAGGAAGCTGTTCAGGGAGGTGCATGGAATAAGTCCAAGGGCCCTTCACAACCAGGCGAAACTCCAAACTGCATGTGAACTGCTCATCTACAGCAAGCAGAACATTTCAGAGATAGCACAGACTCTCGGATTCAGCAATGTCCATAATTTTTCCAGGGCATTCAAAAAGCAGATGAAAAACTCTCCCAGGAACTACAGGAATGGCAAATAATAAAATTTTTAAAAAAATCCTTGCAAAGCCAATACATAATACTATACTTACCCTATAAACTATAAAGGATATATGTTTTATGAAGCTTTCGACGAAATCAAGGTATGGATTGCGGATACTTCTGCAGATTGCGATTGACAATAAGGATGGCAAAGCCGCACAAGGCAAGGCAATCGCCAGAAAGCAGGACATATCCGAACCTTACCTGGAACAAATCATGATACCTTTGAAAACTGCTGGACTTGTAAGGACAACACGCGGATGCAACGGTGGATACTTCCTGAACAAGAAGCCTGAAGAAATAACGGTTCTCAATATCATAGAGCTTTTTGAAGGCGAGTTCAATCTTGTTGACTGCGTGGCGGATCATAAGGCCTGCAACAGGACCAAGACATGTCAGACGATCAATGTGTGGAAGAGGCTGGCCCAGGCTCTCAAGAGCACGGCAGAGAAGATAACCTTGCAGTCCATCCTTGAAGACCGGAACGGCATCACTTCGGAATATATAATCTGAAAAGAACGAAAGGACGGATTCATGAAATTATATCAGGACATATCGCAGGTCATTGGCAACACCCCCATGGTGAAGCTTAACCGTATCATACCTGGCAATGGAGCTGAGATCTACGCGAAGCTTGAGTTCTTCAATCCAATGTCCAGCGTGAAGGACCGTATTGCAAAGAGCATGATTGATGCGGCTGAAAAGGCCGGAAAGCTCAAACCTGGCGGCCTCATAATAGAACCCACCAGCGGAAATACCGGACTCGGTCTTGCGATGATCGCAGCCGCGAAAGGCTACAAGCTCTTGATAACAATGCCCGAAACCATGTCGGTGGAGAGAAGGATGATGATCGAGTATCTCGGAGCTGAAATCTTCCTTACGCCCGGAGCAAAAGGGATGACAGGCGCGGTCGAGAAGGCCGAGGAGCTCATGAAGGAACATCCCGGCGCATATATGCCGGCGCAGTTCGATAATCCTGCAAACCCGGAGATCCACAGGAAGACGACGGCGGAAGAAATCTGGACCGATACTGAAGGACAGGTTGATATTTTCGTCGCAGGAGTCGGGACCGGCGGGACGATCACCGGCGTAGGTACGCTTCTGAAGGAAAGGAAGCCAGGAGTAAGGATAATAGCAGTTGAACCGGACAGTTCTGCTGTTCTTTCAGGGGACAAGGCCGGAAAACATGCCATCCAGGGGATAGGCGCAGGATTCATACCTAAAATACTGAACAGGGATGTCATTGACGAGATAATAAGAATAAAGGACGAGGAGGCGATTGACACTGCTAAAAAGCTCGCGAAACTTGAAGGCATATTCTGTGGAATAAGCTCTGGCGCGAATGTCATGGGAGCCCTGAAAGTCGCATCAAGGCCGGAGAACGCCGGGAAAAAAGTCGTTGTCATAATCTGCGATACTGCAGAAAGATATCTGACAACATCATTATTCAACTGAAAGAAGAAATTACATAATTTCCTAAGGTAGGGCGGTTTCGCCGAAACCGCCGCCTCAGAACGGACGGCTCAGCGAGCCATCCCTACCTTAATTCGCCAATTTACAATTGTCTCAAAAATAAAGAAAGGAATCCATATCATGAAGAAACAGGGAGACTCAACAATAACCCTTCACGCGGGGCAGACGCCGGATCCGACGACCGGAGCCAGGGCCGTCCCCCTATATCAGACATCCAGCTATGTCTTCAAATCAGCGGAACATGCGGCGAATCTTTTCGCCCTCAAGGAATTCGGCAACATCTACACGCGCCTCATGAACCCTACGACAGATGTCTGGGAAAAACGCCTCGCCGCGCTCGAAGGCGGAACAGGCGGTCTCGGAACATCCAGCGGCATGGCCGCCATTTTCCTGGCCATCACCAATATCGCACAGGCCGGCGACCACATCATCACTTCCGCATCGCTCTACGGCGGCACGGACACCCTTTTCCGGTACACGCTTCCAAGATTCGGGATCGAGGTAACATTCATTGACGACATCAATCCAGAAAAAGTTAAGAAGGCAATAAGGAAAAACACCAAGCTCGTATATGCCGAGACCATCGGCAATCCAAAGGGCGACGTCCCTGATATCGAAGGGATCTCAAAGGCCGCCCATGCCGAAGGAATTCCTCTTTTCATCGACAATACCTTCGCGCCGATACTGTGCAAACCTATTGAATACGGGGCAGATGTCGTAGTGCATTCCTGCACGAAATGGATCGGCGGGCACGGTACTTCAATCGGTGGCATAATCATCGACAGCGGGAAATTCGACTGGTCCTCGGGCCGTTTCCCCGAATTCACTACTCCAGATGAGAGCTATCACGGGATGGTCTACTGGGACGCGCTCAAGAATGTCCCAGGAGCCGGAAATATCGCCTATATAATCAAGGCAAGGGTACAGGGGATGAGGAACATCGGGTTCTGCCCGAGCCCGTTCAATTCCTTCCTGTTCCTGCAGGGAATCGAAACTCTGCCGCTCAGGATGAAGGCGCACAACGAGAACGCAATAGCGCTTGCGGAATATCTGAAGAAGCATAAGCTTGTAGACTGGGTCAGCTACACCGGACTGCCGGAACATCCATACCACAAGATCGCCGCAAAATATCTCAGGGGCGGATTTGGGTCGGTGTTCGGATTCGGTGTCAAAGGCGGGCACAAGGCCGCAATGAAGTTCATCGATTCCGTCAAGCTCGCAAGCCATCTGGCGAACGTCGGCGATGCCAAGACACTTGTACTGCATCCTGCTTCGACAAGCCACCAGCAGATGAGCCCGGAAGCCCAGAAGGCATCAGGAGTCACTCCGGAATTCGTGCGCATCTCGGTAGGGATTGAAAACATCGAGGACATCATGGCCGACTTCGACCAGGCGCTGGAAAAGTCGCAGAAATAATAAATTTTGCAGACGCAAAATTTATAACTAGTAGTTCCTCGGGCAGAATATTTTCGAGGAAGGCATTATAAGGCTGAAGGAGCTGTTGCCTTTACCTGGAAGAATGTATTCAAGGCCCTGTCCGTCGGAAATCACGGAGCTTATTTTTGCGGACAGGGTTTCAATTGCCCGCATGACTTCATTTTCTGTAAAATCCGCGAAATTCGCAGGGCTGTTTATTTCAGGCATGACTGCTGAAGAGACTGAAGATGAAAATGCCTTGAACTCCTCGAGAAGCGAAGATATGCCTCTGATCGGCGGCAGGGAGTGCTTGCATCGTATGGCCAGCATCCAGAAAAGTGCGAATTCCGCAGGCTGGAGGATTAGCTTCCCCTGTCCAATCTCACATTCCAGGGAATCCGGTCGAAGGACAAGTTCCGGAAAATCAATTCCTTCGACGTGGATGAGCCTGTCAATGAAATCTGATATTTTCCGCGGTTCCATTGGATCGTAAAGATTCCGGCTGAAGCCGGTACTCCGAGCGCCTTATTTATGTAAATTACGTGCTGCTGTCATGTTAAACCGTTTGGAGTCCCGCCTTTAGGCGGAAGCATTTTACAATGTAGAAGTTCAGGAAACGATTAAGTTTACTGAACTTGTACGGTCATACAAGGTTTTCCGATGCGAATTCGACTGCATTCCTGAAAATAACGACACCCTGCCCTTCCCTGGGAAGTTTTCCCTTGATCTTTTCTGTCGTCCAATACGGCGAATTGAAGGGTGAAAGATAAGCTTCGGGATGCGGCATGAGTCCGAATATCCGGCCGGTCGCATCGCAGATCCCAGCTATGCTGTTGAGCGAACCGTTCGGGTTCTGCGGGAACTTGCATTTGATGTTGCCTTTTTCATCACAGTATCTGAGAGCTACGAGATTTTCCTTTTCAATCCTCTTCAGGACATTGTCATCAGCGACGAATTTGCCTTCGCCATGCCTGACTGGAAGGAATATCTTGTCGATGCCTTTCGTGAAGATGCATTTGCATTTCGGATTGCCCTTGAGATGAACCCAGTCGTCCCTGAAAGTACCGCTGTCATTGTGCGCAAGCGCCGCCTGCTGGAAGAAATATTTCCCGTCGAGCGCTGGTACGAGCCCGAGCCTGGATATTGTCTGGAACCCGTTGCATATGCCTATTACAAGCTTGCCGTCGGAAACGAACTTCTCAAGCTGCTCCCTGATCCTGAACTTGATCCTGTTTGCAAAGATGGTGCCCGCTCCGAGATGGTCCCCGAACGAGAAACCTCCGATAAATGCGAGGATATGGAACTCGTCCATCCTGCGCTTGCCCGAAAGCAGGTCGTTCAAGTGCAACTGCTCCGGAACCGCCCCGCATATCCTGAACGCCGCCGAGGTCTCAGCCTCGCAGTTCAGCCCAAATCCAGTGATTACCAGAGCCCTCGCCTTCTTACTGATGTTTTTTTTCATTGCTGTATTTTCTCCGCAGGAATATAAACGGTGAACTTGGTCCCCTTACCCTCCTCCGAGTCGACAAAAATCCTGCCATGGAGGTTGTCCACTATTATTATGACCGTGGAAAGCCCTATTCCTGTTCCTTTTGCTCCCTTTGTTGTAAAAAACGGTTCAAATATCTGGTTCTTCACTTCTTTTGACATTCCAGCCCCATTGTCGGAAATGGAAAGGATGATATGGTCGACCTGGTGGAGCTTCTTCAGGGTGATGTCGGCATTGTTCTTCCGGATCAGTTCCGTCTTTATCTGGATCGTCCCGCCTTCCGGCATCGCATCCCTGGCATTGATACACAGATTCATGAGGAGCTGCTCAATCTGCGACGCCGATGCATGTATCGACGGCAGGTTCTGCCCAAGTCCAAGCTTGACTGATATCTTCTTCTCAAAGAATCTCTGCAGGATGGTCGCGGTATCTTCAATGCATTTGTTGAAATCTATTTCAGATTCATGCGCAGCCGTTCTCCGGTAGAAACCTGTAAGCTGGACTGTCAGCTTTGAAGCTCTGTCAGTAAGATCGTTTATAAGCTTCAGATCCTTTTCAGAAGCCCTGCCGCCGCCTTCCTGTATGATTACAGGTATTCCTTTCATCAGCTGGACGATATTGTTGAAATCATGGGCTATGCCGTTGACAAAAATAGCGGATGTCTCCATCTTCTGCGCCTGGATGAGCTGCTTTTGAAGCATGCATGCATAATGTTTTGCCACAAGGATGTATCCGATTACCAGGAATCCCGCCATGAGAACGAACGTTATTGAAGGATAGAGGCAGTATGTTTCGAGGAATTCAAATCTCGGAAGCGCATCGTTTATTTCCTGTGCCGACGCATCTATGCAGACGAACCAACGCTGGCTCCTGCTGAGGTTTATGTCGGTGTAGGACAGATATCTTACGACTTCCTTCTTGTTCTCCATTATCTGATAGGTGGTTATGCCCTCCTTCTCTTCCTTCATCTGTTTCAGCAGCGAAATCCGGAGCTCCGTCAGCAGCGAAATCGAACTTATCTTCTCCGAATAGCCGGGAAGCAGCATCTCATTACCGTCGCTGTCGATCATCCATGTCTTTCCCGTCCCCCTCACCTGTACCTTGCCAAGATATGCCTTTGAAAGGGCGTCGAAGTCGATCAGCATTGAAATTGATCCCGCGTACTCCTCGTTCCTGAAGACAGGCACCGACAGGGCGACCACCTTGAAACCTTCGGACAACGTGAACGGATTGCTGATCACGGGCCTCTTGTCCCTTGTGACATTCAGCAGATGCTTCTGCGCGGAGGCGTCTGTCTCAATGGCCAGATCCCACGGAACCGAGAACAAGGTCTGCATGTCGGAGGAAACGAATGAAATAGCCCTGACGAAATCCTTCTCCTTGTGGAAATCATAGAGATCTATCATCATGGATTCGCCTGTGGCGTCAAGTTTGATTATCGACGGTGCAAGCGACACCTGGTATATCTTCTCCTTGAGCCTGACAATATGCGACTGGATGAGTTCGGCGTAGATTTTGGCCGAGTAGAATGCCTCGTTCTGGAATGCCTTTGTCTTTTCAGCCTGGAAGTTCCTGTATACGAAAAACAGTATGGTCATCATCGCAAGGAATATGATCGACAGGAGAATGACGAACAGCCTGTCGATAGTGCTGTAATATCTGCTGAACATTCCTATGATTGTCTTCGGCAAATTACGCATCCTTCCTGTTATGTGCAGAATATAAGCTTGTTTTCGCTTTTTTGAAGCTTCAAAGAATATTCACTTGTATTTCCTTCGAACGGATAATCCCTGAAAGCGCAGGCGCCGGCATTGAAATGGCGCGAATCCAGGGATGGAATGGGAACTCCCATGGGAAAGCTGCTGCGAATAATGATGACAGCCCCTCAGATATCCAGATCCTTGACCGTGGCGGCATGCTTCTCAATATATTCCCTGCGGGGATCAACTTCGTCGCCCATGAGAAGAGTGAATATTCTCTCAGCCTCCACGGCATCTTCCATAGTGACCCTGATCATCTTGCGCAGGGAAGGATCCATAGTCGTCTCCCAGAGCTGTTCCGCGTTCATTTCACCAAGACCCTTGTACCGCTGGATATAAAGTCCCTGGCGTCCGATCCTCTTGATCTCCTCGAAGAGCTGTATGAGGGAATTGAGCTGTATCTTCTTGCCCTCATCACCGAGTACAATCTCGAAAATTGGTTTTTCGCCGGAATATACCGTACGGATGTCGAAATCGCATTTGCCGAGGTTTGCGGCTATGTCCTCGCATGCCTTGGATTCATAGATGGTTATGACATCGATATTTGGATGGAGCTCGCGCTTGCTCTGGATTATCTTCCCCTCTTCGTCGATGATTTCAGGTTCAAGCGAGAAAATATCATCCTCACGCTGGGGGGCGAGCCTTTTCTCGGCGGCATCGATCGTCTCGGCCTCCTCCTTGTCCGAAAACACGTATTTCTCGGAAACCGTACCGTCGTTCTCCCTGACGACTATTTTTGCGACCGGGAACTTGCCGTTGCTGACGAGCTTGAAGAATTTTTCAGGATCTATCGCATGTCTCTGAAGCCCGCTGGCTACCTGGTGTATCGAATTCACAAGTTCAATCGCCTTCGAAAGATCTTCGGCCCCCATCCTTATGTCTGGAATCCTGGACACCTGGGCCTCCTCAAGCCCGAGCTCGATGAGATATTTGTCAAGCTGTTCCTCGGTATCGATATATCTTTCCTTCTTGCGCTTCCTCACCTTGAAGAGCGGAGGCTTGGCGATGTATACATATCCTGCGTCGATGAGCTGCTTCATCTGGCGGAAGATGAAAGTCAGAATAAGCGTACGAATATGCGAACCGTCCACGTCGGCATCTGTCATTATCACGACACGGTGGTATCTCGCCTTTGCTATGTCGAATTCGTCCTGGCCTACGCCGCAGCCCACCGCCGCTATCAGCGACTGGATTTCCTTGTTCTGCAGGATCTTGTCAAGCCTCGCCTTCTCGACGTTTATCAGCTTTCCTCGTATCGGAAGGACGGCCTGGAAATTACTGTCGCGGCCCTGCTTGGCGGAACCGCCTGCAGAATCACCTTCGACAATGTAGATTTCGCATTTCGCAGGATCCTTCTCCGAACAGTCGGAAAGTTTTCCGGGAAGCGAGAAACCTTCCATGACCCCTTTCCTCTGGACGAGTTCGCGGGCCTTCTTGGCGGCCTCCCTGGCCCGTGCGGCAGTGAGGGACTTATTCATGATTTCCTTGGCGGTCTGCGGATTCTGCTCAAGGAAGGCGGTGAGGCCGTCTGTCACTACCGAGTCGACAATTCCCTTTACTTCGCCATTGCCGAGCTTCGTCTTGGTCTGCCCTTCGAACTGCGGCTCAGGAACCTTGACGCTGATTACGGCAGTAAGACCTTCACGGGTGTCGTTTCCGGTAACTGGCTTCTCATTCTTGAACTGTGGCAGGTTTTTCGAGTAGTTGTTTATGGTCCTTGTAAGCGCTGTCTGGAATCCCGACAGATGGGTTCCACCCTCAATCGTATTGATATTGTTGGTGTAGCTGAAAATGGTCTCCGTGAAGGTGTCGTTGTACTGCATCGCAAGTTCGACATCAATTCCATCCTTCGCCCTGGTGAAATAAATCACGTTCGGATGCAGGGGAATCTTGTTCGCATTGAGATGCTTGATGAACTCGACTATTCCACCCTCGTAGCAGAAAACTTCGTTTCTTATCTCATTCGGATTGCGCTCGTCCTTCAGGCTTATCTTGATTCCCTTGTTGAGGAACGCAAGCTCCCTGAGCCTGTTTGCAAGGATGTCCCAGACATAGACTGATTCAGAGAATATCTGAGAGTCCGCCTTGAACGAAACCGTCGTACCCCTGAGATTGGTGGGCCGTATCTTCTCAAGAGGGCTCACAGTCTTGCCTCTTTCAAACCTGATGTTGTGGACGTATCCGTCCCTGTGGACCTCGACCTCGAGCCATTCGCTGAGCGCATTCACACAGGACACGCCGACACCATGCAGTCCTCCGGAAACCTTGTATGAGTTCTTGTCGAATTTTCCGCCCGCATGGAGTATGGTCAGCACAACTTCGACTGCGGGCTTGCCTTCCTCCTTGTGCATGTCGACCGGAATTCCACGCCCGTCATCCTTGACAGTCACGCTGTTGTCGACGTGGATCACCACTTCGACGACCTTGGCATATCCGGCAAGGGCCTCATCTATACTGTTGTCAACAACTTCATATACGAGATGATGCAGTCCGCGGAGACCGGTGTCTCCTATGTACATGCTTGGGCGCTTGCGTACCGCCTCAAGACCTTCAAGTACCGTTATTTCATTAGCTGTATAATTGTCTTTCTTCGCTTCCGGCATATCCGGAAAAAGGTTTTTTTCATCCGACATAAATTATCTCCAGAATTACGGGAATCTCATGTTCCCACGGGCTGTAAAAAATGAATTGACAACAATAGCATAAACAACACTAAAAACTATACGAAAAATCAAGTTTTTTCGGAGAAATTTTGCAATACCAAACTAAGCACTGTATCTTACACCGCTAAACGTTAGAAACCTGATGCAAAGATGGAGTTTTTATGATAAACAAACATATGGATGAATTCATGGGAGCCTATCCTCTGGAAGGACTCACCTTCGATGATGTTTCGCTCGTGACCCGCTATGCCGACTTCCTTCCCGCCGACGCTGACATCGCAACAAGGCTTTCCCGCAGGATAAACCTCAACATACCTTTCGTGAGCGCCGCCATGGACACGGTAACGGAAAGCAAAATGGCCATAGCCATGGCGACACTTGGAGGAATCGGTGTCATACACAAGAACCTTGAGATCGAACGCCAGGCCGAAGAAGTCAGAAAAGTGAAGTCCTATCTCCACGGACTCATCGAGGATCCTGTATGCTTCTATCCCGATCAGACAATCGCCCACATCATGAACATGAAGAAAAAGATGAAATACACTTTTTCAGGATTTCCGATCGTCGAAAAAAATGGAAAACTCGCCGGCATAATAACTGCTCGCGACATAAAATTCCTGACCGACTACAATGTGAAGATCCGCGACGTGATGTCAAAAAAACCCATCGCCGCCCCGGAATACACGACGCTGGACCAGGCTTTCAAGATAATGGTCAAGAACAAGGTGGGGAAGCTCCCGATCGCAAACTCAAAAGGCATCCTGATCGGCCTATACAGTTTCCACGACGTCAAGGAACTCATTGAAAACACCACTCCAATATATAACCGCGACAAGGAACACAGGCTCAGAGTCGCCGCCTCCATCGGCCCATATGACGAAGCCAGGATTGCAGCACTCGTCAAAAACCGTGTCGACGTGATTGTCATTGACACCGCGCACGGCCATTCGAAGGGCGTAATTGAAACAGTCAAAATCATCAAGAAGACATATGGCGACAAGGTCGACATCATTGCAGGAAACATAGCTACAGGCGAGGCCGCAAAGGCTCTTGCCGATGCAGGCGCCGACGCTGTCAAGGTCGGCATCGGCCCAGGCTCGATCTGCACGACCAGGGTTGTGACAGGCGTTGGAATACCGCAGCTTACGGCCATATACAATGTGATAAAAGCAATCGGCACGGAAATTCCTATCATAGCGGACGGCGGAATCAAGCAGTCAGGCGATGTTGCAAAGGCAATTTCAATCGGCGCTTCAACCGTGATGATGGGATCCGGACTCGCAGGAACAAATGAAAGTCCCGGCGAAAAAACCTGGCACCAGGGCAGAATGTATGTTGTCTACAGGGGCATGGGAAGCCTTGAGGCGATGAAGAAGGGCAAAGGCAGCAGGGAAAGATATGGACAGGCCGAAGTCGACAATGAAAACCAGCTTGTCCCGCAGGGAATAGAAGGTCTTGTCCTGTTCCGCGGCGAAGTCAAGGACGTGATCCATCAGTATGCTGGCGGTCTCAGATATGCCCTTGGATATTGCGGCGCGAAAACCATCTCGGAATTCCAGAAGAAGGCGCAGTTTGTCAGGATTACCGGGGCAGGACTCAGGGAAGCCCATCCACACGATGTCAAGATCCTGAAGGAAGCCCCGAACTACTACGCCGAATAAATATTTTCAGGGGCTGAAAATATTTATAATTTAAGGCAATTGATGTTAAGAGCCCATTTCCCTGTGTCGGAAGTTCTCTTTTTTCACCGGCTCTCCGATTCACCGGCTCTCCGATTCTCTTTTCCACTGTCGGCTCTCTTTTTCGCCTCCACCAGCAGCTCGGCCATGCCTTTTCCGCACTCTGAGCCTGCGGAATTCAATGAATCCGCCAGCGATTCAAGAACGGCTGAATTGAAATTTTTACCTGTCGTCGTGCCGTAGAAATCAAGCATCTGCGAAAATTCATCGTCACTGAGATCCTTGTACGTGAACGCCACTGAAACAGGCAGAAGGGAACGGTAGCGGAGCAGCGCCTCCTTTTCCAGGATGTCCATGTCCGCCTGGAACTTCACATGGCTCGATTTCATGTTTTCCGGAAGACTGTCCTGCAAGGACGTCATCATCGCACGGAGAGGTTCGCATGCAATCTTCACGCTCATCTCCTCGGCTGAAGTCTCCTCCAGGAATTCCCTGACAAGATTTTTCCTTTTCTCATCCAAGGCGAGGGATTTTGGAATGAATTCCTCGAATCCCTTCGCACCTTCAGGTGTAAGCGACTTTCTTTCAATATCGGTGATCTTCTTCCCCAGAGGACTCGAAAGCCATTTTAAAATATCAGGAATGTCCTGCTGCTTTATCTTCCCGGCAAAAGACTTCCTGAAAACAGAGAATATCTTCCCTTTTTCATAAGCCTTGTCAACAGTACCGACATATTTTTCAGAAGCCGCATCAGTGAGCCTGGAGGAGTATTTCTTCATGCCGGCAGAAGTAAGATCAGCAGTGGACTCGACCATTGGCTGGAGTCCTGAAACAACGACAAGCTCATCAATTCCTGCAGCGCTGGTTTCAGTCCCAGCATCCTGGGAAAAGAGAGCAGTGGAGGCAAAAATAAACAGAATGGTTATATAACGCAAGTTTTTCATTCTTCATTTGTAAATATTCGCTGGC
The DNA here is from genome assembly GCA_001804815.1 of Lentisphaerae bacterium GWF2_50_93. Taxonomy (GTDB): domain Bacteria; phylum Verrucomicrobiota; class Lentisphaeria; order Victivallales; family GWF2-50-93; genus GWF2-50-93. The sequence goes on from MHBI01000044.1 coordinate 37,985, forward strand.
CGATCGGCCAGCGAATATTTACCATCAGTTGTTCGAACGGTAGCGCGAAGCTGAAACAGACAGAGCCCTTGTCATGGTCTCGAGTTCCTGAAGGACGACTCCAGTTCCGTTGGCAACCGCCTTGGCGGGCTCCTCGGAAACGAATACAGGAAGACCTGTCTCTTCTGAAATCAGCCTGTCGAGACCTCGTAGCTGCGAACTTCCGCCTGCAAGCATGATGCCGCGGTCAATGAGATCCGCAGCAAGCTCGGGAGGACAGCGTTCAAGCGTAACCCTGACAGCTTCAACGATGCTTGTGAGAGGTTCCTGGAGGGCCGCCCTCACTTCCTGCGAAGTTATCTTGATGGTCTTGGGGAGACCTGAAATGAGATCCCTTCCCTTGACTTCCATGGTTGACTCATCAGCCATAGGATATCCGCTTCCGATCTTGATCTTGATGTCTTCAGCTGTTCTCTCACCGATCATCAGGTTGTATACGCGTTTCATGTGCTGGGTTATTGCCGCATCCATTTCATCTCCAGCAACGCGGACGCTTCTGGATTCGACTATGCCTGAAAGGGAAATGATGGCGACTTCAGTCGTACCACCACCAATGTCGACGATCATGCTTCCTGAAGGTTCTGCTACAGGAAGACCAACTCCTATGGCTGCCGCCATGGGTTCCTCAATCAGATAGATGTCTCCGGCTCCGGCCCTCTGCGCGCTGTCCTTGACAGCCCTTGTCTCAACTTCAGTGATTCCAGAAGGAACAGCAATGAGGACATGGGGTGAAAGGATTCTCCTGCGTTTCGGAACGTACTGGCGGGCCTTCTGTATGAAATATCTCAGCATCTCCTCGGTGATCTCGAAATCAGCGATGACACCATCCTTCATCGGACGTATCGCACGGATGTTTCCAGGAGTACGCCCAAGCATCCTCTTCGCCTCGGTTCCTACAGCAAGGACTTCCTTCGTCCCCTCCATTATGGCGACAACTGAAGGTTCGCACAGGACAATACCTTTATCGCGGACAAAGACCAGGCAGGTGGCCGTCCCAAGGTCGATTCCAATATCGGTGGAAAACATTCTGGATATTTTTTGATAGAACATCAGCAATTCCCTTCAATTCCCATTATAAAATTTCCCCAAATAAAGACTTGGCGCGTAATTTAATTCATAACACGCGGAACATCAAGCTGAAATGGTAAATATTCACCGAACCAAGTTTCAGTGAATATTTACATGCTGTCACTTCTTTAGATATGCCGGCACGGTAGTGTTCCGGATCATATCCTCGAACTCCTCACGGCTGCGGATGAGAAAATGCTTCTTTCCGCTGACAAGGACTTCGGCGGGACGAAGACGGCCGTTGTACTGGTAGCTCATCGCGAAACCATAGGCTCCGGCATTCTCGACGACTACAATGTCCCCCTCCCTGATCGAAGCAGGAAGTTCGCGTTCCTTCACCCAGAAATCGGTGTTCTCGCAGAGCTGTCCGCAAAGACCCACCTTCTCCCTTTTGGCATTCTCCTTGCCGTCAACGTAGATGTGATGGTATGCACCATACATTGCGGGACGAGCCAGGGTGTTCATGCCGATATCGGTACCGATGATCTTCTTGTATGACTTCTTGATCGCATGGACTTTGCCGACTATCCATGCGGCGTTGCCGACGAAATATCGCGCAGGCTCCATCATGAGGCGTGGCGGCTTGAGTCCGTACTGGCTGACCTTCGCCTTGAATGCCGTTGCAACCTGCTTCGCGGCTTCCTCTATGTCCAATCCCTGTTCGCCAGGACGGTACGGTATCCCGAGCCCTCCTCCGAGATCTATGAATTCAAAATGTATCTTGAGCTCCTTGCCGACCTTGCCGATGATGTCCATCATGAGATTGGTGATGAACGAGAAATATTCCGGCTCGGTGATGCACGAACCCGGCATCATGTGCGCACCGAAACGTGTGATTCCAGCCTTCTTCGCGGCACGGTATGCTTCCATCACCTGGTCGGGATGCACCCCGAACTTGGCGTTGGGCCCTGCATTCGTAACGAATTCGCCGACATTGCTCTTTCCGTATCCGGGATTGACTCTGAATGAAAGTATCTTCGGCTTGCCGAACTTCAGGATGCGCGGAAGCAGTGAGGGATCATCGAGATTGAATATCACTCCGCTCTTGAGCCCGCGCTTTATGTCGTCGTCCGACAGGAAATTACCGCTGAACATCACGTCTTCTCCGCTGAGCCCTACGCTCTTCGCGAGCAGGATCTCGTTCACGCTTGCAGCATCGATGCCGGCGCCCTCCTGGCGCAGTATGTTCACGATCGCAGGATTGTTGCAGGCCTTCACGGCGTAGAAGAACCTGAAATCGGGATAGTATTTCGAGAACGCTCCGAGCGCCCTGCGGTAGTTCTCCCTGATCTTGTTCTCGTCATAGACGTATGTAGGAGTCCCGTACTTCTCAGCTATCGTGCTGACCGGCACATCACCGATGAATATCTTATTCTTCTTGATTTGCATTTTTTTCTCCTTTTATATTTTTTTTGACACGTCAAAAAAATATGGGCGGATAAGATAGCATGGATTCACTCCGGGACAAATTTGCAGGAAGTTTATTAACTGCACCACTTATGCCGCCATCCTGCGGAGGCTCCGATTGTTTTTATTTATCATTTGTCCCCACGCTTCCCGGCTTCGCAAAGCTACGCCGTGGTAGACGCATGGGGCTAAAATATTTCGCCCGCTACGCGGACTTCCTCGAAAATTTCTTGGATTTAAGCCCTCGCAGAGGGTGGCATATTGTAGCCACATGGCGTAAGCCTGTGGAAAAGGTAATCTAAAAAATACAGTTAAGCCTCCGCAGGACGGCGACATAAATATCATGGAAAAATCCTGAACCCGATTGTCGGGCTGAAGCCCAGCATACTTCCAAGCACAAACAGCCTCATTTTTTCCAGCATGACGATTACGGAGCATTTCGTTTGCAGTAGCGCATGTTTGCGCGTAGTAGGTACGTGCTTTAGCATGTACCATCTTTGTTTCCAGGAATGGGACAGGCTAAAGCCCGTCCCTACTTTAAGAACGCGCAAACATGCGCTACTACGAACAATTTCTCTAAGTCCGGCAATCTCGGGAGAAGGAGCGGATGGTTAAATCCTCTTCTCGCAGAATTTGCGGATTTCGCAGTTTTCGCAGTCGGGTTTCCGCGCCCGGCACCTGGCGCGCCCGTGCGAGATCAGCAGCTGCGAGAACGAACACCAGTATTCATCCGGAAGGTGCCTGTCGATGATCATCTCGATCTTCACAGGATTTTCCATTTTTACGAATCCGATCCTGTTTGTCAGACGCTGGACATGGGTGTCGACAGGAAATCCCGGACGGTTGAAGGCATGGCATAGCAGGACGTTCGCAGTCTTGCGCCCTATTCCTGGAAGTGTCACCAGCTTTTCCATCTCTGAAGGAAGTTTTCCTCCAAACTCCTTCATGATCTTTTTGCAGGCATTGATGATGTTCTTTGATTTTGCGCGGAAAAGCCCGATGGACTTGATGTCCTTCTGCAGCTCCTTGATGTCTGCCTCGGCAAAATCCCTGACGTTCCGGTACTTTTTGAAAAGCCCGGGAGAAACCCTGTTCACATTGGCATCGGTGCATTGCGCGGAAAGGATCGCGCTGACCATCAGCTGGAGAGGGTCCTCATGCCTGAGGAAGCATTCCTGGACCCCATAGGTATCCTCGAGGATCCGGTAAATGTCCAGCAGCCAGTCTTTCAAAGGTGTTTTCGTTTTTGAACTCATGGATCTCAACAATAGCAATGAAAATTGCGTATGCAAATTTTATATTCACTTGCATAAATACTTGATATAGGATTGCAATATGATGAAAAATATCCCCATCAGCGCTTGACTTTGTCAGAATATATGTTACTTATATATAACACTAAACCATTTAATGATGTATTTATGAAACATAATACCAAAGGTTCAAAGGAGTCACTGCCACCGGAACTGAGGATCGGACTGGCGAAACTCGGCGAGAACATAAGAACCGCAAGAAAAAGACGTCAGTGGACAATCCAGGAGATGGCCTCGCGGATGTTTGTGATCCGTCAGACTCTTTCCCGCCTTGAACGTGGAGATGCAGGAGCAACCCTTTCCGTGCTGGTTTCCGCGCTCTGGATTCTCGGACTGGAAAAACAACTCTTCCAGTTGGCGGCACCAGAAAATGACAAGGTTGGAATCTTCCTCGAGAAAAAACATCAGCCGGAACGCGTGCGCAAGCCAAGCTTCCGGGAAAAAGCGGACTTCTGAAATATGGCCTTAAAGGAAATAATCGTATTCATCTACCTGCCCAATGAATCGACTGCCGTTCCGGCAGGCGTATTCTCCCACGATTCCGATTCGGGGGTGGGGACCTTTGTCTATGGACGCCGCTACCAGGAACGCTCCAACGCAATGGCCGTGGATCCAGTCTTCCTTCCTCTTGGCATCGATCCGGCCCCGGTGACAACGAACGGTGGACTCTACGGGACATTCCGAGACGCCTCTCCTGACTACTGGGGCAGGCTTGTCATCGCCTCAGAACTCAATACCGCTCCGGAGACCATTTCCGAGACGGACTTCCTGCTGGCAGGCAACGCCACCCGCACAGGCAACCTCGCCTTCCGCCTGAGCCCGGACTCTCCGGAGCCGAAACTTGCGCCCCCGCATTTCAACCAGCTTTCGGACATTCTCGAAGCCTCCGAAGATATTGAGTCCGGCAGGCCTGCCGAATCGCATATCCTGCATCTGCTCCGGCAGGGAAGCAGCATGGGCGGCGCACGGCCGAAATGCACGGTGGTATGGAAAAACTCGTTGTGGATTGCCAAATTTCCGTCAAAGGGCGACACCATCAACATTCCCCGGATCGAGTACGCTACGATGAAACTCGCCCAGACCTGCGGAATTGAAATACCCGAAGTGAAAATTGTCCCTGCTTCGGGAAAGGACATCTACCTGATCCGACGTTTCGACCGGGGAGGGATTTCGGGCGGCTGGCTGCGGCAAGGCTTCATCAGCAGTCTTTCCCTGATGCGGCAGGACGAACGCGACCGCCTTGACTGGAGCTATACGGCAATCGCCTCCGTCATGCGCCAACATTGCCCCGCTTCCGACATCCAGCAGTTTTTCCGCAGGATGGTCTTCAATATTTTGGTGCGGAACACCGACGATCATCCCCGGAACCACGGGTTCCTGACAATCGAAAACGGCCTCCGCCTTTCTCCAGCCTACGACATTGTCCCGAGCTTCGTCCAGCATGGAGTAAGCACCGAATTCAGTCTTGCAATGTCCGTCGGGGAACGCGGAAGAGAAGCGACCATTGATAATGCCCTGACTCTCTGCGGACAGTTCGGGCTCTCGCGCCAGAACGCCCAGGCGACAATAAATGAGATGCTCAAGAAAACTGCAAAATGGCGGAAACATTTTTCTGACTGCGACGTTCTGGAAAAGGAAATCAAACTGCTCGAACCGTCGTTCAGCAGATTGTAGCCTGCAGATACAAACAGGTTACGAGACGACTAGTACTTCCATAACCAGATCCGGGTCCTGATATTGGGGGCTGGAACCTTGATTTCAGTGCCTGTTGTGGTCTATTTTACGTGCATCTGGTGATTTACCATAAGCCTTATATACATATGATGACATGCTTGAGGCTAAATCCGCAGCGGGAGTTGCATAATTGCAATTTCGAACCCCTGCTTATGGAGAACCGAATAATAAGAAGTTAAATGGAGAATAATTATGAAATGTTTCAAGCACAAAACCGATGCTGTTGCCTTATGCATGAATTGTGGAATTTGTCGCAAAAAGAACTAGCCTTTTTATAGTTTTATTTCTACTGTTGACCGGCTTAATTTTTGTTATTAGCGGAATCATGATTCGCAAATTAGCAAAAAAAGAAAACCAATAGGCATTTAACCAGGCGGCTTCTGGCAACCAAGCTTCGCCGGTTGCCAGAGCCTGAGACGTTCGCAAAGACCAGATTAATCTTGTAAGTAGGAATATATAAAGCTATATTCATCCTTAGAATAATCGGAGGTATTTATGATTGCCGCTCTACCCTTGAAAAAGATGAGCATACAAGAAAAAATTTCCACCATGGAATACATATGGGACGACTTATGCAAAAATGCAGGCGACATTACCTCTCCGGAATGGCACAAGGACATCCTGGATGACAGGGAAAAAACACTGAAAGCCCGAACTGATTCATTTGTCGACTGGGAAGATGCCAAGCGCAAAATCAGGAAAAACATCAAGTGAAAGTCAAGATACTGGGGGCGGCAAGCCAGGACTTGCTGGATGGATATAATTTTTACGAGAAGCAGGACAAAGGGCTTGGCTCATATTACCTTGATTCACTCTTTTCAGATATAGACTCCCTGTTGATCTACGCCGGCATACACCCTCAATTCCATGCACAATACCATCGTATGCTTTCCAAACGCTTTCCATTTTCAATATATTATCGAATCGAGGAAAGCGAAATACTCATCTACGCAGTCCTTGACTGCAGAAGGAGTCCTGCCTGGATAAGAAATAGATTGTCAGGCGAACAAATTGATTGACCGAGTCAGAAAGGTTAACAGCATGGAATTAATTTCAGCACATGACTGCGGGATCTTGAGGCAACTGGCGCAGATACAGCTCGATTACGCGAATTCCCCGCAGAATAAGATCATACTGAAGAAGTGGCAAGCACAGGCGGAAGGACGGCGTGAATCTCCTCCAGTCAGGCTGCTGTTCTCCAATTTCACCCATGAGGTCGTCACACCACGCCTGAAATGCGAGGGTGAACAGGCGCGCCGGATCGAGGCCGCTCTCCTTGGCAGGCTGGTTGGACGCGAACTGTTCGACGATGACACGCCGGTCCCACCGACATTCGACATCACGTGGCGCACATATGTCCGCCCGTTCGGCATCGAGGCCGCGATCACGCGGGCCACGGGTCCCAACGCGCAGGGATTCCACATCGATCCGGTCATCAGCGACCTGGCCTCGGAGATCGACAAGCTGCGTGGCGGATCATTCGGTGTTGACCGGGAAGGAACCATCTGTCATCGCGAACTGCTGGAGGATGTCCTGGGTGATATCCTGCCGGTGCGCATGGTCATGGGCAGCCTGCCCGGAGGGATCACCAATCCGCTCGTACACCTGATGGGCATGGAAGCATACTACATGGCCATGTTCGACTGTCCGGACGCTGTTCACGAGGCCATGGAGATGGCGACCCGGATCTACGAACAGTACTACGACTTCCTTGAGAAGGAGCAGTTGCTGCTCCCGACGAGCGGCCTCAGCCCCCTTGCCCAGGAATCCTTCGCCTTCAACGACGAACTCCCGTGCAACAAGGTAACGAAGACGACAGAGTGCTGGGGATTCCTCGAGTCTCAGGAGACGACTGCGGTCTCGGCGGATACATTCGGCGAGTTCGTCTTCCCGTACCAGCAGCGCCTGGTCGATCGTTTCGGCCTGCTCTCCTACGGCTGTTGCGAGCGCGTCGACGCCATCTGGCCGAATTACCTGTCAAAGTGGCCAAAACTCCGCAAGCTGTCCGTCTCCCCTTTCAACAATGAACCCCGCATCGGCGAGTTCCTGCGCGGCAGCCGGATCGTCTACTACTGCAAGCCGCGCGCAGAATTCGTGACCCATGACGGTCCGCTCAACGGCGAGGCGATCACCGCGTATTTCAAGGGTGTCTGCGAGGCGGCGAGCGGCTGTATCTTCGAGATTGCGCAGCGGGAAGTCGGGACAATCTTCGGCGATTTCGAGCGAGGGCGGCACTATGTGCGCCTGGCCAGGGAAGCCGTGGACTCCTACTGGAGTCCCTGATCCAGGCAATTTCAAAATCAAATGGAGACATACCATGAGCAAGACCGTGATACTGCGGATAGGGAAGAGGCATGGGCTCACCGATGAGCCCGAAATGAAGGATATAACCGGAAACACGGAACTTCTCACAAGCCTGAAAAAGGGAACAGCCGATGCCAAGGCAAGAAGAGGCCGCTTTGTCAAATAAGAATTCCCAAGGTCCTTTGTCCCTTGGGAATTCTTATAACGTTTCGGATTTCGATATTCGTGCTTCGGATTTTCCCTGCTTATGCCGCTTTCCTGGGATGGCTGTGTCCGCAGCCACATCCGCATCCGCCGCAGTTCACCAGCGCGCTGACCTTCTCGTTGATAGTCCCTATCGATTCCGGAACGCTCAGCACGTCGCACTCGCTCCCGAGTATGAACGGATGACCGACTTCCTTCATCTTCCTGACAAGTTCCAGCGACTTCTCGATGACCTGCGCCTTCGTAATCTTCTCATCAGAATAGAAATGCTTTGACGGCAGGTTTCCGTAGAGCACCGTTGATTTCGGGACGAGTCTGGCGTCATCCCAGAGCTTCCGCGAACTTCCGAGGCTCAGCATCGCCGGATCAAGTTTCACGAACCTTTCGATCATCTGGTCGGTAAGCTCCCCGCAGTCATGGAGGATGAGATCGACCTTGTGCTTGTTCAAAAGATCCTTTATCTCGAACGCATAATCCATCACGCAGCGGTCGAACACGTCAGAACCTTCCTCTATCTGGGTCGGTGAGATGTAGATCTTGTTCGCGGCCGGCTCACACATGATTATCGCCTTCGCGCCGGCTTCGATCTGCAGGGTAATGCACCTTTTGACGGCCATGCATGCCAGCTCAAGGGATTTCTTCACTGTTCCAACAGTCTCTTCCTCGTCGGGCTGTACGCCCATTCCTAAAAGATAGACGGCGGTTATCGGATCCGCCATGAGCTTGGTCATAAGCGAAAATGTACCGATGCACATTCCGACAGGAACCAGGTCGGTGCTGCCGGCGATATATTTGATGGCGCCGCATGTCGCATCAATCCTTGGAAGCGAGCGGGCAGGAAGCTCCTTCTTGACCTTCTCGATCATCTCGGCCGTAGGAGTTGTCTCGAAATGGTAGGTGTCGACATTCTCGGGGGATACTCCAAGGATGTCAAGCAGAAGTGCCTTTTCAAGCTTCAGATCCATCAGAGGGAAGGCGAGAGGAGCATTGTAGCGCCTGGAAGCCTCTTCAACGGCCTTTCCTAGAAGCACTCCGTCGAACATGACTTTCCTAGGATCGTTCTTCTCGTGGACAACGAGATCTGTTCCAATAGGGAAAGCCGCGCCAGATTTAGCAAGATCCATGTAAAATTCTCTGTTCATAATTGCCTCCTGTGTTTTTTATCTGGACACAATATTACTAGTATTTGCACGTGCGTGCTTGTAAAAAAGATTAATATATTGGTAATATTATGCAATTGTGATGGTTTATTCAAAAGTAGAACAGACATTCCTGTCTGTTTGGTTTGAGAGTTAAAACAAGCAGACAGGAATGTCCGCTTTACCTCAGAAGCTCTGGCTTTTTTTGCCCATGTTGAAGAGGTCCTTGACTTCCTTTTCGGAGAGGGCCCTGTTGAAGATGGCCAACTCATCGATCATGCCTGAATAGGCTCCTGCATATCCTTTGCCTATCAATATGTTTAATTTTGATGCCTTGACCTCCATGGCGAACGGAGTCTCGCTGGCAAGTTCACCATTGAAATACCATGCTATCCTATTCGCTTTCTGATCCCTGACGACGGCAACATGGCTCCATTTGCCGGGAAGCAGTGCTTTTGAACTGCTTGCACCCATGTATCCGCCTTCAGCGTCCTTGCCGGTCGCTCCTGTAAAAAAATTAATGGCGCCGCTGACTTCAATTGTCATGGTGCCTTCTCCTCCATAGCATTTGTTGTATGGGTTGCGCCTTATGCTAAAATCCAGTGGATTAAGCCACATCTCAACGGTAAGACTGGCGTCCAGAGCAAGAGTCTTGGAATCCTTGACTTCTATGTAGCTGTCCTTGCCGTTGAATTCCGCAGCATCTCCTGCAGCACCCTTGACAAACTTGACGCCATGGATTATTCCGTCGTTTTTCTGCCCGCTGAGATCTGATATTATCGGAGTTGCCCCAATTTTTACTATCGTGTTCTTCTCAAAATTGAAAGCCAGTACGGCGCCTTTAGGAAGATTAAGGGAGGAACGCTTGATTCCGAATGAGGAACAGGCAAGCTCGATCTTCTTCTCAACCTTGATCTTTTCAAGGCTTGCAAGAGAGGGGAGCAGCTTATCATACCAGAAACAGGCACGCCTCCGCAGTTCATTCTGGTTCAACCTGTAATCCCTTTCCTCGGAAAGAGCCCACCACCCGTCGGCAAGCTTTGTCATTTCAGGAACCTCCACCGAATTCTTAAGTTCATCCCCGGCGAGCTGCTTCATTTTCTCATCCTGCCCCTTTGCCAGAAGCGGAAGCCCCTTCTCCCAGTTGCCTCTTGTAAAGCAGTAGAACTTCCCGACTGCGGAATTCGCAGCTGGATCGTCTGGAACAGTCTTGAGCTTCTCAAAGGAGCCTGCCACAAGCGCATATTCCTTCTTCAATACCAGCATGTCCTTGTTAAGCTCCCTTATCTCGTTCATCAGATCGTTGTTGTTCGCCTTCTTGGCATATATGGATGCGGAATTCAAGTACTTTGCAGCAGCATCATAAAGATCGTTCTCAAGCGCGAGCGAATAGCATCCGGCATATGCTTCAGCAAGAGCCGACTGATCATTCTGAACCTTGGCGTATTTCTCGCAGCTGGCAAGTTCCTTTTCAGTGAACTCAATCCTGTTGATCCTGAATACGGAATCCAGTTCCCCTATGGCCTTCATGATTCCTGCCACATCCCCGGCATATGCATAATTCTGGATCGCCTCCATGAAGAAAGCATATTGCACTGCGGGAGTATGCTCCTTCTTCTTAGCCTCGGACAGGAACTCAACGGCAAGATCATGCCGGACCTTCGCATCAGACGACTTGTATTTCTCCGCGTAGACATCCCTTATGCCGGCAATCGACTTCTTCAGGACATCGTCCTCAGGGACATCCAGCTTTGACACAACTTTTCTTACTTCCACGGCCTTCTCGGAAGGAACATCTGCTTTCACTGGAGCCTTCTGCCCTACGTCGTTCAAGTCTTCCAGAATGTTGATGTCCTTGATGTCAAGATTCTTGTTCCCCTTTTCATTATTCACTGCCGGCGCCTTGTCCTGCGCCAATAGGCAAAAAGACAGAGTCAAGGAAAGACAAAAAGTGCCGTTAAGTACTATTTTTTTAAACATCGGACCCCCATCTTAAATATGATTCTTCTCTTCGGCTATGAGGCCTATGAGTATGAACAGGCCTGCAATCACGGAGATCAGCCATATATTGCTCAGCTGGCCCATGTATTTCACCAGCACCTTGCCGATCACGAACGTGACGAACCCGTAGCCGACAGTACAAAGCGCGACAAACGCACCGAACCTCACGAAGAAATTCTCCTTCCTGATCTTCTTCATCAGGGCCTTGTTGATGTCGCCACCGTAGACGCTCAGCACCGTTCCCACGAATACAAGCATAATCTCCATGAGATTGCCGCGCACAAGCCTGAAAAAATCCTCAATGAACGGATTCATGAAATCCATCTATTTTCCCCTTTTTCAAAATTTATAAATTTGGGAACCAAATTTATCCCTTCAATATCTTCTCTATCTTCCCGAGTTCCTCCTTTGAGAACTCCAGGTTCTTCGTGGCGGCAACGCAGTCCTTCACCTGCTCCAGCGAACTTGCCCCGATGAGCGCGGAAGTCACCGTCTTCCTCCTCATGACCCAGGCAAGAGCCATCTGCGCCAAACTCTGTCCACGCTCCCTGGCAATCTCGTCGAGAGCCTTGGACTTGCCTACCTTTTCCTCAGTTACATTGTCCTTCTTGAGGAAGGTGTTTTCTTTCGACGCCCTGGAACCCTTCGGAATCCCCTTGAGGTATTTGTCCGTCAGCATTCCTTGCGCAAGAGGTGAAAAGACAATGCACCCGACGCCTTCCCTGTCCAAAATGTCAAGAAGCCCGTCATGCTCCACCCACCTGTCGAACATGCTGTACCTTGGCTGATGTATCAGGCATGGAACATTGAGGGATTTCAGTATCTTCGATGCTTCGACCGTCTGATGCGACCTGTAGTTTGAGATTCCAGCATAAATCGCCTTTCCCTGCCGCACCGCCTGTTCGAGCGCCGACATGGTCTCCTCAAGGGGCGTGTCCGGATCCGGCCTGTGGCTGTAGAAGATGTCGACATGGTCCAGCCCCATCCTCTTCAAGCTGTGCTCAAGGCTGGCAAGCAGATATTTCCTTGAACCCCATTCCCCGTATGGTCCGGGCCACATGTAATAGCCGGCCTTCGTGGAAATGACCATCTCGTCGCGGTAGGCGGCAAAGTCCTTCTGCATTATCCTGCCGAAATTAATCTCGGCGGATCCCGCCGGCGGGCCGTAGTTGTTCGCAAGGTCGAAATGCGTGATCCCGAGATCGAATGATCCCATGATTATCCTGCGGCACGTCTCAAAATCGTCCACTCCTCCGAAGTTGTGCCAGAGACCGAGCGATATCGCAGGCAGCTTCAGCCCGCTCCGCCCGCAACGGTTATACTTCATTTCTGAATACCGGTTTTCCGCCGGAACATATTTCGCATTCGATTTTTTCATAAGCGGTCAACTCCTTTGTTTTACAGCAGGACAGGCTTTCCAGCCTGTTTAAGACAACAGGCTGGAAAACCCGCCTTACTTTTTATCAATTTTGTTTAACGTAGTTCATGATTAGATGATTTCAATTTCATACTTTTGGTGTATTTCATGTGTTTCGTGGTTATATTTTCCTATGAATTTCAATCTTGAAAACCTTGTGCCTTCCAGATTCGACCATGTCGTCGCCGCCGAACCCGGCGAAAACGGCAAGGCCGTAATCTACATCCGAAACGATGGCAAACTCGAAAAGAAGGAAATCCAGTTCCATCCTTTCCTCCTCCTGGCAGACCCGGCCATACTCAGCGGATCAGACCTCAACTTTGAAATCGTCAGACTCAACGGCGACTCCATATTCTGCCATCTTGCGAAATTCGCAGATTCCAAGGATTACGCCAGCGCCCTGAAGTTCCTGAAGAAGACTAAAGGTTTCAACCCGACTTCGCCGACATCCCCAATCCGCCTGTTCAACGACGAGATGCAGCAACTTCTCACATCGGAGCAGTTCAGGCTTTTCAGGAAAATGAAGTTCAGCGACACCCGCAGGCTCCAGTTCGACATTGAAACCCTGATGACCGAAGGATTCGAGTTCCCAAATGCCGAGCGCGAAGGCGACAAGATCGCCATGATCAGCATGTCCGACAATACCGGCTGGGAGAAACTCCTGGTCCTCGAGGAGCCGTATTCCGAAAAGGAGCTCCTGGAGAAATTCGTGGAGACATTGAACGAACGCGATCCCGACATCATCGAAGGACATAACATTTTCCGCTTTGATCTGCCTTTCATACAGACGCGCGCAAAACGCCACAAGGTCAAACTCAATCTCGGACGCGACGGCAGCATTATTTCCAGCAGACCCTCACGCGTGTCAATCGCGGAACGCACCGTGAACTACACGAGGGTCGACATCTACGGACGCCACATAATCGACACCTACTTCCTCGCGCAGTTCTACGACGTTACCTACCGCGAACTCGAGGACTACGGCCTCAAGTCTATCGCCCGACATTTCGGGGTCGCCTCTAAGGACAGGACCTACATCGACGGCAGCGAGATCTGCACGATGTTCTTCAAGGACCGCGAACGCGTCAAGAAGTACGCATTGGACGACGTCAGGGAAACCAGGGCGATCGCCGAGATACTTTCTCCCAGCTATTTCTACCAGACACAACTCATCCCATATTCATATCAGAACTGCGTAGTTCGCGGAAATGCAACCAGGATTGACGCGATGCTTGTCGCCGCGTATCTCGAAAAGGAGCAGTCCATCCCGGTCCCGGAACAGAGCCGGAGCTTCGCCGGAGCCCTGACCGAGGCATTCTCATCAGGCGTCTTTGAAAACGTCTGGCATTGCGACATTCGCTCGCTTTATCCCTCGATAATTTTGGCCGAATCCTGGGTCCCGAAAAGGGACAGTTTAAAAATATTCCCTTTTTTCCTCGAAAATCTAAGACGTTTCCGTCTGCATGCAAAAGATGCTGAAAAATCTGCAGACACCGAGGAAAAAAGAGAATATTTTTATTCCCTCCAGACGACCTTCAAAATTCTCATCAACTCATTCTATGGATATCTCGGTTTTTCCCAGGGCACGTTCAACGACTACACGATGGCGGAATGCGTCACCGGAAGCGGAAGGAGCATCCTGAGCTCCATGGTGAAATTCCTGAAGGACAGCAACGCCGACGTCATCGAGATAGACACCGACGGCATCTATTTCCAGCCTCCAGCCGGAGTGAAGGATCCGGACGTCATGAAAGACAGGATCCAGAAAATACTTCCCAAGGGGATCGAGGTGGAACTTGATTCCATGTATCCTTCCATGTTCTGCTACAAGAGCAAGAACTATGCGCTGCTTTCCAAGGACGGCGAAATATCAATGACCGGCGCGGCGCTTAAATCACGCGGACTCGAGCCTTTCCAGCGCGAATACATGAAGAAAATCATCGAACACCTGCTGAAGGAGGATTTTGAGTCCATAGAGAAGATGACGGCGGAATACAGGACCGCGATCGAGACGAGGAAATGGCCTCTTGCGAAGTTCGCAAAATCCGAGACACTGCAGGAATCCCTTGAATCCTACAGGAGAGGAATTGCGGAGGAGAATGGAAAACGGAGCGCAGCATACGAGCTCGCGACCAAGTCCGGACGCGACTACCGCGCTGGCGACCAGATCTCCTTCTATGTCACCGGAACAAAGAAGAATGCATCTGTCGTCGACAACTCATGCCTTCTGAGGGATGCACCTGCCATCCGCGACGAAAACATCCCATACTACCTTGCCAAACTCGACGAACTCTACAAGAAATTCTCGCCGTTCATGCCGAAATCTGAACCGGAGCACGACGAAGAACCCGGCCTGGGGCTGTAGTAACTCGGGCACTTGTCCCGTCGAATGACTGGGATTCCTGCCCGAGAATTGGGATTTTTTCCACCACGAAGGACACGAAGTAACGCGAACATTCCTGCGTGCCGTGCCATAGCATCTTAGCGAAGGCTGGTCTGCGATTGAAAATTTAATTTGAGTCCACAGACAAGAATGTCTGTGCTACTTTTTAGACAAATTTCATTTTGAGACTACCATTTCGAGCAACGTCTAGCTAAGGCAATTTCAAAAGTCCTATTCCAGGGAGTAGCGCAAGCCTCTGGCTTGCGTAAAAACAAGCCAGAGGCTTGTTCTACTTCGAATTTTGAAATCAACTCAGATGTTAAAACATCCTATAAATCATCCAACCCAAGAACATCCAGAACAATAATCCAATCATGTAGCTAACAATTGGGGAATTGGCTATAAAGTATTTATCTTTTCTGCAAAAATGAATCCATTTGATCTTAAGGTGGCCGAGAGAAAGCAGGTATAATATAAAGTCCCCTGTCATGTAGCAGATGACATCGAAAAACACCCAGAATGCATATTCAATTATTAATTGCAGTATGTCTCACTCCTATTTCAAGGAAAGGATCTTTATCTTCATTCAAATCGCTTCCTCAGATTGCGCTTTGCAGCCGTCCAGTCAGCAGACTTCTCCTTGCCGGAAGCTATTCGGGCTTCAGTCTCCTTAAGGAATTCCCCGTGCCATGCAGGCGACTCGACATTTGCATCATCCTTGGATAAATCAGACCATATGGCCTCCATGGTCTGGAGCTTCTCCTTACGGGACATCTGTGCAATTTGTATGGTGCTTGTCATAGTAGCTATTATATCATCGCAGCCTTCCATTTTCAACATCATTGCCATGAACTGCTGAGCCACAAAGTTCAATTTGATTATTTCTCCTGGTCCTACGGAGCGCTGGCGTCCCGCCGGCAATTTCTTCGATGTAATGGGCTGTCCCATGAATTCAAGAATGGTACACCCTAAAGGGCGTACCTACTTGTTGAACACGAAGAGGGACATTGCCACCCCGATCAATCCATAGATAACCAGGACGGCAATCGTGCAGGCCAGTGCAAAAGTCACGGTCAGGATGCGCGACTTCCAGGTTTTCATGTTCGTGGCGACCCAGACGCCGACAGAAACAGGGATCAGGTTTACCAGGATGAAGAAATATAAATTCCCGCAGGGAGAATTTCATCCCTGCGGGAATTTATTTCGTTATTTGAATTTCGGGAGCATGTTCCCGTGCGCCTTGATCAGATCGTCGCAGAGACAGCGGATCTGGTCGAGGGTGAGTTCAGCCCTGGTATGCGGATCCATCATCGCCGCATGGTAGATCTTGTCCTTCTTCAGCGTGGCTGCAGCCTCGATCGCGAGGAGATGCACATTTATATGCGTCCTGTTGAGGGCAGCAAGCTGTTCAGGAATTTCACCCACATGGCATCCGTTGATGCCGTTCCTGTTGATCATGCACGGTACTTCGACGCATGCATTGGCGGGAAGGTTCGGGATCAATCCGTTGTTGATGATGTTTCCACCGATCTCCGTAGGTATGTCGGTGACTGCGGCCTCCATGATGTATGACGCGTATTCATGCGATCTCGTGTGCGAGAGGTTGGCGTTGTTGATGATCTCGTCCCTCTGCTTCTTCCAGCCCTTGATCTGGCCGATACAGCGGCGTGGATATTCGTCAAGCGGGATGTTGAGTTCCTCGATGAGTTCCGGATGCGTGCTCTTGATGAAATAGGGATGGTACTCGGCGGTGTGCTCGGAAGATTCGCTGTTGTAGTACCCGAAGTTCCTCATCATCTCGAACCTGACCATGTCGTAATGCTTCTTCGCGCCCTTCTTCCTGGCGGCGTCGTTCATCGCGAATGCCCTCTTCTTGATTTCAGGATAGAGGTCCTTACCGTTCTCGTCCTTGATCTCGAGAAGCCAGGACATATGGTTGATTCCTGCGACGACCCATTTCGTCTTTCCCTGCTTGAACTCCATGCCGAGATGCTTCAGGATTCCAGGAGCGCAGCCCTGCACCGAGTGGCAGAGTCCGACGGTCTTGACTGCAGTATGCCTCTGCATATAGCCGGAAAGAATCGACATCGGATTGGTGTAGCTGAGGAAAAGCGCATTGGGGCATACTTCCTCCATGTCGTCCGCAAAAGACTTCATGACGGGTATCGTCCTGAGGGCCCTGAAGATACCGCCGATTCCGAGCGTGTCGCCAATTGTCTGGAGAAGGCCGTATTTCTTGGGAATTTCAAAGTCAATCACTGTTGACGGCTTGTATCCGCCGACCTGGATTGCATTGACCACGAAGTCCGCGCCCTTGAGGGCCTCCTTGCGGTTCCTTGTCCCAAGGTGCGCGGTGATCTTCGCCCTGCTGCTGTTTACGTTCTTGTTAAGCAGATCCAGCATCATCTTGGATTCCTTGAGCCTGTCAGCGTCGATGTCGTACAGGGCGATGTGCGATTCGCACAGCGCCGGGGTGAGCATGCTGTCACCGAGTACATTCTTCGCGAACACCGTGCTTCCAGCACCCATGAAAGTGATCTTAGGCATTTCAATTTCTCCTTTTATACTGATTATTTATCCTTGAATACCCAAATTGAGATATTCCTTGATTTTCACATATCCAGAAACTATACTGTAACAAGTGCAAATCAATTACCAATATTTGATAAGATTTACCAATTTGTGATATGAAGTTCGCTCACATCAATTTCAACACTGTTGACTCGATGGAATCCTTCCCGTTTCCGGGCACGATCGGGGTGGAGACCAGGGACAATCCGGCGCTCTACAGGATGGACGGCAGCAAAAGGAAGGACAGCCCGCACTGCATCTTCCAGTACACGCTTTCGGGATACGGCTGCTTCAGGGACGGCGCCGGGGAGCATGTCGTCGGGCCGGGCAGCGGCTTCCTCTGCGAGTCCAACGACAGCGCCATATCCTATTACTATCCTGAAAGCTCCAGCACGCCATGGCGCTTCGTGTATATCGCCTTCCGCGGCGGGACATCGTTCCTCATGCTGCGCGACATGGTGCGCAGGTTCGGTCCGATCTATTCCCTCCCACTCAACCATCCGGTGATCGTCAGGATCCAGTCATACTTCGAACAGATGGAGAATCCCCGCGTCATATCCGTATCCGAAGGCTCCAGGCTGGTCATGGGTCTCCTGAACACCCTCACGGAAAGCCGCGAGGAAAGGAAGACAGACGAGCCGGAAAACATCCTCCTCAGCAGGGCCGTGTCAATCCTCAACAGGAGCACCGAAGCGAGCATGAAGGTTGCGAAGCTCTCAAAACTCTCCGGTGTCTCAAGGGAACATCTCACCCGTGTCTTCAGTCAGATGACAGGACTTCCCCCGCACCAGTTCATCAACCGCAGGAAGATGATGGAGGCTTGTTCCATCCTGGACAGCGGCAAGACCAGCATCAAGGAGGTTTCTGACACGCTCGGATACAAGTCCTCGGCTCACTTTACCAGGACATTCAAGCGCGTGATGAGCAAGACCCCGAGCGAATACATGCGCGACAAGATGATGCCGTCGCTGTAGAAGCATGGACGGCCTTTCCGTGTCCGCCTTAGCCCTGGTCGCCTTCGGCGCTGCCACAGGCAGGTAAACATCTTGGAGGAGGAGGAAGTCTGTCCCATGAATTTAAGAATGGCACACCCTGAAGGGCGTACCTACTTAAATACACGAAGATCCCGGAGAAAAATAATAATCGAATCCCCTTCCAGAATCATTTGCCTGGGCGATGGAGCGCCGCCAGCTGGCTGTGTGCATCGGCGCTTATGCGCAACCTGCATTCGGCGCTTGCATCCACAACTTTCACCGTGTCGACAAGACGTGGTATTTTCAAAAGTGGTTCTGGAACGATAGAGTGCCTATCGAAGAAGCTGTCATCGACAAGGTTTCCATCGCGCTTGGGATATACGGCGAAATAGAGCATTCGCATCTCTACAAGTTCGTTGAAGAAATGGCTTCCCACGCTCAAATCAGGGATCAGCCCTTCATGCATTGTCGCAATCTCGCATAGCACGGTGGCCCCGTTCAGATCTGAATAAGAAGTAGGCACTCCGAGCGAAGGATCCTTCGTGCCCCAGCGGCCCGGACCTATCAGCATCACCCTGCGTTTGAGCAGCCGTTCATTACGTATCAGCTCTCCTATCAGCCTTGCTACGGAGTAGCGGTCCTGCACTGGCAGAAGCGCATACGAGGAAGGTGAAACATAGATGATCCTGTCCATGTCCAACGAGCGGCTGTAGCCGATCACGGGGCCGGCGGATCGGACTATGCATTCGGAAAGTACTATATCTTCAACTTTGACTTCCGATGTTCCTGCCCCTTCCGCCAGGAAGGGACGGCATTGGAGGAGATTTATCTGAAAGTGCTCGTCGTCGGTAAAAGTTGCGGTGAATTCCACATCCACAGGCATTCCATATGCAGCAGCCAACACCTGCAGGACCTCACGCATATCGGGCACAAAAGAGGTGCTGGAAAGAAGACGCTTGAAGCCAAGGGACCAATAATTCCTTTTATGAAGCGCGTGTTCCCTGGCCTTTTCCTCCATCTTCAGGTCTCGTTCCGCGAGAAGGGACAGGGGAAGGGACGGTTCCTCGGCAAGTTCGCTGAATGGAACTGAGACAATCCGGCCTGAATCCAGATCCAGTACATCAACTTCCTGCTGGGCATAGACGGCGTTCTCGTCATTTGGATCAATCAGCTGCAGCTCGGGGGCGTTAAGGGCGACAAGGCGGATGTGGTCTTCAGGATGCGGGGTTACAGCCCTGGTGCCCATCCCCATGACAAGCCGCATGACACCCGCATTTGAATCAATGCGTTCGTCCCAGACATATGGATTGAATGAAAGCCCCACCCCTGCCAGGTGCGGGAACACCCTTCGCCCGCAGATAGTTCCGGATACCCGCTGGATGAGGATTGACATCTGCTCATCCTTATCCAGCAGGCCACGGGATGCGCGGTAGCGCAGCGCGGACTCGCTCATGTTGCTTGCGTATACACGCCTGATAGCCATGACAAAGTCATCCATGCGCTGATTCAGGGAACCCTGGTTGGCGCAGAGTATGCTTTCAGCCTTTCCGGCGAAGGAGCTGTCAAAATCATCCTCAAGCAGGCTGCTGGACCTGACTATTATCGGCACCTGCCCGAAATATTCAAGAAGATCCCTGAACTGGCGCATCAGATATTCCGGGAATTTCCCGTTGAGGATCTGGTGCCTGGCAAGGGTTACTCCATCGAGATACGCACTGTCATCCTTCTGCCTCTGCTTCAACCACCATAGTCCGTTCTGCACAAGATATGTGTAGAAGACGTCTGCTCCAATGAAAAACGAGTCTGACGGTTCGAGTATCGGGGCCAATCTACTGCTGTGCTTGCTGATTATTGACTGCGCCAGCACCAGGCCCACGGATTTACCTCCTATCAGACCTGTGCCTATCATCCGCCGGCGTATGGACAGAAGATCGGAGAGTGACAAATACCTTTCGGCGAGGGCCATGATCGGACCCTTTCTGGCAATCAGCATCCTGCGCAGCTGCTGGGTCAGCGCCATCACTTCCGGACTTTTAAGCCTTTCAGCTGAATTCTCCCTGGCGATATCCTCAGCCTGTGCGAAAGTCATGCTCCAGAAACCAAGACGCCAGTTGCTGCCGTCAAGATGGCTCCAGGCTACGCTCGAGAAAACCTCCGCAGCCTCGAAACTCTGTGTAACAGGTTCGAAATCATCGCCATTGCGCCTGTGGAGCATATGCATCGTCTTTGAATGCCGGTTCTCAACCTTGAGAGGATGCACATAAGTCCTGTCGCCTCTCCTGTGCACATCGATAAGGATCTGCGTGGTCTGCCTGACCGGATCAGTGGCATGGAACGAATGCCTGTTGCGTATCAGGGCAAAATATGCTCCAGCACCATAATCGAGCACGTACGGACATATGAGCATGAAGAAATTACCGAGCATGCGGTCGCTGCACCAGTCCGCTGCAAGTTCAGACAGGCAGTCGAAAATATATATGCAATCACGGTTGCCTTCGATTATCGTCCGGTGTATATCGGAAACAAACGGCTCAAAGCCGTCGGACGGACTGAGCTTGCGGATGTCAAGTCCATCCTGCGTTGACAAAAGAGGAGCATGCGTGGCGAAACGGAAATAGACCACCCGGCGGCCGCTGTCCAGCGCATCGGCGGCAAACGCCTTCACAAAGGGTTCATAGCCTTCAAGGGAATCAACCTGCCAGACTAGGTTGTCACCTTCCACCAGGCCCTGGAAAAGCTTGTCAAGCCCGCTCATTCCAGTGCTTATATTCCTGCGGACATACATTGTGAATGGCTCCTGTTTATCATGGTTGACAAGATTTTTAACATGCATATGGGAAAGTTATTAGGATAATTTGATTTTATCAAGTTTTCTAGGACAGAATAAAAGCCTTTTCGATTTACTCATAGGGATTAATGCCTCGAAACAAAAATGTGTTCTTTTTTATTCTTATCGCTTGACTTATTATATACTTATTATATAATATTATATGTTTAATATGATATTTGGACTTATTTTGAGAGGCGTCATATGATAAGCAACGACAACATAAAAGTCATGACCAAGACTGCGCAGACACGCCAGCGCATAGAAGATCTCATAGGCAATCTTGAGCCCGGCGACCAGCTGCTTCCGGAAGGCAAGCTCGCCGAGAGGTTCGGGGTCAGCGTCATCACAATTAAAAGAAGCCTGGGAGAGCTTGTCAAGGATGGCTCTGTATACAAGAGGCAGGGCAAAGGAACCTTCGTCGCGGAAAAGCGCGCGGACATGAGCTCCGATCCGTCCACCGTCAATCTTGTCTACCCTTTCGTCCCGAAGGACACTTTCAAGGATCCGTTTCTCGGACAGGTGATCAACGGCATAGGCGACTGCTTCGCCGTCAACTCCTGCCATCTCAGGCTTTTCCCGCTTCATGGGAAAAGCACAATTGAAATCTGTCTTAAAAATCCAGCCACCAGGAAAATGATAAGCTCCGGAATTATTGCGGTGAACTACCTTTTTACGGAAAAGGATCAGAAAGCCATCAGCAATTACAATTGTCCTGCGGTGTTCATCGGAAAACCTGAAACACATATAAGGATACCTTCTGTCAACACAGACCATTTCTCTGCCGGATACGATGCGACCATCCATCTCGTTAAAAAGCACTCCAGGAAAAGAATCGCCGTTCTCACGCATCTTGACAGGCGTCCATACTGCATCGACATGATCGAAGGTCACAGGAAGGCCTTGAAGGATTCAGGAATTCCAGAAGACGGAAAACTCCTTCTCTCCTTGAAGCCGGGCCTCAGCATGTCCACCCTTGTCGATGAGCTTGTCATGAAGAAGACCTCCTTTGACTCCATGATAGTCTGGGGATGCGAGGCGACCATAGAAGCGCTGACAAGCCTCAAGCACCATGGGATAGATGTTCCGGGGGAGGTCTCCCTCATATCCTACGATGATTTCCCGGTCGTCTCCGAATATTCAAGTCCGACGATCACCGCCGTGCGCCAGCAGGTCTATGACCTCGGATACGAAGCCGCGAGGCTGATGCTCAAACAGAAGAACTCGGGATTCAATGGCAGGGAAAACCTTGCCAGCGTCCTGAAAAACACTCTTGTAATAAGGGAAAGCTGCGGGTGCCGGGGATGAAACATCTTTTCTACAGGCACCATCTTAAAATATTTTCTTTCAACTCGAAGGCTGAAAGAAAAAATATGTTTACATTGATTGAACTGCTCGTTGTGATCGCGATCATCGCAATTCTTGCCGCCATGCTGCTTCCGGCTCTGAATGCGGCCAAGGAGAAAGCCCGACAGGCGGCATGTCTAAGTAACTTGAAGCAGATTGGTCTTTCCCAAGTCGCCTATCTTGTCGATTTCAACGACTACACCTGGTATGAGAATGGGACCGCCGATCGTTCCACGATATTCAAGAGCGCCAGCGACAAACCTCTATGGGAGGGATGGGTCAGCAATGGAGTGCTGATTAGGAATGGATATCTGTCGAACAGCAAGAACTTCGAGTGCCCGTCCGCACCCCATATTCCAAACCCCTATACATATTCACAGTACAATAACAACATCACTTCGGATGCTCCCATAGCCTATTCCGGAAGCGACTACTTCTTCAGGATAAACAACTATGTCGGCACATCACTCAGAGGTTCAAAAGACTACAGCAAGGGAATGTTGATGGATAATCCATATACAACAGCCAGTGGAGATCTTTCCAAGGCCAGACGATATCATGGACCAGGCAGCTACCAGGCTCTTTTTCTGGACGGTGCCGCCAAGATGCTGAAAAATCTTCCCGGCATGGACGGCTGGGGTGGAAGTTATTTCAGCAACTATGTGGATTCTCACTACGGGGATTGAGATATGAAACACTTCATTTGCAGGCAGCAGTTTGTGATTTTTTCTTTCAGCCCAGAGGCTGAAAGAAAAAATATGTTCACATTGATAGAGCTGCTGGTAGTGATAGCGATCATCGCAATTCTTGCGGCTTTGCTTCTTCCGGCGCTCCAGAGCGCGAAGGAGTCCGCCCGCAAGATAGTCTGCCTCAACAACCTGAAGCAGAACGGATACGCTACGACGATATACATGACCGATTTTGAAGGTTACACATGGTATGAGGATGAGAAGAGCGGAGTCTCAATAATCAGGAAGAGCGTCGCAGACCATCCCCTGTGGGACGGATGGAACAGCTTCGGAGTCCTGATCAAGGAAAGCTATCTGCCCAATAGCAGGACTTTCGAATGCCCTTCGGCACCGCATTACCCTAATCCGAAGGTGCCGTATCCCCACTACCAGTACAACAAGGATATCTCCGCAACCAAATATTCGGACTACGCCGGCAGCGACTATTACTTCAGGATAAGCAACATGTTCTATGGACCGCTGAGGATGTCAGGCACCGACAACAAGGCCCTGATGTGCGACAACCCTACCGAAGTCACGTGGCTGGATTCCACCACCATCAGGAGATACCACAGGACCGGATACCAGACCCTCTACATGGATGGATCCGCCAGGATGATCAGCAACATACCCGGCTCCACCGGATGGTCAGGCAACTGGATGAAGAATTACCTGGACGGCAAATAATAAAGAATGTGATACAGGCGTCTCGCCTGTAATTAAATTAACATAAAGGGATCTTCATGAGAACAATACTTTTGATTTTTGCGGGCATCGCAAGTCTTGCCTTAGTTTCCGGCTGCATGGAAAAGGCAAGCCAGAAGGCGGAGGGATCAGTGAAGCCGGTTCAGCAACCCTCCGTACAGCCCGCTGAACGCCAGCACGTCCCCCTGCTCCAGACCAAGGCGCTCGCTCCGGTTGCCATAAGGCCCCTGAAGATCAAGGATGAAAAATTCGTGGATGCGGACGGAAATGCAGTGAACTTCTGGGGAGTGAACCTCTGTTCCTTCTTCCCGGACAGGGATCTCGCCGACAAGACGGCTGCGAATCTCGCAAGTCTTGGCGTCAACATGGTAAGACCGCACCATACGATGCGTCCGAGCAAGGATTGGAATTCGCAAGGTCCCATCGCCCTGGCGAAATACAATGGCAATTCGCGCGACATGGATCTGGACGCCTGGGACCGTTTCGACTATCTGAACGCGAAACTCAGGGAAAAGGGAATCTATCTTTCACTTGCTGTCTGGTGGAGCCGCAATTACGAACCTGCGGACGTCTCCATTAAAAAGGTGTCAGATGCGGACGACAAGGCATGGTCGGATGCGGTCAAGGAGATGAATTCCTGGCACTGGCAGAAAGCCTTTGATCCCAGGAAACTGATGGCAATGTTCGACGAGCGCAGCTTCCTGCTGAATGCGGAATTCGCAAAGTTCATGCTGACCCGCGTCAACAAGTACAGCGGTATCTCCTACGGAAAAGATCCTCAGGTCATGAGCCTGGAGTTCCTGAACGAATGCGATCCTGAATACATCCTCGTCTGCAAGAATGTCTTCCCGGAATATTTCAAGAAGGAGCTTGTGGCAAAGCTCGATGCTTTCGTCCAAGGCAAAGATGCAAAGACTTTCGACTTCTACAATATGGTCAACAACGAACAGAAACAGCTGTTCTCCGAATTCTGCGGCTTCCTCATCCAGGATTTCAGCAGGCGCATGACGCAGGCTGTCCGAGAATATGGATACGATGGTCCGGTTATCTTTTCGAACCTCTGGGAGAGCGAGACGAACCTCAACGCCCGTTCGACTACGGACTCGTATATCGAGGACCACTGCTACGGGAACCCCTTCCCTGTAGAGAAGAAGGATGACCTGTTCTTCTCAAAGACAAAGGGCATCTTGAAAGGAAAGCCGTTTATTGTCGGTGAAATGAACATGTCGGAGGATCAGAAAGTAATCAAGGAAAAGGCACCTGTCCGCTCGATGCTGCCTCTTGCTATTTCCGCATACGGTTCGCTCCAGGACTGGGCGGGAGTGACATGGTTCGCCTGGAACCACGGTGCACGCGATGTCGGTGCTGACGGATGGGCAAAGAACAAGAGCCGCGCTCCGAGCATCGGAACCCTCTGCGGTGATGGAGTATTCCTAGACCACTTCAGGACGACCGGGATAATCTTCAGGAACGGATACGTAAAAGGAAGCTCGGTCGCGATAACTCTTACAGTTGATGCCCCATATTTCCCGGCAGGATACCAGGAGATGATCCGCGGCAAGTACAACATAAAGCCCGGCTGGCAGAATATCCACAAGGTGCGCAAGTCCTACGGTCCAATGCCTTCTGGACAGAAGACCGCGGAATGGATGACGGCCGAACCGGCCGGTGAAATCTTAAAATCGGATACGGGAGAGATTATCAAGGACATAAGCCGGAAGCAGCTGACAGTCTCAGCTCCGAAGGCCGAAGGGTTCAGCGGTTATCTTGACGACAAGGCTCCGGAAGGGCTGAAAGTCATTAACATCAGGAAAGTCAACGGCTTTGCCACCGTGGTGCTCGTTCCTCTCGATGACAAGCCGATCACGCAGTCATCTCATCTGCTAATCAGCCGCACATATACTGTTGCGGATGGAAGCGAAAGCGATGATCTCTCCATAGTCCTCAAGGGACTTCCTGCAAACTCGAAGTGGAGCTTCAGCCCGACGAGGTCGCGCGGCGCGGCAACTGATCCTGATGTCCCTTCTGTAACTGCAGGCGCCGAAAGTGCCCTTGTCGTACCGTCAGGCAACTGGACTGAATGCGAACTTGAACTGAAATAATTAAAGGTAGGGACGGTTCGCCGAACCGTCCGTTCATATTCGGCGGTTTCGGCGAAACCGCCCTACCTTTAGATACAAATTCATTGACAAATATAATTTAATAAAAAAGGGAGAAAAAGATGAACATGAGAAGTCTTGCGATTTTCGCAGCCGTAGCATCTTTCACAATGACCGCCTATGCGGAAACCGTCCATCAGACGCTTCAGGGTGAGGCTGCATGCCTGGATGCCGGAAAGAGCGCAGTTGAAGGCAAGGTGGTTGAAGTGAAGGCGGTAGCCGGCACAGAGAAAGCCGCGCGCATTACCGGTGGACTGGCCCAGTGGGGATTTGTCTCATACTGGTTCGGGATTCCGACACCTGCAGGAAAATCAATAATCCGTTTTAAGATTTTTGTTGAAGGGGAAACCGCCGCTTTCACAGTATACCTTCACACCAGCAGCGAACAGGTCGCGTTGGAACAAATAAAAATTCCTGCTGACGCCAAAAAGAATACTTTCGTGAATGTCGACATTCCTGTAGATTCAAAGAGCGAATGGAGCGGCATAGCTGTGAAAAAGACGGAAAAGTCCGACAAGCCCGGCCCCTGGATCAGCTCTGTAAGCGTTGTAATTCCCTAAATATGAATTTAATTGGCTCCTCCGGAATTTTATGGAACGCCACCACCTTGGTGGCATAATATTGAGTTAAATAAAGTTGGGAAGAGGAAAGATGCCGGCAAGTTGCCAGCGATCCTAAAATACAATTCCCCGTACGATAAATGTAACACAGGCATCCTGCCTGTGGATTTGAAATAGAATTATGATCCAATACAGAAACAAATGAAAACACCAGAGACTTCAAGACATTTTGTGAAATGGACAGATCCGGTGAGTGGAGTAGAAAGCTATCTGCTCAATCCGGAAGGCATACCGCTTGTCCAATCCTTCTATTTCGTCAACAGATCATTGACCGATGACGGACGCTACCTATGGTTCTACTGCGCCTTTCCCCCTTCGGAAACGAGGTGTCTCGGACTGATGGACTTTGAGACAGACACAGTGAGGTTCCTTCCGGAAACACAGTTCCTTGATGCCTCGCCGTTGGTTGATCCAAGGACGGGAGACGCATACTGGGCCTCGGTGACTGAGCTCTGGAAGATCTCACCTGAGCTGGGGGCAAAGCCAGAATATGTAAACTGTTTTCCCCAGAAGATCGCAAAGGGGCGGAGGCCGTTCAGGCTTGGAACCCATTTCACGTTCTGCGCCGACGGCAAATCAGTCAATTTCGACATAGAAGTAGGCGAAGAATGGTATTTAGGGACAATGCCGCTAGATGGTAGCAGCCCCGAGATCTGGATGAGCAACAATGTCTGCATGAACCATGCGCAGTTCTCCCCGACTGATCCGGAACTCATGCTCTTCGCGCACGACGGCTGGCGGGATCATGAAGGCAACTTCCATGGATATTCGAAAAGGATGTGGTTGATCAGGAAAGGGCACAACCCTGAACCCATATTCCCGGAGGACACTCCAAAGCATGGGCATGAATGGTGGGACGCCGGAGGTGAAAGCGCCTGGTACGTCCATTACGGAAATGGGACTAGAAAGGTCAATATCAGAACCAGGAAAGATGAGATGATATGGCCGAACGGTAGCGTATCGCACAGTCACTCGAGCTCTGACGGCAGATATCTTGTAAGCGACATCTCCGCATATACCGGCAGCAAGGACTTGAAAGTCCATTTCTATGACAGTGTTTCCAAAAAGGAAACGGCAATCGTGTCGTCCATGAAAGGTCTTCCCGAGCAGGTGAGATACCATGTCCATCCACATCCTCAGTTCTGCATGAACGACAAATATCTCTGCTATACTACGATGGTACTGGGGCGAGCGAACCTGGCGCTTACGCCTACAAAGAACCTGTTCTAGCAGGATACCAGGCCCTTCCTTAAATTTTAATATTTTTTCAAGAATGACATTGACATCATGCATTTATCCGCCTACATGTATGGTATCATATAATACGTATTATATAACCGAATCCCATCGGGAGGAAAGAGGGACTTATGATTCAGAGAAGCAAGAAATTTGAAAAGTCAATCACGATGAAGGAGATCGCGGACATGCTCGGCGTTTCCCAGCCGACTGTCTCTGCCGTACTGAACAACAAGGTCTCCTGTTATGCGTCCGCCGAGACAAAGAAGCGGATTGTCGAAACTGCGGAGCGCCTTGGATACAGGCCAAACCCGAACGCCCTGGCGCTGCGCGGGAAGCCATCGGGATTGATCGCAGTAATTTCCTGCCTTAAGATCTCACAGGTGAATGTTGATCTTCTCTGCGAAATGAACAAGCTGATATGGGCTACCGGCAGGCAGGTATTGATCGCCGATTCAGGATTCAACAAAAAATACGAACTGGATCTAGTACAGGAGATGGTTTTAAGGAATGTAGATGGAATAATCATCAACAATGAAAATGAAAGGGATGTCCTGACCAAGGCAATCCCGGAACGGATGCCGTTCGTCCTCATCAACAGGGAAGGAGACAGATCGGATTTCACCGTGGACCGCATAAAGGGCGGATATCTGGCGACAAGCCATCTGCTATGGCACGGACACAAACGCGTCGGGATGTTATACAATGATATCGCCCATAATGCTGAGAAACTCATGGGTTATAAGAAGGCTCTTGCCGAAAAAGACATACCCTTTGACGAATCCCTCCTCGTAGATCATTCCTGCCTCCAAAAAGGGAAGGATCCCAGGATATCATCTCTCGTTGACAACGGCGTCACCGCGTTCTTTGCGGTGAACGACGATTTGGCCTTGAGATTGATAAACAAGCTCAACGACATGAAATTCCGAGTCCCTGATGATATTGCAGTTATCGGATTTGACGGTTCTGGGTTCACCGAATTTACACTGCCTCCGATTACAACCATATCTCAGCCGGTAGGCAGGCTGGCGGAATTGTCAGTCGGCGCTTTGTTCTCGATGATTGGAAACCAGAAGGAAAGCGCCCCGTTGCAGGTTGAAAGAATTGCTCCGGAACTTGTGAAAAGAAGTTCATGCGGCTGCAAACGGCATAAGCAAAAGAAGGAGAGCCGATGATCATCAACCAGAAATTTTCAAAGTTTACCTTGATCGAATTGCTCGTGGTGATTGCGATCATCGCAATACTCGCGGCGATGCTGCTGCCTGCCCTGAAGAACGCGAGGAACACGGCCAGGCAGGCGGCCTGCGCGAACATCGAGAAGCAGACCGGAATCGCATTCAGCATGTACGCCGGAGACTTCAATGAATTCTTCCCCGCTGCAGCGGATGAAGCCGACTACGGGGGAAATTATGATTCCAATCCATTCTGGTATATCGGGCTTGGCCCTTATGTCGGATATCCGAGCTGGACAATGGGAGGCAATAATCTGAATTTCCCTGACGGACTGACCTTTTTCTACTGCCCGTCCGTCGAGCAGGATACTCCCGGCATGCAATTTCCGTACAATGGGAAAATAGCAGGATATGGGATGAGCCGCTTCGTCCCTCCGGCGGACAAGGCGCCGGGATACCAGGCGCAGACAGTGACTTATCCATGCCTGCGGATGATAACCAAACCGGCCGACAAGCTCATAGTGGCCGATTCCAGGGAAGTATGCCAGCTCGGAGGCTACTGGGAATTCACACAGACGGATCCGCGGAGATATTACAATTTCGACCGCCTCCGCCATTCCAAAAGCGCAAATGTATTATATTGCGATATGCACGTCAGCCCGATGACCTCAGCAGAAGTGATGTCAAAGGTCGCGACACAAACATTATTCTGAAAGGAATCCACATGATCTCCAAGTCAATACTGCTGTTCCTGCTGTTCCCGCTGCTCTCCTCATCGGCTGCCCTTTCTGCTTTTGCCGCCGACAATCCAAACCCGCAGGACATCTGGAACCAGGCTGCCTTCAGCAAGAATGTCAAGCTTCAGGGGGGAAGCCTGCTGCTTTCGCCCGGCGACAAGCCCTGGGGTAGCGCCACCGCAACAGGTAAAAATTCCATCTTCTTCTGGAACGGTGAAGGTGTGAACATCACTATGACCCTCTCCTTCGATTCCACTTATCCGGAATCGGATGACAAATATGATGCCGTCGCGTTTGTCGGACTTACCACCGCCGGAAAGGCTGGCAGCATACAGTCCGCCGAGAATGTCGTCGGCATCTCCATCGAATGGAACAGGAAGAAAGGCACTTTCGAGGCCTTGCTGGGAAGGAAGGAGGC
Organism: Lentisphaerae bacterium GWF2_50_93; assembly: GCA_001804815.1. Lineage (GTDB taxonomy): Bacteria > Verrucomicrobiota > Lentisphaeria > Victivallales > GWF2-50-93 > GWF2-50-93. Next base: position 68,488 of record MHBI01000044.1, read on the forward strand.
TTTCGGAGAAAAGCAGGAGGCTCGTGGCGACCAATGGGGCAACGTTCCATGGGCGACGGCTCCGGTGTCAATACCCGCCAAGAGTGGCAAGCTCATCGTATCGCTCAGACTTGATGAAAAGGCGTTCAATGCAGAAATCAGGGATGCGGGCTTTTCACAGTCCATCCCATCCACAGAGCTTTCACGAAAATTATGGGACCGACCATCTTTTCTGATCGCGCAGTGCCGGAATTCCGCCTTAGGGCGCGGAAATATGTCGATAAGCGATGTCAGCCTGGAATACCACAGGCCCGATCCCGGCAAGTTCAAATGCCTGGATCTGCGTCCGTTCGCGAACATGGGTTTCAAGGACGAGGTCGATGGCGACAGGCAGGGCGGCTGGACGGACCAGGGGAACAACGACATGAGGAATATTCCTGCGGGAAACCAGATGATACAGGACATACCGTTCGACATTATCGTCCCCGAGTCCAACAGTGGCAAAAGCAGCGTAATGCTCTATTCAAACAAGAAGGATTTCTTTCCCAGGGAGCTTGGCCCGGTACCGGTCGGCATGAAGGCCAACTCGATCATAATCCTGCATTCTGCGGCATGGGCCGGGAAGGAAGGCGTCGAGGCGTACCGGTGCCGCGTCACTTTTGAGGACGGCAAGGAGGCCGACATCCCGTTCGTCACCGGCAAGCATATCCAGGACTGGTGGTCCCTGCAGGAAGTCACAGCGCCGGAAGCCGTGCTTCTCCTGAAGGTGAAGAGCGAGAACAGCGCCAGGGGCCTTGTCGGGATCTACGCATACCTCTGGGACAATCCCAATCCGGAAAATCCCGTACGCTCGCTCAGCTTCATCTCGGCGGGCAACGATCCGATTCCCGGCATCGTGGCGGTCACTGCGGTCGCCGTCGGTATCGGCGAAATCGACAGGAAAATTATTTTGAGCGCGTTCGAAAAGGGGGCCGATGGCGATTTCCGCAAGAGTCCGCCTGACAAGGAGCAGATACCAGCGCGCATCGTCGTGAAGCAGGAGAAGACCTTCGGCAGGGACTCCTTTTCAGCCGCTGGCAACTACACGGGCGGCCGAGGCGGAATTGAAAGCATGTCTCTGCCGGGATTTGCTCCCGAAGTGAATTCCATAGGAGGCATCCTCAGATATCCACATGGTTTCGAGGGCTCATTCCTGTTCTGGCCCTATGGGATCGGCGACTGGTATCAGGCGCTTGGAGACAAGGGTGGCAGCTACGGTGCGATCATCAAATGGATCTACAAAGGCAAGGACAAGCCGGCCCCGCAAGTCATAAGGCTCCAGGAGATGCTTGAGGCGTGCAGGAAGAACGGAAACAGGATGATCATCCAGCTGAACTGCGTCTCGATGTTCGACGGCAAGGATTTCCTATACATGAAGACACTGCCTGAAGAACGGATGAAAAGGGAGAATCCTCTGGACTCCGGCAAGTTCAGCCAGGAGAACCTCGACAAGATAGTGGCGAACAACGCCACGATGTTGGACTATGTGATTTCAAATGGGTACAAGGACACTGTCGCGGCCTGGGAGATGGACAACGAGCGCTGGGACATGCCCGGAGCCGACTATGCCGCCACGGTCGCAGCCCATGTCAAGATGATCCGTTCAAAGATTCCGGACGCCAAGACTATCGTCTGCCTGGCCGGCATCGACGCCTATTGTGCCAACCTGGACGGCTCGCGCTACATCATATGGAACAAGGAGCTGCTCTCCACGCTGGCAAAGCTGGGCATGCAGTCCAAAATTGATTATTTCGCTCCTCATGAATATCCGTTCCTGCATGACAACGCCGAGGAGATCACTCAGAACTACCTAGAGGACTGGTGCATCCGAAACCTCTACAGGGACCTTGACGTAGCGAGCTCCATGCTGGACACATACGGATTCAAGGATTCGAAGCTGTACATCTCCGAATGGGGAGTGCAGTCTGACCGCCTGGGCGACGAGAGCCGCAACGACCTCATCACATCGATGGCGGCCGGCCTGGCGGCCGCGAAGACGATCATGGCAATCTATTCGCACCCCCGCGTCGAAGGTGGCACGCTCCATCCCTACATGCACGCCTCCTTCGTCAGCAAGGAGAAGGAAATTCGTTTCATGAAATGGGGATGCCAGACCCTCTTCTTCACGTCCGATGGCAGATTCATAAGCACTCCGCACCTCGAGGCCGTGAAAATGTTCGTCAAGTTTTCAAACGGAAGCACATTCGTCACGACGGCTATGACATTGCCCGATGGAATCCAATGCCTCGGCGCCACGGACAAGGACGGGAAGAAATATTTCGCAGTCAATTCCACAGGGAAGCCGTTCGCATTCCCGGTTAAGGATATTTCAAAACGGACGTCGCTTTTCTCAAAGTCCGTGACCGACACGGCGGTCGTGAAATACGGCAGCTACTGCGAGAAGCCGGAAGACCTCAGGAAAATCCATCCCGTGGACTTCACGGACAACATACTTCCACCATATTCAATAAGCATATTGAGATGAGATGCGGTAACCGATTAGCTTGGAAAAATGAGGCTGTTAGTGTTAGTTTGTCCTTATAAGTATGTCGGGTTTTACCTGTCCTGGGCCTGTCGAAGGAACCCGACACTAAGAGTTGGCGGTTTAAAAACCGCCCTACTTATGAGGCAAAAAACAGCTTAACAGTTACAGGCCATGCTTGAATTATGACAGCTTAACTCTTATTTTTTCGCCATATTTCAATTTTTACAGGAAACACCAATGAATTTCGAGAATGTGGAATTTTATAATGCTGGAGCAGTTGAAAAGGTTCCGGGCCTGGGCGATCACGGATTCATGCGTATCCCAGAAAACGTCAGGAACCAACTGAATGACCGGGCGCGTTTTGTCGCCATGGATTCCGTCGGCTGCGAGGTCCGCTTTGTCACTGCTTCACCAAATGTTGATATTTTCCTGTCCTGCAACAGGCCAGAATTCAGCGAAATGGGTGAAGTCAGGGTCTTCAAGGGGGATTTTTTGTTCCAGACCCTTCCGATTGAGCCTGGGAAGGTTATTAATTTCAGGCTCAATCCTCCTGAATCATTCAACATCGCTTCAAGCCTGGCAATAAACGCAGGTGGATTTTCATCAGACGTATGGCGTCTGGCATTCAACCGCGGAGCCACTTTCTGTCTTCATGGCATTGACACCCACGGCTATGCAATCCGTGCTCCTAAGGCTGATGAAAAGCCAAGACTCAACTGGCTGGCCTATGGTTCCTCCATTACAAACTCAAGTCTGGACGGGTATCCGCATTTTGCCGCCAGAAAGCTGAAGGTGCAGGTGCAAAATAAAGGCATGAGCGGAGCATGCCATATGGAGAAGGAAATGGTTGATTATCTTGTTGACGAGTGCGAATGGAATTTTGCAACCTGCGAACTTGGCATCAATATGCGCGGCGGCTTCGCCCCTGATATTTTTGAAAAACGCGCATCATATCTGGTCAACCGCTTTACCGCAACCGGAAAAACTGTTGTGATCATCAGCGTATTCCCGAACTGCAGGACATCAACACATACGGTAAAACCTGAAATCAACACTGAACGAGAGGATGCATATAACGCAATTCTTTCAGCGCTGGTTGAAAAGAAAAACGTACCAAACCTCCATTTCATACCCGGCAAGGATGTGCTAGATGACTTCACCGGCCTGTCAGGGGATCTGCTTCACCCGAGTTCATACGGGCATGCCATCATGGGTGCGAATCTCGCGGACAAGCTCAGGAAACTGATATGAGTTTGATATCAATCGTCGAGCGAAGATGAGACACGCGAGCTGGTCCTGAAAACAAGTTCCTGGGAAAAGGCCTTCTCGTATTCCTCGCAGATCTTTTTCAGGTCGTCGTCTCTGCCATCCTTGTGCACAACGACAAGCACCTTCGTCTTCTCCCTTGTGATTTTGCCATTCTGCTCCTTGTACTGCCCGTAGGCGTCGAAGACAGTGAATCCGTCCGGGAATCGCGATGTTATGGATTTGTCAAGGAATCCCTGCCATTCGGCCTCTGCCACGGACGAACCGTCTGGTTTCTGGAGCCCAAAATACAGCTCGCTTCTGATGGAGCCGCTTGAACAGGCACAGCTGTCAGCGGAGTCGCACCGTTTGACCGTGTTCAAGGAGTCGACGCAGACGCATGAGTTCAGCAGCGTACATATGGCAAGCGTCAGGATAAGGCACATATTTTTCATTCTCATTTTTCCATCCGCCTTTTAAAATACTCTTTTCCAGGGAATAAATTTTACATCCGTAAAATTTATATTTATTGGATGTCCATGATATTGTTAAGTCCGGTGATCCTAAAACCGTCCTTGACAAAAGGGGCTGCATTTCTTATTGACAATTTCATATCCTTCGTAGCCCGTGCGGCCTTCACGCAAATCCTGAAGAAGGCGGAGGAAACAAAAGTTACTTCCTTTAAATCAAATACTGTTGGCAGGTGTCGACGAAGTACTTGATCAAAAACTTCATCTTCAACCTTCGTTGAGGCCATGGTGTCCATGCGTCCATCAAAATGACAGACCAAACGTCCATCTACTTCTTCATATTTGACCATAAGCTCCCCCTTGGCATTTATATTTAAAGTTGTCGATAAGTTAGCAAGAATTGAAACATAAATCAAGAGATACTCAAGTAATCAGGATAAAAAGAGACCGGGCACCTGTGTCCCGGCCTCAAAACATCCAATATGACTGGAAACCATTTTCCTAGCGCGTCACCGGGCTCTTTCTGGCGGAAGGGGATGCTTTTTTCAGAACATTATAATAGGTTTGTCCATGCAGAAGAACCGTATGAAATGAAAGAAAACCGGGGCGGCGAAGCATAGGGAGATCACCCGGTCAATCATCGGCTCGCTGGTTTCAACGATCACAACTCCCTTTCCGCCCCTGTCCTTTTTTATCGCATACAGGCACAGGCAGCCTGCATATCCGACGATAGCGATAAAAAGGGATAATTGAAACGACTGCCATGGTGCAAACGGCGTCATCCTGTAAAGCAATGCTCCGATTATTCCGGCTGTAGTCATTCCAAGGAGAAATCCTTCGAGGCAGAGCTCATCATTGAGTTGCGGGGCGAACCTGTGCCTGCCTGCCATCTTGTCGAAGATCTTATGGGAGACATCGATTGTCTGCGCTATGATTCCAAGATAGACTAGAAGCCTGAGCCCTGCTGTAGGATCATTGGAAATTTCAAGTTTCAAAAGGCCCGGGGCGTGGCTGATGCAATATACGCAGAGGATAAGCCCCCACTGGATTTTCGCCGCCCTTTCAAGGAATCCCTTAGTCTCTCCTGATACCGCCATCCTGACTGGAATTATGAGGAACGCATATACCGGGATAAGGATTATGAAAAGTCCATACCATCCAAGCCAGAGCAGATAATATTGCAGCGGTATCACAAGGAAAACCCAGAACAGCGCATGATGATCTCCTCGACGGGTCGGCGTTATCGTGATGAATTCCCTGAGAAGGAAGAACGATGTCAGTCCGAATACGATCACTGAACCGGCATTCCCGCATAGAGTGGCCAGCATAAGCACTATCGTCATGGTCCACCATGTCCTAACTCTTCTTCCGAGAAGGTCCCCTATCTCCTTTGCTTTTCCCTTCTTCAGGAATATATGCAGGTACAGCGCCACGGCCGAGGATGCCAGAAGAATGCCGACGAGTATGACAAGCATTAGTTTGTTCTCAGGTACCGACAGGAACTTCATAAGATCTCCTTGAGTTCGATTATAGCCTGTCTTGCACGCTCAAGGAATTCCTTCTTGCCCTCGTTTTCCCTGAGCACCACCGGCGCTCCAAAACTTATGCTGCTCATCAGCGGGACTGGGACAAACTCACCTTTTGGGAGGATACGGTTGAGGTTCTCCAGATATACGGGGATGAATTCCAGGCCGGGCTTTTTCTGAGCAAGGGCATAGATGCCTCCTTTGAAATGCGACATCTCCTCCCCTTCCCCTCGGGTTCCTTCAGGAAAAATAATAAGCGAGTATTCATCGCCGATCCCTTCCAATGCGGCCTCGATGGACTTGTAGGGGTTGCTGTTGTTTTCCCCGTGCCCCGGACGGTCTATCATGATCGAATTGAAAATGTTTATTGCCAGATAGCGTTTCAGAGATGACCTGCCCCAGTAATCCCTGGCGGCGGCGGGCCGGGTGACCTTCCTGATTTCACTAGGCAATGCCGCCCACAGTACGATTATGTCCAGATGGCTGCTGTGGTTCGCATAATAAACGCGCTGCCTGGATGATGGAATGCAGTTAACCCATCGGATGGCGGCGCCAGTAACGGTACGGGATAACCAGCACATGAACATTCCAACTGCCTTATCTGTCAAGCTCATTTGTTTTCCAGTTCCCTGACCGACTGATTGAGCCGCCTTAAGACTGTAATCATGCATCCGGCAGCAATTACCACAAGGGCGGCGAAAATGATTTTCCCATGGAACCGGGTCCCGGCAGTTGCAGCAGCCGCCAGAAGGGCGAGCGTCATTACCGCCATCCTGTGCTGCTTCGCCATCGGACCTGAGAAATACTGGTTTGAACCGGCGGAAACCCCAAGCACCCTGACATATGCAGTCATTACAGACAACAGGCCGGCCAGCCAGCCTATCTCCAGGCTGTAAGTCATGTGCGGTATCGCATATGCCGCTGAAACTATAATGAGAGGATCAGAAATACGATCGGGAAAATCATTGAAAATCTCCCCTGACTTCGTTTTCAGTCCTCCTTCAATTGCAACCATGCCGTCGAACAGGTTGCAAAGCAGCCGCATCTGTATCAATACCGCAGATGCGATTAAAAGAAGAGCTGTGCCTCCGGTCCCGGTCCTTGAAGAAAATATCAGGCAGGCCCCGCAGCATGCGGAAAAGAAAATGCTCATGAATGAAATAGTGTTTGGACGTACTCCATGGCGCGCAAGGAATGCCGCTGCGACTTTCGCAAGGTGAAACCCCCTGGTCTTGACCTCCCTCCTTGCAGTTTTCCCAGTATCTTCCATTGCTCCCCCCTTTTTTATTTCCCGAGCAAACCGAGAATATTCAATCCCAACATGCGGCCTGTGTCGGCATCCGGACATTTCAGCCGGCGTATTTTCTCCAGCCCTTCCCCGGGATCCTTTGACATTACCGGATAGTCCGATCCAAAAATAAGTTTGCCGGCGCCCAGGGCAGTGTAGAGATATCTTATCTTCTCTTCTGTTACAATATAGCTCGATGTGTCAATATAAATGTTGGAATTGTCCTTTGCGAGCTCCACTGCCTCACGGAAATACTGTACGCCGGCATGGGCGATGATGAAGTCGACGTCCTTGAAGCGCTTAATCATGTCCGACGCATTTGAAGATTCCCTTGTGAGTCCCTGATGAAAGAAGACCGGAACATGCTCCTGCTGCGCAATCCCGCAGATCCTGTTCATCCTTTCACCCGAGAGATCAGTCGGATATTGCAGAAGGGCAAGCTTTATACCGCAGGCTCCAGCGTCAAGGCATCTCCTTATCTCATCAAGGGCATAATCGGATTTGGGATTGACGAATGCAAATCCATAGAAGCGGTCCGGCCTCTCCCTTATCGCCAGCAGCATGGCGTCATTGAATGGATTTTCCACCAGGGTTTCCCTAAACTTCCTGGATCTTGATATTTTCCTAGCCTTCAAGACGCCCAGCGTCCTGAAAAGCAAATCGTGCTTGAAGATTAACGAGTCGTCTATTTTAACTACATCCAGATCCTTGACGCCCACTCCCACAAGCACGGTCTTGTCGATCCCAAGCTCATCCATGCGCCTCAATATTGGAAGGTATTCGTCTACGATATGGCAATGTCCGTCAATTATCATTTTACGCCTTGATCAGTGAAAGTATCACGAGGGAATAGTAGACAACCGGAGCAGTAAAGGCCCATGAATCGAAACGGTCCATTACTCCGCCATGCCCTGGAATGAGATTCCCGGAATCCTTGACGCCTGCATCCCTTTTCATTGCCGACTCGATAATGTCCCCCAGCGGGATCGACAGTGCTACGGCAATTCCCAGAAGGATGCGGTAGTGGACCGCAAGCGGAGGGAGGGCGTAGCTGAAGGCGAACACTGCAACGAGCGACGCCAGGCATCCTCCGCAGAACCCGACCCATGTCTTTCCAGGACTGATGCGCGGGGACATTTTCGGACTGTTCTTGCCGAGAAGCTTGCCGAAGTAATAGGCGGAGTTGTCGTTCAGCGCGATCATCGTCGCAAGCACTACGATCGCCCCGAAACCGCACTCAAGCCTCCGGAGAAGAAGGAAATGCATCATGAGCCAGCCCCAGTACGTGATCCCGAGAAGCTGGATTGAGACAGATCTGGTGATCTGCTCGTATGAATGGCTGAACATGTGAACCGGAATGAGAAGGAAGACGGCCAGTCCCGGAATGCAGTAGAAAAGGAATTTCTGGTCAAATCCTATCGCCAGGGCCATCATGACAAGGAGAAGCGAGGCCATGAACATGCTCGACCTGGTGAATACTCCGTTCATCTTGTAGAATTCCCTGATGGCGCCATATGATATGAGCATTATCAGAATGCAGAAAGGGATCCATCCTGCGAACGAAGTGGAAATGAAAAGCACGAATATCACCAGCCACATCAGGATCGCGGCAATTATATTTCTTCCCCAGTTGGTCTTCCTGAAAATCAGGGTGAGAAGTCCGGCACCTGCAAAAATGAACGCATAGACGCTCACCGTAATCTTAAGTATTTCAAGATCTGTCCTCATTTCATCATCTTCCTTTCAGCCCATCTGGCATAAGATCCAAGCATCGGATCGTCCTTGAAGCGCCTTATGTCCGGAAGCAGTTCCGGGTCTCCCAGGTTTCCGGCCGCGACAATAGCATTCCTCTTATAGACCATCATGTTGCCGCTTGCATGCACGAATGTCTCCGGAAGCATCTCCCTGCCCTTGAGGAATTTCTTCATCACATAGCTGGCTGTATTCCTAATGAGCCTGCTCTTCATCAACAGATTGAGGAGCTTCTTGTCGGATATCTTGTCCTGGATCTTGGAAATCAACTCGTCCTGGAAGGACTCCTCGGTAAAGTCAAGCATTCTCCTGAGCGGCGGCTGAGTTCCAATGCCGTCCGGCAGAAGGCACTCAATATCCCTTTTCGGCTCCAGTCCTTTGTTCCTGGGACATGCCTCAAGACAGATGTCACAGCCTAGGATGCTCGTGCCCATCTTTGGCAGGTTCTCCTCTGAAACCTCCCTGGAGGTCAGCAGACAGGTCACGCATCGCCTCGGATCAACCCTGTAAGGCTCATACAGCGCCCCGGTCGGACATGCTTCCATGCACAGACGGCAGTCACCGCAGAGATCTTTTTCGAAAGGCTGATCCTTCTCAATATCTGCATCGGTTATAATGGACTGGTAGGCTACCCATCCCCCATATTTCGGATTGCATACGAGGTTGTTCTTTCCGATGGCTCCGAGTCCGGCCCTTACAGCAGCCTCCTTGCGGTGCGCGCCCATCACGGCCTTGAATCCATGATTCCTGAGGAATGCGCACATCAGCCTGGCCCTCTTTAGAATACCAAGATGTCCGTAGCTGACAATGCGCCCCATCCTGCCGTTCAGTCCGGGTACCGGCTTTTCATCGGCAAGATAATAAAATCCGATCACGACAATGGATTTTGCCTCCGGCAGCATTTCTTTCGGATTGGCGAATTTCCTCCAGGTGTCTATCCTATAGGCATATCTTCCACGGTAGTGCTCTTCACGGAGCTGGAGTTCAGAGATCATCCTTTCAAATGGATCAGGAGTCGTTACGCCAATCAGGTCCAAACCAATTTCGGCTGAGTATGCCCTAAGAGATTCCTTGATGGAATTCATTGTAAAGAAGCCCCCCTCTTGAATTATTCCCAGTACTACAAACTCCTACTATACCTGTAAAGGCGTTGCCAGGCAAACTGATGATGGAAAATGTTATAAAAAGCGTGGAAGGCAAAGGCGGGGACATCTTGTTGAAACGTCCCCGCCTTAATCAAAATAGGGTTATCTGGAAACAGGAACCTTGCAGAGGGCCACAAGATCGTTGACGTCGGCTGTTGCGAGGCATTCGACGGTGTCGGCTGCGCCGTAGTAGATCTTGACTTCGCCGGAATCCTCGAGGATCATTCCTCCGGGGAATATGACGTCGTTGCGGAATCCGCCTTCGGCCTCATATGGTGCTTCCGGCGCGATGAGAGGTTCATTGCAGATGCCCTTCACGATCCATGGTTTCTCAAGATCAAGCAGCATGATGCCGGCGGTATATCTCTTCTGCCATCTCTCCTCCCAGCCATTCTTGCCGCGCGTGGTGTCCTTGTCGACCGCATGGAAAGTTGTCAGCCAGCCTTGCTTCGTCTCCACAGGCGGGGCCCCGGGTCCGATCTTGTCGTCGGCAAATGGAACATCCTCGACCCCTAGGACGAGATTTGAGTTGCCCCAGTACTTCATGTCAGGGGAATCCGACATCCAGATGTCAAAACGGTCGCGGCCCCCGCGGCTGTATACCGGGAACGGACGTTCCAGCCTTACATATTTCCCTTTGACCTTTTTCGGAAACAACACCATGTTGCGGTTGTCGGGAACGGTCAATGAGAGTATTTCGAACTTGTCGAAGTCTTCGGTAACTGCGATTCCTCCGCGGAGTCCGTGCTTGGTATCAACGGCAAAACACATGTAGCATTTGCCATCAATGACGGTGAGACGCGGATCATATGCGCGCGTGACTTCCTTGTCCTCCAGCTTGAAACATGGCTTTGGCGCGACTTTCCATTTTATTCCATCCTTGCTGTAGGCAAGGCCAATGTTCGTGCCTTCGAGCTTCTGCTTCTCAAGAGAACCGTAGTCGTTGCGGAACACCATTACATACTGTCCGTTGAACTTCGTGACGCCGGCGTTGAAGACCAGAGCCGCCGGATAAGGTACGTCCTTGTCGGTAAGGACGGGATTGGCAGGATGGCGCTTGATCACAGCCGATGATTTTAAAATGCTTCCCATATGGAGTTTCTCCTTTTATGTTTATGCATTATATTATCCTTTTATTAATGCTATAGCTACAACATATTTGACAATTTATGATACTATATTGATATTTTTCTGCGGATGCAGAAAAATATAATAAAGAAAGTGGTACAGGCGTCCCGCCTGTAGTTCATGGGATAAATACGATGAAGACAAAGCTCACGAAAGTATCCGGAGTACCAGCGGATTCGCTGTATTTCGTCCGGACAGAAAAGTGTCCGAAATATCATTTCGGCTCTCACCGGCACCATGATTTCTACGACATGACATATGTGGTGTCTGGCAGGCTCTTCAACAGGATAAATGGCAATGTCATCGAACAGTTCCCCGGCAGCCTACTGCTAGTCAACGTGAACGACATACATGAGGTCTGGGGCGAGGATGTCGAGTTCATCAATCTCGTCTTCTTCGAGAAGGAGATCAGGAATCTCATGAGGGACATGCAGTCATCATTCAGGGACGGCTCCAGGTCTTTCCTCAACTTTGACAGGACCATAGTCTCCAAAATACCCGAGAATGAAAGGCCTCATTTTGAAGTATCGATGAGAAATCTCATGAATGTCCACGGAAAACCGCAGGCTCTACTGGCTTTCAGGATTTTCCTGTACCGCACCATCATGGAATATTTCTTCCCGGATTCAAGCCATCACATCCAGGGTGACGAGATGCCTGACTGGATTATTAAATGTCTTAACGAGATCCATAACGGCCATGAGAGGAACTGGACGCTCAACGGGATACGCCAGATATGCGGAAGGAGCAAGGAACACATCTGCAGGGCGTTCAGAAAGCATCTTGGCATAACTCCATCGCAGCTGATCAACGAATACCGTCTTGAAAGGGCCGGCAGGCTGCTGCGCTTCACGAACCAGACAGTTTCTGAAATAAGTTTTGGAACCGGCTTCAACAACCTCAGCTACTTCAACCGGATCTTCCTGAAGAAATATGGTACGTCCCCGGTGAAATACAGGAAGATCCATAAGTTCTCCTGACAAGCACGTCAACCATGAGTCCGATCTTGACTCATGGTTTCACAGTATCAACCTTCACATATCCCGGCGAGACATATTTTATGCCTGCAACTCCCGCCGGCACAAAGTCACCTGCTGGAGGCGCACCCTGTTTGACATCCTTCCATACAGACGATCCCTTGGGCCATAGGACAAGATCCGGCCATGAACGTCCGGGAACTGGATCCGCCCATACATCCTCGGTCCGCAATGGAAATTCCGATCCCTGCCAGAGAAGATATCCTCCGTCCTTCAGGTTTATTCTCCTCAGATCAAAGAGCTTTGGCGCAGGGCCTTTGAAATGCTGGTTTGGAAGAAGGAAGAATCCCTGATAAGTCGTGGAACCCGTAAGCCGGTCTATCCGAAGTTCCGAAGGTCCGGCCCACGTCTGGATGACGTCCGCATGGTGCCCTTCCCTGCTCCCATGCACAGTATCCACCCTGACATTCTGGATCTGCAGGATGTTGTTGTCGCGCAGATCAATGTTGAATCCTTCAGCCAGGTTTTCACCGGTGATCCACAGGCCCTCAATATGAACCGTACCCGTACTTCCCTTGATATAGATTCCACGCCGGGTCAATGCCGACTGCCCTTCCTTCAATGGTGCATCATGCCTGATCTCCCCTCCGACCAGCACAACATTGCGTCCGCCATAGATCGATAGTCCTCCATCAGCGGAGAGAGGAGTTGCCGGCATTTTTATGATGTAGTCCTTTTCCTTGTCGAGCTTTAGATCGCGGTTCTCGTTGCTCACTTCGACAGTGGCCGGCTTTTCCATGGATGGCGGCGCCCATGAAAGAGGCTGTGGCTTGTCGACGTCCCGCGCAGGCGATTCAAAGGCAAAAAGCGTCATTACTGCCGATAGAATGGAAATCATCTGTTTCATAAAATTAAAGTCTCCCTTTGCTTTTAATCTTTGTTGGGTCAATTCCCCGACCCTTGGGTCGGCTTTGATTTTCTTTCATTATAAAGAATCTCCGGCCCGCCCGAAGGGCATGGGAGTCCGTCCGTAATACCCCGCTGCTTGCGGCGGGGATAGGATGGACGTCAGGAGATTGTTTATTTGTTTTTTGATTTTGTACTGATGACGGCTGGATCCCGGTGAAGCGCTTGAACGCTGTTGCGAAATGCTGCGAGGATGAGAACTTATACCGCAGCGCGGCATCACCCACGTTTCCTTTTCCGGATTCAAGGTATTCCCTGGCCTTAGCAACCTTCAGGCGCAGGAAATATTCCGCCGGGGGCATGCCGGTCTCCTGCCTGAAACGCGCTTTGAACCTTGAACTGGAGATTTCCATGAAACTTGCCATTTCCGGGACGCTTATCTTGGATTCGCCCTTCTCGTTCATGAACTGTATGATCTTGTTGAGGTTCCTGTCCTCTAGGCGCTGCGGTTTTTCCCCGCATCTGGTAATCTCAATTATGAGCGAAACAAGAAGGTTCCCCATTGTGACCTTTCGTGACGGGGTATCCGGCATCTCCAGCTGTGAATAGAGTCTTTCGAAAAGCTCGCGGACTGCCGGCGACGCACGGAAACATTTTTCCTGTATCATGGAAAGTCCCGCATAGAGATCTGAACTGAAACGCGGATGAAGTCCGAGGAAGGGCCTGTTTTTCCTCGGTGCCATCAGATGGAGCCAGAACAGACTGCCCTTCTCCTGGGGCTGTTTGCCGGTGCTGTGCGGTTCGTCGGGCCTGGTGATGAAGAGGTCTCCGCCCTTGAGGAGATAATCGCGGCCAAGCGCCCTGTAGTTCTGCCTGCCCTCCACAAGGTAGCATATCTCGAAATCGCTGTGCGTATGGATGTGCAGCGGTTCGATCGCCTTGTCGAACCTGTACGCCCCGAAAAGAGGCACCTCCGGGAATCCATAACCTGTGAGATCATGGAACTCCTTGTAGTATTTGCGCGTCCCCATTCTTTCCTTATTTATAAAGAATCTCATCATGGAGATTCCTTATGTACATAATTATACTGCATATTTTATTGAACGCAAGATATTATTGTTGATGATATTTTTTACCATTGCAAAAAATATAATTAAGGAGAATACCCATGATGGACGACAGAATGAAATCAATGTTGATGCAAAAGCCCGAATACATACCAGTATCAGTCGGAATCCTTCCTTCGGCATGGATGCTGCACCGGGAGAAGCTCGATGCCATAGTGAAGAAGCATCCGGCTATCTTCGGGAAACAGGACGGCCAGAGGAACTACGACCAGGTATGGAGCGCGACATATATGGAGGGAGCGCATACCGACGTCTGGGGCTGCGTATGGGAGAACGTGCATCATGGACAGGAGGCGATTGTGACCAAGCACCCGGTCCCGACACGCGAGGATGTCCGCAGTCTCAAGGCCCCTGAAAAGGATGCCGTCCTGCCGCACGGCTTCATGTATCTGCGCCTTGCTGATCTCAGGGGATTCGAGGAGGTCATGATAGATTTTGCCGAGGAGCCGCCCGAACTCCAGATGCTCATCGACACCGTCCTGAAATACAATCTCCGCCAGCGGGACATATGGCTCAGCAATCAGAAGGAGAAAGGTGCGCTGTTCTGCGTCGGCGACGATCTTGGAATGCAGCATTCCCTTGCGATGGGCCCGGAGAAATGGCGGAAATACATGAAGCCATGCTACATGCAGCTCTACAAGCCGGTAAGGGATGCCGGACACTATGTCTACATGCACACCGACGGGATGATCTATGAAATTATTCCCGACCTTGTCGAGTGCGGTGTAAACATAATAAATCCGCAGTTCCGTGCTAACGGACTCGACAATCTTGTCCGTGTATGCAAGGGGAAGGTATGCGTCGATCTGGATCTTGACAGACAGATGTTCCCGTTCTGCAAGCCTTCCGATATCGACGCACATGTAAAGGAAGCGGTCAAGGCGCTTGGAAGTCCGGAAGGCGGGCTCTGGCTCAAGGGAGAAGTCGATGACGGGGTTCCTCTTGAAAACGTGGAAGCCCTCTGCGACGCGATTGAAAATTACAGGGGGTATTTCAGAAAGAAGTAAGGCAGGGGATTTTACTTTTCCCGTACTTTCGCAATATGGCCTTTTCCCAGTACGTGAGGCCTCCTCAGAACTGGGAAAAGGACTGAAGCTGCCTGAATGACTTGAAAGGACTTCGAGTGGATGTACAGTATTCCTGTACATAACAGAAAGATGGAGAATTATGAACACAATGACCTACACGGCAGCAAGGGCAAACCTCTCACGAACCATGGACAGTGTATGCCGTGATCATGAGCCTGTCCTTATCCGCAAGAAGAAAGAGTCTGTCGTCATGATAAGTCTGGATGATTTTGAAGGATGGGCTGAAACTGTCTATCTTCTCAGGAGTCCGAAAAATGCCAGGCGTCTGCTTTCTTCCATCGACTCCTTAAACAAGGGGGATTCCATAAGCAAGAGCATGGAGGAACTGCTTAATGCGGACTCTTAAGTTCTCTCCGGAGTCATGGGGAGATTACGTCTATTGGCAGAAGACTGACAAGAAAACAGTCAAGAAGATAAATGAACTTATCAAAGACTGCCAGAGGAACCCTTTTGAGGGAATTGGAAAACCCGAACCTTTGAAAGGAAATCTTTCCGGATGGTGGTCCAGGAGAATTAACGATGCCGACCGCATGGTCTACCGTATTGCTGATACGACTCTTGAGATTTCATCTCTTCGCTATCATTACTGACCAGGAAACTCTTATGTCCAGCCTTGAAAAGGTTGAAGTTACCATATCATAATGTTAAGAGTTTTCATGCGATTCGAGTTTCGAATTTAGCTTTCCAGGGACAGGAATCCAGGGAAGTTTTCAGCAAGAATATTGAAGCCCTTTATGTATTCATATATCTGTTCCCTTGAGCCGCAGATGCTGACTGCGGCGGCCGTACCGCCGTCTTCAGTCGGCATCGACATGTTGCCCAGGGCGACGAATCCGTTGAAATGCAGGTCTGAAACCGGACTTATGAACATTTCCGCATCTTTGAGAATCGTCAGTCCAGCCGTTCCGACAAACTCGCCAAGAGTCTTCGGCATGAGATATCTCAGCAGATGGTAGAACATGGGATGAACCAACGCATAGAGTTCAAACAGTTCATAGCTTTCGCTTTTCCCCAGCCTTGTCGCAAACACGCGCTGGTTGAACTCCCTCTGGTATTTCAGGAATCCTTGCAGCCTGTCCTTTTTATTGAAAAACTTTCTGGGAAGCATGAAAATGAAGCTTATGCTGCGATCCTTCGGATGATCCATTATAAGGGATGTATCCACTGGAAAGATGAATTTCTTGTCCTTGAAATATTCCTGCTGTGCAAGCCCCCATATTATCATGCTTGAAACTGTGGCAGGACCGCCCATCTCCACATAGTACTTTTCGTTGAGATATTTCCTGAACTTCAGGAATCGGCCAAATGAAATATAGACTTTTGCACGGTAGATGTCATTCCCGCAATACAGCATCTCAGTCCTCACCCCCGCCCCGGAGATGGCGGGATATCTCACAGGTCCCACCTCCCCCCATTCCTTCTTGAGGTCCTGGAGCATCTCCTGCATGGGAATCCCGTCGACAGGCACGTGGTGGTACTGGCACCACAGGTCCGCCTCGGAATAATCAGACGTGAACCTGCAGACGATGTTGATAAGCCCGAAACCTGGATGGCTGCATGTCCGCATATCCGGAGTGTTCATCCTCTTCTGGACGATCCTTTCAATGTCGCTGCCAAGAGTCTGGAATTGGATGAAGGATGCGTTCATCAGCCTTCTGACAATGTGCAACAGCTCCAGACGCCCCCGGAAAGACAATCCTTTTACTTTGCGGGCCCAGCGCCTCAGCTTCTTGTAGATTATCCATGAACGCCTATGGTCATCAACGGTTTTTGTCTCATTATAGATGTCAATCAGCATGGCAAGCACGCTATCTATGACATTGGTTCCAACGAGTGGGGACGGCTTGTGGGACTTGTCAAAATACGGGACAATCCTGAGCAGCTCGCCGTCGGGGCTGAATTCAGCCTCGACAATGTCCGTGAAGAATGACTTCTTCCGTCCGGTCAGGAAAAAACCCCAGTCGACCGTCCATCGGCAGTCCGGATTCCTGTGGATGAAATCTGCCAGCCTGTCGATCAGTATTATCTTGGCAGATCCTATGTCTCCCGGAAGAGTGTTCGTTCCGAGATAATTCATCCTGAAACTCGCCAGAATGAATTTCGAATGCTCCTCGCGGAGGAAAATTCCGGTTATTTTCCGCCATCCGTTTATCTTGGTCTTGAACCCGATCTTCTTTAGGAGCTGCAGGAACTTTATGATCAGGATCAGCGTGAAAGCCCCGAAGCTCCATCTGTCGATAAGCCTCCTCATCTTCATCTTCCTGGGCGGGGCTGCTTGCGGCTTTGCTATTTCGGGCAGGCCGTTCCTTTTTTTATCGCTGTCTTCCTTCTCCTGGGAGTCCACTTTCGGAGCCTGACTATGCAACCCGATACTAAGCCTCTCTCCCAGGAACCCGGCCAGTATCTCCGCCGTTTCCAGAGGCATCTCCTCCTGCGGCGAATGCCCGCATCTGTCGATAATCCTGAGTTCGGAGCTCTTCAGGTCGGACTTGAGCTTCAAGGCATCTATCAGATCTATTATTACGTCCTCGCTGCCCCAGATGATCAGTGTTGGCATGGAGATCTCCCTCATCTTCTCGATGAAGGACTTCAGATTGGCTATCGCAATCTGGTTGGCGGCGGCATAAAGGCAGTCCTTCGCCCTCTCCTGCCGGAGGATCCCGCTGTATTCCCTTATGGCATCGTCATCGATCTTCCCATGGTCGAAGTACGCCTGCTTCATCACGAGCTTGACAAGGAGTTCCTCGTCGGCCATCTTCACTATCCTGTTGTCCGGGGAAGCGGCGGTGATATCATCTATGAAATCCGGCATTTTGTGGAAGATTCCGGCGCTGTCGACCAGGACAAGCCTGCTGATCCTGGACTTCATCTTCTCATCAAAGAGGGTGATCAGGCTGATTGCGCCACCCATTGAATGTCCGACAAGGACAAGATCCTCCAGATCCATCCTGATGATGAATTCAGACACTATCTGCGACTGGTCGAAAGGTGAAAGATGGTCGTCGCATTTTTTTTCGGAATGCCCGAACCCCTTCAGATCAATGGTGAGGAACCTGAACTTGCGTGGCAGGTATTCCAGCATTTTCATCCAGGTATATGATGATGATGCAAACCCGTGGATGAACAGTATCGGACGTCCCTTTCCGCTGTCGGTATATGCGATCGAGACGCCGTTTATGATTATATGCTTGTAATCGATTGAACTCATAGTCGTCAAAACCTGATTCATGTCCTCATGTAAATTGTTGTCGCATTGAGGCAATTTCAAAATTGGAGAAGGTAGGGCGTTTTCTCCGAAAGCGCCGTAATGGACGGACGCCTACGGAGAGGCATCCCTACCTTAAGTTCGGCAATTTTAAAATTTCCCCGCCTTAATTCGCCTTGGCCGGTGCCGGTAAAGGCTGCTTTCTTTTCTCAGCCTGCTTCTTCGTTGTCGCCATAAGAAGATAATAGCCCATATTTGTGGCGAATTCCCGGCTGGTGGTGATTCCCATGTGCGCTGCAAAGATGCCCATTACGGCCTGCCATTTGACTGGTGATGCCGAGAAAGGCCTCCACTGGCCGCCTTCGCGTTCATCCATGCGGGCGCTCGTGGCCAGGACCTTCCCGTCACCAGCCTCGAATTCTGTTACTTCAAATTCTCCTGTCCTACGGTCCACCACGGCGGTCCTCCTGGTGGGCACGGCATCTCCCAGGAACAGGTACAGGGCCACACCATCCGGAGGAACAGCATCCACCTTCATGGCATCTGTGAACTGTTTGGCGCGTTTCAGGCATTTCTTAAGATGATCGACGGCAATGGAGTGCCTCTCTTCTGCGGTCTTCGCACCCGGAAGCAGGAGCTTCAATGCCTCGTCATGCTTCGGATTCGCCAGCCCCCATTTCATGCTGATCCAAACCTCAGGATCGAAAATTTCAACAGGCTTCCCGCCGGGATCGTCCTTGTAGACGATCGACCGGGTACTGACAAGTGGCAGCATCTGGTAGTAGGTTGCCCAGGTGCCTATGATTCCAGGCGAATATGCCGGAAGCTCCGGAGCCATCTTAAGACCGTTCTGCATCTCGACAAAAGTATCGAGATATCCGGCGTTAGGAGTTGCGACAACGACCAGCTTGTCGACATACTTGCTTCCGCGCCAGTCAAGGACAGGCATTGAACCGTCTCCAGGAAGATCCTGATCTCCATATTCAAGGTAGTAGCGGGAAAGCAGCCCGCCCATGGAATGGCCGATGAAATCAAATTGAACATCGTAGCTGTCAATACCGTAGCATTTTTTGTACTGCTTCTGGAGATATGCCCTCTTCTGGAGGATGAACTCATGCAGCTTGGCCGCGTTCTCGGGAAGATCCCGGCGCCAGTCATAGTAGAAGACGAACAAAGAGGAGAAATTCTTGCCTTCGGGAAGGGCTTCACCCTCGGGGACATATCCGGCCATTTCAAGGATATTGAGCATCGTGTCATACCCTTCCAGGTTGAAATGCATGCCGAGAATCCTGACGTCGATGTTCTTCATGATTGAATAGGGCCGTACGTCGCCCTTCAGATCCTTGAGGGTTTTTCCAATTTCCATCGGAATAGCGATCCCCTTCAGCTGCTCATTGGAATAGCCTTTTATCGCATCCAGTCCAGTGAATCCTCCAAAGATGCTGTTACCTGTCTTCGTATCCTTGAGCTTGGATCCCAGGAAGCCGTGGACGACTATCACCGGATTCCGCTCAACACCTTCATATTCCATGGATTTTTTTGCGATAGTACTGAATAGCGGACGGTCATATACGGCTTCCGAATCATAGGATCCTATCGACTGGTCCGTAGAACAGCCACCCAGCATGATTGTGACCAGGATTAGGACCGAACACGTGATCTGCATTCTCATTGTTTTCATGATAGACAAGTTCCATTTGATAATTTTTTGACCTGTTAATTCCAAAAGCTACGGTAAGACTTGAAAATTTCAAGAAAAGCCATGCAAATTTGGGATGAGAATCATGGAATAAAGCTGGCTGGATTCCTGCCGGTGTATTTCCTGAAGACCTTCGCGAAATACTGGGAGCTGGTGAATCCGGTGCTGAAGGATGTTTCCGTGACGGAGCATTTCCCTGAAGAAAGCATCTCCATGGCCTTTCCGCATCTGAACCTGTTAAGATAGTCGGCCGGTGTCAGACCTGTCTCCTCCTTGAACTTCTCGCTGAACCTGGACACGCTCATACCAATTGACTCAGCTATTTCCGGCATTGAAAATGCACGCCGGTAGTTGTTCTTCATGTAGGCTATCGCCGGCTTCGAGACTGTGAAGGACCTATGGATCTGCCCGCTGGCGCAGGGCAATCTTGCGGTCTCTCCGATGATCTGGAGCATAAGCAGGCGGTTCAGCAGCGGAGAAAAGGAATCCGTCTTCCCTCTCTCGGCGACCACCATCGAGTTTTTGAGCTCCTGGAAAAGGCTGCATATCTTCTCAGTCGCGGATACCACCTTGTTGCCGGAGTTCCTATACGCAAGCTCAAGATTCCTCAGCTCGTTCTCAAATGCAGGAGGCACCTGCGCCTTTCCGGCAGATTTGAAGTCAATGACCATCCAGAAGAGGGAGCATGGCTTTATGATCTGCATCTCCCCGCAATGTACGACCTTCGGCTGCACTATGGCGATGTCTCCGCCATGCAGCACCATCTTCCTGCCATTCTCAAGCATCCATGTCACCTCGCCCTTGTCGATGTAGGTGATCTCGAAGCCGGAATGGCTGTGCCTGTTGAGCGCACGTGGCCGAACCAGCAGTTCGTATCCCCCGCTGGTCATCAATGGAAGCTTGAACCATTTGCTTTTAAACTCTATCCTGCCCGGATTTGACGTCTTTGCCATAAAATTCTGTTCCAAAATTTTAAATGTTCCCTTTGACAGTACGCTCTTCACCCTGTGCAATTTTATCCGAAACATAAAAATTAACGAATTATTAGAATACAAACCCTATGTTATATCTCAAATTATAATTTACTATTTACTACACAATTATATCATGGAGGAACTTTCATGTCACAGAGCCCGGTGGAGACAGTGAAGGCCGCAATACAGTTCAAAAATCCGGAACGCCTGCCGGTCAGGATGGGCTGCTTCAAATGCGACGATACGATGTGGATACCAAGACCGTCCGCCGACAAGATCGTCGGCGGCGTCAAGACCGACGAATGGGGCTGCATCTGGGATCACACCGATGTAAAGAACATGGGCCAGGTCACAGGCCATCCGCTCTCCGATCTGTCCGAACATGAAAAGGTCGTTCCTCCCGACTACAGCGAGGAATGGCGCTTCAAGGACTGCGAAGCCGTCTTCAAGACCGCCGAACAGGAGGAAAAATACACACAGGTCGGCATTTTCATGATCCTCTTCGAGAGGATGCACTCGCTCGCCGGATTCGAGAACACCCTGATGGGACTCATTGCCGACAGGGAGAATGCGTCCGCCCTCGCAGACAAGATCGTCGACGCACACATAACCCTTGTCCGCAACTACCAGGAACGCTTCGGAAAAAGACTGCATTCGTTCAGCATGACAGACGACTGGGGAACCCAGCAGGCCGCGTTCATTTCCATGGACCTGTGGTATGATTTCTTCTTCCCGAAATACAAGAAGATATTCGATGCCATGCACGAGGGCGGACAGGATGTATGGGTGCACTCGTGCGGCAAAGTTAATGAAATAATCCAGGGATATATCGATGCCGGAGTCGATGCGGTAAATCTCCAGCAGCCGCGTGCGCTCGGTATTGAGGAAATAGGCAGGCGCTACCGTGAAAAAATCACCTTCGAATCCCTTGCCGACATACAGGCGACGCTCCCCAAAGCTAAAAAGGATCTCATCGTAAAGGACGCGGACGATCTGGCAAAGCACTGGATGTCACCAAAAGGGGGATTTGTATTGTCCGACTACGGCGACGGCGAGGCCATAGGAACTCCTGCCGAGACGAAGATGATCATGTACAGGGAATTCAGCAGGGTCTCCGAGGAAGTCTACGGCAAGCCCCTTCCGAAACCACAGTATTGAATTAAATCCAGACAACCACGAAAGATGACACGTCCTGCGACGTTAAAATTGTCTTTCTATCCTGTTCGGAGTCAAGCTCGCAAGAGCTGTTCTTTTTTCATTGGTAGTTAATCCCGCAAGGGATGTTCAAGTAAAACAGGCATTCCTGCCTGTTTATTACAAGAATGTCTGCTTTATCCAAAGCGCCCTATGCTACTGGAGCTGCTGTACTTCTAGTGGAAAGTTCCTGGAAAAGGCATATAGTAACGCTTAGTTGAATCCTATTACTTTTGCCTAGAGGGGGGTCTATGAAAACATTTCTGATTATCCTGTCGTTATTATTTCTAACTTGCCTGTCATCTATTGCAGAGGACCAGAAAACCGAAAAGAAGGAAGCGGACAAACCGTCTTCAGCAGTTGAAAAGGATAATAAGAATGGACTCCGCGAGCCTTTCATATTAAAACTCAAACTCGACAAGAATCGCTTCTACGAGCAGAAGATCGACAAGAAGACACCTTATGTGGCCGACAATAAGGTCAACCTGTTCGCCGGGGAATCCTTTGGTGTAAATGTAACCATCGATAAGGGTGAGATAACGCGCCTGTCATACCAGAAAGATATTGCCAAATCCGACATCGAATTCGAATTCAAGCAGGAGGCCGACAAGGATGGAGGAAGCATGATGATGCTGGTCATCATAAATAAGCTCAAGCAAACCCTGTATCTTGATGCTGTCATGACTGTACCTGAAAAGACTGAATCCGTAAAGGCCGAAATTCTTCCGGTTGAACCCGGGCTGAGCGGCAATGAAATGTGGCCGAACCCTATAATCCAGCTTGTGATGACAAACTTCAGATTCAATGAAAACGCCGTTGAAAAGCCGAAGACCGCTCAAAAGAACGACGCTGTAAAAGCTCCTGAACAGAAAACTGATCCCAAGAAGGTCGGAAAACTGAAGATTGGAAACATTCTTTATGAGGACAGGAACGGCGACGGCAGGGTGGATTATGAAAGCCGTGAGGAAAATCCAGGTGCGGAGGCTTTCCTTTATTACAAGATTGATGATAATTTTGATGGTTTCTATGAAAGGGAAGTAAAGGTCGGAGGAGCAGACGGCAAGCAGACAGAGAAGAAGCTCCATGAGCAGGTCTCCCCGGTAAAAGGATTGAAATATCCGAATCCGTAGCCAAAAAAAATCCCGCCTTGCGGGCGGGATTTAATTTTATAAAAAATCGCAGATTTTTTATCTGGCGTAGAATTCGACAACTCTCATGATCTCGACGCCTGTGGGATTTTCCTCAATCATGGGTTCCCTGACAATCTTGGCCTTGCAGTTCTCCCTGTCGACTTCAATATATGCAGGAACTTCGCAGTTCGCATTCTTTGCGACAGTCGCAATTGCAGGATCCTTTTCAACGTTTATTGAAATTACCTGCCCTGCACGGAGCCTGTAGGATGGGCGATCGACGATCTTGCCATCAACGAGGATGTGGCGGTGTACGACAAACTGTCTTGCCGCATGGATTGTCGGGGCGAGACCGCTGCGGTAGGTTGCGGCGTCAAGCCTGAGTTCGAGGTTGATGAGGAGCTTCTGGTCGGTCTGTGACTTGCCCTTTTTGGCATCTACGAACGTGAGATGCAGCTGCTTCTCGGTAAGGGCGTAGTAGACCTTCAGTCTCTGTTTCTGCAGAAGGAGTTCTCCGTAGGTGGAAAGTTTCTTCTGTGCGTTTTTCCCGTGCTGTCCGGCCGGATACGGCCTTCTGGCACTTGGACATTTGGCTTTTCCCCAGATGCAGGCACCCAGGCGGCGGCAAAGTTTGTGTTTGGCTCGATCTTGCATGATCTCCTCTTCCTTGTTGTTTTGATTTGCGGAAAACAGGTGTCAAGCTTGTTTATGGAACCTAGTTTTCCAGTTTCTATGCTTCCGCCCTTTTATGGGCAAAGCGGGAAAATGTAGCCGATATAAAATTTTTATCAACTCCGTTGCCAAAATTTTATATATTAAGGTATATCCCATTATAAATTTTTTGTATGCAAAAAATTTATTTTCGTGTCCTTCGTGTGCTTCCTGGTGATATATTCCATCCAATGAAATATTCAAAAAAACTCAAGAAGCTTTCTGATGCGGTGCGCAAGCGCCTGGAATCGGCGCCGGGCTGCCATGACTGGGAACACACCCGCCGCGTGCTGCATAATGCCCGGATCATCGCCGCAGGCGAGAAGAATGCGGACATCCATGTCGTCGAGGCGGCAGCCGTCCTGCATGATATCGCCCGTCCAGAGGAACTTAAGAGCAAAGGCAAGGTATGCCATGCCGTCATCGGCTCTGAGATCGCCGTGAAATTCCTCCGGAAATGCGAATTCCGCAACGAGGATTTCATCAGGAAGGTATGCAACTGCGTGAAAACCCACAGGTATAGGGGTGGACATAGCCCGTCACTTATTGAAGAAAAAATTGTTTATGACGCTGACAAGCTGGATTCCATTGGTGCGGTCGGGGTCGGGCGCGCCTTCCATTTCGCCGGCAGGATCGGTGCAAAATTGCATAACACCGAAGAAGATGCCCTCGGTTCGGATTCGTACAGTTCCGAGGATTCCGCATACCGCGAATATCTTGTCAAGCTCCGCCACATCCATGGCAAACTGCTGACAAAGACGGGCCGCAAGATCGCCAAACAGCGCTCCGACTTCATGCATGAGTTCTTCAGTCAGCTGAACCGCGAAGTCTACGGATAAATTTCTGGCAAGCCAGAAATTTATAACTGCTTATGATTTTGTTGGTAGTAGCGCATGTTTGCGCGTTATTCTTGATTTTACTGGCCTGCTCTATTTTCCCCTAGTACTGCCGGCCGGCACCCAACTTACATCACTTACCGTGAAAGAAGACTTATCGTCCTTCTCCTTGGAGATGGAAGGGCAATATACCCAGGTCTTTATGCTTCCAGCCTTGGAATCTATTTCAAAGAGCCTGACGGGATTGGTCGCGTTGTCGTGATAGCATTGGACGAATTCATATATTGTGTTTCCGTTGTCTCCCTTGTCCGTCCTGTAGCCATGTGCTCCCACATGTCCGCAGAAGACCAGCCTCACGTTCGCATATTTTTTGACAAGGTTGTCAAAGATGAATTGCGGACTGTTGTTCCCATAGCCGCCGTTTGATTTCTCGATGGTGCTATTGCTGGCAAGGAAAGAATGTGTCACTATTATGACATTGTGGTTCGGATGGTCCTGTACGACTTTCTTTGCCCATTCTACGGCCTCGGTCCTGGCCCAGAGCTCCAGGCTGATCACGAGCCAGTCCAATCCTCCGGCGCTGAAAGCATGGAAAGAATTGTCCTCCTTTCCTTTTTCAAAGACTCCTTCCATCGCCTTGAACCGGGCCGCAGGGAAATATGTGTTGAACACGGAGGTGTTCCTTAGATTCGTGTTGACGTTTCCAGGAGCCGCGCTGCCGCCTTCCTTGGTCGCGGCCGTATCGTGGTTCCCCAGTGCCAGGGCATATGGTATTTCCGCCTTGTCCAGGATTGAAAAGCCTTCGCTGGTCCTGACGTATTGTGCATGTTCCGGGGTGTCCCAGTTCATCATGTCGCCTACATGCAGGACCATTTTGATGTTGAGTTTTTTCTTATTGTCGGCTATCCATTGCATGCGGTTCTTCAAGCGCGTGTCTGAGCCGTTGAGAATCTCCTGCTGTGAATCCGGAATCACGGCGATGGTGAATTTGTCCTGGCTTACCCCATTGAAGGAGAGAAAAAAACAGGCGAACATGCAAATCAAAGATAAGAAGCTCTTCCTCATTGTGAAATCCTCCATAATGAATAATCAGGAAACTATATTATAAAAAGGCAATTATCAAGAGCGCTAGCCAAGACTTTCAGCACCGCTGGAACAAGCAAATCGGCAAGGGCATCATGGAGCCTAAAAAAATCGGCCAGAAAGCGAATTTCGCATTTCTGGCCGAAAATAAATTAATCTGTAGCTCAAACTTTATTTGGCAGGCGCAGCCGCAGGTGTCGTCGTGGCAACCTTGATGTTCTTTACAGCAGCTCCATCCTTGTCAACGAAACGGGCTGAAACTCCAGCTTCACCATTACCGTTGATGACCATTGCACGGATGACGTTTACGCCCTTCTTCAATGTCAGAGCCGGTGACTTGTCGTTATCTTTTTCCACTGCACGTCCCGAATACACCTTGATAGCTTCGGCACCGTTCACGGTCCACAGGGAACTGTCGTCCGATCCGATGGACAAAGAAACATCTGCAATGTCCTGGTCGGCTATGACATATGCAACGACGAAATAGATCGAGTTGTCGGTTGGCGGATCGAATTTCCAGCATGCATCGTCGGCCTGACAGGCCTTCCAAGCAAGTTCAGTACCGTCTACTTTGACCTTGTCATTTTCCGCAGGAGTTGCCGTCTTCTGATTGGCGAAGAACTCCTTTTCCATGAATGGCTTCTGCACTTCTTCAGAGTTTGCGCCAACATCTGTTTTCAGGTCGATCGCCGGCAGGGCCAGCCAGTTGTGGATGTATCCCTCGTCATCAACGCTGAATGTCTTATCCTGGGCCTGTGCGCTAATTCCAACAAGAGCCAGCATGCAAATAAAACTAGTCACCAGTATCTTTTTCATTGTATACCATCCCCTAACATTATTGTTTATATATTTTCCCGCCGATCGTTATCCGTTCGCAAGGAGCGATCACCGAAACGTTCCACCATCTGCTTTCCTTTAACTCCCCCTCCTTTCTCCATGCTGAACTCTCGTTCAATCCGGATTTTAACTTCCAAACTACAAATCTTCCATGCATAGAAAGCGTAAGGGAGCCAGATTTCGTACATCTTATAAATTTTCCGGACGGAAAATTTATTTGTATTCCTCGCAGGCTTCCTTCATGGCGACTAGATTCGCCCAGGGGACTTCGGGTTCGACCATGTGCGTCGGACCTATCACGATACCGCCCTGTTTGCCGCAGGTGCGCAGGTTTTTCAGGACAACATCCTTCACTTCCTCCGGCTTCCCGAATGGAAGAGTGGTCTGCGTTCCGACCGTGCTCCAGAACGACATTCTTCCGCCCACAAGCTTGTAGACGTCCTCAAACTTCATGCATTCCGGCTGCACGGGATTCAATATGTCGACGCCGACTTCAATCAGATCCTCCAGGAAGGGAAGGACGAAACCGCAGGAATGATAGAATACCAGAATATCCGGCTTTACGTTTCTGGCTTCGGCGATCACCTTGGCAAGCCTGGGCTTC
Organism: Lentisphaerae bacterium GWF2_50_93; assembly: GCA_001804815.1. GTDB lineage: Bacteria > Verrucomicrobiota > Lentisphaeria > Victivallales > GWF2-50-93 > GWF2-50-93. The sequence goes on from MHBI01000044.1 coordinate 95,916, forward strand.
AGCCACTGGCGCCAGAGTTCGACACTCATCATGGGGGTGAACTGCATGCCGATATCGTCCCCGAGCTGGACAAGATCCGTGCCGGCCTTGGCGGCTATGCGTATCCTCTCACATGAAAGCTCGGTGATCCTGTCAAGAAGGACCACTGCGCGTTCATCTTCACTGAGCATGTCGATCATCAGATCCTCCATGGAACGCATGTACCATGAACCTTCCCAGATGGTGCACGCCATGCCGACCATTGAGGCAAGCCCTTCATTCCTCAGCTTGTCGATATTCGCCTTCGCCTCTTCAAGCGCGGTCGCCCTGAATTTCGGAAGCGGATAGTTCCTGATCTCATCGGCGGTAATGTCTTCGCCTTTCAAAGGATGATGCATGCGGGTCATGTGGAAACAGCCCGGCTGGTGCGAATGCCCTACCCCGGTAGAACTGAAAGTGGTGTCGGCAGGAAGCTCCTCGCTGCGGTAATATCTTTTCCAGTCGGTGAACTTCTGTTCCTCGGCGATTCCCAGCCCCCTGCACGGCGAACCGAACCACTTATGGTAGTCAGTATGCCCGAAGCGTTTCTTGAACGCTTCAAGCTGGTCCGGACAGAACGAGTTCGGATCAATCGGAACCTTCTCAAAACCTTGTCTCCTCAAAGTCCCCAGCAGATTCTCGCGTAATGTAGCCATATTTCACCTCATAAGTATGTCGGGTTTCAACCCGACGTTTCTGTTGACGAGTTAAAGCCCGTCCTACTTTTTTCATATATATAAGATATGCCTATATTTTATATCTTGAATGGCAAATTCGCACATTTGCATATACTTTTCGCATGATAAATTTTCAAGACTGAAAATTTATAACCAGTCATAAATTTTTCGGAGAAAAATTTATATGCACAACCAGATGTTTTCACCGGAAAAGACCACTTCCTCAGGCACTGTCAACGTACGGCGCGTCTGGGAAGTGCGCGGCGATCTCAGCTATCAGAATATCTGGAACAAGGGATATCCTGCAAAAGGGAATATCCTCCTTCGCACGCTTGCCGGAGAAGGCTATGTGAAGCTGAAGAATGGCAGAAGACTCAAGTGCCTGCCGGAAACGCTTGTCAATCTCGCGCCGGAACTTATAACAGGATATGGATGCGCCAGGCCACAATGGTCGTTCTGGTGGATCGAATGCGAGCATCCCAGCATCCTGAAATTCCCCGTAGACACTGTCATAGGCATAAAACAGCTCAAGGATGAACTGGATTTCCTTACCGGGAGCGTCAGGCTTCTTTCCTGCGGCGAGATGGCTGCGGAAGAGGCCGTTGCATCCATAAATCTTCTTATAAGGAAATGGCACAGGAGCTGGAAGGAAGGAGAAAGCAAAGCCAGTCCAGGAAGGGACAAGCTCCGCAACATAATCACGGTCATGCAGGCATCTGCCGAAAATCCGCTCCCGATTGCGACTCTCGCAAAAAAAGCCTGCCTGAGCGAAGGCAGGTTCCGACAGGTCTTCATTAATTCAACAGCCATCTCCCCAAAGAAATATTACGAGAACCTGCGCCTGAACAGGACGCTTTCATGGCTCAGGGAAACCGACATGAAACTCAGTGAAATCGCCTCGAGGCTCAATTATTCCAGCGCCTTCCACTTCAGCCGCGCATTCAAAAAGCATTTTGGAAAGCCGCCGTCCGACTTCAGGCCAAAATGAAAAATGAATCGGAGAGCCGGTGAATCGGCGAAACGGAGCAAGGGCATATCTGAGAACAGGAATGACGGAGACTTTCTCCTTAAAAACTTGTGTAAAAACAAGAAAATCCCCAAAAGAAACTCTTCCGAGGGTTTCATCTCCTAGTTCACTTATAAAATAAACCGTCCCCGGCTTATTTTATCTTGAAGGCCTTTGCGAGGTCGATCTTGGATTCGACATCGAGGGCGATAAGGGTCTTGGTATGTGTTATACCGTCGATATGATGGGGCATCTTGTCGACAATTATGTCTGAAAGCTGCTTGCTGTCCTTGACGCGCACGATGGCCGCCAGGTCGTATTCCCCTGCGATAGTATAGAGTTCGGAAACTCCCTTGATCTTCATTACATTCTCCGTAACGTCTTTGAGCTTAGGGCGATGCACGTTGATCAGTACAATTGCTGTTACCATGTTTTTTCCTCTTTGTTTCTTTTAAATACTTTGTTTTAAATTTAACCCAAAGCCGGCGAGACTCAAAGGATTTTAAGAAAATATTCAATTTTTAATAAAATAGTTGCAAGAGCATGTCAATGCGGTATATTAACCGGCTCTTTGGAAAAAGTCTGGAGATTTTTTGGAGCCACCGTACAGGTGGCATAATTTTATAGTATAATTAATATAATTCAGGAGATAGTAAAAATGTACGCGATTATCGCAACAAGCGGAAGACAGTTCAGGGTCAACAAGAATGACATCATCGACGTTGATCTCATGGATGGCAAAGAAGGCGAGAAAGTAGTTTTCTCGGAAGTCCTCGTAGCCGGAGAAGGAAAGGATCTTAAATTCGGAAGCCCCCTCATCAAAGGCGCCACTGTAACAGGCGAAATCATCAAGCACTACCGCGGACCCAAGCTCATCGCGTTCAAGATGAAACGCCGTAAGGGATATAAGAAGACAAGAGGCCATCGCTCAGAGCTCACAAAGGTCAAGATCACCTCCATTGAGGCCTGATCATAAATTTTTCAAGGAAAAATTTATATGAAGTACGACAGGAACAAGGCGCTGCTCGAAACGGATATGGATGGAATTCCGCCGCCAAAACGCGGAAAAGTCCGTGACATCTATGACCTCGGGGATTCCCTTCTCTTTGTAGCGACCGACCGGATCAGCGCTTTTGACGTCGTCATGCCGAATGGAATTCCTGACAAGGGGAGAGTCCTCACCGGTCTTTCCCTGTTCTGGTTTGATCTCATGGAATGGATGCCGAACCACCTGATCACCGCCGATGTTTCAAAATATCCTGATAAGCTGAAGAAATATTCCAAGGATCTCAAGGGCCGTTCGATGCTGGTCAAGAAGGCCAAACCTCTTGCAGTCGAATGCATTGTCCGCGGCTACATCACGGGTAGCGGATGGAAGGACTACCAGAAGACCGGCACAGTCTGCGGCATCCCGCTACGCAAGGGATACTACCAGGCCGAGAAGCTCGATGAAGCTCTTTTCACTCCTTCCACCAAGGCTGAAATGGGCACTCATGACGAGAACATCAGCTTTGAACAGTCAAAGGAGATCGTCGGTGCGAAATTCGCTGAAAAGGCAAAGCACTACTCAATAAAAGTCTACAATACCGCGGCAAACTATGCCGCGACAAAGGGAATCATCCTCGCCGACACAAAATTCGAATTCGGCGCAATAAATGATGAGCTGATATTGATCGACGAAGTCCTGACTCCTGATTCGAGCCGTTTCTGGCCGGCAGACCAGTACAAGATCGGCGGAAATCCGCCGAGCCTAGACAAGCAGTTCGTCAGGGACTACCTCGAAACCCTCAGCTGGGCGAAAACACCGCCCGCCCCGGATCTTCCAGATGATATCGTCTCGAAGACACACGAAAAATATCTCGACGCCTACAAGAGGATTACAGGCAAAAGCCTCTAATTCCGGCAGTTTAAAGATCCTTAAATCGCCAAACCATAAAATCACCATATAAAAGAGGTATGCAAATGATATCAAGTCTCACAAAGAACAAGAAGCTTCTGGCTTATGTCGATGAAGCTGTGAAGCTCTGCAAGCCGCTCCATGTCCACTGGTGCGACGGCTCTGAGGAAGAGTACAAGAATCTCTGCGAGGAGCTTGTCAAGCACGGCACCTTCACGAAGCTCAACGAAAAGCTCCGCCCCGGATGCTACCTCGCGCGTTCACATGCAAGCGATGTCGCCCGTGTCGAGGACCGTACATACATCTGTTCTGCAAAACAGGATGAGGCCGGTCCGACGAACAATTGGGCGGATCCCGTAGAAATGAAGGCCAAGATCAAGGGTTTCTTCAATGGCTGCATGGAAGGACGCACGATGTACGTGATTCCTTTCTCAATGGGCCCTCTTGATTCCCCGATTGCCAAGATCGGAATTGAAATCACCGACTCCGCATATGTCGTAGTCAATATGATGATTATGACGCGTACGGGCAAAAAGGTACTCGATGTCCTCGGAGACAGGTCTGATTTCATACCATGCATGCACTCTGTCGGCGCCCCCCTGAAGCCCGGCCAGAAGGACGTTCCATGGCCGTGCGAGCCTGATCCGGCAAAGAAATACATTGTCCATTTCCCTGAAGAACCTTCAATCTGGTCTTATGGTTCCGGCTACGGCGGCAACGCGCTCCTAGGCAAAAAATGCCTCGCGCTACGCATAGCTTCAGTCGTCGCCAAAAGAGAAGGCTGGATGGCCGAGCACATGCTCATCCTCTCGCTGACATCTCCAAAAGGAAAGAAATATTACGTCGCAGCGGCCTTCCCCAGCGCCTGCGGAAAAACCAACCTCGCAATGATGCAGCCTACCCTTCCAGGCTGGTCTGTAAAATGCCTCGGCGACGATATTTCCTGGATGCGGATCGGCAAGGGCGGAAAACTCTATGCCATAAATCCTGAGACAGGATTCTTCGGAGTAGCGCCAGGAACCTCGATGAAATCAAACCCGAATGCAATGCTTTCCATCACTAAGAACTCAATTTTCACGAATGTCGCGCTCACGCCTGAAGGCGACATCTGGTGGGAGGACATGGGTGTTCCTCCACCGGCAAAGGCGATCGACTGGGAAGGCAAGGAATGGACTCCCGACTGCGGGCGCAAGGCAGCGCATGCCAACGCACGTTTCACCGCACCGGCATCACAGTGCCCCGTAATTGATCCCGACTGGGAGAAATCCGAAGGAGTTCCAATCTCTGCAATACTTGTCGGCGGACGCCGTCCTTCGACAATTCCTCTCGTGAACGAGGCGTTCAACTGGGAACACGGCGTATTCATGGGTTCATCAGCAGGTTCGGAAACCACTGCAGCCGCCCTTGGAAAAGCAGGCGTCCTGCGCCGCGATCCTTTCGCGATGCTGCCTTTCTGCGGATATCACATGGGAGACTATCTTGCCCACTGGCTCGCCATGGCAGGACGCACCGACCGTGCAAACCTTCCGAAAATATATTTCGTGAACTGGTTCCGGAAGAATGCAGACGGGAAATTCCTATGGCCGGGATACGGCGACAACTGCCGCGTCCTCAAATGGATCTGCGACAGGATTGAGGGAAACGTCAAAGCCGTTCCTACGGCTATTGGCAACCTGCCCAAGCTTGAAGATCTTGACACCGAAGGCCTCAATGTCTGCTGCAATGACATGAAGCAGCTTCTCTCCGTCGATGCCGAAGGATGGAAGAACGAACTCGCCGATATTTCCCAGTACTATGAGAAATTCGGAGACAAACTCCCAAAAGCCCTGAAAGACGAGCTCGAGGATCTGAAATCGAGGCTGGCTAAAGGCTGAGTCCGGATCAAGAACAAATGAAGATATAAAATCCCGCCATCCGGCGGGATTTTTTTTAAGTAGGGCGGTTTTCAAACCGCCAACTGTCGGGTTGAAACCCGACATACTCTGTATGGAGCCATATCAATAGTTTCTAATATCGTCGTCGTCGGGTGAATTAATTTCATCGAATTTCCTATTTGAACCTGCGGAAATTAAAATGGGTTTTCCGTCATTATAATAAATTTTAAATGGCGTACCCCACTTGTCGATACAATTGCCATCCCTGTCAAGAGACAAATAAACTAAATTATTCTCTATCAATTCCTTGGATATATCCTTATTTTCGCCTCCGGGATATCTGCCATATTTTGATCTGTAGTTTTCAAGTGTAATCGCTATTTTTGCAATTATAGAATGAGTCTGTAGATTAGGATTTGAATGAGATGTACTGTGTGTACTGTATATACCAACAAATAAGAATATTAAAACACCAGCAATTAGCAAGCATATAAATATTTGCAATAAGGTCTTTTTTCGGATCATATTCAACCTTGCCAATATTAATAATACCGATCGGTAGATTTCCTTAAAGTAACTCGGGCATTCCTGCCCGAGATAAATTATCTTAACTTTGTGCCTCTGTGCCTTGGTGGTTAATCTACAGCATTCCCTTGGTAGACAGCACGCCCGTTATGCGGCTGTCGTATGAGACCGCCTGGTCCAGGGCTTTTGCGAACGCCTTGAAGACTGCTTCGAAGACATGGTGCGCTTCTTCGCCCTTCATGAGGTTTATGTGGAGGTTCATCCCGCCCTTTACCGAAAGAGCCTGGAAGAACTCGTGGAAGAGACGTGTGTCAATGTCCTTGACCCTTGCCGCCGGAGGAACGAGATCATATACCAGGTATGGTCTTCCGGAAAGATCCAGTGAGACCATTGCCAGCGCTTCGTCCATGGGAAGGATGCACCAGCCATAGCGGCGTATGCCTGTCTTGTCGCCTGTGGCTTTCGCAATCGCGTCGCCCAGGACTATTCCAAGATCTTCAATTGTATGGTGGCAGTCTATATGCAGGTCGCCTTTGGCGCTTATGTCAAGATCGAACAGTCCGTGCTTGGCGAAAAGTTCCAGCATGTGGTTGAGGAACGGAATGCCGGTGGAGACGGTGCTCTTGCCGCTGCCGTCAAGGTTTATCTCGACGGTTATGCTGGTTTCCTTTGTCTTCCTGACAATCTTCGCTGTACGCTTTGTTTTTTTCATATGACAACCACAATGATTTTAAGTCTTTTAATATAAACCACAAATCACACGAATCACACGAAAGTTCAAAGATTTATTTCTTTCAACGTGGCTTCCTTCCCGTTCCGATATTCGATCGGTGTACATCCTGTGATCTTTTTGAAGACTGTACTGAAATAATTTCCATTCCTGAATCCGCACATTCCGGCTATCTCCGAGACTGGCAGTTCCCTGTGGAGCTTCAGGAACGTTTTCGCCTCATGCGCCCGTTTCTCATTTAAAAGGCTCCGGAACGTCCTGCCCGTGGTGCTGTGAATGCGTCCGCTGAGATAATTTGGATTCACACCCATGAGACCTGCCAGATCCAGGAGGGAAACATCCTTGGCATATTTCTGGCAGATGAACGAATTGCACTGGGAGACGAAATCCGATTCCTTGCGATGCTTGAACAGGTCGGGCTGTTCAAATGCCAGCAGTTCTAATTCGGTTCTTATGAACTGTGAAGTGAAAGATGCCCAGTTGCCAAGTTCACCCCTCTTCATTGGTTTTACCGAACTTGCGACTGCAGTTTCACCTTGCATTTTCCCTTCAGCATGTAGATGTCCAAGATAGATGACAGCCGCAAGTTTTCCATTATATATCACAGGCTGCACAAGTTCCCAAACTCCAAACGGACATGTTCCACAGAACGATCTTCCTTTCTGCGCGATCATAATGCTTCTTTTCTTGTTTGTCTGGCAAGTCTTGAAATTGGAACCGAGTTTCATCTGCCTGCAGAAATCTCCGGAATGGATATGCTGGTCCGGATCCAGTTTCAGCCTGTCGGCAGTAAGAAAGGCAGGATGCAGTGTCTCGATATTGACCACCGATGAAGTATTTCTTGCAATATACCTGAGCAATTTTGAAATCCTCATATTCTAGACCTGAGATAATTAGAGGCTTTTACTGATAATTTTAGATTTAAACATGATATACTTATATTATTGTTCCTTATAAAATCAAAGGAGGAACAGGATATGAAGACTTATTTGGAACCCTCAAAGAATATACCGGTCGTTGATGAAGTTGATGTGCTGGTTGCTGGTGGAGGCCCTGCCGGAATTGGAGCCGCGCTGGCGGCCGCACGTACCGGAGCCAAGACACTTCTCATCGAGGCGCAGAACTGTCTCGGTGGCATGGCCACTTCAGGAATGATGTCTCATTTTACAGGTTCCAAGGATTCCCCGCTCTTCAAGGAACTCAGCAAACGCTGTAAAGACAAGAAATGGTTCTGCGAGGATCTGGATGCCGTCGGATCAAATACCATCAACCATG
>MHBI01000045.1 GCA_001804815.1 Lentisphaerae bacterium GWF2_50_93
GCTATAACTGGCGCATCGAAAACAACATCATCCGTTTCGCCCAGACCATCGGGCTGGATTGCGGCAGCGAACACTGGAACGGCAAATCAATACCGGATGCCGTCCCCGAAGACCAGAGGCTCATTATCGGCGGACAGCATCAGATCCTCAACAACAAGATCACCGACAACGGGCTCTGCGGCCTTGCCGGCTGGAATCATAAGGGTACGAAAATAACCGGCAATGTCCTCGAACGCAACAACCGGTTTTCACTCGGCGGCGCGGAATGCAGCTGGGAGGAATGGGGTGCGATCAAGCTGCATGCTTCCGACGCACTTGTCGAAGGCAATCTGGTGCGGAACAACTACGGACACGGCATCTGGTTTGACAATGGATACAATGGGGCGCGCATAACCCGCAATGTAATTACGAACAACAAGGGTGCCGGTATTTTCATGGAACTGGGAACCGGACAGTGCCTGATTGACAACAACATCATTGCCGATACCGCCCCGCTGAATACTTTCTACAACGGTCTTGGCATATATGCCCATGATGCGTCAGGTCTTGTCGTAGCCCATAACCTCTTCCTAAACAATACCTCAGCCGCCGTCCGCATGACCAGGGTTACCAACCGCAAGGTGGGTGACAAGGCAAATGAAGCGTCGGACGAAATTATTGTCAACAATATCATATCCGGCAGCCGTTCAGCGGTCGAACTGCCATTTCCCTCCGTGGTCTCCCATGACTGCAGGTCTGACTGGAACGTCTTCTTCAACCAGGGTGACATATTCAGATTTGTCTATTGTTTCGGTCAGCCCGCCAAAGAAAATATCGAAAACCAGATCAGGGAAAAAGCCGGTGCGGTGCTCGAGGAGGATTTCGCGGTATGGCGGAAAAACGGGATGGCTTCAATGAAACTATGGGGCGCGGTGACCGGCTGGAGCCTCAACAGCCGGTTTATGGAGAAAAAAGAACTGAACTGCAACCTTAAAATCCTGGAAAACACCATCACCGTGACAGTGGAAGGCGACAGGCTACTGCAGATGAATTGTCCTCCTGTCGAGGGCATCAGGGAGGATTTTGCTGGAAAGCCGCTGACAGCGGGACAGGTAATTCCCGGTCCGTTCCAGCAGCTCAAACCCGGCCAGAACTACTATATTCTGTTTCCTGGCAAATAAGGAATCCTCCAATGATGAAACACTGCATGTTCGGGCTAATTATCCTATCAATCAGCATCTATGGTGGAGAAATGGAAAATGTTCCTGGCACGTACCACGTCAATAACAATAGCGATCTGGCGGCTGACAATAATAATGGCAGCCCCGAAAAACCGTTTAAAACTATTTCCGCTGCGGTGAAGATGGCCGGTCCTGGTGACATCGTGGTGGTCCACAAGGGTATTTACCGTGAGCTGGTCCAGCCGGACAGGAGTGGATTGCCCGACAAGCCGATAGTTTTCCAGGCCGCTGAAGGTGAAACTGCCATCATCCGCGGGTCGGATATTTTTTCTCCGCTTTGGCAGGTGGAAAAAACTGCCGGCGCGACTGTTGTCTATCGGGGTTTCCTCGATGATGCGATGTTTGTGGACTATGCCATGCCATGGAGCAAAACCCACTGGTATACCGATAATCCGTTCCGGACCAAGATCATAATTTCCCAATCCGGGTCTAAAATAGCCAAGCCTGAAAAAGGCATTTCGCAATGGGCGCGGCCATGGCCGTCCAGGACAATGCCGGTAGAAACGGAGGAAGCCGCTGTAACTTTCGATACCGACAACCGGACCATGGTTTACGACGGCCCCCCGGGGACGCTGCCGCGCACGCTGGGACAGATATTCGTTGACGGCGAACCCGTCCAGCAGGTCCGCACCCCGGAGGAAGTGGAAGAGCATGCCAATACGTTTATTGTCGCACCTGATGGCAAATCGCTGCTGCTGCATTTGCGTGACAATTCCGATCCCCGGCGGCATCTGGTGGAAATAACTACGCGGGCACAGATATTTTGTCCGGCCAAACGCGGTATCGACTACATCCATGTCCGCGGATTCATCATGGAACATTGCGCCAATCAGGGACCGTTCCCCCAGGCAGGGGCATTGAGCACCCGCAGCGGTGCGCACTGGAAGATTGAGAACAACGTCATCCGTCATGCCACTACCGTCGGGATCGACTGCGGCGGTGAGAATTATTTGCTAGACGGGGTCAGCGGAGGATTCGCCCGGCCTGAAGGCAATGAGGTTACAGGCAATATTATTTCGGATAACGGACTGTGCGGCATCGCCGTCTACAGCAGTAAAAACGTGCGGATATCCGGAAACGTTCTTGAGCGCAACAACCGTCTGGGGTTCACTCCCGGCATTGACATCGGCTGGTGGGAACAGTCGGCCATCAAGCTTCATAACTGCCCCGGCGCCGTAATCAGCGACAACATGATCCGGGACAACGACTGTTTTGGCGTCTGGCTCGACACGTATTATGCCGGAGCCAGGATTTCACGCAACCTGATCGTCAACAATATGTTCGCCGGCATCTTTCTAGAATGCAGTTTAGGCCCTCTGACGATCGACAATAACGTGGTGGCCCTTACCCGTAGCGGACATGGCGTTTATGCACATGATTCATCCGGCATGACCATCGCCAACAATCTGCTGTTCCGAAATGCACATGTCGGAGTATTGATGCGGAACGTCACTGAGCGCAAGGTCTCCAAGGACATGGTCTGCGCAACCAGCGGCAACAAAGTCCTGAACAATATGATTCTCGGCAACGGACAGGGAGTTGTTGCCATCCCGGCGAGGAACGAAAGAGACAAAGACAATATTTCTGATTATAACATCAGCAGCGGGGGAACTCATCTTTATGACAATGGCCCGGAACTCTTTGCACTGCTGGCCCGTGAAGACCGGCAACTTTTCAAGTCCGGTGAATATGCGGCATTGGTCAATGCCGGCAAGGCATTTGAAGTTCGCTGGAAGGACGAGAAAGCATTGTTTGTCGGCGTTGATGCCTGGCGTTCTTTGACCGGCTGGGACAGCCATTCGCTGGAACCGTTTACCCTTAAAGACTCATATATGACTTTCAGAAGCCGGTTGCTGAACTGGGAATTGGATGTCCCGAAAACGGCCGTGGAATTTCGCGCCATTCCGGTTCCAGATGTCACACTTGACTACTTCGGCAAAACCGTCGACTATCAAAAGGGCGCGGCTGCCGGGCCCTTTCAGCACTTGAAAGCCGGGCGCAATGTCTTTTATCTCTGGCCCAGATAAATAATGCCTGATCGCAGGAGCAATGTCAGAATGATTTGAAAAACGCCGAATGACCCGGCGATTAATAAACAAGGAGAGTCCATGTCACAGGAAAACTTGCTGCAAAGAGAAGCTAAAATGATGAAATTGGAAAAGCTCATTGCTGCGCGGGAGGTAGTTTCCAATAAGCCGTTTCCAATTCCACAGCAGGAATTGCTCAAGCGCTTTGAACCGCTTTACACGGGAGCGGTCAATGACGTGTTGCGTGAATTTTGCCTGCTTGACCAGGCGTTGCCCCACCATATCCTGCCGTTGCGGGAATATCGGACGGTGGCCGGAATCGCCTTTACGGTGAAAAGCGCACCCAACGTGAAGATTACCGGCGAAATGACGGTCCGGACGCAGATGCTGGACGAATTGGGGCAGGACCATTTTGTCGTATGGGACACCAGTGGTGACGACAAGGCGACCCTGTGGGGGGGAGTCATGACGGCCACGGCTGTGGGAAAGGGCGTTCGTGCCGCGTGTATTGACGGCGGCATCCGGGATACACATCAGATCCTGGAAAAGGATTTTCCAGTCTTCTACAAGCACCGGATCTCAAACGGCAGTCTTGGACGGTGCCTGATTACGCATTATCAGATTCCAATCAAGATCGGCGATGTCTCTATCAAGCCGGGTGATGTGATACTGGGCGATATCGACGGCGTGCTCTGCGTTCCCCGCGACATAGCCTACGACGTTCTCCTGCGGGCCGAGGAGATCAAACGCAATGAGATCGAAATTTTCTCATGGGTGAGCAAGGGGGAGACCATCCAGCAGATCACTGAAAAAGGCGGTTATTTCTGATTTATCCGTCTCCCTCGAAACATGAAAAGGAGAGAATATGGGACCGAAAGATTTTTTTAAACTTAACGGACGAGTAGCGCTGGTTACAGGGTCAAGTCGTGGTATCGGACTTGAAATCGCCATGTGGCTGGTCAATGCAGGCGCCAGCATGGTTTTTCATGGTAGTCGCCCGTCCGACAGACTTGACGAGGCGGTCAGGAAGGCTCAGGCGCTTGGAGGAAAGGCCATAGGAATCCCGTCCGACATCGGTGACAGCGATGCCAATGCCGCCTTAGTGCAGGAGGCATTGAAGGTGTTCGGCCATGTCGATATCCTTGTCCAGAATGCCTCCGCCCAGGATTATATGACCGTGGAGGGGTTTACGCCAGAGGAATTTGCCCGTGAATATAACTGCAATCTGCGCTCCACCTTTGAACTGGTGAAACTGGTTTTACCGGGAATGAAGGCGCAGCGGTGGGGGCGGGTGGTGACAATCGGCAGTGTGAACCAGACGAGGCCGTCTCCGCGTCTGGCCGTTTATTCAACAACCAAGGCGGCCATAGCCAACCTTGTGATGAACCTGGCCCGGGAACACAGCGGTCATGGTGTGACTTTCAACAATATTGCCCCCGGCGTGATCCTGACGGACCGCAACGAGAAGGCTCTGGAGGATGAGGCCTTGCGGACAAAGCTGCAGGAATCCATCCCGGCCCGAAGGTTCGGTTCGGTTGAAGACTGCGCTGCGCTGGCGTTATTATTGTGTTCCGATGCGGGCGGATACATTACCGGCGCGGATATTCCCGTGACCGGCGGGATGCATTTATAAATTTCACATGAGAAGACCGGAAAAAAACAAAGGAGGGAGTGTTCATATGAAGAAAATCGATCCATCCAAATTAGTTATTACAGATATGCGCTTTGCGGATATTGACGGAGCTCCAAAGCGCTGTACCCTGCTCAAGCTCTTCACGAATCAGGGTCTGGTCGGCTACGGAGAGGTGCGTGATGCCTCGAGCCGGACCTATGCCGCCATGTTGAAGAGCCGCATCCTGGGCGAGAACCCCTGCAATGTCGAGAGGATTTTCAGGCGGATCAAACAGTTTGGCGGACACTCCCGGCAGGCGGGCGGGGTCAGCGGCATCGAAGTGGCGCTCTGGGATCTGGCGGGGAAGGCCTGGGGTGTGCCGGTATGGCAACTGCTGGGCGGGAAATTCCGCGACACTATCAGGATTTACTGCGACACCGACTCCAGCGGCGGCGGTCGCGACATGGGAAAAGCCCTCAAAGCCCGTATCGACGCCGGTTTTACCTTCCTCAAAATGGATCTCGGCATTGAACTTCTCATGGACAAGCCAGGTTGCCTTTCGGCTCCGCTGGGCTTCCTTGAGAAGATGCGCGAATACAAGAAGACCGTCTTCAGCACTCCCCACGGTTCCATCGATCCGCGTGCCATGAAAGGCGAGGCCTACGAGCTATTCAGCACTCCCCATCCCTTGACGGGAATCCATTTTACGGAGAATGGTCTGGACTTCCTGGAAAAATATATGTCCGAAGTCCGTGAAGTGATCGGTTACGGGATTCCACTCGCTGTTGACCATCTCGGACACATTCCTGTCGAAGACTGCCTGAAGCTTGCGAAACGTCTCGAGCGTTTCAACCTGGCCTGGATGGAGGATCCCGTTCCATGGCAGATGACCAATCAGTATGTCAGGCTTGCGAACTCCACCACAGTTCCGATCGCGACGGGAGAGGATATCTTTTTGAAGGAAAGTTTCAAGCCTCTTTTCGAGTCGCGTGGCATCTCCGTCGTCCATCCTGACGTTCTCACGGCAGGAGGCATTCTCGAGACCAAGAAGATCGGCGACATGGCCGAGGACTACGGCATCGCCATGGCCATTCACATGGCGGAAAGCCCAATCGCCTGCATGGCCGCGGTACATGCCGCCGCCGCCACCCGCAATTTCATGGCCCTGGAGGTCCATTCGGTCGACGTGCCATGGTGGGAGGATCTGGTGAAGGGATTACCCAAACCGTTGATCGTAAATGGCTGCATCCGAGTCCCAGACGCCCCGGGATTGGGAATTGAATCGCTCAACGAGGATTTGATCAAAGAGAAACTCCACAACGATTTCGCAGTCGCGTGGGCGCCTACCGACATGTGGAACAAGGAGTGGGCGAACGACCGGCAATGGAGCTGATTGCATATAGAGTTTAATGAATATATTTTTTTCAAAAAGGAATTGACCATGAACGAACTGGCAAAAGAACTATCGAAGAATATCGTGAACAACGACCCTGAGATCGACCAACGGGTGGCTAGGGGGATCGAGGAAAACCGGAAAGGATTTGGAGAAATCGAATTGGTCGGCAAGGATGGACAGCCCGTCAAAGGTGCCCATATCGAATTGAAGCATGTCCGGCATGAATTCCATTTCGGATGTAATTCCTTCATGGTCGGACAATTCAAGGAACAGGAACGAAACGCGGTCCATGACGAGGCTTTCTCAAAGCTGTTCAATCTGGCGGTCATTCCATTTTATTGGAGGGATTCGGAGCCGCAGGATGGCGCCTTGCGGTTTGACAAGGACAGCCCGTTCATCTATCGCCGGCCGCCCGCCGATCTTGTTCTGGAGTTTTGCCAGAAGTACGATATCACGCCCAAGGGGCATCCGCTTTGCTGGCACCACATCCTGCCGAAGTGGGCGCCGCTGGAGAAAGCGGCCCTCGCCGCCCGCCTGGAACGCCGCATCCGGGAAATAGCCGCCCGTTATGGCGACCGCATCAAGATATGGGATGTCTGCAACGAGGCGATCTGCTGGAATCCGTTCAAAGTCGAAGAACGCATGCCGGACGGACATGTCGAGCTGGCCTTTAAGATTGCCGCGCACTATTTGCCTCCGACTTCCACTTTGACCTACAATGATTATGCCTGCTGGGATTGGCTTCATGGGGATTATACGCCCTTCTATATGCTGGGACGGCATCTCAAGGGATCGAATGTGAACCTCGGCGGTCTTGGTCTCCAGTATCATATGTTCGGCCGACCGGGCAAGGAAATGCTTGCACAAACACAAACCCAGCTCAATGCCAGGCATATCCTGGCGTGCTTGGACCAATATGCCAAGATCGGGGTTCCTCTCAACATTTCGGAGCTCACGCTTACCGCCCACAAGGATCTTGGCGATGGCCAGGCTTTTCAGTGTGAAATGGCGGACAGGCTCTACCGGCTTTGGTTCAGCCATCCGGCGACAAATGGCATCATATGGTGGAACCTTATTGATGACACCGCATATGTAAACCCTGACAATTCGAGCCAGGAGGAAAACCAGTACAAGGGAGGTCTGCTCAATAACGATCTGACGCCGAAACCCGCCTACAATGCGCTTTGCCGTCTGATCAGGGAAGAGTGGTCCACACATGCCACGCTCGAGTATGAAAAGGGCGGATATAATCGGTTCAACGGATTCTATGGTGAATACGTGGCCGTGATCAAAACTTCTATGGGTGAATTCAGAAAGACACTCAAGCTTTCCAAGGGATCGATCAATAAATTCAAACTGACACTGGAATGAATACAGACGGACTCAGGGTTCGGCCATCGTGCTGCCCTTCAGCAAAGCATCACGCCAGCGTTTCTTGAATTCGTCAATGCCCGCTGCAATCATGTTTAAGATTTTTCCAGGCCATTCCGCATTCATCTCAAATCACTTTGGGTAAATTGTCGTCTTCCCGTTCTCGACAACGGCAAAGACCTTGGAGAACGAGTCGAGCACGATTTCGCCTTTGCGCCTCAGGTAGCGGAGTTCAAACTTTAGTTTGTCTTTGTATTCATCAGATTACGGAAGGTATAACTTGGACTCCTGCTTAATGGGATTTCGCATTCATTGATATAGTAATTCGGTTAAAGTATGTCGGGTTTCAACCCGACGTTTAATTGGCGGATTAAAAAACGCCTTACTTTTTTTCATGCAACTCGGCTTATGCAATCAACTCAGAGTCATCCCACAGGATGACGGATGGATGGATTGTTGGATGAATGGATGATTGGGTTTGAGTTCAAGACAACACAGAAGCCATGGAGATACATGAGAATTATTAGAAAGGCAATTATGAAATTGCCTCGGTTAATAAACAATCTCCTGACGTCCATCCTATCCCCGCCGCAAGCAGCGGGGTATTACGGACGGACTCCCACGCCCTTCGGGCGGGCCGGAGATTCTTTATAATGAAAGAAAATCAAAACCGACCCAAGGGTCGGGGAATTGACCCAACAAAGATTAAAGACTTTCATCCAATACCAGTTCTATCACGGCCGGTGGTTTGACTTTATTCCAGGCGGGAATGCTAATCCTTATTAATGAATTGCTCTGGATGAAGGATAATTCTTCTCCGGATATCATGGATGATGAAATTATCTTCCGGCCAAGCGCAGGCAATACCAATTCTTTCTGCCCGGCCAAGTCAAGCAGGTGTATATATACCTTGTCTTCCTTGAATGTAGAACAGTATTTACCATCGACAGGCTGGAAGGGTCCCGGCCTTGTGCCGTATATGCCCTTGCCGTTTTCCTCTAGCCATCGGCCCACTTCTTCCAGGATTTTCACGTGTGGCGGGGGAATGACTCCATCAGGGTCAGGCCCTACATTGAGCAGCACATTACCGCCACGGCCGACAACATTTATGAGCATCCTAATGATCTCGTCAGAGCTCATGGTATTCTGATGCTTGTTGTATCCCCATGAGGACTTGTTGAGGTTCAGGCATTTCTCCCAGGGAATATTAATGATTGGTCCTGTTATATCATGGCCTCCTTCATCACATTGGAAGTCCCCTTCCCATCCGGATCTTGGGTTTATCACGGCTTTCGGCTGGTATTTCCTGACCATTTTATTTAGCATGAGAGGTTCCCAGAACCACGCGGCATCAGCATCAGTTCCATTGTGCGCCAGCCATCCGCCGTCATACCAGAGAATGTCTATTTTCCCGTACTTGCTCATAAGTTCCTCGATCTGTCCATAACCCTGTTTCTTCATCATGTCGGCATTATCTGATAGTTCCTTAGGCTGGAAATATCCGGGGAACCGCCAGTCCATCGGCGAATAATAGAGCCCTACTCCCAATCCTGCTTTCCGACAGGCGGCGGTATATTCCGCAACGAAATCCCGTTTTGCGGCTGTTTTGGCGCTGCAGAACTCTTTATAGCTTGACGGACTGTCCCACAAGGCAAATCCATCATGGTGCCTTGCTGTCAGCACCATGTATTTCATGCCAGCATTCTTGGTGATCCGCGCCCACCTGTCCGAATCGAAATGTTTCGGCGCGAACTGATCGGCCAGCTTTGCATATTCCTCGGATGGGATTTTCTCATTGTTCATAACCCACTCGCCACGCGCCGGGATCGCATACAATCCCCAATGGATGAACATGCCGAACTTGGCATCCCGCCACCATGCCATGTCCTTGGGATCAAGCTTAAGCGATGCATCCCTGATGCTCTTGTCTCCCTTGAAAACTACACTGCTCTTCAGCTTTGATGCAAGTTCCGCACCTTTAAGCTGCTCTTCGGCCACCGCAATATTATCTATCACACTGCCTGCCATATCATTTATCCTTGTCATTTATTGGTTTATTTTTACCAGGAACATTCTCTCGACAGGAGAGGCTGTTTTAACCTTCGGCTCGATACCCCTTCCCCACTGCCAGGCGACAACCGTAACCATGATCGGAAACTTGGAGCGAGGAGGTATCTTTGTAAATTTGAGGATGTCACCTCCGATTTCCGCCGGACCTTCGAGGACATAATAGCAGACAGGGAGCCCGGCATCTGAATTAGAGAAACTGTCAAGATCCTTCCAAATCCTGCATGCATAAAATTTCTCTCCTTATTACTATTTCGCCAGTTTTGCAATTTATTCCACCGGAAGTACATATCGGTGATAACGAAAGGCGGCGGGCAGAAGGGCGAGAGCGAAAATCAGTACGTTATTCAGTATCTTCATCGGATTCCTCGGGGTTTGAGACGGATCAGAGTTAGAGAATTCGCCGGGGCCTCGTATTCGAAGGTCGGCGCGATGGTCATGGTCGAGGACTGCGGTCGGACAATGCGTTCATCGGTCTCCATCGGGTTGGTGCCGGCCAGCACGGTCTTGGTGGCGGTGGCGGAAAGCTCTTTTGCACCGGCGAGGGTGATCCGCAGGGGCGTGGGGGTGTTGGCGCCGTTGACGAGCTTGATGATGAGATCGCCGGTTTTGCTATCGCACACGGAAGAGGCGGCGAAGGTGACGGGCGTGGCCGAACCGCTGACAGTGGTCGTCAGATAGGTGTCGCCGCTGTTCACGCTGAACAAGTGCTGTACGTGGTAGTTGATGGTCGGGAAGACCTCGGTGTTGGTGAAGTAGATGAGGTTGGGGTTCCAGTGGGTGTTGTCGCGCTTGGCGAGGAGCGGCGCGTAGGAGGCAAAGCGCACGACGTCCGCGTTGCGCTCGAGGCCGGTGAGGTAGGCGGCTTCGGAGATTGCGGAGCGGAGGGTGCTGCGGCGCTTGTCGTCGAAGGCCGCCCATTCGCCGAGGTAAACCTTCGACTTGGAGCGGTCGTAGGCATCGTAGCGCTGGAGGTTCTCCCAGAACCACTGGGGCGATTTGTAGCCGTGTTCATCGACCATGGGGAGGCTGAGTTCGTTGGCGATTTTCCAGCCTTTTACGTAATCATCGCCGTCGGGATTGGGACCTACCGTGCCGATGACGGTGATCTCCGGGTGCTTCATCTTTACGGCCTTGTAGATCATCTCGAAACGTTCGCGGAAGACGGAGGTGATTTTGTCTTCGTTGCCGACGCCGAGGTATAGGAGTCCGAAGGGCTTGGGATGGCCGGCGGCGGCGCGTTTGGCGCCCCAGATCGAGGTCACGGGACCGTTGGCGTATTCGATGAGGTCAAGCACGTCCTGCACGTAGGCTGGCATCTTCTCCATGGGCAGGCCGAGCTGGCCGACGCCGTATCTGCGGGTGACGAGAAAATTGGAGTTTTGGCAGCACACGCCGGCGGCTACGACGGGCAGTGGCTTGGCGCCGATGTCTTCGCAGAACTGGAAATACTCGAAATAGCCGAGGCCTTTGGATTGGTGGTAGCGCCAGATGTTGGGCTGGGGTTTACGCTGCTCGACGGGACCGATGGTTTCTTTCCACTGATAGATGTTGTCGAGACCGTCGCCGTGGACGAGGCAACCGCCGGGGAAGCGCATGAACTTCGGCTTGAGGTCGGCGATGACCTGGGCGAGGTCGGCGCGGAGGCCGTTGGGTCGGTTATGGAAGGTTTTTCCCGGAAAGAGGGAGATCATGTCGAGGGCGACCTTGCCCGGTCCGCCGGCGAGCACGACGAGACGGGCCTTTGTGTCGGTGCTGGCGGGCACGAGGACTGCGGACGCTTTTTTCCAGCGAGCTGATGGCGCAGGGAGGCGCGCTTCGGCAAGAAGTGCTCCGGCCGTGGTTTCGAGGCGGACATTGAGCGGAAATGCGGAGCCGGCGAGCTGGCTGGCGAAGAGAGAAATTTCGTAGCGATCGCCGCCTTTGACGGCGATGCCGCCAAATCCGTCATTGTACAGGCCCACGCCCCCACCGGAATTTTCCACGGTGAGCACGGCGTAAGTGGAGTTGTTCGGGTTGAGCGGTTGGGCGGTCTCGATCGCGACCGAGCCTTGGGCCCCTCCGCGTTGGACAAGCTGCCAGGCGGTGAGCGGGGTCCACTCTGGACGGTCGGCGGCAGAATAGTCGAACGAGCGATTCTGGATCAACTCGGCGTAAAGCCCACCGTCGGCAGCATAGCTGAGATCCTCGAAAAATATTCCGACGAGGTCGGGGCTGATTTGTTTGCCTTCTACGCCCATATTGATCGTTACGGTCTCCGATTTTACCGTTGCAATTAACCCGCAGAACACGGTGATCAGCAGACCTGCTTTTGTTAATCTACTCATTTATAACTCCTTGTTTTTTAATATCGTCCCGGAAAGACTTGTTGATGCCTTCGCGGGTCTGAACAATGGGCTTGATTAAGCCGTCATTGTTGAATTCAAGATATTCGAGGCAGACGGACCGTCGTCCGTCGCCGCCTGATTTGCCGTTCAAGGGCGTTGAACCATCATGGTAGAAAAAGTACCACTGGCCTTTAAACTCAATGACGGATGGATGAATCGTAAAACCAAGCTTCGCGGGACCAGTGACCAGCCCGCGATACGTCCATGGGCCGGTGACCGCAGGGGCGGCTGAATAGGCGATTTGCTCCGGCTTTGTGCCCGGTACGTCGGCGGCGTAGACGTTGTAATACAGCTCTCCGCGCTTGAAGAGCCAAGGGCCTTCAGCGACGTTCTCTGTTGGAATCTTCTGAATCGCACCGTCGAGCTCGATCATGTTGCGTTTGAGTTTGACCAGATAGAAGTCGCCGTTGCCCCACATCATCCACGGCGTTCCGTCGTCATCAATAAAAACCGTTGGATCAATGTCCGCATTGGGTCGGCGCGAATCGGGGGTCATGCCGTCGGTGATGATGGGTGTGCCGCGGGCATCCTTGAACGGACCGGTCGGCTTGTCGCTTACGGCCACGCCGATGCAGTGCTCGTTGTTGTTGTTACGACGGAGCGTGGCGTAGAAGAAGTATTTCCCGTTCTTTTCCACCATTTGCCCGGCCCATGCCACTCCCGCGCGGGCAAACTTGAAGTCTTCGGGTCGCATGACGGGGCCGTGCGAGGTCCACGTCTTCATATCCTTCGTCGAGTAGCAAAGCCACTCCGGCATATTGAACATTTGCCGGGAGTTCGCGTCATCGTGCCCCACGTAGACATAAACAGTATCCCCGATGACCGTGGCGGCCGGGTCTGCGGTGAACACATCGGTAAAGATCGGGTTGGTGGCATGTACCACAACAGCGGATCCGATAGATCCGCACAACAATATAATAGACCGAGCAACTTTCATCGGCTTAGCCTTTCCTTAATATTTGCTAGCATTTCGCCCATCCTCTGTCTCCTCGGGGTGCTTGACTAGTAGACCCGGAACTCCCAAAGCCCCGGTTCGCCCTGCAAAATCGTCAGCCTGAGGTAGCGGGCCTTGACCGACTTCTCATCGCAGTGCGGAGAACGCAGAATCACTTCATCATGTCCGCCGTATGGATGCCAGATATGGCCGTCGAGTGACCACTCGAGGTGATAGGCATGGCCTGCTGCGGGTTTGACGAAGTACGCTTCAGTGCGGCGGATGTCGCGCTGCGTGCCCAGGTCCACTTGGAACCAGGGTGAGTCGTCTTGGGGATCGGCAAGCCAGCGGGTGCCATTGAGACCATCCAGCGCGTTGGCTGGCGCATATGTTTCCACGCGGTCAAGCTCTGGGAACTTTCGCGGATCCACCCGGTAATTACCGAAGGTGGACGAGGCCGTGGCGGCGGCGCCCAGCGCCAGATTCGGCGTCGCATCGGTCGCCGGCCGCAAAGCGCCCACGCCCGACTTGGTCAGCTTGATCGGCTGAATGGTGCCGTCAGGATTGAAGTTCATCTTATCGGCATGGATCTGGCGGTTGGTACCGCCGCGGCCGTACTCAAGATAGATGAAGTACCATTGGTCGCTGTCCTGCGGGCGGAAGAAACAGCCGTGTCCTGGGCCGAACACCCGCTCCGCATGGTCACTCACGGCGATGATGTCGTGCTCCGGCACTTCCCACGGCCCCAGCGGCGAGACACGACTCATCATGTAGGCGTAGGAGTAATCCTCATTACCACCAAGCGTGTAGAAGTAGTAGTAGATGCCGTTGCGCTTCGTGAGATAGGGCCCTTCGGAATAGCCCTCACGCTTGGTCGGGAGGGTGACCACCGGACCGTCGGGCGAAAGCAGATCGGGCTTCAGTTTGTACAGGCGACGCCGCGACAGGACCATGTAGGCCTGCCCATCGTCGTCCACAAACACTTCCGCATCGATCGAACTGCTCTGCTCAATCGGAAATGGGTGCAGCGTGGCTTTGGTCACGTGCTGCCCGTCGGGCGCACGAAAAGGGCCGGTCGGCGAATCCGCCACCACGGCCGTGATTTTGCCGTCCAGCGTGGGAAAGGAATAGTAGCGCCCGTTGCGCTGAACGACGGTGCTGGGCGCCCAATACTTCAGATCGAAGTCGGGCGGGAAACTGGATCCTTCGAAACTCCAGTTGAGAAAGTCCTTCGAAGTCCAGACCACCGGCGTGCCCGAGGTCTCCAGATGCTGCCCCCAGCCATCGGTGGTGGCGTAGCAATAGAACGTGCCGTTGATGTCCACGATGCTGGGATCCGCCACCAAGTCCGGGATCAACGCCTGGCCGAAGTCGCGCTTTGCCCCGTATTCGTATCGAAACTGCTCTACATCCACGTGACCAGCCTCCTGCTTGTTGTTGAAGGAGTAGAGCCCGATCCGGTCGCCCCGGTAGTGGCCCCACGAAAGTGAATACTCGTTCCCGAAGGCCGTAAACGTCTGGCCGTCGAGGCTGAACGCATAGTGGCTTCGCCCATCCAAACCCCAGGACGACTTGAACCAGAGTTGGTTCCCCTCGATGGCGGATCCTGCGCTGACCTTTCCATCTTCGCGGTATTCGATCCTGCGGATCGCTCCGTCCTGGACCACGCCTACTGCGGAATGGTTCGCGGCAAAATGACACAACCCGGCCTTCTGTCCGTCCGCCATGCCGGTCAGATCGAACTTGGTTACCACCACGTTTTCCGGCGTGCGGAACGAACGCTGGGAAAGCGTGTTGCGGGCCGTCATCAGGTTGTCGGACCGCAGCGGCTTGAAGGCTTTCAGGCGAAGGAAACCGGGACGTTCGGTGAGTGACCATTTGTCCGTGCGGGGACGATGATTCCATTCCCATTGCGGACCGAGGACCGGTTGGTTGAACTCATCGCTGCTCTGCGGCGTCAGCACGGGCAGGCCCTGAATGGGTTTCCTGCTGGCCAGCACCATCGTGCCCGGTTCACCGTCAGCGGTCGCGCCGATGATCGGCCAGCCGTCCACCCACGTGACTGGCAACAGGCTCATGCATCGCCCTGCCCAATCCCCGCCGCCGTGGTGCGTAAGGAAGTACCAGCCGCCCGGGCCGGTATCGAGCAAGCCGCCTTGATTCGGCTCATGCCATTCCCGATTAGCGGCACCCAGTTGGCGGCGCTCCGTATAGGGCCCCATGGCGGACCGCGAGCGCTGCATCATCATCACCCGTGCGCCTTGGGACACCTCGCTGTAGAAGTGGTAGTACCAGCCGTTGAGCTTGAAGAGTTTGCTGGCCTCGCGCCCGGCCCCCTGGTTGATCAGCATCCGCGAATCTTCGATGAGCGAGCGACCGTCGGGGAGCATTTTCCAGATGTACGTCTTGTAGTCATCCGCGAAATGCGTGCCGACAAAGTAGCCCTGTCCATCAGCATCCCAGAAAGGAGCGCAATCGTCCCATCCCCGCGCCCGCATGAGCGGGTGCAGCGGCGACCACGGGCCGGCGGGATCGGTGGCCGTGGTTACGAAGAAACCCTCTTCCGGCGCGCCGAAATAAACCCAGAACTTACCGGCGTGATAGCAGATCGCGCCTGCCCAAACGCCACGGCCGTACCGGTTCATTCGATCCCAATTCATCTCGGGGCCAATCTGCGTCACATCCATCACCGCGTGTCCAATGAGAGACCAATTCACCAAATCCCTGGAATGCAGTATGAGCATGCCTGGCGACAAATGAAGGGTGGAGGAAATCGCGTAGTAATCGTCGCCGACCCGGATGCAGTCCAAGTCGCTGAAATCTGCAGGCAGGATCGGATTTCGATACGTGCCATCGCCTTGATCGCCCCAGCGCTGCCAGTCGCCCCAGCGAGTCGGTGTATTCTGGGCCTCACTAAAGTGGACTTCCGCCAAGAGCGTGGATGCGATGCTGATGTCTTTGTTCATAAAGATTATGTCTGTTAAATTAGTGATCGCTCTTGGCATCTACGACCGAATAGGTGGTGGCCGCCTTCATGATCTCGGCATATGCCCAGTGCGAGAGATCCACATCGCTGAACGAGGGCAACCCCTCGCGCGGTGTTTCGGTCCGCTTGATCATCCGGTTCGCGGCCACGACGAACTCCGCGCGGGTCACCGGCGCATCCGGCCGGAACGCGCCGTTTTCGTCCGCAGTCAACAAACCCTCCCGCGCCACGCGCCGGATCTCGGCGGCATTCGGCGTATCAGCTGTAACATTTTTCAGGACGGGGCCATCATCCCCTGTCAGCCATTGCATCCGGGACATGATACCGGCCAGCTCGCCCCGTGTGATCAGGGCCTCCGGATGGAAGCGGTTTTCGGCGTCGCCGGTTACATACTTCACCGGCTGATCCCAGCCATTCCCGATGCCCTTTCTCGACATATAGGCCACGTCATCGTAGTACGGCGCGTCCTTAGGCACATCGACAAAACTACACTCGTAAGCGCCCTTGTCTGTATAGTGGTCAACCAGCCCAGCCAGTAGTCTGACCGCATCCGCCTTGGTCAGTTTACTGTCCGGGCGGAAAGTACCGTCGTCGTATCCCATGATGTACGCCACACAATAATCCGGGCTGTAATCCTCGATGCGTTCACCGACGATGCGAAACTCCGCGACCTCGAAAATGGGAAGCGGTTTGGCCGGCATGAACAGGCGGAGATACCGGTAAGCCTTGTTTCGTTCCTCCGCTTTGACCGTCAAGGTTTGAAAATCGGGGGATCTGACAGTCTTGTTCTCGGTCAACAGCACCCAGTGTTTGCGGTCATTCGATCCATAGACCACGGCTTCCACCATGCGGGCTGGATGCCCGTCGCGGGGTTGCATGCGGAACGCCTCGGCCTTCACCTTGAAGTGATTTCCGAAATCCATCGTGATGTTCTTGTCGAAGCCCCAGATGCCGCCCCAGGTGAACGGGTCATTATCGGCCATCATCTTGATATTGGTTATGCGTTCCGGCGGACCCGATGCCATGCGGTAATCCAAGGTGCCGTCCGGCAGTCGCGGATTCAAAAGTTCCAATCCTGTCACGGCTCTCTGCAACGCAATAATGTCGCGCGATTTCAGCGCCGCCTGGAACGCCTGTTCGGTCTTCGAAACATACTTGTGCGCCGGATCATAGGTGCGGGCCACGTACTCCAGTTCCGCCTGCTTGTCGCGGGCGACATGGATGTGTACGGGGAGAGTCTGGACGACATCGTCAGCCCGGGCGATTATGTAGAGCATATGATCACCCTGCTGGTTTTCGGACGGTTTCCACGAAAGCGTTCCGGTCGCCGGATCGAATTTAGCGCCGTCCGGAAGATTCCGGGCCGCGCACTCGATCTTTACCGTTTCACGTTCAACACTTTGCTGATCGAACTTGTAAATAACGGCTGGTGCGTTTGACTCGATTCGCTCATTCCTTGTATAAATCTTCCTCACATCATCGGCGCCCAAGGCTTTGCTGAAAATGGTTAAATCCTCCACCATCCCGGCCAGAAATGGATCCGGCCATTGCGATTTGCCGATGTAATTCTTCTGGGTCTTGCCCAGGCTTGACGGCTTCAAATTGAGATTCGTATTTCGTCCCGTCTCTTCGCCATTCACATACAGAATCCCGGTGTTCCCGGAAAGAGTGACCACCACATTCTGCCATACGCCAGCTTGAAGCGTTTTATTGCCAATCACCGACTGCTCCGGTTTGCCGGAGGCTCGAATGGCAAATTTCAGCGCCTTCCCATCCGTTGGCGTCAGGAACATATAATTTTCGCGGTCGTCGCCAAAGTCGAATATCCGCGCAAAGCGCTCCAGTCGGTCGGGCTTGACCCAGACGCTAACGCTGAACTCCTCCAGATCGCCGGCAATCCCATCCTTCATTTTGGCATACTGCTTATCACCATTTAGGCGCAATGCATTGCCAAATTTTCCCGCCGCCCAATCTGCTCCTCCGAACAAATCCTTGCGTGTCGCGGTGTAGGCATGTTGAATCTCCTCGCCGACATACGTCTGGATAGACTTCGAATCCTCCGAAACCTCAAAACGGGGCGGATGAATCTTGTCAGCGTCGGATTCGATGCGATCGAAATCGATGATCGC
Organism: Lentisphaerae bacterium GWF2_50_93; assembly: GCA_001804815.1. GTDB lineage: Bacteria > Verrucomicrobiota > Lentisphaeria > Victivallales > GWF2-50-93 > GWF2-50-93. The sequence continues at coordinate 18,130 of MHBI01000045.1, forward strand.
GGGACCGGCCAAGGGGGTCGCCTGGATGTAGAGCAGGCCGTTCCCCTCCACGTCGGCAATCACATGGATCCACTCGCCTTTCGTATCCGGAACGTATAGTTTCTGGTCGCCGCCGCCGCGCATGGCCGAACCATCGTTATAGTAAAAATTCAGCTTCACGAAGGAGTTGCAACGCACGCGCAACCCGGCGCCCCGCGGGAAGCGGCCGGAGACCACCATGGTGCGCGGATTCTTGTCGATGGTCATGCGGACATAGCCCGTGTCATCGGCATCGCGCAGGACCTTCAGGGGAATGTCATCCGGCGAGCCTGGATAGATATCGCCCGGCTGGGCGTGGGCCGACAAATCCACGAACTGATACTCGAACTGCTGGCCCTCCACCGGCTTGCCTTTGTAGGTCACTTCAAACGGAGGGAGCACGGTCGCCAGCGCGCGTTTCGCTTTCGCCGGGTCCGGCGCGGCGCCGGATGCGGCGGCGGGAAGTCCGATCCAGAAGTCGAAGCAGTAATTATGAATATTATCTAGATAGCCGCCGGAGCGTGCCCAGTCCCGGCCGACGGCCGTGGCGTCAAAAGCCGCTTTGATGAACCGGCACGGCCCCTTCTCCATATCGATCCCGATCCCCTTCAGATAATAGTAATGGAAAGAGCTGCCGTACGCGCCTCGTCCCCTGGGGCTGATATAGTCATATCGGGCCCCGTAGTCCGGATGCTTGGGATCGGTTTCGGAATAGGTCGGAACCCAGCGCAGTCCATACCCCATGTTAAACTTCGCATACAACGCCGCCCCTTGGGGCAGGCGGTCGTCCAGAAAATGAATGGGCGAAACCCCATCCGCCTTGTCGGTGACGGTACCGGTCACCGGATCCACTTTCGTCTTCTGGAAATCGATGGCCTTCGACATCATCAACAGGAAGTTGATGTTGCCGTCCGCGTGGGGCATGTCGCGTCCCATTTCCACCAGCTGGAGATTCGGCTCGACGGCTTCACCGGCTGCATCATTGCGCGTCACCAACCGGATCTGATATTTGATCGAGCCGCTCCGCCCCCAGTTCGGCGAGGTGGCGTTCACGGTGACCCATTCCACGGCCCGTTTGTAGTCTTCGACTTCATCTCCGAGGATCGTGGAGGCCAGGAAGCCGACGATGGAGTAGGAATGCTGGTTCATGAAGTAATCGTTGCGCTCGATGCATGTCTTCCGGATCGGGCGGAGGCAATTCTTCTGCAGCGCATCCACCATCTCCTGCGTCACCGCGAGTTGCGCATCCTTCGGGGTGGTCGCCCGCAGGATGTCCACGGCACCGCAGAAGGTGTTGACGTGCTTGCCGATCTTGATGTGGCTGTCAGAGAAGTACTGCGGGAAGAAGGACTCGTTCGTGCGGGAACCGTACCAGTTGATGATCTCCACCGGTGTCTTCCGGTATTCCTCGTTACCGGTGACGACATAGAGGATGGCATGCACCCACATCAGTTGTGCGTCATAGCCAAACCCGCCGATGCCGCCATCGTTCGTGATTTGTGGGACAAGCGCCGGTCGTTGTTTCAGGTTCGCAAACCGGGTACGGCGCATACCCTCGAAGTAGTCGACCCACGGAGACACGCCATTGATCACCTTCTCGCGCATGACGGCCAGCGTTTCGGCATTACAACTAATACCCGGATGGACGAATCCCTGCGGCGAGATAGTCTCCCGCAGTTCCACCACATTATCCGTCAGAATCGTCTGGTTCTGATCCGCCAACGCCCCCGAGAACGGGAGAATGGACATTCCGGCGGATAAACAAACCACACGGGCTTTATGCAGCAATTTCATTTATGTATCTCCTTTATTGACCATTTGTAGTTTTACCACTTTTGGTCCTCGGCTCCAGACGGCTTTCTCTTCAAAACATGTCCATCCACAAATAGAATCGATGGTGCAGTGTGGAATCTTATGTTTTTGAAATAACTTGCATCTGGACCAAATCCGTCATTCAGCGCGTTAAACGGGGCATCACTGCCGCCCGGATGCCATGGATCTCCCATTTCTCCAAGACCAGAGAGGAGATAAAACTGAATTCTCTCGCAAACTCCGGCATAATTCCCCCAGAACAGCTTGCCGGGGCTCCAGCGGTCACCAACTATGACCCTGTCACTGGGGCTTTGAACTTTACTTATTGGTATTCCGTTCAGGTAGCCGAAATTTGCAGATATGTCTAAGACCGTAGCATTATCCCTTAGCCATCCAGTGGAACCATTTCCCCAATAACCCCGAGATCCCTGATATTGTCCATAGCTGAAACCATAAGATCTTTTTTTATCGTTAAATATGTTGTACTCGGTAAATGGGGCGGAGAGAGTAGCTGCTCCCGCCTTAAGCGGAATATTGTCGGAAGGACAGGCGAATATATCAGCACTTTTTATGTTCAACGACTGCATGACAGCCGCCTCCCATGCTGTCTTTCCTGCAGATCCAGTCTGGCGATGCCCCATAACAATCCCGTCGTAATCAACTATGTATCCTTGAATACCGATACCAATCTGTTTCAGATTGCTCATGCATACGGCCTGCCTGGCAACGAGTTTTGCCTGATTCAATGACGGCAGGAGCATCGCCGCCAGGATCGCGATGATCGCGATAACGACAAGCAATTCTATCAAAGTGAAAGACGCACTTCTCGAACATGCATTTGTCCGTCGCTGCGGCCAAATGCTCGGAACTGCGCCGGGCACGGGCTTCAGAATATCGGCTTGTTGCATTTTTCACCTCAGTGATCTCTTTTTATACGCGGCTGGCCATAGCAACCATATATACTTTCAACTTCATTATTAACAATACCATAGAACCTATAAGTATGGAATGGACTTTTTAATGAATACAATGTACTATCTATTGATTATGGATATTCTTCACAAATATGACAGGGACGATCTCTGCTACAAGCTCTCCGGAAGGACTTTCCTAGGCGCAGGCTTGATTAAGAAAGATGGCATGAAATTGGACTGGGCCGGTGGTTCAGCTCCTCATTTTTCGATGTCGCTGGTACTGAGGGGAACCGGCTGCTATATAGTCTCTTCGACAAAGAAAAAATATCCGCTGAACCCGGGAAGCGTATTTTTCAGGATACCCGGAATTCTCCATTCAAACACGATAGATCCGAATAGCCGCTGGCTTGAGTTCTTCATCGCATTCCGCTTCTTCAAGCCCGGCATATCAAAGGATATTCCAAACATCTCCTCATCAAATCGTAAAATGGACGAAGACTCATGGCTGCTTCCGATGAGCGAACATCTCCTGGGGCTTTCAAGCCTGGGTCTGGTCAGGAAAACCACCATAGATCCTATCATACTTGAGGAATGCGACAATTTCCTGAACCGCCTCAAGAAGGAAAGCGGACTCCCGGTGCTCCCCGTAGAAGGCATGCATCTCATGATGAGGATATTGCATGGCAATTTGAATCCTGCAGAAGACGAACTTGTCATCAAAGCCTCCGAACTAATCAGTGAAAATGTCTTGTCCTGGAAGCCTCTTCCCAAAATCCTGTCAAGTTTGCCTATAAGCTATATGCGTCTGCGCGAACGTTTCCTTAAGGCAAAAGGGCAGAACATCGGGCATTATCTTATCCAGTGCAGGATGGAGAAGGCAATAAACATGCTGCAGAACGGGATGTCCATAAAGGAGGTTTCTGTCAAGCTGAACTACAAGGATCCTTTCTTCTTCTCAAAGCAGTTCAGCAGGTTCTTCGGATATCCTCCGAGCATGCTCAAACGAAGGATTCATGGGAACTCCGAATAAACTCCGCCTTCGAGATCTATCATTCATTATCTCTTCGAGAACGGCACCAAGTATTCGTAGATATCCTTGTTATAAACTCTCAAATCTCATAAAATTCATGTTCTGATCCGCTACTTTGTGATCTGAAAAGTGCGTGATTTTGGTTCGGCGCTCTGCACTTTCGGCTCGTTCAGTGTTCCGTACTGCCAGGCGGTCACCTTGATCTCAATCGGAAGTTTGACACACGGAGGAATCTCCGTCAAATAGAGAACACCATCCTTGAGATAGGCAGGGCCGTAATCGACAAAATATTCTACCGGAAACCCGAGGCTGGAAACTGCCTTGAGAGGAACTTCCTTTGTCCCTTCCTTTACATCAGGAAGTTCAGGAAATGATATCTTCTGCGGTGTCCCCTGCTCCAAAAACGCAGGGATCTTCATGACTGCGGCCATTTCGACACGGCGGTATTCGTTGTTTCCCGGATAAATCACAATCATGTATATATCTTCACCTTTGCGCCTCTTATCCATTCCACAGCGGTCAAACCTGACAGCCATCGTATTTTCATCAACTCTCGTAACAGGACCACATATCGGCTTGATGATTATCCGGCCAGCATCATCCGGATGCGGGATGGCTAATTCTGCAGCCTGCCCTGCCCATCCTTCCATGCGTCCAGAGGGAACTTTATCCAGAAAAACTCCTTTCAGCTTAAAGGAGATGCCGTCCTTTTCCGGACGGAAAGAGGGATGGACGCCGACATGGTCTTTCTTGTCGGGCAATATTTCGCCGTTCTGTTCGTATCCGACAAGTGTGAACTTCTTGCCGTCCTGACGCGTAATATGTTCGACCATCCTTTTCGCCTCATCCTCGCCGAATACCCAGTTTGCCTCCGTTCCATTAGGTCCTTCAAATCCTTTGAATTCTTTTACAGGCGCAGCTTTCGCCTTCAAAGGTTCGGAGAAACGCCAGAAATCGACATACCAGCCAGTCTCAGGATTTACCTGGACAAGAGGAAGTCCACCGTTAGGATTGCGGGCACGGTCCGCTTCTGCCACCCAGGAACCAAGGAAATCACAGGTTTCGTCCGGAGTGCCGAAATGCCCTGCTCCGGGATCTGCCAGAAGGGTAAACGGAATATCAGGGAATTCCTTGCGAAGTATGATGGTCTTTCGATTATGTCGCCCCCCGTTGAACTCGCTGTCACGATGCAGGAGCGGAATACCTTTCATGGCGGCAAGATCCTCATCCTTGACAAAAGGATGCTGGTAGCGCTGATATGAATGCGATACGCAGAGGGTGTTCCCGTCATAGGAAATCGCTCCGACCGCGCGTTCGGGGCACCAAGCCGCCATCTCATATCCGAAGTCAGCCCTTGCTGAATGCCCGATACCGATGAAGGGGACGGTTTTAATATCTTCCATGCCTGTCACCTTCGCAAGAGAGTCAAACACCTCCTGGATCGCAGCGACATTCTCCGGAACATTGTGATCAAAATGTGGGCCGAAAAAGCCAGTGTCAATCCAGATGCAGCCCCAGCCTATCTTCTCAAGCCAGGCGCGGAAGGCTGGATTTTCGAGGATGGGCCGTTCACACATGTTGAACTGTCCGATCACAACACCGCGCAACTTCTCCGCCTTGGATGGAATCCACAGGAACGCCCGCGCGTTCTTCGACGTGACGTCGGCCCGGAACTGCCAGATCGCGGCGTCCAACACCATCCCCTTGAAAGGTGACTTTACCTCGCTCGCGAGCGGGATGGGCTCCATCTTGGATACTGCGGGTTCAGAAGCTGACCCAACGAGTAGCGGCAGAAGCAAGGCGATCAACAGTCCCTTCATCATCCGCTTCCCATTTTGGGATCCGTAGGCATCCTCGAACCGCATTCGCTTGTTTTGAATCATGTTGGAATCCTCGCGTCTCCGTGCATTGTGGACTTAATTTATTCTTAACACCACGGCTGATTTAAATGGCATGGCGGGCGGACACGTCACCTCAAGGGCATCGGATTGCTGCGCCCATGCGACCGCCCCGCCGGATCCCACAAGCACCACGGACCGGATCGGCGAGGAACGATGACCCGCGGCCGAGCCCAACGCCTCAATCCGTAGCCGTGTGCCGGGCACCGGGACCGTCATGCAGATGGCGTACAGCGCGCCGTCCTTGCCGACCGTGAAACGGAAATCCTGCGGGCCGAATTTGAAGTCAGCCTGCGACTTTCCAAGCTTGCCGCCGTGCAGCATCCGGAGCTTCCCGTCCACCATCTCTCCCTCGCCCGGGATCACCCAGGCCTTGCTGCCATAGATGGCTTCCCCGTTGACGCGCATCCACGCGCCGACATCCTTGAGCATGCGGACGCAGTCCTCGTCGAGCGACCCGTCGGGCCTCGGCGAAATGCAGATGCATGCGTTGCCGTCGCGCGCGGCGGCCTCAATGATGTATCGGATCATCATGCCGGTGTCGTAGGTGAAATCGGGCGCATAGAACCAGTCGCCCACCGGTGCTTCCGCGATCCAGGGCTGGTCGGTCTTGATATTCGGAGGGATGCCAAACTCCTCGGTCGTAACCGTGCCGTTCGTGTTGTGGCGGAATTTAACGATGCTGAATGTGTCCACCTTGCCGCGCCGCGCCAGGGCGCGGTTGTAGAAGTCGGCGATGACCCGTTGCATGGCGTCGGCTTTGATGCCCGTGCCTGTGTCGCTGCCGCTGAAGGGCTGCTGGCCTGTGCCGTCGGTGTAGATGAAATCCGGATCGTACTGGTCCACGACATCCATCATCCGCAGCGCCCACTCCGTGGCATACCACTTCGCATAGTCGGCGTGGCGCCCGAACTGCCCGGCGGGCGGGGGGCTCCACGGCGAGTTGGCGGCCGCGGTCACGCCCTTGTACTCGCGGAGGTCAATGCCGTACAGCCGGCGCGGATCGAGTCCCTCCCACCATTGGCCTTTGCCGTCCGCCAGCGTGAGATGCCCGTCATAGGGCACGCCCGCCTTGCCGCCCTCAGCGTCGGCTCCGAACGCCGTCTGCCACCACCACCAGGTGTACTCATGGTGGAAGGCTATGCCGTAGCGGATCCCCTCGTCCCGCGCGGCCTTCGTCCACTCACCAATCAGGTCTCGCTTCGGACCAAGCTTGACGGAGTTCCAGGGGTGGTAGCGCGAGTTCCACATGTCGTAGTTGTCGTGGTGGACCGCCTGGATCATCAGGAAACGCGCGCCTGCCTCCTTGTATAGTTTCGTCAGCGCAGCCGGATCGAGCTTCGACGGGTTCCAATCGCGCAGCACTTCCTTGTAGCCGATTTCCGAAGGATGCCCGTAATTCTTCAAATGGCTGCGGTATGCGACATCGCCCTGCTTGTAGAGCTTCCGCGCGTACCAGTCGCCGCTCTGCCCGGCGGACTGCGGCCCGAAGTGGATCCAGATCCCGAACTTCGCGTCTCGCAACCAGGACGGCTCGCCGGGGTAGTTCTTTTCGATGGACTCCCATGTCGGCTCAAACGGACCCCTCGCGATAGGAAGGTCCAACACCACCTCGGGCGCCGACGCGGAATCGGCCATCGGCACGCTGTCGGCCGCCCCCGGCGCGGGGATCCCGGGCATCGGCGGAAGCGGCGGCAGGACATTTGCGGCAATACTCATATTGATGATACCTCCCAAGACAAGCGCGGTAGAACACGCAGCCTTCTTCATGGGTTAAGCGTCTCCTCAGAGCGGGACACCTTCCCATCCCGCATTTCGTTAATCGTCACGGCAATCCCGCTTCCGTCACCATCGAAATTGCGCAGGGTGATCTCCTGCACACGGCCGTCCATCAACTCCACGCGCAGCGAGTCCGGACTCATAGCCACGGCGGACTTCACCACCGGCTTGTCCTCATACGGCTCAAGGACTGTCAGGAAGCGTGCTTCCTTTCCGGTTGAACGGACGGCAACAGTCTTCCGGCGCTGAGATTCGTCTCCCACGAAGTAGTCGGCGCCAAATGTTGCCTTGAAACGGACGGCATCCATCCCTGCCAGATCCAAAGTCACATGCGCAGGCAAAGCCTGTTCATATTTTATTCCTGCAATCTTGATCGGTCCGCCGCTGGAATCCTTGTCCACGGAATTTTTCGTAATAGGGATTTCTTTCCCGTCCTTTGTTACAATCCGGGCGTTTGCCCAGAAAAGGTTGTTCTTGTCTTTCTGGTCTGTGAGCAGTTCCAGCGAATTCAGTCCTTCGACTGGCACATCCACGTCCACACTTCCGAGAACCCATACCCCGGTTATACCCTCGGCGAGAACTTTGTCTCCGGACTTCACTGAATACTTGACTCTGCGGGAACCATGCACTTCCGGAACCGCTCCGACCATGATCTCCTGCTTGAGCGGCCATAAAGTGCGCAAATCAAATTTCAATACGCCGTCTTCGCTGGAATCCGCCCGCGTTCCGGAGTTGTCGGCCCCCGGGCCAAAACAGAATTCATATCGCCCGAGAACCGGAGCCTCGCCATCGTACCAGTCGCAGTCCGTTACAAACTGTGCGCTTCCCACGGGATCGGGATTCCATTGCCCTGTGTGTCGTGCGAACTTCGCGCCCTCGACGCCTTGGAAACCCTTCATCTGGAACAGTGATTCGAACACGTGCTCCTTTTCCGCCTTCAGGTAGTCGGCCAGCACAATGTAATCGTCTGTGACAACCATAAGCCTCCTTTGCAGAACAGGCTCGGAGTAGTCGGTTACCGCTCCGTATTTCGGAGGATTTTCCGGGACAGGGACAGAACGCCCCTCAGCAAATGACTTTTCGGCAAAAGTCTTATGCGGCTGATCCCAATAGACCATGCCTCCGTAGGGCGGATTGGACCAACGCGCATTGGTCTGGACAACCGTCGCCTGCATCATCTTGCCGGAATGGAAAAGTAGCCTCTGCGACTCTACCGGCTCCTGCATCTTCTGATCAACCACAACCATGTTTTTCGACACGCTGGTCTGGACATAGAACTTGTACATGAAATTCGGATAGCCGTACCACACCATCTCCGGATTGTAGAAACTGCGCCCGTAGCGGGATAAATGGAGCAGGTTTGTACGGTCGAAGTGGCCATGGAACCAGCCGTGGTCTCCATAATGCAGCACCGCCTGGATCTGCTCGCGCTGCGAACGATCTGCTGTTTGCGAACGCAGGACGGCAACCCCGGCATTGTCGGCATAGGCTGAGTTACGAGACAGATCAGGGCCGTCCTCCGGCAGTTCCGGAACACCATATAGCAGATCCCGACTGCCTGAGCGTTTTATTATGGCGGCATAGGCCGGATCGCGATAGAGATAATACCCAATATCCATGGCATTTCCCCCGACATCGTTCTGAGTGGAATCATTCAACCCGAATATTTTGCTCCGGTAGTCCAGCATCGGTGGCAAGGCATCCCACATTCTCTTTATGCTGACTCCTTCCTTGCTGACTGGCCCCCAGCGCAACTTGGTAATACCGTATTCCTCTTTTTCAGGGGGCTTCTCATTTGGCCTGTAGCCACCTGGGAATTTTGCATTCACGAGATCCATGCCCCAGCGCCGCATCGCGATCGCGACCTGGGAGAATTCAGTTGCACACCAGACATTATAGCTTATGGAGCATTCATACCACCAGCCGTCATCTAGGACACCACGCTGGAGCTGGTCAAGTACGCCGCCGGGAGTGTTGAGGATCCAGTCAGCCGCCTTCAAATCCTGAATAACCAATGCGCAGTACAAGGCGCCGCAGTTCCATGACACGCACCAGTTGCTGATGTTGTTCGAGCCGAGATCGCGTTCCTCGCCAATGAACAGGCGCAATGTATCGTCAATCTGTTTGCGGTCTGTGTCGGTGAATACTCCCGACGGTATCGCCATGTCGTAGGCCATGGCTATGTGCTGGAAGAAATGCCCTTCCTGCACCGATGCCTGGTTGCATCCGCGCCGCGTGACAGGAAAACCGTTCTTTGGATCGCTCAGCCTCAACAGGAATGTACGGACTTTTTCGGCGAACTTCTTCTCTCCTGTAAGCTGATATGAGATACCAGCGCTCATCAGACTCCATTCCTCCTGTGTACGGAAGAGCCAATCGCCCTTTTTGGGATCCTTCTGATTGCTCACGCTGGGCACGTTCCACTTTTCAGCCTGGTCGATATATCCTTTCGCGGCCTGCTTCGCCCAATCATATTTCTCGACCTTTGCCCGAACCTCGTCCCAACCGGCCTTGTCGTGCAGGATGTATGGATGCTCCAACGATTTTATATTTGGATCAGGATGCATCTGTACGACCTCAGCAGAAACTGCCTGTGTACATGCCAGAAGCGAAAAAATCAGTCTTCTCATATTAATCTTCCTATTGTTAAAGAGGACATAGTCAATACAACTAAGCCAGAAACGCATTGTCTGACTTCATTTCACTATCTTGAACGTCCGCTCTACAGGGACTGCCGTTTGCACTCCGTCCTTGCCAGAAAATCCCCATTGCCACGCAACAACAGTAACTTTGATCGGAAATTTAGAGCGAAGCGGAATATCTGTGATCTTTAGCGCATCGCCGTCAATCTCTGCTGGACCTTCCAGGATATAGTATTGCACGGGCAAACCTGCGTCGCTTGTAGCGGATAGTTTAACTGTTTTCGTTCCATCCTTGACGTCACAGAGTTCCGGGAAGGTTATTGTCTGCAGTTTTCCGTCCTTGTTCGGCACTGCCCTGACCATCAACTGCTGCACAGCGCTCTTGTATTGCCTGTCTCCCGGATGCGACGCGAGAAGCCACATGTCATTATTGCGGCGATCCTGCGTATATTCCGCACGGCCAAAATGCAGGCGGAAGGTATTCTCGTCTACTTTCTCAACCGGACCGACAATACGGGAAAGCACAATTGGGCCTCCGCCTGTGGCATGCCCAAGTGCGGAACCGACCGGCATATCCGCCCAACGCGCGGCATTGCCTCTGTCCGGGACTACATCAACAAACGCTGCTTTCAGCTTAAAACTCATTCCGTCCTCAATCGGAATGAATCGGGGTGCAACCGGTTCGCCGCATCCCTGTTCCAAATCCATCCGATCATTGGTCACGCTCAGAAGCTGCGGCTTTTTCCCCCGTGCAACTACATAATATTCTTCCGTTGCCTTCGCCATTTCCTCGTCGAAACACCAGAATGCCGTGTTCGTATCACCCTTATACTCGGCATATGGCGCCGCCAAAGCAACGGGGGACTTGTCTTTCCTCCAACGATCGATCCGCCAGCCTTTCTCAGGCTCAACAGCTTTAAGTTCGGCTGGTTTGCCAGGAGGAGATAATTCAGGCAGCCTGGTCTGTGCCGCCTTGCGTATGAACATTGCCAGGAATGAAACCAGTTCGTCTGAATAGTCGAAATGCCCGTGTCCTGCATCGGCCAGCAGCGCAAGCGCCGCCTTGGGATATTTCTGTTTGAATGCAAACATCGGAGTGAGCCGATCTTCCCACCACTCATATTCGCCCATTACCATCAGACCAGGAACCCCGTCGATATTGCGGTTCCCCCATCCGCAGTTTTTCCCTCCGAAACCGGGCAGATTTGTTTCGGGCGCATCACCATGTATTGACAACACTGCCAATGTTCTTCCAGGATTCCAGGCAGCGAAATTCCACGGCCAGGTCGCATTGGCGCTGTGCCCAAAGGTCACCACTGGCACAAGCTTCAACTCTTCATAGCCGGACACGTCGGCAAGCCTGTCCATCAAGTCCTGGAATCGTTTGCCGGCATCGCCTGCCGGATCGAATTTAATGTCGAGGCCGGGAACTACCCAGACTTCTGCAATGCCAAGATCTGACAGCGCCTTCCGCATCGTCGGATGCTCCAGAACCCCCTGTTCTATCATATTGTGATTAGCCAGCACTATTGCCCGAATACGCTGGCAATCGGGGGGCGCCCACAAGTATGCCCGGCTGTTGGATTCAGGCACCGACCATTGCCATTCGGCGGCTTGACTTGGATTAACGAGAAAAAGCAGCAAAACTGCCATGATTATTTTTTTCATTTTATATCCTGCCTTTGAACTTATGAAATGCATAATCTATAAAATGGCCAACCCTATAACCCTATTCGGAGATGCGTTTGAACACATGCGTATCCTGTGCCTTGACTGTAAAGTGTTTCTCCTCCAGCGGATCTCCGGTGCCCAGATTGATGATTTTCCTTGCACCATGGGCCCAGTCGGCGGGGATCTCCACAGTTTCCGTCTTTCCATCGAGACATGAGTTCATCACGATGAAGTAATCCCCGAAGCAGACTTGGTTCAGTGCAAACATATTCTTGTCTATTGGAATATCATGAGGAACTACGGCATAGATGTCATGTTCCGGCGATAGATAGTGGATGAATGCATACCCGCTCGCCTTGCGGTCTTTGTACCACTGATTCATGCACATCATCACCCTTTTTTCACCGTCCTTGAACGATAGGACCTGCGCAATCTCGTCTCCCCAGACGAAATCCGGAGCACCGGATTCCATTGGCAACATTACGTCTTCGGCAGGAAAGTCGCTGAAGAGCTTGAGCTTTTCCGGCATTTCCTTGAGCAGTCCCATCATCGACTGATAGAACCAGTTGCCCTCAGCAGCTCCACCCCATTTGTTTATCTCGTCGGGTGTCAGTCCGGAATATTGGAGCTGGAGCAGACGGATATGATACGGGTTTTTAAATTCAACCGCACACGGAATGGACGGTCCGAAACCAGAACCTCCGCGCATCCGGTGCCTCCAGTTGAAGTAACCGTCTATCTTCCATTCCGGCTTGCCGTCTTCGCGGAATACAGGATATACGAAATGCGTAAATCCGTTGCCTGCGATTCCGCACATCCGTTTCGCGGCTTCATTTCCGCTCATTTCATATAGATACCAGTATTCGGTGACCTGCTCGCGCCCATATTCACAGGTGTAGCCGCCATTGCCAAGCCCCCAGGATTCCAAGGTGATGCCCTTTGGCGAAACCCAGGTAGGATTGCCAAGTTCAACATCTCCGACAAGCGCCTTGATGCGTCCGTCCATCTTGCCCATATCGGGAAAGTACTTTTTGTCAGCCTTGAGGATTTCGAGCGCCTTGATGGCTGGATAGACCCCGGAAAGCTGGAACATTTCCTGGTTCGGGGCGTGTCCTACACAGCCGGAAAGAAACCTTGCGCTCATGCAAAACAGATCTTTGTATGCCTGACGGCGCGTTACAAGCGGCGTGTTCGGATCACAGTCGTCATCGATAAGCTGATCGAGAAGGCCGGCCTTCTCCATGTCCTTCCCGGTCAGGACGAAAACCGAGCAAAACGCCCAATGCGCATTACCTTCCAGCTTACCATCGGCCCAGCCACGTTTCGGACCGCCAACCCAGCTTTTGGTCCAGGGCGAAAAGAATGACCCGCTCGCGCCCTGCGCACGTCTGGTGAAGTCGAGGGCGAGGGCTATGCGTTCGAGCCATTCCTTGTCAAGATACTGCTTCGTGCCCTTGGTGACATAAGCCATCGCACCTGCATAGGGATTCGTCAATGGCCCCATGTTGTTCCGGACATTATAGAAACTCTGGGTATCGTGTTTGACGTCCACCAGGGATTCAGGAGTATTTTTCCAGCGTCCGAGCTTAATACACGAGCCTCCGATCATGTCCGCCGGCCATTCGCCTTTCTTGACCTTCTCCTTCCAGTCCGGAGCCCAAAGCTGCTCTCGCATGCAGCGGTCGCCCTGTTTCTCTATGACGTCCACAAACTTCCTGTCTACGGCTTCCACTAAACCAGGCTCGAACGGCTTGAACTTCGGCCATCTGTACGGTTTCACAGTCTTGAACGGCTTGTCGTCCGCAAGCGGCTTAAAGAACGATTCCGTATGAGAGTAGATGCGGTAGATGTTCCGGCTCGGTGGATTGTCGTCGTAGATGGATAGCGTCACCTCATCTTTGCCGTCGGTCAAACTGCGCGGAATTGACACAGTCGCATAGAAGAAAAATCCCGGCATTTTCCCGTCTTCCCCGCCGCTCGGATCGTCAAAAAGCCCGCCGAACCATATGTCCTGAGGATAAGGCAATGGTTTTCCATCCTTGTAGCGAAGGAATAGGCTACTATGAACCTTAGAACCGCCCTTGAAACGGAGAGTAACATAGTTCTGCTTCGTACCGTCGACTTTCGAGGTAAATTCCAGTCTTGATTCATTCTTATCGCCAAGTATCTGATAATACTTCAGTCCTGTTTCCTTATCGGTAAGCTCCTGCGCTTTTCCGATGCACTGGATTTTTTCGATAGGTAGCACGGGACAGGTTGGCACTGGCTTCAGTGGCTGGATGTCATGGTTCAACGTAGCAGGTTTTGAGAGATCCTTAGTGTCAGCTTTTGAACTTGCCGGAGAAACGCCGGCCTTAATGTTTTCCTGAGAAACGGAAGATGTTCGGGATTCAGTCTGCTGTTTCAGTACGAAGCATCCGATCACTCCGGAGATTAGCATGAGGCTCAGGAAAATGACAAAGCCACTCCAATTGACTTTGTTTCTGGGAATGGCAATTGGTGTATATTGGACAGCAGGCGCCTTTTGCTTTACGATTCCCTGTTTATGGGCAGGCGTAGGCACCGTGAATTTCCTATGGCATGCGGGACAGTCAACAGATAGGCCGGCATGGTCGGGTTCTCCATCGAGATGCTGATCGCAATATGGACACGAAAATTTCATTGTTATCATTTCCTCTCTACAATCTGAAAACCTACGACCTTATTCCTCTGCGCCTTGTCCCCGGCAAACGTCGCGGTGAAACTCGCCTTCAAAACCGCACCAGTGATATTCTCGAACTTTGTAAAGTTGAAACCTTCAGCATACTCCGTTCCATCAGCACAAGGATTCCCCCTTCCACCTTTTATGACACGTTCCACATCTCCTATCTTGAACTTTCCGGCGCGCTGCTCGCCGTCGTCGCCCCGGTAGAAATACACGTCGTACTTGGCATAGGGAACACCAGTTATCTCTATGGTTGTCGGCTCACCGTCAAACTGATCATACAGACCACGGAACATCATTTCGTCATTAATCTCTCCCCATCCGTCGAACGATCTTGCTCCATTGCCGCCTTTCATTGCGACCTTCATGCCTGGCACAACCGCGCCGCTCTTGTCGAGAACCTTACCGAGTGTCACGCTTGTACCTTTCTGCAGGTCCTTGATGTTGTTCCAGTTTCCGACACGCGATTCGGCGCCTGCCAGGTCTGATGGTCTCATCTCCACATCCTTGCAGATATTGAAGCTGATAGTATTTGGCGCAGTTTCGGCGGCACGTACCGCCTTGGCCG
>MHBI01000046.1:0-6007 GCA_001804815.1 Lentisphaerae bacterium GWF2_50_93
TACAGGTTCCAGCAGGGGGAAAGAGGCATTCTGGAAAAAGCATCAGGAATAGCTTAAAATGCGAAATCGACCCTTAATAATCATCCTAAGCCACTAAAATTATCTAAATATTATCATATTATATTTATAATAAACAACTTAAGTGCTAACGACACCGACTTAAAATTATATTTATAATAAATAACTTAAGTGCTAACGACACCGACTTAACGCTACGACTTAAGTGCTAACGACACCGACTTAATAACCGACTTAACCGACTTAATACTTGCTGGAGAAAAGTGTTACTGCTTCTTTCCGGCGCGATGTTCGTACATCTTCTCGCCGACTTCCCTGGCGGCCTTGATGGTCTCCTCGTAGGGAGTGTCGCAACCGTCGACGAAACCGCACTGGGCGTTCTCGCCGTCGCCGCGTCCGGTTACCGCCTCGTCGCCGTACTGGAACCAGTGCGTCCCGACGATCTGCGGATTGTCGAGAGCGCTATTCACGTATCCAGCGTAATTTTTTGCGCGTTCCGCCTGGTTGTCGGAAGAGACGAGGCCGTTCCAGAACATTCCGCGGTCAAGCGCGCCGAAGTGGAATTCTCCTATCAGCGTCGGAGCATCCACGCCTTCGGGCAGGAGCATGTCGCGTACCGAATGGCAGTAGCGGTTGTAGCTGATCACGTCGCAGTACTTGGCTGCGGCGGTGATTATGTTCATCGAGCCGCCGACGCACCTGCAGCCGAGATAGAGCTTGTCGGGAGCGACCTTCTTGATCGCCTCCTTGACTGTGCGGAAATAAGTCTCTGCGATGAGTCCGGTGAATTCCGTGAGATCCTTCTTCGCCAGATCCGTCTTCGGATCCGCCTTTGTCTCCTTGGCGAAAGCGTCCCACGTCGCAAAATTCGTGCCCCACGCCTTGTTCAACTCGGTTATTTCCGGATATTTCTTCTGGAGGAACAGTATCATCTCCTTCTTCGCGCCCTGGTCCGCCGGGGATGCCAGCGTCTCCCTGGCGAGGGTCACTTCTCCGCCCCACGGCATCTCGTTGTCGAGGAAATATCCGATGCACCACGGATCATCCGCAGTCCCCTTGAGCCAGTTTTTTGCGGCGTTGTCGACAGCCCCCTGGAATTTTGGATCAAATACATCAGGAAAGCCGCCGCCATTGTTCCTGAGCTTCTTGGCGTCATAGAAGAATGTCATCGTGTAGGGAGTGCGCTGCATCTTTGCGATCCTGCCGTCGGACCAGTTGCCGAAGGTGTTGATTCCCCAACTGCGCAGGCGCTTGTGGATGACGTCGGGATAGACCTTCTTCCAGTCGGAACCGTATTTGCGTGACAGGTTGATCTTCGAGAAGTCGAAGCACAGCGGCTCGCGTCCTTTGTAGTGGCCGGACCAGCTCTTCCAAGTTTTGGTATAGAATTCCTTATTGGCGTCTTCGTTAGGAGGAAGATCCTTGAACCAGGCCGCGCGATCTTCTACTGGAGTCATTGCCCAGCCCATACCGACGCACGTGATACCGGTGCTGAAGAAAAGATGGCCGTCCGGATCGACCAGCCACCATTTGCCGTCGATCTTCTCAGTGCGGAAACTGCCTGTAGCCTTGAGTTCCGGCCCTTTCGCCCAGCCGCCCCACTTGTCCCAATTGGCCGGCCCCGGATCCGTCTCGAGCTTCTTCGCCTCAGCATCCTTGTTCTTCAGGAGTTCCTCGTCGGAATGGATCTTTCCGGGCCATTCCTTGTGGATGAACTGCCCGTATTTGTCGACGAAGGGAAAGAATTCCTTGTCGGTCATTGTGATCCATTTCGGGACCTCGTATTTGCCCGCCGCATAGGCGTTTGAGATTTCGAACTTGTTATCGTTTGGCGTGCTGGCGGTGAATATGGTAATTGCGACGATGTTGCTGGCGTCGAGACCGACCTTGTCCGGATAGAGACCCTGCGGGTATCCGTTCATACCGAAGAGCTTTATCGGGCTGCTGGACACGCGTTTGAGCTGGACTGTCAGAGTGACATGCTGGTCGGGCTGCATGGCCGTCCTTTCCGTGATGCAGTTCTTATGTCCGTCGGCGCCGGGATTGTCGACTCTGACGAACACGTCGATGTCATGGGTGTCGACATTGTGGATGTTGACGCATATGTATTCGTAGTCGGAGAGGTCCCATTTGCCTTCTGGTGCGGGGATGATGACGCCCGGCCATCCAGCTTTGGCGGGAGTTTTTATAAGCAGGGTGCCAGGGCTTCCGGCTTCGGCTGTGCCGCCGTTGCCCTTGACAGTCTTGACATCGTAACTGGCGTCGAACGTGAGGAGTGTCTTTCGGCCAGTGGCAGGTTCAGCTTTCTTTTCCGCGGGTGCATCCAGTGAAAACGCGCAGATTCCGCAGGACATGATGTATGCCGTTGCGATTCGCATGAGGCGGGATGAACCGAGCCGGGAAAGTTTTGTAAAGTTCATTTGTCACTCCATTTTTTATTGAACATGACGATAATATTAACGTTAATATCCATATGTCAAAACAATATGAAAAAATAGTGGAAAGAATCAATGCAGGATCTTTGCAGGGCGCAACGGTACAGCAATGACATAGGCGCGTTTGCCTCCCCTAAGGATTTCAAGAAAAAGAATGGTACAGCCTAAAGGCCGTACCTACTTGAAAACCAGCGTCATGATCGAGCGGGCTGCGATCTTGAATTCAGCGATCCTGTCTCCGCATCTCAAGGTGTAATCAATTTCCGCATCGGAGCTGTTCATCACGACCGTGACAATCTCTCCATTGGGATTCTTCGCGGCTGTGACATCGAGATCCTGCGTATATTTGCTGAACCCGATCCTCTTCGCGCCGGGCTTGATGAATTTGCTGATGTGTCCGATATAATAGAAGGATGACTTGTATGTAATCTTCTTCTTTTTCGTGTCGACGATTACCGGGGCGTCGCAGAAGTTGCCGACGTGGTTGGGTCCGCCAAGCTCGTCGAGGGTGATGTTCCAGTCGATCCAGCCTTGTGTCCAGTTGTTGAGGTCGCCGATGATGTCATGCGCATACTTCTCGCCTTTGCGCCATCCGCAGTCGTCCGGCCCGGCAACGCATCCTTCGGTGAAGATAAGGCCCTTTGACGGGAACATGTCATGCAGCATGTCGAGTCCTTCGAAATGGTCTCCGGAATACCAGTGGAATCCCGTGCCCCATATATATTTTGCGGCGTTGCGGTCGGACAGGATCGTCCGAGGGCGGTCGAAGACGCGTTCCTTGTTGTGGTCCCAGATGAGGAGCCTGACGTCGGCATGTCCATGCTTCTTGAGGGAAGGTCCGAGATAGTTCTTTACGAAATCCCTTTCCTCTTCGGCGGTATAGACGCATGAGTCCCAGGTCTGCTTGGCCTTGGGCTCATTCTGGACGGTCAGGTAGCAGATCTTGATGCCTTCCTTTGCATAAGCCTCGATGTATTTGGAATAGTAGTCTGCCCAGATCTTACGGCAGTCGGGCTTGAGTTTTCCACCTAGGTTCATGATGCCGGTGGTCTTCATCCAGTCCGGAGGGCTCCACGGGGAGGAGAGGATGCTGAGCTTTGAACCTCTTATCTTCTGGGCGTCCTTTATCATGGGTATGATTAGCTGCTGGTCGCGCTCGATATTGAAAGTCTTGAGCTGGCGGTCGTTCTTCTGGGTATAATGGTAGTTGCCTGTCGAAAAGTCGCAGCTGTTGATATGTGCGCGGCAGAGGTTGTAGTTCAATCCCTTGTCGGTATCAAAATAAGCCTTGAGGACTTTCTCCCTGATCGCCGGGCCTGCCTTGTCCAAAGTCACGGCAGCTGATTCTGTGAGGGCTCCTCCGAAACCTTCGATCTTCTGGTAGGCTACCTCGGGGAAGATGTTGATCACCTTGTTTTCGGTGCCTTTCGAGTCATTCTTGAACTGCACGCTTTTCTTTTCAGACAGCCTGTCGGAAGTCTTCTCAGAAGTGAGCACAACCCTTATTCCGCTTTTAGATGACATATTGTCCTTTCAGTAATATTTTATTGGTAAATCTGTAAAACAAGCGCATAATCTACACTCTGAAAATTGTTTTGTAATAGAAACTGGTTATTTTTATTCCGCAGCAGCGGAATAAAAATTTAAAGACGGAAACCGATGGTCAAGAAAACAAAAGCCGTAAAGACAGCCGATAAAACACAGGTCTGCGGGGATTTCACCGTACTTACTCCTGATGTGATCGTCCCGGAGGTCGAGAAGGCCCTTGGACGCCCCCTGCTCGGTTTCACGCATCCGCTCAACAGCTACATCAACCGCGTATATGAGCTGATGGCGGCGGACCGCGAACGCATCATTGTGAAGTTCTACCGGCCCGGCCGCTGGTCGAAGGAGGCCATACAGGACGAACATGATTTCGTGATGGAATGCGCGCGCGACGAGATACCGGTTGTCGCACCGGTACTACTAAAAAACAAGACAACCGTGGGCGAGGTCGACGGGGTTTTCTTCGCGGTCTATCCGAAACGTCTTGGACGTATCTGGGAGCAGACCTGCGACGACGACTGGAAACGGCTCGGACGGGTTGTCGCCCGCGCCCATGTCGTCGGGAGCCGCAAGGTGGCGAAACACCGTCTCCAGCTCCATCCGGAAGAAACAACCGCATCGGACATTGCCCAGCTGATCGACGGTGGAACAATCCCGCCGAGATACCAGAAACCCTTTGAAGATATCTGTTCGCAGCTCCTGGAAGAGATCATGCCGATGTTCGACGATGCCGAATACATAAGGATCCACGGCGACTGCCATGCCAAGAACATTCTTCACAGGCCCGACGAGGGGCTTCTTCTCATCGACTTTGACGACATGGTGATGGGACCGCCGGTCCAGGATCTCTGGATGCTGTTGCCGGGGCATGTCATGGATTCCGGGCGCGAGCTAGATCTCATGATAAAGGGCTATAGGGAATTCCGCGATTTTGAAGAACAGAGCATTGAGCTGATCGAGCCTCTCCGCGCAATGCGGATGCTCTATTTCCTCGACTGGATAGGCCGCCAGCGCGAGGATCCGTGTTTTGCGACCAACTTCCCGAGCTGGACCAACGATTCATTCTGGGCCGACCAGCTCAGGGAACTGAACCAGCAGTACATGAACATAAGGCAAGGCTAGCCGAATGGATGATTGGATTGGTGGATGATTGGATGGATGGAGTTGAATTCAAAAAGGCAGGCGCTTTATTTTTTTGCATTAATCCAGTAATCCAACAATCCATGTGCTTGCTGCGCTTCGATATTCGAATTTAACCCAGTGAGGTTTTTCAGTGAAAGTCCGTGGCAAAAAAGCAATCTTCCTTGACCGCGACGGAACCGTCATCGAGGACCGTGGGCATCTTGGGAATCCCGATGATGCAGTCTTCTACCATTTCACGTTCAAGGCGCTGAAAATGCTGCAGAAGGATTTCATGCTGTTCATTGTCAGCAACCAGTCGGGCATCGCGAAGAAGCTGATCACGAAGGAAGAAGTCGAGAAAGTCAACCGGCGTGTGCTTGACATCCTGGAGGAGCACGGAATAAAAATTACGGAAGCCTATTACTGTCCGCACAACCGTGAAGACAACTGCGAATGCATCAAGCCCAAGCCATATTTCCTTGAGAAGGCAGTTGGGAAATACGGAATAGATCTTTCCAAATCCTTTGTGATAGGCGATCATCCGCACGACGTGGAATTCGCGGAGAATGCAGGCGCACATGGAATCTACGTGCTTACGGGCCATGGTGAAAAGCACACAGGCGAACTCAAGCCACAATGGCCGGTAGCCAAAAACCTGCTAGAGGCAGCGGAGTTGATCTTGAAGTAGGTACGGGCTTCAGCCTGTACCATGAATTTGGATTTGAGTAGGTACGGGCTTCAGCCCTGTACCAGCCGTTTGGGTAAACGGCACGCGCTGTCGTGTATGGATTTAAGAGAAGAATGGTACAGGCTGAAGCCCGTACCTACTTCGCAAGACCGGTGCGACCGGAGAAGAATGGTACAGGCTGAAGCCCGTACCTACTTCG
>MHBI01000046.1:6054-30816 GCA_001804815.1 Lentisphaerae bacterium GWF2_50_93
CCCGTACCTACTTCGCAAGACCGGTGCGACCGGAGAAGAATGGTACAGGCTGAAGCCCGTACCTACTTCGCAAGACCGGCGCGACCGGAGAAGATATGGTACAGGCTGAAGCCCGTACCTACTTCAAAGGCTCGCTTCCACTGAGATCACTTTACCTGGTATGTCGAGAGGAATTACGTTACCCTGGACTTCCCTGCCGTTCACGACAAGTTTTTTCACGCCCTTCGAGCGTCCCTTTGGATTCTTCACGGTTATGTGGTAGGTCTTCCCGCGGAATACGCGGTGCACCTTGAACTCCTTCCACTTGCGCGGAATGCACGGATCAACGACAAGACCCTCGGCACTCGGGCTGACACCTAGAATGTGCTGGGCGATCGCGACAAACGACCATGATGCCGTACCCGTCAGGAATGAATTCTTCGCTTCGCCAGGAACCAGCGCATCACGTCCGGCGGTCATCTGGCTGTAGACGTAGGGTTCGCAGCGGTAGGTGTCGATCTGGCTCTGTTTTGCGCTGGGGCAGACGCTCATGTAATATTCGTAGGCGCGGTCCCCTCGCCCGATCATGGTTTCAGCTACCTGTATCCAGGTGTTGTTGTGGGTGAAGATACCGGCGTTCTCTTTGTATCCCGGAGGATATGAGGTAATCTCGCCCATGTGGACCTGGTACTCTGAAAAGGCAGGCTGCTGCAGGATTATGCCGTTCGAAGTCGCGAGATGTTTCTTGACGGAATTCAAGGCCTTTTCAGCGCGTCCGTCTTCGAGGCCGACTCCGCCGATGATTCCCCAGCCCTGGCTTTCGATGAAGATTTTCCCTTCGGCGCATTTCTTCGAACCTACAGGTTTCCCGTAAGCATCATATGCTCGACGGAACCATTCACCGTCCCAGCCATGTTTGCTGATGACGTCCTGCATGGCCTTGCGTTTCGCCATTGAGTCCGAAGCCTTCTTCTTGTCGCCAATCTGGTTGTAGATGCCTGCCATCTTCTCGCATGCTGAACAGAAAAGTCCGGCTATCATGACGGATTCTGCGATTTTCGCATTGGCTCCTCCGAGGTCGCCGGCAAGCTGGAAGCTTTCTCCGGGGGTCTTCGAGAAACAGTTGAGATTCAGACAGTCGTTCCAATCGGCATGGCCTATCTGCGGAAGTCCGTGCGGTCCGCGGTTGTCCAGAGTATATGCCATGGAAATTTCGAGATGGTCCATCAGGGTCGCGCCGTCCTTGTTATCCTTGTCGGCATAACCGATCTTCTCATCCAGGATGGAAAGGTCTCCGGTTTCGTTGATGTATGCGGAGACAGCCAGAGGCAGCCACAGAGGATCATCGTTGAATCCGCTTCCCGCCATCGAATTTCCCTTTTTAGTGAGCGGCTGGTACTGGTGGTAGCAGGTTCCGTCGGAAAGCTGTGTCGCCGACAGGTCGAGGATTCTTTCGCGCGATCTTCCAGGTTCGAGGTGGACGACTCCGAGGAGATCCTGGTTGCTGTCGCGGTATCCCATTCCGCGGCCGATTCCCGACTCGTACAATGAGGCGGAACGGGACATGTTCAGGGTCGTCATGCACTGGTACTGGTTCCAGATGTTCACCATTCGTGCGACGTGCTCGTCGGGAACTTCAGCGCTATAAACTGAAAGAAGCTTCGTCCAGTACTTGCAGAGCTTGTCGTAGGCCTCATCGACATTTGCGGATTTTGCGAACTTCGCAGCGACTTTCCTGAACGGCGCCTTGTTGGCGACGAACTTCTTCTCGAACTTCTTGTTCTCGGGATTTTCGGCATAACCAAGGATGAAATGCAGGCGTTTCTTTGAATTCGGCGCAAGTTTCAGGTCGATCTGATGGACACCGACAGGCGCCCAGCCGAGGGTCTTGTAGTTCGTGCATTTGCCGGCGACGACGGCCTTTGGCTTGTCTAGGCCGTCATGGACTCCGACGAAACGGTCGCGGCTGGTGTCGAAACCGCTTGCCTTCGCTCCAAAGAGCGAGAAATAAGCAAAATGGTTGCGACGTTCGCGGTATTCGGTTACATGGAAGATTGAATTCTGTTCGACTTCGAGCTGTCCGATGGAGAAATTGCGCTGGAAGTTGGTCATATCGTCCATGGCATCCCAGAGGCACCATTCGACAAAGCCCCACAGGCTGATGGATTTCTGGCGGGAGGTCAGGTTTTTGACTTCGACATCCCAGATTTCGAGGGTTTCACCGAGGGGAACGAAATATTTGACGGATACCTGGATGCCGTTCTTGACGCCTGTGATCTGGGAGTAGCCAAGACCGTGGCGGCATTCATAGCTGTCGAGCTTGGTGCGGGTCGGTTTCCAGCCTGGGTTCCAGATGGTGTTGCCATCCTTGATGTAGAGGTAGCGGCCATTTGAGTCGAGAGGGACATTGTTATAGCGGTAGCGTGTAAGACGGCGGAGCTTTGCATCACGGTAGAACGAGTAGCCGCCCGCGGTATTTGAGATGATTCCGAAATAGTCCTTGCAGCCGATGTAGTTGATCCAGGGAAGCGGGGTTTCCGGGTTGGTGATCACATACTCGCGTCTGGCATCGTCAAAATGGCCGTATTTCATATGATTCCTCCATAATGTTTTCATTTGCAGATGCAAACAAAAACATTATTCTCAAAAAACGGAATTTTCCACCTGTTTTTCAAATCTTTTCAAGATAACGCAGTCAAAATAAGAACCGTTCTTATTTCATCCATGTTTTCCTTGACTTTCAGCCTCCTTGCGCGTACAGTGTCTGAAGAGTGAGGGAGCAGTGATGCCGTGATGCCGGCAAGTGATGCCGGCAAAATTTAATTTTCTAAAATCAGCCTCAAGTCTGATGGGGCTGGCTTCTTGTGCATGTGCGATCTTCGCAATGCTCATACTCACGGCAAACACGGCGGAGGCGGCGGCAAGGACGGCAAGCGTAAGCGGGGACTGGAACAACACAGCCACCTGGGGTGGCTTGCCGTTTCCGATTGCAGGGGACACGGTGACGATCAACTCCGGCATCACAGGGGAAAACTGCCGTCTACATGTTCAACTGCCTGTTCTACAGCAATAATGCTGCGAATTTCGCAGCAGAGCTGAAAGGCAATCCCCTGTACTGCTTTAACAACATAATAGTCAACAATACCGGCGGAGGACTGCTCGTGACAGGTTCAGGAAATTCATATCTTAAGAACAACATTGTCAGGGGCAACTCTGGCACACAGATAGACTTCAACACACCTGGCTCGGTCACCTACTGCAACGTCGAGGATGGCTTCGGAGGCACAGGCAATATCAATTCCGTCGAGACACTAGCCTGGATTATCCATGTGATGTGAATAATCCACCGCTTCGCGGAAAACCTTAATAATAATTATTCTTAAACAAACTCCAATCCTACGCGATTTCACTTGACATTTGAGGATGAAACTGCTATATTAATACTGTAAGGGAGATAGAATGGTTCTATTAATGTCCAGCACGAGGCTCATTTCAGGGCTGAAGCTGCTTCACGCGGCTATGCGCTCTCTTTGTCAAAATACCGTAAACATCTTCAAGGTGCGTCGCATGGGCAAGCCGTCAACGTGGATCGCATGTGCCTGCGCGATCTCCGCAATTGTCATGCTGACGGCAGGCACTGCAGACGCCGCGACGAGGACGGCAGATACAACGGGTGCCTGGAACGCAACGAATACTTGGGCGGAGAATATTGTTCCAGTAGCAGGGGATACGGTCACCATCAATAATGGCATTACGGTTACAGTGCCCGCCGGTTATACCGCAATGTGTACCAGCATAACTTTCAATGCAGGAAATGCCAACAACTCGATTACTCTTAACGCTGCTAACTCTTCCTTGACGGTAAGCGGGGCTGTGACCATAAATGCACCTACTCAAAATAATAGGACAAAACAGATCATTGTTGGAACCGGGACTTTTTCAGCCGGATCACTTGTCTTACGAGGTGTCAACGGCACTACCAGGTATACACGACTCAGCATTTCCACCGGAACTGCTACCATTTCGGGAAATATTACATCATTGGGTACATCTTCACAAATCGTGTTCTCCGGAGCAGGAACGCTGAATGCAGGCGGAACATTCATGAGTGGAACGGCCGGAACATTCACACGTTCCACTGGCACAGTCAATTTCAATGCCGCCGGCGCACAGTCCATATCCCCGTTCGCCTACACGTTCAACAACGTTGTCCTTTCGAATTCCGGTGTAAAAACACTGACCAATGCGACGATCAATGGCAACCTGTCCCTCTCTGGCACGGTGACGGCAACCGCAGTTGGGAATGTCGGCGGAAATCTCGATGTAGGCGCCGGCACGACATTCACAGTGCCAGGAATTGCGTTTGCCGTTGCCGGAACTACATCTGTGAGCGGCACCTTGACCCACAACAACGCCACCGGTGCGAAGACCTATACCGGAAACGTCACGATAAACAACGGCGGTATCTGGAACGAGACTGCCAGCCCGGCGATCAACTTTGGCGGCGACCTGCAGAACGACGGGACATGCAGCGGAGCCGGGGTGACTTCCGTAGGCGGAACCTTGACGAATACCGGCAGTTTCACCAGAGGCGCAGGAGCAATAACGGTCGGCGCCAATTTCAGCAACACAAATACGTTCAGCGCATCCGGCGCGATAAATGTCACCGGGAACTTCTCCAACACCGCCGGGGCATTCACTGCGAATGCATCGACGATCACCGTGAACGGCAGCTGGACCGGAGGCGGCACTTTTAATGTTGGAACTTCGACAGTTGCATTCGCCGGCGCCGGCACGACAACCATAAACGGAAGCAACACCTTCAATAATTTCACCTGTAATACCGCCAGCAAGGCGATACAGGTTGCACAGGGAACCACGCAGACGGTAGGCGGGGTGTTCCGGATAGACGGTTCTGCCATCGGCACGAAGATCTTCCTGGCTTCAACCGGAGGCGCCGGAACAACCTGGAACCTGGTGCTGAACGGCACCTATGGCTGCAGGTATGTGACGGTACAGGGATCCACCGCATCAGGAGCAGCTTTCCTGCCGATCAATCCAGTCGGATTCCAGGACGACGGCGACAACACCAACTGGTATGATCCTTCCTTCCCCAGGGAGATGCTCTTCTTCGACAACTTCGAGACCAGCACGCTCAACGCGGCGCCAAACAAGCTGTTCAGCAACTGGACTATTACCGGTGCAAGCTGGCTCACCGCAGCCTCCCAGGTGGTTGACACGCTGAACCACACTTCAGGCGGCACGAAGTCCCTATACTCATCCGGCGGCACGTCAGGACAGGGCATAGGCGTCTGGAACAATCCTGCCTGGGGACCGGCCACGAACTGCTCTGCCGAAGCATGGTTCTACGACGACATGCAGAACAACAAGATGCAGTGGCTCTTCATCGACAACGCCGCCGGCGACCAGGGCATCGGGGTCATTGTCCAGACCGACAACGACAACGACAGCGGTACGGGAAGCACGACAAAATACCGATACTGCCGCTACAATTTCGGCGGCGGGACCCTCTATACGGATTCCTATATTGACAGGACGCCGGGATGGCATCAGGTCAAGTGGACGCATACTTCAGGGACCGTGGAACTCTTCCTTGACGGGGCCCTTCTCATGACCGCCACCGGGCTGAGTGATTTTTCGGATTTTGATACGGGCTCATGGACATGGAACAATCCAAACGGCAGTACGTCGATGTGGTTCGACGATTTCATGGTATACCGTTCGCAGCACCAGTCACGCTACCGCTGGTATGACAATGACAGCGCCGAAACACCGACCGCACTTGCAGTCGAAAACACGACCATAAGCAGGGATACTGCCGCCGCCGTGACAAGGCTGCGCATCCAGATCCAGAACGATGAGACACAGGATTTCACCGGCGGCTATGTCGGACTGCAATACAGAAAAGGAACAAATGGAACATGGGAGTCCCTGGGAGCCTCTTCGGACTGGAAATATGCCAACGGACTAGGAACCGACAAGGCGCAGGTGGCGAATGCACTGCTGACAAATACAAATATCCGGGAACACTTTGTCGAGTCCCAGCCTTCCATTACAAACATCATACTCGGTCCGGGGCAGTTCGGCGAATGGGACTTCAGCATAGCTCCGACCGCTAACGCCACTGTCGGCGCTACCTATTTTTTCAAGATGGTCTTCACGAATGCCGCCGGAACCTTCACAAGGGAAATGTCGGCCTACAGCCAGACTCCGTCATGCACCCTCACTTCTTCGACGATGACGCAGTGGACCGGAGGCACGGACAACAACTGGAACAATGCCGCAAATTGGACAAACGGAGTTCCAAATGCGACACTCGACGTGATCATACCGACATCAGCCACGAGGGACTGCCGGATCAATATAGCCAACGCGCAGTGCAAGAGCCTCTACGTCCAGTCAGGCAGGGCTCTCCTCCTCGATACAGCCTCAACAGGACTTACGGTACAGAACGACATAACCGTGCTGGGAACGATAACCCAGAGCAACGCCACGGCCAGCCTGACGCTCAACGGCGGAACACTTCGCGTCGACACGACTGGACGATACAACCACGGCGCAGGAGATCTCAGCGCCTCAACTGCGACCGTGCAGGTCATAAACGGCGGACAATACAATGTTTCAGGAACACAGACTATTTCAGCCCAGACAGTTCTTATCTCCCTTGGAGGACTGGTGAATGTATCAGCCGGCGCCACTTTCAACATTGGCAACATGGACATTGAGCTCAACGGCCAGTGGACCAGCACCAGCACTGCAAATATCGTCAACATCTCCAACAACCTCGTCAACAACGGCTCCATGCTTGGAAGCACTGGGGGCATATTCAATTTCACCGGAGCTGGGATGACCATGGATGGAACTTCGACTACTACGACGTTCTACCAGGCTAACTTCGCAGGCTCGATGACCAGTTCGATAACAAACGACGTGACTGTCCTGAACAACCTAACGATAAACAACGGTTGCTCTTTCACTTCATCTTCCGGCAATCTCAATGTAGGCGGGAACTGGCTCAACAACGGAACGTTCGGAAATGGCGGCGGCACCGTGGACTTCAACGGTGGAGCCGCACAGACAGTCCAGACCGGCGGGTCGAACTGGAACATACTGGCCGTCTCCAACAGCTCTGCTGGAGGCGTAAGCTTCAAGGACGGCTTCACGACAGCGCAGCTGCGCTGCGTCACTCCGGGCGCCACACTGTTCTTCAAGGCGAACGCATCAGCCGCAGACACCTATACGGTCACGGATTCCAACGGATTCTACATTTCAGGAGCATCCGGGAACAATGTAAAGCTAAGACTCGATGGCGCAGCCGGCAGCGACCGCTGGGTGATAAACCCTTCCACCCTCGACTATCTCTGGACAGCGGACTATGTGGATGTCGCAGATTCCGTGAACATGTCAGCCAACACGATCTTCCCTACGAATTACGTGGATTCAGGCAACACCATCAACTGGTTCACAGCTGATGCCAACAATAACGGAATCCCTGATACCTGGGAGTTTGTCTTCTACCGCAGCCTAGTCAACAACGCAACAGCGGACACGGACAGCGACGGACTGAACACGCTGCTTGAATACCTGCTTGAAACCGATCCGACAGTACCGTTTGGGGCCTCGGGGACTATATGGGTTGATTCCTACACTTCATACGGCGCCAATGACGGATCCGCTGCAAATCCCTACAAATATCTTGATGATGCCCTGGCTGCCGCCAACAATAAGATGATTGTAATGCTTAAGAATGGAACTTATACCCTTTCCAACTTCACTCTCACAAAGGACATCTCCATCAAAGGCGAAGACCCCCTGAAGACAATTATCAAAGGACCAACTCCATCCGGGTCGACATCCGACACCGGGCAGATGCTGAACGTGACCCAGAATACTGCGTTCTCCCTGACAAACTGCACCGTTGAACTATATGGCGACGAGAAACCGATAATCTCCTATGACGTGAACAAGAACAAGAATTCCGTGTCCTTTGAAAATGTCATATTCAGGGACAACGACACAGGCTCAAAATCCCTTATCGCTCCAAACGCCGACGCACAGCAGAGCACATCCGTCTACATGTTCAACTGCCTGTTCTACAGCAACACTGCGAATTACGCAGCCGAACTCAGGGGCAATGTTCTTTACTGCTATAACAACACAATAGTCAACAATACCGGCGGAGGACTGCTCGTCAACGGGTCGGGAAATTCATATTTGAAGAACAATATTGTCAGAGGCAACAGCGGTACGCAGATATTCTTCGCTGCAACCGGACCTCTTTCATCAGTCACCTACTGCAACGTACAGGGAGGATTCACCGGCGCCGGCAATATAGATTCCGCTGAAGCGTATCTGGATGCTGCAAACGGCAATTTCAGGCTCATGACGGGTTCACCGGGGATCAATACCGGAACCACGACTTTCGTGTCAAATGACATTTCGGGTTTCGCGCGACCTACAGGCGCCGCATTCGACATGGGGGCCTATGAATACCAGACCACCGACACTGACGGGGACGGGCTGACGGATGCACAGGAGATTTCCGCCGGAACAAATGCCAGCCTTGCCGACACCGACGGCGACGGATATACCGACTACTATGAAATCAATACGTCCCTGACCGACCCGACGATGGCGGACACTGACAGCGATCTGATAGCAGATGGCGACGAGGCCAGGCTCGGTACCAACGCCCTGCTCTTCGACGGCCAGATGAAGAACGCCTCGCACAGGGTCGATCTCTACAATGAAAGCTTTGAAAGCAATACCGACTATCCTGTCGGCAACTTCTCCGCATCCATCTGGGGCGCTGCCGCGACCTACAGCGGAGACATCCAGGTCGAAAACGTCGGGGCCGCCGCTTACGACGGAGCCAAGATTGTAACGATGACCGGCGACAGGCCTGAAAGCTCGATAGTCAGCTTTGTGGAGAGAAACGATCTTCCGGAATGGTGGATAGGCGTATCCTATAAGATTCCGCGCGTGAAGCTTCCGACCAACGTCGACGAGGCATTCAATATAGGAGGAATCTATTTCACAGTCGACCAGGATGGCTATTTCTGCGTCTACAACGGCACGACCGAGCAATGGATGTCGGATGTCCAGCAGATACCTGCCGGAGAATGGATCCGCGTATACATCCACCGGTACCACGCGGCAAAGACAGCCGATGTATGGCTGAGCATCAACTACGGGGCTGCGACCAGGATCTTCACCGCCGTGCCGATCTCGGGCCCGGAACTGGACAACTATATCAGGATCAGCATTTCCAGCGCGCAGGAATTCGACGTACAGTTCGACCTCATGGTCGGATACCATTACCTCTATCCTCCTTTCTGACCTGGATTGCCCACGCGCCGTGGCACAGAATATCTTCCATGCGGAAAACTGATGCCACAATGACTCGTTCCTTCGGAAAACTCCTTATCAACAAGCCATCAGCGCTTCCGGCACATAAGAGCGCCGCCCACGTGGACATTGGGCAACAAGGCAACTTTAACATTGAATCCGGGGACAAGGGGCTTGTCTTTTGTATATACATTGTGCTATTATATTCGCAAATATTAATTTGACTGATGCCCTGGAGTATCGCGTTGCGGATTTCAACGGTCTATGTTATAATTGCATCGGAGGCTGTATTCATGTACGCAACCGGGCCGGCGGCCGACAAGGAGTTTGATTCAATGCTTGGAAATCCACATGGCATATTGGTTATTGCTCCAGGAAGATCGCCTGAAAGGATGATAGGCGGTCACCGGGCTCCGGTTTCATGCCGCCAGTATCCGGCTTCAAAATTCCATCTTCGGAATTCCATGCCCGGACCTCCGGCATCGAAAACCATGCATCAGCCATCCTCTTTCACCCTCATTGAATTATTGGTCGTGATCGCGATCATCGCAATCCTGGCGGCCCTGCTCCTCCCCGCCCTCCAGCAGGCGAAGGAGAAGGCGTGGGCCATCCTGTGCGTAAGCAACCAGAAGCAGGTCCACCTCGCTGAAAGCGTCTACGCCTCGGATTCCAACGGATGGATCTGCATCGGCACGCGATGGAACAACGCGGGCATGAACTGGTACACAGGCCTGACCGGCGGAGATCCTACCGGAAACGCAGGCAACGGGGTAGCCCCGTATGCATTACCGGTCTACATGAACTCCGACGCCCTGCTCTGTCCTTCATGGTTCCCGAATACGTTTTTCACCACAGGCTCCAACCAGTACGAGAAGACGTTCGGATTCAATACAAAGTCGCTTAAAACGCTCCCCCTCACAGGAGGAAGCAACCCCCCGATGCCTCCCTGGAAGAAAACTGTTCCATACTTTGAATTCTACCGTAATCCGGCCGGTTCCATGGGAATGATCAAATATGCATGGCTGGAAAAGGCGGATATGCCGTCCCAGTCAATCATGCTCGGCGATTCCGTCAGGCCGTTTCCCGGATGGTCCCCTGACCAGGCGGAATACTTTTCACTCACCACGATTGCCGGCGGCACGAACTGCCGTCAGATCCATCTCAGGCACAACAATGCCGCCAACTTCCTCTTCTGGGACGGACATTCGGAACCTATGAACAAGAATGAACTTCTCAATTATTATAGCGGCATGACAAACGAGACAGGCAGGTATCTCTGCATAGGGAAGAACCTCATCCAGTACCCTTGAAAAACATAAAGGCCAGAAGGAACAACTGCGCCGGTTATTTGTATATACATTGTTTTGTTTTTATAATTACCACATATTAGATGAAAAACGGGAGGATGAAGATGAGGAGGGAAATCTTGAGCACATTGGCGGCGGCCCTTATGGCAGCCCCGCTGGATGCAAGTGCGGAAACAATCGCTATCGGAAGCTTTGAAAAGGGCCTGGACGGATTTTCAGGCGCGATAACCGCCGACACTTCAGGCGGAAAGGACAGCGCCGCCGCCGGGAAGATCGAGAACAAGGACCAGAAATGGGTGACCGTAAAGAAAACTCTCTCCCATGAGAAGGAACTGGTCTCAGTCTCCTTCAGCGCAAGGAGCGGCGACGTGAAATCGCTGGCTGTCAGGATCGTGGATTCGACCGGACAGAACTTCCAGCCGAGGGCGCAGATCAAGGACAATGGAAAATGGCAGGAGATAAAAGTTGCGAACTTCGCTGCCGCAGGCACGATCTTCGGCGGTGCGGACGACAAGAAAATCCACCATCCGGTCGCCCAGCTCCAGTTCATTCTGGAATCAACGGGGACAATATGGATAGACGATGTGAAGCTTGAACTTGCCGATGAAATCCTGCCCGAAATGGCGGAAAAGAAGAAAATCCTCGATCAGGCGAAGGCATTTCCGATCGCAAATTTCGACAAGGGGGCCGACGGATTTTCCGAAGCTATGAAGACAGCTGCGGGCGAAGGACGGAACGGCACGGCCTGCGGAAGCCTGACAAAAACCGCAGGCCAGAAATGGGTCAGTGCCGGCAAGACCTTCAAGGATCTGAAAGGCGACTTCCTGCAGGTCTCCTACTGGGTGAAGTCGAAGGATGTCAAGACTCTTGGCGTAAGGTTCCAGGATTCCAGCGGGCAGGATTTCCAGCAGAGGCTGCCGCTTGAGCCCAACGGCGAATGGCAGCAGGTGAAGATCACGCAGTTCAACAAGGGCCAGTCGTGGGGTGGCGCAGACGACAAAAGCTGGCATGCTCCCGCAAAATCGATAACTTTAGTGCTGGAACAGGACGGAACAGTCTATATCGATGATATCGAGGCGAAGCTGAAATAATAATTTTTTCCGAAACGGAAAAATTTATAAACATAATTTGATTTGATTGCGAAGCAATCTTTGGACTGCGGCGGCTTGACGCCGCTTTGAATTCCGCCGGATGAGGAAGAAATTAAATTTAGGAAGGAATATTATCTCATGAAAAGATTTTTGATCGCGGCATTGGCGCTCGGCTCGGCCCTGGCGGCGGGCGGGGCCTTAGGGGAAAACTTGAAGCTCGGGGATTTCGAGAAGAGCGACAACATGTTTGCGGGGATAAGCGTTGACAATACGACGGGCAAGGACAGCGCTTCATCGGCAAAGATCGAGAACAAGGACCAGAAATGGGTGACAGTCAAGAAGGATCTGGATCTTGAAAAGGAGCTCAGGGAGGTCAACTTCTGGATCAAGAGCAGCGACGTGAATTCAATCGCGCTAAGGATAGTCGATTCCACCGGGCAGAAGTTCCAGCCGAGGGCGCAGTTCAAGAACGACGGCTCCTGGCAGGAGATAAAGATCAGGGAATTTACGAAAGGCCAGGTGTTCGAGGGCGCCGGGGACAAGAAAATGCACCACCCCGTGTCCCAGCTTCTTTTCATTCTCGAAGCGAAGGGCACGGTTTGGATTGACGACGTGAGCCTCGACTTGTCGGATGCCGTCCTTCCCGAAATAGTAGAGAAGAAAAAGAGGATAGGTCAGGCCAAGGCATATCCCGTCGGAAATTTCGAAAAAGACGGGGACGGGTTTTCTGAGGCGTTCGTCATCGTTAAGGAGGGCCGCAACGGCGGTTCTTGCGCGAAGCTCGCAAAGACGGGCGACATGAAATGGGCCTCAGCCGGAAAACAGTTCAAGGAGCTGAAGAATGACTTCCTCCAGTTCTCGTACTGGGTCAAGTCGAACGACGCCAAGACGCTCGGCGTGCGCTTCAAGGATTCGACCGGGCAGGATTTTCAGCAGAGAATTCCATTCGACGCCAACGGCCAGTGGCAGCAGATCGTCATCACGCAGTTCAACAAGGGGCAGTCCTGGGGCGGTGCGAACGATAAGAAGTGGTATCCGCCGGCCAAGAGCGTGACTTTCATCCTCGAGCAGGACGGCACCGTACTCGTCGACGACATCGAGGGGAAGCTCGACCCGGCCCGGATAACCTCGGATCTCGATCTGGCGCAGACGGCTCTCGGGAACATTTTTCTTACGACGGAAACGCCTGTGATCAACGTCGGGACTAAGGGCGACTCGGTTCTGTGGACCGCGTGGGACTTCGAGCACAAAGAGGTCGGAAAAGGCTCAGTGGCGGCCAAGAACGGCGAGGTGACGATCCAGCCGCCGAAGAAGAACGGTTATTTCCTGATGCGCATCGAGGCGCAGAAGGAAGGCAAGACGATCATGGAGAAATGGACGAGCTACTGCGTGATCCCCCCGTACAAGGTGAAGGATCCGGCAAATGCGCAGTGGGGCGCCATGACCCATTTCGCGCAGGGGATGGATGTCGACATCCTGCCTCTTCTGGTGAAGGCGGGAATCGTGTCGATCCGCGACGAGCATTACTGGGGGCAGGTTGAAGAGAAGAAAGGAGAATATGCATTTTCCGAAAGGTCCGATCGCTATATGAAGGCCTGCGAGGAAAATGGAATTGATCCGCTGATAGCTATGACATTCGGCAACAAGCTCTATGACCACAAGGATGGACCAAGCTCCCCGGAAGGATTCGCCGGTTACGGGAACTATGGACAGGCGATACTGAAGGAATACGGCAAGCAGATCAAATGGCTTGAAATCTGGAACGAATACAACGGCTCCTGGGCGCCGCCCGTGGCAAAACAGAGCAATGAGAACCGCTACACCACCTATACCAGCATGCTCAAGGTGGCATATGAGAAAATAAAAGCAGTACGGCCTGATGTGAAAGTCCTGGGCTGCGCATGCGTCCTGATCCCCATCCCCTACATTGAAGGCATATTCAAACTGGGGGGCCTGAACTATATGGACGCCGTCGTCATACATCCATACAGAGGGAAGCCCGAAGGCGTCGACAAGGAAGTCGCAGAGCTCCGCGAGCTGATGAAAAAATACAATGGCGGCAAGGAAAAAGAGATATGGGTCACCGAAACAGGCAGGCATGCGAAGGTTGAATTCGACTGGGAGAAGGACAAGAAGATGTTCGAAATGGGAAGGCAGTGGGGCGCCGTCTATCTTCCAAGACAATACACGCTCCTGCTTTCCCAGAACGTCGCCAGGATATACTGGTATCTGGCGTCCGACCACATGAATTTCGTCAGCATGGGGCTTCTAAGGAAGTCCGACGACAAGATGGGAAGATACGCGGTCTGTCCGGCATATGTGACCTATGCGACGCTTATCCGGCAACTTGACGGTGCGAAGTTCGCAGAGCGCGAGGCCTTCAGCAAATACACGCGCGCCTATGTGATGAAATTCAGGAACGATAAAAACGAGGATGTCCGCGTCTGCTGGGCTACCTTCCCGAGCAAGATAGAAGTCGCTGCATCGAAGCCGGTAACCGTAGTAAACATGGTTGGGGAAGAGAAGACGATAAATCCTGATGCAGGCAAGATTGTGTTAGACCTGGCAGGCGATGTTATCTATCTCAAGGGTGAAATCCAAGGTGTCAAGGAGATCGAGCCGGAGGAGAAGATCATCGCCTCTTCCGTTGACGATTATGGCAAGGCGCAGGGGCTTAACAACTGGTATTACGGGTATTTCGATATCAAGGACGGCAAGCCGTCTGAGTTCAAGGAGATGACGGTCGTTGAAACGATGTGGGGTGAGAACTGGGCCGGCACACAGAAATATCTCAAGCTGGGCGGAGAAGGCGGCCATCCGGGAAGCAACGCCTGGGCGGTGAAGCGCTGGAAGAGCGGATACGAGGGGAAAGTTGCAATATCAGGCACCTGTCAACGGGGCAAGGAAGGCGACGGTGTCGAGCTGATAATCCTCAACGACGGCAAGGAAATATTCAAGAAAGTCGTGGGAGGCAATGGAAATCCGGAGAAGATTGAAGTCCTGGCCGAGACCGAAGTCAAAGAAGGCTCTGTGATCGACATCTGCATATCGCCGTTGAAGGGCCTGGAATACGACGCGACAAGCTATGACATAATGATAAGGACCAAGAAGAAGCAATAGGATGAAATCTTTTCCAGCTCCGGAGCCCATCTGCCCAGGCTGGCCAGGCTGGCCATCCGGGCGCGGTGGAGGAACGCCTGCTGTGCGGATTTCGCATTTCCAGGATTGCCGGCCCAGGTCCTGAGGGCGGCAGCCTGAAGCGCCCGGCTATATGAGAATGTAAGCGGCCATGGTGCGCCCCCGATACGGTTGATGGCGTCGAGATGCGCTGTTGCATCCAGATCGGTCTGTCCGCCAGACAGGAAGACAACACCCGGAAGCGTGGCCGGCACTGACCGTTTCAGGCACTTGACAGTCTCTTCGGCAACCTGCGGCACTCCCGCGCGGTTCTGCGCCTTGTTCCCCGAAAGCACCATGCTCGCCTTGAGGATGACATGTTCGTTCGAGACTTTCTGCCTGCGGAGTTCATTGAAGAGGGATCCCAGGGCCGCCTCAGTGACTTCATAGCAGCGTTCAATGGAATGCTCCCCGTCGAGCAGGACCTCCGGCTCGACGACAGGCACGATGTCCGCCTCCTGGCAGAGCGCCGCATAACGGGCCAGCGCATGGGAGTTGGCATTGATGCAGGTTTCAGTCGGAATCCCGGAACCGATGTTTATCACGGCCCGCCATTTTGCGAAGCGCGCACCGGCCTGAAAATATTCCTTGAGGCGGTCGCGCAGGCCGTCCAACCCCTCGGTCACCTGTTCGCCCGGAAAAAACGCCAGCGCCTTTGCGCCCTTGTCCACCTTGATGCCCGGAACCACGCCTTTTCCGGCGAGATATTCGGCGAAGGGTATTCCGTCATGGGTCTTCTGGCGGATCGTCTCGTCAAAAAGGATCACGCCGCTGATGGATTCCTCCATGCCCGGGGCGGTGAAAAGCAGTTCCCTGTATGTCCGGCGGGTTTCCTCGGTGCATGGAATGTTCTGCGACGCGAAGCGCTTCTCGCAGGTACCTGCGGATTCGTCTGCGGCAAGCAGTCCTTTGCCCTTGGCGATCATGGCGCGGACCGTCTTTCCCATCAGTTCCTTGTCCATTGCCCCCTCCTATTTTGAAGTTATCCGGACATGACGACCGGATTGATTGACAAGATCTCCATACTAGTGTCATGTATCGCAAATAGACATAATTCTATTCGGTGTATTTGCGATACATCACACCCGTGCCGTAAGATAAGCCGCAAGGGGGATGAAATCAAATCGGCATGAGCAACGCCGTTAGAGTATTTTAGCTTCCAGCTCTTATCTCCTCTCCCGGCATTTTCTGTTGTTTCCCTTCACTTTTCCTTTGTGCCTTTGTGCCTTTGTGCCTTTGTGCCTTTGTGCCTTTGTGCCTTTGTTCCTGCCGCCACTGGCGGAAACTGAGCCATTACTGAAGCGAAGAAAAATATCGACTAATAAGTATAATGATTCTTGATTGTTTGCTTTCCAGTACTAATTGTATTTTTTGCTGATCCTGATTTCATGAGTCAAAATATTTTATATATTGCATCAGTGTATACAATAATAACTCAGCTTGTTCGTTATTTAATTCCAAAAACGGAGTATAAGTATAATGACAAATAATCATGGCGGCTCGGAAAGCCACAAGGCCGTTCTTGAGAAAATCAAGAATACGAGGAACGACATAATCAGGGAGCTGCGCAAGTTCATCGTCGGCCAGTCCGAACAGATAGACCAGCTGCTCGCAGGCATGTTCGCCGGCGGACACTCGATGATACAGGGTCCTCCTGGAACCGCAAAGACAGTCCTCCTTTCATCCTTCGCGAAAGTCATGGACCTGGAATGCAAGCGCATCCAGTTCACCCCCGATCTGATGCCTTCGGACATCAGCGGAACCGAAATCCTCGAGGAGGACAAGACCACGGGGCACAGGTTCGTAAAGTTCGTGCAGGGACCAGTGTTCGCGAACATGGTGATCGCTGATGAAATCAACCGCACGCCTCCGAAGACCCAGGCCGCCCTCCTCGAAGTCATGCAGGAAAAACAGGTGACTCTCGGCGGCAAGACTTATCCGCTTCCAAAACCGTTCTACATCCTGGCCACGCAGATCTCAATGGAACAGGAAGGCACCTACCCCCTCCCCGAAGCCCAGCAGGACCGCTTCATGCTTTCCATAATGATGGAATACCTGCCGGAAGACGAGGAAGTCACGGTAGTACGCAGTTCGACAAGCGCCACAAAGGTCAAGCTTGAGAAAGTCATAGGCGGAAACGATCTCATCGCCTTCAACCAGGCTGTCAGGAACGTCGTGCTTCCTGAAGTTCTCGGCGGATACATCGTCGACCTTGTCGTTGCAAGCCGTCCCGGCAAACACGGTTCTCCGGACTTTGTCAAGGAATATGTGAGCTGGGGGGCCGGACTCCGCGCCAGCCAGAACATCTCGCTCATGTCGAAGTCCATCGCCGCGATGGACGGAAGGGCGACCGTTGAACTTGAAGACGTGCTGAAGGCGATAATCCCGGTGCTGCGCCACAGGATCGGCCTCTCATTCAGGGCCGAAGTCGACCGCATCACGGTCGAGGACGTCATCCAGAAGCTCATTCAGGCAATTCCAAAACCCAATAAAGTATAGAACGGATCCACATCATGCAAACTGAAAACAAAATACCAGGTGGAATCGAGGCGATAGCCAGGATTGGCGCCAGCAGGGACAAGATCCTGCAGGAGATCCGCAAGGTCATCGTGGGACAGGAACAGGTCGTCGACGATGTCGTCACAACATTTTTCGCTGGCGGACACTGCCTGATTACCGGCGTGCCGGGCCTTGCAAAGACACTTCTCATTTCGAGCCTTGGAAAGGCCATGGACCTGAAGTTCCGAAGGGTGCAGTTCACTCCCGACCTGATGCCATCCGACATCACCGGAAGCGAAGTTCTCGAAGAGGACAAGACGAGCCATGCGCGTTCGCTGAAGTTCCGGCCCGGCCCTATTTTCACGAACATACTGCTCGCAGACGAAATCAACCGTACTCCGCCCAAGACACAGGCGGCGCTGCTCGAAGCGATGCAGGAACACCAGGTTACAGTGAGCGGAAACACCTTCCATCTCGAGGAGCCTTTCTTCGTGCTTGCAACACAGAACCCGATCGAACAGGAAGGCACATATCCTCTTCCGGCCATCCAGCAGGACAGGTTCATGTTCAGTCTTATCATAGATTATCTGCCGCGCGACCAGGAAATAATGGTTGTCAACTCGACCACAGGTTCGCACTCCGAGGATATTGCAAAATGCATCGATGGAGTTGAACTGCTCGCATGCCAGGACATCGTCCGTCAGACTCCTGTCGCCGAACCGATCATTCGTTATGCCGTCTCGCTTGCATCGAAGAGCCGTCCGGGAGAGAAGGATGTTCCTGCCTTCATAAAGGAATATGTCTCATGGGGCGCATCGATACGTGCATCGCATTATCTGATCCTGGGCGCGAAGGCGCGTGCGGTGCTTGCAGGCCGTCCGCATGTTTCAATCGCCGATGTGCAGTCGGTAGCGCTTCCGGTGCTGAGGCACAGGATACTGACCAACTTCAGGGCGGAGTCGGAAGGGATGACTTCGGAGACCATAGTGAAGAAGCTTCTGGAGGCAATCCCGACACCGACGAGCGGGCTGTAAGGTTTAAAGGTAGGGCTCTCTCGCCGAGAGAGCCGAATAAGAGCGGACGGCTCGGCGATCCGTCCCTACCTAAAATATAAAAGATTACTGTTTGCGGATATCGCAAAGGAAAATAAATGAGTAAGAGCCGACATCTTGATTTCAATGTTCTCGCCCACATCAACAACATGCAGCTTCTGGCGAAGACCATTGTAGAGGGTTTCATACTGGGTCTCCACAGAAGTCCGTTCCGCGGATTTTCCGTGGAGTTCGCCGAGTACCGCCAGTATGCGCCCGGCGACGACATCAAGCACATCGACTGGAAAGTCTTCGGCAAGAGCGACCGCTACTATGTGAAGCAGTTCGAAGAGGAGACGAACCTCGCCTGCCACATCCTGCTGGACGCTTCCGCATCGATGGGATACAAGTCCGATCCGAACGGGATGAGCAAGCTCGAATATGGAAGCTGCATAGCCGCGTGCCTCGCATATTTCATGATGCGCCAGCGCGATTCCGCCGGACTGATGATATTCGATTCGAAGATCCGCTCGATGCTTCCCCCCAGGCTCAGGCAGAGCCATCTGACCCACATGCTGACAGAGCTGGAAAACCTCAAGCCCGGCGGCGATACAAGCCTCTCGGGCCCGCTGAACGAACTGGCGGATGGAATCAAGCGCCGGGGCATGGTCCTGCTCATCAGCGATCTCATGGACGATCCCGACAAGGTGCTTTCGGCGCTGCAGCATTTCAAGTTCCAGGGACATGACATCCTCGTCTTCCATATAATGGATTCCGCCGAGCTGACTTTCCCGTTCGACACGATGACCGAGTTCACGGACATGGAGACAGGCGAGAAAGCTCTTGTCTCCCCTGAAGGCGCCAGGCCGATATACCAGGAACAGCTCCGCAGGTTCCTCACACATTATGAAAAAGGATGCGCCGACATAAAGGCGGAATACAAGCTGTTCGACACGCGCAAACCGCTTGACGTCGCACTTTCGGAATATCTCTTCAGAAGGAGCAAGCTCGGATAATGCCATTCCTCAAACCATATTTCCTCATGGCTCTTGCGGTTGTCCTCATTCCGCTCATCATACACCTGCTCACCCGCGACCAGATCAAGAAAGTCGCATTTTCAACAGTCCGTTTCTTCATCGGGACTTCAAGGAACATCCTGCGCAAGAAGAAAATCCGCGAGGCCTTCCTGCTGGCGTCCAGGATGCTTGCCTGCGCCATCATCGTATTTGCATTCGCCAGGCCGCTGTTCACGAAGGAAAAGCAGTCACAGTCCGGCAGGTTCAGCGCCTTGAAAGCCAGGGCGATAGTCGTCGACGTCTCTGCTTCGATGACGGGGACTGGAAGTACAATCCGCAAGAAGGCTGAGACCGCGCTGAACGAACTTGTAGAAGGTTCTGACGCCGCAATACTTGTGAGTTTCAGCGGCAAGCCATCGGTTGCAGGTCCATCAAAGGAGTTCGCCGGCATCCGCAGCGCGATTTCAAAACTGGAGCCGGCCAGCGGCGGAACGGACATAGCCGAGGCGCTGCGCACCGCCAACTCCATCCTTTCAGGAGTCGAGGCGACGGAAAAAAGCATTGTCCTGATAAGCGACCTCCAGCGTTCCGGCTGGCAGTCGTTCAAGGGCGGCTGGAAACTTGCGCCGGGCATCGACCTGTCCATAATCAACATTGATCCTGCGATCAGCGCCGACAGGGTCGCGATAACCGACGGGGACTACCCGCACAACATCGTACTCGACAAGATACCCAGGATAGTCGCTGCGAAGATCGCAAATTTCTCCGACAGCCCCCGCAACGCCGTTGAAACAACTCTTTCGGTGAACGGCAAGACTGTGGAGACGCAGAAGACAAACGTACCCGCGCACCAGGCCGTGGCTGTCAGGTTCAGGACTCCTTTCACGAATCCCGGCGACAACCTCGGAATCATCCGCCTCTCGCAGGAGGATGAAAAGAAACTCGGCAGCACGTTCTATTTCAATACCAGGGTCAATCCCACGATCAATGTAACAATCGTCTCGCAGTCCGGCGACAATATGGGGAAATTCCTGTCGATCGCGCTCCAGCCTCCGGAAGCCGATTCGCCGTTCAAGGTCAAATCGGTCAATCTGCAGAACCTGACCGCAAAGGATGTGAACGAATCAGGAATAGTCCTGTTCAACAATGTCGATACGGCTGGCGCGGAAATCATCACAGCCATCAACACCCTGCTCCAGCGCGGCGGCGGAATAATCTATCTGCCGGGCGACAAGGTCGGGGCCGACAAGTTCAATGCGACTTTCGCGGCGCTCAGCCCTGCCAGGCTGAGCAGGATAATGACTGCCCCAGCCAGCGACGAGCAGGAACAGGGGATTACCCTCTCCAAGGTGAATGTCGAGCATCCAATATTCGAAATATTCCAGAAGCCGCACCACGGCGATCTGTCGGGTCCGCGCTTCACCAGGTTCTGGGAGCTTACGGATTCCCAGATGTCCCGCGTGATAGCCAGGTTCTCGAACGACAGGCCTGCATTCCTTGAACGGCAGATCGGACAGGGGATCGCGATCATGATGACCTCGTCCGTAAGCGGCGACTGGAGCAATCTTGTGATCGACAAGGGTCCGATGTTCGTCAGTATCATGCACCAGATAGCCAGATATCTTGTGATGAGATCTGAGAAGAAGACCGACTACTGCGTCGGAGACGAACTCAGGCTGAACGCCAACGACCAGGTGTCGGATCCCGCCGGAAAGAAGATTACCGAACGTCCTGTCATTGCAAGGGAGCCAGGATTCTACATGGTTGACACGGGCTCCGAGAAGATAAGCTATTCTGTGAACGTCATGGCCGGGGAGGCCGATCCTGTGGCGATGAAGCAGGAGGAGATAACGATGGCCGTAGTTCCGGTGAAGGGCGAGAACCTTGATGCGGCAGGCGACGACGTGCTCGCAAAGGAGGCCAAGGAGAAAGTCGACAGGATGGCGCTGTGGAGATATCTGATACTTGCGCTTGTCGTCCTCCTCGCAGGCGAACTTTATCTCGGGAACAAGACTGTTCGACATTAATTTTCCCGCATGCGGGAAAATTAAATATATAAGAGGGCAAAAACATGGAAAACTATTCGCAGCTGTCTTCGAAGCTTGGCGTGGTCAGGCGCGCATGGAAGCGCATGGCCGCCATTTCCGGACTGGCCATCGTCCTTATAGAGTCGACCGGCATCTTCACGGTCCTAATGCTTGCGGACTGGATATACGGGGCCAGACCGGTCCCGAGGCTCATCGCATATGCCGTTGCGCTCATCCTTGTCGTGATCATATTCACCCGCAACGTGCTCAAGCCGCTCTTCAGGAAGATACCCGACGAACAGATCGCCCTATATATAGAAGAGCACAACAAGGAGTTCGAAGGCTCGCTGATGTCGGCGGCTGAATTCGGCAAAGGCGGAGGCCAGACAGAAGAACAGTCGAAGCTCATCGATGCCATCATAGCGTCTGCGGTAGCCCGCACCGAGAAGCATAATGTTAAATCATTCGTCCCCCTCACCCGCCTCCGCAAGTACGGGATAGTCGCACTGATCCTGCTCGTTTCGTATGCTGTTACAAGCATATTATTCCCCGACACCCTCGGAAAACGCGCATTGAGAATTCTTACGTTCACTCCGCCGCCGCCACCTCCGATGACGGCGGAACAGCTTGCGAAGCTGCCGATGGAATTCAATCTTTCGACGACTGATGCGAACATTCCGAAGGGGTCCTCGCTGACGTTCGAGG
Organism: Lentisphaerae bacterium GWF2_50_93; assembly: GCA_001804815.1. GTDB lineage: Bacteria > Verrucomicrobiota > Lentisphaeria > Victivallales > GWF2-50-93 > GWF2-50-93. The sequence goes on from MHBI01000046.1 coordinate 28,256, forward strand.
CCACGCTTTCGCGGACGCCGCAGGAATCCGTCGTCTTCAATTTCATGCCGGAATCGGAAGCCGGCAAGGGAGCCTGGCGCGCACTGCCGATGGAAGAGCTGGACAAGCTGCACGGCTACAAGATGTTCCTGCCTGACATCAATGAGACCACCACGTTCTATGTATCGTCCGGCGCACACAAGTCGCAGCAGTACAAGATCACAGTCTTTGAGCCGTTCACACTCCAGGGGTTCGAGGTCGTCACACGCTATCCGGAAGCCTATAGGATGCCGGAAGTCGTCGAGACCCAGGGCGTGGTGAACGTGTCCGCGGTCGCCGGCTCGAAGATACTTGTGCGCATACTTGGCAACAAGAAGATCTCGGGCGCCACTCTCACCTGGACCTCCGGCGGAACCGTCAAGTTCACCCCTGACAAGGAACGCGACACCACCGCGTTCGCAAGCTTCGATATCACTAAGAGCGATACCGGAAAACTGAAGGTCACGGATATCGACAAGCAGGAATACGAAGTTCCTGAACAGGTCGAGATCGCCCTTGTCAAGGACCAGCCGCCTGTGCTGGAGATCAAAACCCCTGTCGGCACTGTCGCCATGAACCCCCTCGGCGAGCTCATGGTCCGCGCGAAGATTGAGGATGATTTCGGAATAGATACCGTCGACATGGTATATTTCAGGGGCAATGACAAGTCGGAAGGGAAGAGGTTGAAGCTGACGCCTGTCACAAAGGAGGGGGGGATTCCGAAGAAGACGATGGGTGTGAACTACGCGTTCCGCCTGGCGGATCTCAAGCCCGAAGTTGCCCGCGAAGAGGTGCTGTCGTTCTATCTTGAGTCCAAGGACAGGAAGGGGCAGTCCGGAGTGTCTGATTTCGGCATGATCGCCGTAGGATATTTCGAGATGTGGGGCGTGATGAACATGGAGACGCCGCCGGCGCACATGGAGATTGCCGTGACGAAGGATCTCGAGCCGTACCTGAACGCGGCCTGGCATCTGCACACCCAGAAACCCGTGCTTCCCGAGGATGATTTCAAGACACAGGCGAAGGAGCTTGCCGACAGCGCGCTCGATCCCGCCACCAAGCAGCTCTATTCGTTCGCTGAGCCCATAGACAAGACGAACCAGGAGCAGATCGACGCATGCAAGAAGATCGCCGAGATGATCAGGCGTGGTCATGACGCATTGAAGAAGAACGACACCCAGACAACTGTCACCGAATGGCGTCTCGCCCTTGCCGAGATCCAGCTGCTCGGGGTCGAAGACATCGCCGAGATAACACTTCCACCTGAAAACCAGCAGGCCCAGGCGGCCACTACCAAGGAGATGAATGATGTGTTCCAGAGCTTCAAGTCCGAGCCCCCTCCGGAGACGAAGGAGCAGAAGGAGGCCAAGATGAAGGCCGCCGAGAACGAAAAGACCAAGCAGGACAAGAAGGCCGAGGAGATGGCGAACGTTGTCACCGACCTGACCCGCATCATGGAGAACCAGCAGGAGATCAGGAAGGAGACTGAGAAGAATGTCGCCGAGACGCCTGAGCAGAAGAAGGACGCCAAGAGCGAGAAGGACATGAAGAAGCTCGTGCTGAACCAGGTCGAGATAAAGGCGAAGACCGATGCGGTCGAGAAGCAGATCGAGAAGATGCGCTCCACCGCGGCCGCGGAAATGAAGCCGGAAACCGCCAAGAAGATCGAGGAGGCGTACAAGGCCCTCCAGAGAACGCAGCCATCCCAGAAGATGGTCAACGCCACGGTCGAACTCAACGCGTTCAAGCCCAAGAGCGCCGTTCCCGAGCAGAAGAAGGCCGAGGAGGCCCTTGCGAAGGTGCTTGAGGCCATGAAGAACGCCAGTGATACCATGGCCGCCGACTCGAAGGCCGAACTCAAGCGCGCCAAGAACGAGGCGGAGAAGCTGGCGAACGAAGTTGCGAAGCTCGACAAGAAGCCGGAGGCCAAGCCTGAGCAGAAGCCAGAGGAGAAGCCACAGCCCAAGCCTGACGAAAAGAACGCCAAGGGCGAACAGAAGCCCCAGCCGAAACCCGAGGACAAGGCCACAGCCAAACCTGAGCAGAAGAAGGAACTGACACCCCAGGAGCGCAAGGAGGCCGCCGAAAAGGCGAATGCGCTAGCAAAGCAGCTTGTCGAGCATATGGAAAACCGCGAGTTCGGCAAGAAGGAGGATCGCGAAAAGCTCAAGGAGCTGACAAAGGATCCGCAGCTCCAGAAGAAACTGGAAGAAGACGAGAAGAAGCTCGACGAGATGAAGGATGTCGTCGCCCGCATAAAGAACAAGCTCGAGGAGGAATACGACACGAAGATGACCGGACAGCGCCTCTTCTCGGCACAGCGCGAGGAATGCCCTCCGCAGTACAGGAACCTGGTGAACAAGTATTACGAGTCCCTGTCGCAGAAGGAAGAAGTGAAATGAAAGTAGGACGGGTTTTAACCCGTCAACTGTATTGAGAATTTAAAGCTGTCGGGTTGAAACCCGACATACTTTGAATGACGAATATCGAATGAAGATTTGTTCGTAGTAGCGCATGTTTGCGCGTAAGTAGGACGGGTTTTA
>MHBI01000046.1:30864-53519 GCA_001804815.1 Lentisphaerae bacterium GWF2_50_93
CGTAGTAGCGCATGTTTGCGCGTAAGTAGGACGGGTTTTAACCCGTCAACAGTATTAAGAATTTAAAACTGTCGGGTTGAAACCCGACATACTCGGGAAGACAAAGTGAAACTATTTGAGACATTGTTCAAGTATCCGCTGGACACGTACCAGCACAGCCATTTCGTGTTCAGCACCCGGATTCCCGGCGAGATAATCTTCATACTGATGATCGGGTTCGGAGTGCTGTCGTGGTATCTCTACATGAAGACCGCGACGAAGGTCGGCGAGACCCGCAGGAAGGTGCTGCTGGCCATCCGCCTTTCAATCATAGCCCTTGCCTTCTTCATATTGGCGGTTCCGACGCTCAGGAACGAACGTACCCGTGATTCCGTAATCACCGCAGTACTGCTGGACACCTCGCGCTCGATGTCGCTGCCTGACGCCACGCTCGAAGGTGGCGCAAAGGGAGAGAGGTTCGAGGCGGCCACAAAGCTGCTTCTCGGAAAAGGCGGCTCGGACAAGGGGATGGGCGGGAAGCTTTCTGAATTCTCCAAGGTCTACAATTACACATTCGACAAGGATCTGAAGAGGGTTGTAAATTTCGACAAGGTCAAGGACGACGGACAGCAGACAAACATATTCAGGGCGGTCCGCGATCTCGATTCAGAACTGCAAGGTGCACCGCTGGCGTCCGTTTTGGTGCTTACAGACGGCTGCCGCAATGTCGGAGGCAGCTGCGAGGATGCGGCCGCGCTCCTCAAAAGCAGGAACGTTCCTCTGCACATTGTCGGCATAGGTGATCCGCGTCCTTCAAAGGATTACGAGGTCTCTTCCATCTCCGCCCCGCGCAGGGTCCGCCGGAACACCGAAGTCGAAATATTCGCCACGCTCAGATACACGGATTTTCCGGACAAGCCGTTCAAGGTGTCGGTCTCCAGGGGCGACACTGTCCTCCTCTCCAAGGAGATCAAGCCGGACAAGGACACCGACATCAAGAGGGTGAAGCTCAATTTCACGCCTGACTTCGAGGGATCGGCGACATGCAAGGTCTCGATAGCCCCTGATTCGGCGGAGAAGATAGTCGACAACAACAGCAAGGAATTCCTGATGGAGATCAGGGATGACCGCCTGCCTGTCCTGTACATAGAAGGAAGTCCGAGGTTGGAATACCGTTTCCTACGGCGCGCACTGTACAGGGACAAGGATTTCAGGCTGGTCGGCATACTCAGGCTTGCGAAGAACAGGTTCTATGTCCAGGGGGCTGATTCCACGGAGAGCTACCTTTCCGAAGGGTTCCCGGCCACCCGCGACCAGCTTTTCCACTTCGAGGCAATAATACTTGGCGACATCGAAGCGTCGTACTTCTCGGCGGAACAGCTGGCGATGCTTGAAGACTTCGTCAAGAAGCGCGGCGGCGGACTTCTGATGCTGGGCGGTGTCAACTCCTTCGGTTCCGGCAAATATTCAGGTACACCCATTGCCAAGCTTCTTCCGCTTGAAATAACGAACAGTGACGGCAGCTATTCCGACGACCAGTACAAGTCCGTGGTTGTTAAAGGCGCCCTGTCCCATCCTGTGATGCGTCTTTCCGACGACATGGAAATCAGCAGGAAGATATGGGAGAAGATGCCTGAACTCATCGGGATGACCCCGGTGCGCGGGCTCAAGACCGGCGCCCAGCTCCTGCTGGCTAGAGAGAAGGACAACAAGCCGCTGCTCGCGGTGCAGAACTACGGTGAAGGGCGCGTGGCGTCGTTTACATCCGGAGGTTCATGGTACTGGAGGATGTCTGTTCCGGCGTCCGACGAGTTCCACGAGAGGTTCTGGAAACAGCTTGTGCGCTGGCTGGTCGTGGGCGCGAAGCAGCAGATATCGGTCGAGGCCGACGCGGACGTCTATACGATCGGGTCGCAGGTTTCGCTGCGGGCCGAAGTCCTCAAGCAGGATCTTTCCCCGGCGAATGATGCCGTCGTGATTGCGGCCATCGAGGATCCTCTGAAGAACACGCAGGAGATACCGATGCAGTGGATACTTTCGCAGGAGGGAGTATACCAGTGCTCGTTCCGCGTGGATGAACTTGGCGACTACAGCGTCAAGGTGAGGATCGAAGGATGGAAGGTCGATCCCGTGGAGACTGATTTCAAGGTGTCCGAGCCGTACATGGAGTTCAGCAATGCCGGACTGAAGGAGGATTCTCTCAGGGAGATGGCGAAGGCAACAGACGGAAAATATTATACTGTGGCGGAGGCCAAGGATGCAGCGGCGGAAATGGAGAAGAATGTCAAGGCCGCCCTTGCCGCCGGAATCCAGCCGCAGGATTTCGAGATATGGGACATGCCGGTGCTATTCATCCTGCTGATACTGATGCTGTCGGCGGAATGGATCGTGCGCAGACGCGGAGGACTGGCATGATGGGAAATTTCGAAATCCGAATATCGAAATACGAAACAAACTGTAAATATCAATATCTAAACGTTTATAAAATTTAAGAATTGACAATTTCGAATTTGTTTCGGATTTCGAGTTTCGATATCCGAATTTAAGAGGAATGGAGTAAATACCATGAAAAATAAAATAATACATACCAAGAAGGATCTCCTTCTCGGACGCGGCAGGGATGAGATCGCGGGCGGATTCGAGAAGATACAGCAGCTTTGCGTCTCCAGGAGGAACTTCATGCAGGGCGCCGGAGTCCTGCTTGGCGGGGCCGTGCTCAGCGGACTCATAGGTGGAACGGCGGAAGCTCTTGCCGACGAGGCCGTCGAGACAGGTAAATTCGTGTTCCCGCGCCTGCAGTTCACCGTCACCGACAATACTCCCGACCGCTGGGACGTCCATCCAAAAGGCGATATCATCCTCAGGAGGAAGCTCCGCGAACTGACCAACATAAACGTCTCCATGGAACCGAAGGTCGTAAGGCTTGAGGACTTCGACGACATGGTGCGCAATCCCTTCGTGTTCATGACATCGGAAGGAAACTTCAAACTGCCCGAGAACGAAGAGAAGAACGTCCGCGAATTCCTCGAGCGCGGCGGATTCATCATGGCTGATGACTGCGTCTACAATGGCAAGGAGGACAGGTTCTTCAAGGCGTATGTGTCCCTGATCAACAAGCTGTTCCCCGACAATCCGATGAGGAAGATACCGTACGACCATGAGATTTTCCATATCTATTATGATTTCGCGAACGGCTGTCCGCACATGCAGGGTGTGCCGAACGGCGCATACGGGCTTTTCGAACCTGGAACCGGCAGGATAATGACCTGGTGCAGCCCCGGAGACATACATTGCGGCTGGGTCAATGCCTGGTGGTCTCCGGAGAAGAACATGGAAGCCATGAAGATGGGCGTAAACATAATCATATATTTCCTGAGCCACTGATATTTTTTACACGAATGTGTAAAAAATGTTTTGCATTAAGAATGTAGGACAGGCGTCTCGCCTGTTGCTGGAGCGCCGGCATCTTGCCGGCAGTTCATAAAGATTTTGCATTAAGAATGTAGGACAGGCGTCTCGCCTGTCATTAATTAAGAAACAGGCCAGAGGCCTGTTTTACGCTCTTGAAGATCAAAGGAATTTCAGATAGGGGAAGATGAAAAAATGAAAATTTATTTTACAGTTTTTATGTTGTTGATGGTTCAACTGGCGGTGCCGGCCCAGGATGCATCTAAGCAACCTGAGGCTAAGCCGGCCGCTGCGGCTCCGTCAGGAAAGTGCTACGCAGTGCTTGTCGGAGGAACCCCAGGTTCGCCGATGTATTCCGCCAGGTACCAGGACTGGCTGAAAAGGTTCAAGTCTTATCTCACGGGAAAGGCCGGAGTTCCTGCGGAAAACATAACTGTCCTCTCGGCGGATCCCGCATTCAAGGAAGCTGTTCAGATCACAAAGGGCTCCGAGGATGTCGTGAAGGCCATTGCAGCTGCCGGGGGCAAATGCGGGGCCGATGACCAGTTCATCCTGTTCATGGTCGGTCACGGATATTCGATGGAGCCAGAGGAAAGTTTCGCCCTGCCGGTCAAGGATCTGCGTACCGCCGAACTTAAGCAGGCGCTCCTGGGCGTGAAGTCACGGAAGCAGATCATCCTCAACTTCAGCACATCGAGCGGAGCGTTTCTCGGCGGTGTCGCGGCGAAGGGGCGCATAAACCTGACCGCCACCAATGGTCCCGAGTCCAACGCCCCTATCTTCTCTGAATTTTTCCTGCGAGGGCTCGAATCAGGACGCGCCGACGGCGAAGGCGCCCCAAAGGACGGCAAAGTTTCGGTGCTTGAGGCATACAACTGGGCAACATTCCAGACGGCCGAATGGACTGTGCGCCAGATGGCGGACGGCGAGGAATGGGCTGTCGAAGGGAAGGAAACATGCGAGATATTCAAGAAGCTCTATGTTTTTCCGAACGATCCTGAGGGCAAGAAGATGTCGGCGAAGAGCAAGCCGGAGGCACCAGACGCCATCTACGGCCTTAAGCTCATAGTCGAAGGTCCTGAGGCTGACGCCAGCAAGAAATTCTGGAACGGACGACGCGGCATTTTGGAACATGCACTTATCGAGGACTGCGGCGAGAGCGTCGGTATTGGAGCGTTGAATGTCCCTGAGGATAACAAGAAAGGCTATGCCCCTATCGTGCCTGCCGCCGCAAAAGACCAGGGATACCTTTCTTCAAAGACCTTCATCGGACAGGCGAAGTGAATTGATTTATTAAAAATGCATTTGCGACAGGATTGTCTTCCCTCCTGATTTCCACAAGCTTGCCTTTTCCAGTTCCGGAAGCCTTAACTCAAACCTTACCTCCCCATTCCCAGCCTATCTTAGCGCGACCATGAAATCAAAATTCCTATTAGCTGCACTATCATAAAAACCAATGGTATCGTATCTTCTAATTACACATCAGTCACTTCCCCAGCATGGCACCGGCTCCCCGCCATCAGTCACTTCCCCAGCATGGCACCGGCTCCCCGCTTTTTTCTAACAATAAGACATGCCCGGAAACAGGATTAAGCCTTACTCGCAAACATGCAATAATATCATGAGAACAGCATCAACCACGTGCGTCCAAAAAACAGCCCCCCGTCATGATTTTGCCGATAATTACGAGCCGCTTCGACCAGTTGCCGCGTAGTTTTTAGCAGATATCTCAAGATGCGAAGTTCTGGATATTGTATTGTCGAGGACAAACTAAACCATTTCAGAACTGGAGAAGCCTGGCTTGACATAATAAAAGAATTGTTCTTTGATGATCGCATAAGAGGATGATGAGTATCATAGCAGCCATAAATGACAACTTTGTCATTTTGCAATCACGGTTCATAGAATCATGAAAGCACGCAAATTATAGCTGTATGGCACGTCGTATTGATGTAAAAATAAATATTATAAAATAATTATTACAATACTTGAATATTAATTAAATAATGACAACGTTGTCATTTAACAGAAAGTAATTGTTTATGACAAAACTTAAAGAAATTGCTGAACAGGCTAAAGTTAGCGTATCAACAGCAAGCAGGGTCCTTAACAAGGCCCAATTATCAGACAAGGTTTCCCTGAATACCAGGGAGAAGGTTCAGCGTATAGCTGAAAAGTTAGGATATGCCTCGAATTATCATTCGAAATCAATGCGCAGTGGACGTTCGATGGCGATCGGAGCCGTAATTGACATAGGCTTTCCGGATGTAAATGCAAAGGTTTCCTTTAGGTCAAGTTTTGGCAATCAATATTTCGGGCAGATACTTTCAGGCATAGAAAGCTGCCTTCATAATAACGGTTATCTCCTAACTATCATAGGTCCCGACGGGGGAGAAAGTGGAGTAGCACGGGGCGCTAGATTCATCAGAGAAAAAAGGCTTGATGCATTGGTAATCTTTGGCGCAGTCTTGTCGAATGAAGTGCAAGCTACAGCGCTAAATAATTTACAAGGCATGCCTGCGGTTACAGTGCACTGCCTTGGCAAAACCTCCCTGCCAAACATACTGTGTAACGAATCTTCTGCAATGGAACTGGCGCTTAGGCATCTATCTGAGCTTGGGCATAAAGATGTACTCTGGCTTGGCCCTTCAACATCAAATCAGAATTTCTCTATCAACCATCGCGAACAGTTTTTCTGGAAATCTGTGAATGAAATGGGAATGAGAGGAAAGGTTCTGCATTTCCGAGAGCCGGACTGGAATTGCGATCCAAGCGTTGAAGAGTTCATTCGGGCTGCAAGGGGTGAAGTGAAAAATCTGCTCCTAAACAGGAAGAACGATTTCACTGCGGTTGTAGCCTATAATGACACTTATGCGATAGGTGCATGCCAGGCAATTTACTCGTCTGGACTCAAAGTTCCAGAAGATAAGTCAGTGCTTGGCTTTGACAATATACATGCCCAGTTCGGATTTGTTCCGCTTACTAGCGTGAGCACCCAGCTCGACGGGATTGGCTTTAAGGCTGCGCAGATGGCCATCAAAATGGCAAATCATCCAAAATCTATAAGGGAACATGAAGGATATACAGAAGTTGTTATGCCTGAGCTGATTGTCAGGGAAAGCACTGGGAAGGTCCTGAAATAGCCTGCTGTTCGATGGCACTCGGCTGCAAAATTGAGATTAAGATAAACTTAAAAAAAGGAGTAAATATGAAAACGAGCCTATTTGATCTTGCTAAGATGATCGATCATTCACTCCTGCATCCGACAATGACGGATGCGGATCTGAAGGCGGGATGTGAACTTGCTATGAAGTATGATGTGGCGACAGTATGCATAAAGCCATATGCCGTGCCAGATGCAGCCAAATGGCTTCGCAATAGCAAGGTGGCCATCTGTGCAGTCGCGGGTTTCCCACACGGAAACAGCCATACCGAGATCATAATTGCTGAAGCTGTACGTGCTTGCGAGGAAGGTGCGACGGAAATAGACATTGTGAGCAATACTGGAAAAGTACTTGGATGTGATTGGGATTATGTAGTTCGCCAGATAGGTGCAGTGAACAAGGCTGTTATTGAATGTGGAGCCATCCTTAAGGTGATATTTGAAAATGATTTTCTCAAGGACGAACACATAATCCGTCTCTGTGAAATCTGCAGCGGTCTTGATGTCGCGTTTGTGAAGACCTCGACCGGGTACGGCTTCGTGAAGCAGGAGAACGGGATGTATTCATATGCCGGGGCTACTGTTCCCCACTTGAAGCTCATGCGAAAGCACTCAAAGCCTTCTGTACAGATTAAGGCTGCTGGAGGGGTTCGTTCCCTCGATGACCTGCTTCTTGTCCGCTCCATAGGCGTAACCAGGGTTGGAGCAACTGCGACAGCCTCGATACTGGAAGAGGCAAAACGACGCATAGATGCTGGGGAGGACCTTTCGAAATCTGTAAATCAGGAGCTTGTTACAGGGGGATATTGATGCAGTATGGATATTTTGATGATGCATGTCGTGAATATGTTATAACAAGACCGGATACCCCTCGCCCATGGAGCAATTATCTTGGCAGTGCCGATTTCGGTGCAGTTATTACGAATAATGCTATTGGTTACACTTTCTACAAGTCAGCGGCACAAGGACGCCTGACACGTTTCCGCTTCAACAGTTTAAACACCGGCAATCCAGGGAAATTCATTTACCTCCGGGATATGGAGGATGGTGATTACTGGACCAATTCCTGGCTCCCTGTCAAAAAAGGCATGGACAAGTTTAAATACGAATGCCGTTTCGGTTCAGGATATTCGACAATAAGCTCGCTATATTCCGGAATAGGCTGTTCAACAACATATTTCATACCTCTCAACCAGCTTTATGAAGTCTGGCAGGTGACTGTTCAAAATAAAACTTCGCTAAAGAGAAATATAAGGGTTTTTCCTTTCGTTGAACCACAGTGCAACTGGAACGCAATTGATGATGCGACAAACCTGCAATATGTGCAATACATCTCAAAGACCAGGATTGTCGATGGAATAGTTGACATCGCTTCAAACGTGAACATGCCGGAAGATCCCATAAATTTCCAGAACAAGGATCAGCAGCGGCATACTTTCTTTGCGGTCAGCGGAGCCAGTGTAAATGGATTTGACGCCGATCTGGAAGGTTTCATAGGAGCCTACGGAAGCTACTCTGCGCCATCTGCAGTTGTAAATGGCACGTGCAGTGGAAGCTTGGCGACAGGAGATAATCCTTGCGCAGCATTCCAGATTGAGCTTGAGCTACCGCCAGGTGGAAGTAAAAGCTTCAGAGTCCTTTTCGGCGTCGGGTCTGCATCAAGGGAGGGAGTCGTCGCCAGGATAAAAATGAATTCAAATAAAAAAGCAATGTCTGCTCTCCGTGCTGTAAAACAGCATTGGCACTCGCGGCTGAACAGCCTGCGGACGGAAACACCAGATCCATCTTTCAACTCAATGATTAACATGTGGGCACCCTACAATAACCTGATGACTTTCTACTGGGCGAGGACAGCCAGCCAGGTATATGCCGGAGAGCGTGACGGTCTTGGTTTCCGAGATACCGTGCAGGATATTGTCGGGACCGCGGCATTGGTTACAGAAGAGGCCTCCAGCCGTCTTGAGCTCATGCTTACGGGACAATTATCGAATGGAGGAGCAATTCCTATAGTCAAGCCTTTTGCCCACAGACCGGGTACGGAAAAGGAACCTGAGTATTACCGATCTGACGACTGCCTATGGTTTTTTAATGCGATTCCTGAATTCGTAAAGGAGACTGGCGACTTTTCTTTTTACAAAAAAATCCTTTCTTATGCAGACAAGGGCGAAGATACGGTCTTCGGCCACCTCAAGAGTGCCATAATGTTTAATCTCAAACGGTCAGGGAAGCATGGACTTCCGTGTGGACTTCATGCCGACTGGAATGACTGTCTGCGGTTCGGCGAAAAAGGGGAATCCGCTTTTGTGGCTTTCCAGCTTAGGTTAGCATTAAAGGAATACATTGACATAGCGGAAAGACTCGGTGAAAAGAAGGAATTATCCTGGGCCCGCCGGAAGCTTTCAGCCCTGGACATAAATATCGAAAAATACTGCTGGGATGGCGAATGGTATCTTCGCGGGTACAGGTACGATGGATTTAAGTTCGGTTCAAGAAGCTGCGTTGAGGGAAAAATATTTGTAAATCCGCAGAGCTGGGCGGTACTGAGCGGTCATTCCATTGGGAAAAGAGGTAGAAAGATAATGGATTCTGTGGATAAGCATCTTTATTCCGACTATGGAATAATGCTTTGCTCACCACCTTATGTAAAAACAGATCCTAAGATTGCCCTTGCGAGGCTGATGAATCCAGGGATGAAGGAGAACTGCGGAATCTTCAATCATGTCCAGGGCTGGGCTGTCATGTCAGAGGCAGAACTCGGGAGAAATGAAAGAGCATGGAAATACATGAAAGCAGTTATGCCTTCAAGTTTCAATGACAATGCGGAAGTGCGCCAGGTAGAACCCTATGCTGTGTGTCAGAGCACACACAGCCGCTATAGCCCACGTTTTGGCAGTGGTCGCATCTCCTGGCTATCCGGGAGCGCGGTCTGGAACTATTACGCAATGACACATTCGATACTCGGGATCAGACCTCATTACGACGGGCTTGAAATAAAGCCCTGTATTCCGAAAGCATGGAAGGGGTTCAAATCTGTACGAATTTACCGGGACCGTGAATTCCGTATTTCCGTCAAGAACAGTAATTCAGGAAGAGGCAGGCTCCATCTTAAACTTAATGGCAGTGCAATTGCAGGAAATCTGATCCCCTCTGAGAAGTTCGCTGAAATAAACGAAGTAGAAGTGATAATAGGGATGGAATGAATCCTGCAATAGCCTGTATTCATAATTTGCAATCATTCTTTGGCTGTTGATTTATTTCCCTGCCCAGTCATCTTCATGTCGCATCTTCAAAGAATCCCGATTTAAATCGGTTTTCCAATGTGATGACATTGTTACGCGCATAGAAAGCCTTCAGTTCATCATCTGTATTATAGAGATGGCCTAGATTCCCCCAGGGCATAATCCATGTCCATTCAGGCTGTTGCTCAAATGTTTGATCGGGCGGCAGTTCTCCCACTTCCCCTAAGGCTACAGGTTTTCCGTCAGCCAGTGCAACCAGCTCATCGTAATGCGTTTGGCTGTAGTCCCGCCTATATACGTCTGTCGCCAGCACATCGACATATTCCGAACCCGGATAAAAATCCGAATATGCGTAAGCCTCATCCCCTGAAGTGTTCCTTGGGGCATTGGCATTCCAAACCCACAGCAAATTGTCAAGACCATGGTCTAGTACAAGGCGTTCATAAAGATGAATCCAAAGCCTCTGAAAACCTTTCCCCCCAGGCTTGTTGCACCACCAGAACCACACACCGTTCATTTCGTGATAGGGCCGCCAAAGCACTGGGATATGTTCAGCACACAGCATCTCAAGGTATATAGCAATAGCATCCACTTCCTTGAGCCATTGTCCGTGGAGAGCGGTTCCTTTCGTAACCAGTTCATCCCACGCCTTTTGTGAAATACCACCAGGCATCCAGAGGTCTTCATAGTAGCCACGGTCATTTTTCCCTGGGAGTAGATTATGCCACATGAGGGTGATTATATGCCCTCTGCGGTGCTGATGTTTGATACGCTCTATCAGCGATACGCGAATTTCATGGGGTTCTCTTCCTTGGACAACAATGTTCTCCATTTTTTCCACGTTAATCAGGGCACGATTCAAGGAGTTAATGCTACGGCTAGAAAAAGCAAAGTCATCTGAAGTTATATGTAGGCCAGGGTCAATAAGATTCATTGGACCGCTATGTCTTTGGGCCGCGGGGTTATTACCTTCAAAGAAGAAACTTAAATCGCTGCCCCATATTAGAGGCGTGCTACCAGTTTTCTGTCTTGCAAGATCACAGTATCTAGTTTCACTCGTAATAAAATCGTGCTGTGCTGAAATAATTTTTTTCCCTTTTATACGATAAAGCAAGTCCAGCAATTGCCGTGCCTCATAGCTGCTCCTTGGATTTACAGGGCGACTATTAAAGTCATTTTTGAAATTTAACATAAGTAACTCCCATATATATTTTGTATGATTATTGCCTTGCGCAATATCCGCAGCGTATTTCCATCAAGGATCCCGCGCTTTTCCAGAATGACTCCGGCTTCCTCCATTAGCACTATTGTTAAGATAGGATGCGAGGAATTGCATGACAGCTGAGCTGCATGCATTTTTCAGTATCTTGCGCAAACAGGTAGAAGTATCGTGAAAATAGTACCCTTGCCAATCTCGGAATCAACTGTTATAACTCCTTTATGACTTTTGACTATCCAAAGGCATGTTAAAAGTCCTAACCCAGTACCGGTTTTCTTCGAAGTGAAATATGGATCGAATAGGTATTGAATACTATGCCTATCTATGCCGGCCCCGCTATCCGTAATTTTAATAATTGAATATTCGCCTGGCATGAGAGAATCAGGATGCCCTGTTCCAATACTTGTCCTTGAGATATCAATCTTAATAGTTATCCTGTTCCCCACCATCGCTTCTTTTGCATTCTTCAAGAGATTGAAGAAAAGTTGATAAAGCTGCGTCTCCCCTCCAAAAACATATTCTGCATTGTTGTCGGTTCTGAAAAGGAAGTTTATCCTTTTGTCATGCAATAACATCTTCGCAGAAGTCCTTGCAATATCTACAACATCAACCTCACTTGCCTCACAATTGCCTGCACCACCTTTTATGAACATTGAGTAATTCCTGACAAGGTGAACGGAATTATAAGCAGCTCTCTCGCAATACTCAAGTAAAGATTCCACTTCACCGCTGTTATCCTTTAATCCATCCTTAGCCATGTAAATACTGTTCTGGATACAGTGCAGGAAATTGTTGAGTTCATGTGCAAGTATGCTGAAATGTAGTTTTTGCATCTCTAAAACTGCTTCAGCAGTAGTTCCACATTTTCCACGGAAAGGCGGCTGAACCTCTGCCATGAAGAGGTCAGCAATCCCATCTTCGCACCTTGGAGAACAACCCTTTAATATAATATCCTCGTCTACGTCGGTTACTTTTCCGGAATTCGTCACTTATTCATCTCCATATTTAATTGAAATTAGAGAAGCAGGAACAACAGACTTCCCGCTACAAATCATAATTACATCAGCCAGTTACTATTTTATTGGTCAACGATTCGCATAATCGTACTATGCCGGCCGGCTACATTTATAGGGCGTAACCACTTGAGTGAACATGCCTAGCGTATATACTTCAATGACATGGCAAAGTTTCCAGCCGCTACAACGCGGATATTCGTAAATGCCGTACACTCAATCTCAACTCTTGATAATTGAAGCTTCTTGTCACGGCTGTCCGTTACGGTAAAATTACAGGAACCCATACTTATGAAAACGAGATCGCAGGGTATAGGGCTGAAAAATTTAAAAACGGTGCATTCTTCATTCGAATCAACAGACAGCAGCGTTGCCGAAGAACTGTATAATAGCGGTTTCGACACAGGTTTTACGTCTCTGTTTATCCTAATACTGTTCCTGCCATGGCGAACAAGGTTTTCAGGTATCTGCAATGTGGCTGCAGCTTTTTCTCCATTTATACTCCAATCCTTTATAAACTCGCCGTCACCTGTCGCTTCAACGGATATTTCTGCATTATGCCAGCAGAAGTTTTCAATTTTATCCACAAGACTGGATGCCCGTATGGCAATTCCACGAGGCAGGGACTGTAAAAGGAGGCTTGAACTTAGCTGAAGAAAACTTCCAGCGGAAAACGGCAACGGGCGCCAACCTTCAGTCTCGCCTTTATATTCCGTCAGCGCTTTTTTCATTGGATATTTCACCGACTCGATAATTGCGTCAGAGATTTCATCAGAGAGCATTTCCCGCAAGGATGGAGAATCTACCCGTTCGAACTCCCTCAGTAACAATGCCAATGTATTCCAGGGGCAGTATCCATAGCTGCGGATCTTAGGCCATTCAATCCGAACCATTTCAGCACTTCTTAGCGACAAGTTGATATCCGGGAAAAATGGTCCAGTACTTACAGCCCATGCATACTCCCAATAATCCGGCTCTGGATTACGGTCAGTAAAGCGTATGAAGCGCATCGTCCCATCCGCCATTTCCTCGTAATCGGCAAAATAACAGCCGCTTTCCTGATCAACATATTTATTGCTTAGGGTCTCAGAGACGATACAGCTAATTTCTAGCCAACGGACACGGCGTTTCATGTCAGGCTCCGAAATAGAACCCGGCACTTCCGCCACAAGGCTGACCGCCATGCGCAGGGCATTGTACATGTTTATATTGTGATATAAACCGTAAGATTTATTAAAGATAGAACCAAGCGCCTCTGAATCGTCTTTTCCATCATAACGGACTCCGTTTACTGAATCGTAACCAAACATAGGAGAAGAAGCAAGTGTACACTCGCCGCGAGTGTCGCTGCAAAATAGCCCTTCAGCCTCGGAGAAGCGAGTAGAAATTACATGGTCAAGGGAATCCAGAAGGCGTGTAAAGTCAGAAGAATACAGGAGGTCTCTTTCCCCAGTCATGAATACAAGGCTGAATATGCTGAGAAACGCATAGTAGATTCCATCATCTTCGCTTTTAGTCCAACGTGTACCAAGTATCTGGAGCCATTCGGCAACTGGCTTTCCTTTGATATCCTTGCGTATTGATGGATTTCGCAGAATGAAGGGTGTCCATATCTTAAGCAGGTCCAAGTTGCCTGCACGGGCTGCCATGGTGGAAGTCTGAGAGCCGTCGCGGTTCCATATCAGGTAGTAGATCCGGTTGATTGCCCCGAAACAAGCCCCTCCAGCA
Source organism: Lentisphaerae bacterium GWF2_50_93 (assembly GCA_001804815.1). Classification (GTDB taxonomy): domain Bacteria; phylum Verrucomicrobiota; class Lentisphaeria; order Victivallales; family GWF2-50-93; genus GWF2-50-93. The sequence goes on from MHBI01000046.1 coordinate 44,614, forward strand.
TCCATTCCAGACCAGATTGCACGTCTATTCAATTCCAGCACGTCCTGCCACATCTGATCATTCCAAAGCGGCCGCCCCTTGCGAAGATGAGGAAAGAGTTTGGATTCAACTCCATCTTCGATCTGCCTAATTGACTTGCCCTCATATTTTCTTAGCTCACGTATCGCCAAAGTCTTATTTTCCTCCCCTCCTATTATTACACAGTCGTTTTCGGTTATTTGGATCACATGCAGGCCGTCATCCCTGACCCTGAAGCGGTTTGCATCATATCCCGGAAAGGAAATGAAGCTTACGATATCTTCACCTCGGTCATGGAAATGCTCTAGGACAAGGCCATCCTCGACAACGAAAGAAGTCCTTGGCCTGAAGCCGATTGTCAGCGGACGATCCGCGGAGATCGCAAAGGCGTTCATGTCAGGGAAATTAATGAAACTTATCACATTTTTAGCCGAGGATGGCGATATCACATGGAGCCTGGTTATGAATGGATCGTATGTGATGTCACGGATCACGTCTTGGCGTATGTCTGGAAGCTCAAATGTGCTGAAAAGTTCGGTCTGGTTATCCCTGTTCGAGAAATTTCTTGCTTCATATTCTTTGCGCCGGAATGCATTTGGCTTGTAGATGAACTCGAGTTCTGTTTTTTCCATATGGACCAGGATGGTCATCCTGTTCCCGCAACGGTTTTGCATTATTATATTGTGAATGCCCTCTTCAACCACAGGATTTCTATAATAGTTTTTCACGTTAATCCTCAATTATATATCAATACAACCTTTGGCCTTCTTTATAAATTCCCGATAGAGCGCTGGGGTTGCCTTGTCCCCTTTGACAAGTTTGATCTGCCTAATAAGCTTTTTCATCTGAATCTCAGTCATCCTTTCGCCTTTTTCTGAGCTTCCCGGAGTGCCATCGGCACAAAGATGATCAGGATAATTGGAATACCAGTCGAGAGGAGTCGATATGCCGTTAGCATGGAGATGGGAGAGGCGCTTCAGTGGAAAGGCTTTTTGAGATTTTGGAGTCTTCGCCAGGCCGGGATAATAGTGCATAATTCCACTTGTCTCGATTTCCCCGCCATGTCCGTCGTGAATGGCTTCCAGAAAATCCTTTCCGGTATCTGCACCCCCTTCATACCAGGAAACACAATAGACGGTATAATCCTTTTCCTTAGAAAGGAGAGTCATCAGGAAATATTGGAGCATCGAGCTGTTGCCTCCATGTCCATTAACAATGATGATTTTCTTCAGGCCATTCCTAGAGATCTCGTCGCATATGCTTTCCAGGAGGGGGATAAGGAGCTCAGGCTTAATCGCTATTGTCCCAGGCTGGTGCTTCGCCTCGCTGATCTGGCTCAGATAGAAATAAGGAAACACTACAGCTGGTTCCTTTTCGGCGGTCTGTACGCATAGCCTGTTAACGTAAAGAACATCGGTTCCGAGAGGAAGATGATCCCCGTGTTTTTCAATGCAGCCTATAGGGAGCAGGCATACTCTCTGCGATGTCCTCACAGCCTTTACGAAATCATGAGACGTAAGCTTGTCCCATTCCATGTGAAATTTCCTTTCATTGACACATAGCGATTACATGAATATTTCAATCAGAATAGATGTTTTATAGATCCTCTTGGATTTTACAGGATCCAATTTATTGAGCGCACATGGATCTTAGCATTGCCTGGCCTTCAGGCTTGTATTCCACTCCGGAATGCCCGTCGTAAGGCATTCCCAGCGGTACATACATGTTTGCGCCTGGTTTCCATAGTATGCATCTTCCGTCGGTAAAGAGGACTGGTATTGCACCAGTTGCAGGACGCCATGGGCTATTAGCATGCCACACGGAAGATCTTTCGACATCATCGGTATTGGTGGAACCGTAAATATAATCATATGTCAGGGGTTGCGGCCAGATTCCTTTCAGTAGATTCATGGAGACGGAATATCTGCCGAATTTCATCATTGAACAATCTGGGATTTGTGGACCGGTATACCATGATTTGTAACTGCTTATTGTCGGATTAGGAGTTGAGCCGGGACACCTGTAGATGGCGTTTGCTGAAGGTATATACGGATCCAGATATGGATGTGCTATCTTCTGGAAAGGACCGGAATTGTTTACTTTAAAAGTTGTATTCAATGGCCCGTTCGGCCAGTCAATGGCATAAATCCATTCATCGTAATCGGCAACATATGACATGTGCCCTCCGTATATCTGCCTTAGGTTGCTTGCGCAGACTATGCGCTTAGCCGTATCTCTTGCAGCCTTTAAGCTAGGCAGGAGTATAGCAAAAAGTATACATATTATCGTTATGACAACGAGCAACTCTATTAAAGTAAAAAACTTGCAGCCTGACAAGGAGAAAAATTGATTGCCGAATCTGCGCGATCCAGGAATGTGAATTGCTGGACATCTGTTCAAAGACGATCCCAGCTTGATTTTCAAGGACATGCTTCTGGCAAAATGACATTTCTGCTTCATTTATCAACCTCCTTAATATAATACCGGTATGCTAAGTATTATATAACATAAATTTTACTTGTCAATAGCAAATAAGTTAATTTAGTTATTTATTTACAACTGGCATGAAGATAATACCGGTATATTATATATTAGGCTTTGATTGCAAGCAGTTGACACGGGAACAGAAGGAAGCAATTCATCCTTTTTTGCTGGAAAAACCTTATATGCCATGGCATCGTGAATTTTATACAGATCGCCATTGGAGCCCCATGAATATTATAATTTGCACGGCAGGCATCACATGTTAACAAGAAAACTTGAAGGCGATATATTAAAACTGGCCAGGAAAATTGGAGACAGCAAATTCCTGCCTCCCGAACGGGAGCTGGCCGTCATGATGAATGCATCTAGGGTAACTATAAGAAGAGCCTTGAGCTCTCTCTCGAAATCTGGATTTATACATTCAATTTCAGGCCGCGGCAATCTTATCACAGGTCCACACGCCACGGCCGCCACCTCAGCCGAACCGCAGTTGGGAATAGCTCTAATGATACCGAGTTACTCATCATTTCCATTTAGGGCGAAAATTCTCACGGGCTGGGATAATACTTTTAAGAAATCCTATAAATGCTATAACACTGAATGCAACAATAATGAAGCTCAGCAATTGGACAAAATACGAAGAATCAGCAAGAACTGCAAGGTCCTAGCCATATGCCTGATCTCATGGAAAAGGAATGTTTTTTCTCCTATTCCGGCCCTTAAAGCATTCAAGAATGAAATTGTATTTATACTTGACAGGGATAAGTCATGGCCAAATCTTGGTTATGCAGTCCTTAACAATGAAAACACGGGGGTGTCACTTGCGTTTGATTATGCTATTAAGACAGGCTTAACCTCAGGGAATCTGCTATATTTCGGAAAAGGTTATCAGCAATATTCATCAAATCAATCAAGGACCTCTACTGTAGCTAAGAAATCGCTTGAGAGAGGGCTTGATATTCAAATAATCAGCCTAAGCCATAGGCCTCGTAATAAAATAGAATCAGTCTTGAGCAAGCTTAGGCGCAATAAGAAAATATGCGCCTTCTGCTCAGATAACGTAATAGCCTCTGAGCTTCTATACTGCTCTAGAATAATGGGGCTCAAGCTAAACGAAGATATTTCAATAATATCCCTGTTTGACACTCCAACGGAATATTTCGTCCCTCACGTCCTTCCTGACTTTAATAATATTGGAGTTATAGCTGCATGTCTCTCCCAGAAACTGGAGGGTGGTGGCAGTGCCGTTGATAGAACAATCTTGGTAGATCCGGTATTTGTTTCAGGAAGGCAATAACATCAGGCAATCAGTTGATGGAAACTTGTTAGGTTGCTTGAAAACAGCTGGACCCAACCAAGAAAAATTACGTTTACTTGCCGAACTCGATCTCTGCTATGTATATAATACATTCTCCTCCTTGGCTCTTAGGCGCAATTCCAAAATTTATCCCCCAGACTGATTTAGAATTATAATCTCCACCAAGTTTTGCAAGTGGGACGGTTACCTTTGCATAGTCGCTGCCAATTGAGGCAACAGATCCGGATTCAATAATATTAAGCTGTTTTGATGCTTTGTTTGTGGTATCAACAAGCTGAACAGAAATATCCTTGAAATCCCCAGAGGCCTTCTTAATGGAAAAAGTCATGTTTGCAAACTGAGAAATATCATCACCTGAGCCATACCAGCCACGCCAGTTCCAGCCTCCACCGGCCCACCAGTTGCTCCATTTGGCCTTTAACTCCAGTACGGATCTGCTGTTAAATGACTCAGTTGCTGATACTGCTAATGATACTGTCTCTTTAGGACTTGCCCAGGACTTTCCGCTCTTCTTGTCGCTTCCGTTGAAGACCACAAGTGAATCTGCCTGTGACATTGCATTCAAGGTTATAAAGAACACTACAACAGCCGCGACAATCCTCTTCATTGATTTCTCCTCTATTTTATTCCTTATGCCAATATTAGTAAAAAGTGCAAATATCTTGATTTTGGAATTTTACGAATAATCCCTTATGTAGAGCACTCACATTTTTATGTCAATTCTAAGGATTGACATTGAAGGCAGTTCCACTGATATCTTCTTACCTGATATTTTCATTGGTGGAATTTCTCCTATGGCCTTGAGGTTGGCCCTGCTGAATTCCCATGCAGATGCATCCTGCACTGGGATTTCATTCTTGAAGGCTATTTCGACCTTGGCTCCTTTAGTGGATTTCTTGTTCAAAAGTATCAGCGATGCCGTCTTGGTTTTAACGTTCTTATATGCATAAACTGAAACATGGGAAAAATCACTTACATACGCCTTTATGAACTTATCTCCAACGGCTGTATGCTTTCCGTCCGGATTGCGGAACATCTTCCAGGCAAAGTAACAAGGAGAGTTTTTCTTGATATTGGCCCAATATAGGCCATATGCAACCTGTGAAAGCGCAAAGGCGGCAAATGTTTCAGACTGGGCGACTGCCCCTGAGATATCGACTCCCCCATCCCATCCTGTATGTTGATATTCCCCAACAGCAATTTCCGCATCGAATCCTGTCTCTTTCATCCATTTCCTCATCAGTGGGACATATGCAATGTTGCCGCCAGTTTCAGAACCAATCCACGTATATGGATCCCTATATGTCTCGTCCCAGAATTTTCGTACATCCAGGCAGCGGATCTCCATTGTCTCAGGATCATTCATGGACCCACTCTCAATCTTGGAGTTAAGTGAGTATCCGTGAAAATCAAATATATCGATTAGATTCCGTCCAGTAGCTTTCTTGTATTCCGCGCAACGCCTCATGAAATCCTTTATAAAAGGCCCGTATTTGCCATAGTCTGGCCATGATTTTGTTGAATCCCATGGGAGATTCTGCTTCTCCCTGTTGTCAAGATCCGTGTTGGAATAAAAATATGCTGTCCAGCCCCAAACTGCTGGCCCTGCTATCTTTACATCTGGATCGGCTTGCCTTATAAGTTCAGCATACTTCTTTGTTCTTTCCCAGTAACTATCATATGAAAAACTTTCGCTCCAGATATCCTTGTGGGTAGAATTGTAAAGCATGGGCTCATTGTCTGTGCAAATATATTTGATCCCCCCGCTCTTTGCAGCGCCTATTTTTTCAATGCAGTATTTCACAAGTTCTACATTGTATTCGAGGCCTACATAAACACCATTTTGGGTGGGATAGCGCTCCCCGCATCTAAGAAATCGCGACTTTGGTTTGCCTTTATCATCCTTTACAATATTTCCGTTGTCATCCTTTACCCAAACTGTACCGTTGCCTGCATCAGGCCGATCGGTTGCGTAGACAGTACAATCAGGATATAGGTTTTTCGGAAAACCATTCGACACGCTGTCCTTTGCAACCCATTCCATAGGCATCGTCATATAGCTTTCAATGCCAAGTTTCTTGTTTTCCATGTGAAAGTTAATCCACATGTCGGAACCATCGGCTTGGGCATGATTTTCACAGAACCAGTCATTCCCTGTTGAAATACATCCTTTCTTCCAGTTATAGGTGCTTACAGTGTTTCCTCCGTTCCTCCTCATCGTCACGCCCATTTCCTTCATGACCTCAGGCTCTCCAAATGACACTCCATAAACAAAGGGGTTGACCTCGGTTCCATCTGAACTCAAATCCAGAATGGCCGTTATAGGTAAGAAGTCATTGCCCAATGCAAGTGCAGCTCTCTTCTCAGGAGAAGAGACAAGTGTTGATATTTCACGGGTGTCAAAACCAATCTCATCAAAATAAATGTTATAGTTCTTTTCACTGTCAGTCCACTCACCGACGTCTATTTCCCATGCTGTTTTTAAATCGAAGTTCTTGCCGGCATCCTTCAACATGTCAGATATTGGCACAATGACTTCATGCCACTGCTGGTCACTCAGATCTTCAGTATACATTGCAAGATTTACGACTTTTGTAGGCTTATTGTCTTTAGAACAGATTAAAGAGACCTGCAGCCCTGCCCAATTAGGAGCAGAGTTTTTATCTTTAAACTCAACTCGTATCATAAAACTTAAATTCTTGTAAGAGCTTATGTCGGTACCGCCATCATTTGGCCAGAATCCTGTCCAATTCCATCCAAAACCTTTCCACCCCTTCCCTTCCGCGTGCCACTCAAGGCCTTGAGTATTATTAAATCCTTTCCCAGAGGCTACACTTACCTTGGACTGTTGGGGCTTTGGCGATGCCCAGCTCTTTGCTCCAAGGCCGACTCTATCTCCGTCCCAGACAACTATCCTTTCAGCTGAAATACCGGAACCTGCCTGCTGAGCATTTGCTGCACTTGTCATCCACATTAATCCAATTGAAAGCGACAGGATGAATGAAACAGCTTTTAAGGTCTTTTTTTTCCATGCAATCATGATTTCCTCCATGTGTTTATCTTTGCATACCGGTATTATATACCTTTCGCGATATAAAAAGCAAGTGAATGATAAATAAAAACACTAATTTTCTATTTTACTTATTCTTTAATGGCTAAAAGCAAGGCAGCTGAAATCAAATATGCTTGAAAAAACAGGCTCGTATTTGACCGCCTTGAAGATTTTTGATTAAACATAAAAATACAGGCAAGATGCAGGCAAGGGTGTCCGCCACCGCTAAGAAGCTAAGGCGCGACAGGCCAGCGATCCATGGGAAAGAGAAGTAAATCGGTGCCATTCCAATGCCGTTAACTTAAGAGAAAGATAACCCCATTTGCCGAGGGCAGCAACTCCGGTCTTGGAGTTTTCTTTGTGTCAATTATTATGGGCGGTCTGCCTGCTCTTTTTCTCTGCAAGTTCCTGGAGATTCTCCTGTAAAGCTGCTTGTCCCTCGGGAAGGATCTGTCCGGTCTTATGTCGACGAGATATTTCGCGCACCTGCACATGAGTTCGAAATGGCATGAGGCGAAGTTCCCGGGATGGATTGTGGAGGTGATTTTCCGCAGGAAGATTTTCACCTCGGTAAATACCTTTGCGAAACTTATGTCCGAAGGCATGAGTCCGAGCGAGTTCGAGGAGGCTGCCGAGGCGAGCCTGACAAGGCAGACTGCAATGAGCTTTGAAACGAGCTCCTTTTCAAACGAGTCGACTTTCTGGCAATGCCAGACGTTCGCCTGCATGCCGACTTTGAACTCCCGGTAGAACGTCTCGATGGTCCATCTCAGATGATAGAGGTCTGCTATTTCGGAAGACGCTTTACAATGGGGACGTTCCCAGTTAATTGATTTATGATTAATGAATTACGAATAATAAAACGTGCTTTTAGGCCTTTAAATTTGATTTTTATGCCTATATTTTGCGAATAAGCTAGTTTAGGACAAAGCGGTGACTATGCCACGCGCACTTCCACCTTCACTGAGATGCTACGGCGCGACAGGCCTGGGTCAGGCCAAAGCGCCTGACGTAAATACAGAAGAAAGAAAAAGCATAAATTCATAACAATGTAGCTGCATGTAATCCTGCACCGCAGGATGCTTAGCATAGGCGTTCGCTACAAAAATGAATATAGAGAGCACATATTGAAAATGGGACGGGACGCCTTTATATTATTCCCGTTTCACGCAGATAACGCGCAACGGGGGAAGCAAGAACAATGACAGCCATAGCAGAAAACATATTCAAAGAAGCAGTTCAACTCAATCCTATTGACAGGGCTGAGCTAATTCAACGGCTTTTCTACAGTTTTGACAAGACATCAAATAGGCAAATCGAAGACAATTGGAAAGCCGAGGTAGAAGACCGGGTATCAGCCTACGAGTCCGGGAAAATACCTGCAGACACAATGGAAAATGTATTTGAACGGCTCTGCAAAAAATGAAAATCATAATACTTGCCGTAGCAGAGCAGGAACTTGCTGAAGCGATACTCTACTACAACTCAGAGTGTCCTGGCCTAGGTTATGAGCTTGCTCTTGAAACAAAAGAAAGCCTAGTCCGGATAAATTCCTTCCCAGATGCATGGCCTCCATTTTCCAGAACAACAAGACGTTGTCTTGTCAATCGCTTTCCATATGGGATTTTGTACAGGAAAAATGAAGATGAAATTATTGTATATGGCATCATGCATCTGAAACGTAATCCCGAAAACTGGTCTAAACGCCTTAAGGAATACCTGAGCGAACGAAAAGATTGACCTAATCGGCTTTCGCCGATTGGTCATCTTGGTCGTTAGAAATAAAATGAAAATAATATTTACATTAATAATCTCAGCTCTTTTTTGCCTAAGCTGTTTTTCAGAAGAGAAGCCGTCTTTTGTAAAATTAAATGATGCGATAAAATTTATTTCAGACACATTAGGGAATAATAATTATGACAAACTCAAGGAATCCTGATAATTCACTTCGGGGTCTGGCACCATAAACAACTATATGCAGTACTTGAATAATGACAGTAAGAGCAATAAAGTAAGCGGAAGATAATTAAAACA
>MHBI01000047.1 GCA_001804815.1 Lentisphaerae bacterium GWF2_50_93
AGCCGTGACAAGTGTACCGGACTCAGCATGGTTGACCGTCTGGGGACTCGTTCCAACGATCGACCCGTCGGGTCCGGCAGTATAGGTCAGCGTAAAGGTGTCGATCGCGAAGGTCGCCGTAACTGCGATGTCCGCAACAACGTTAGCATCGGTCCTCGCCGCGGTCATAACATCATCGCTCCACTTCACAAAATGGTGGTTCGTAGAAGGCGTAGCCGTGACAAGTGAACCGGACGCAGCATGGTTGACCGTCTGGGGACTCGTTCCAACGATCGATCCGTCGGGTCCGGCAGTATAGGTAAGCGTAAAGGTGTCGATCGCGAAGGTAGCCGTCACTGCGATATCCGCCATTACGTTAGCATCGGTCCTCGCCGCGGTCATAACATCATCGCTCCACTTCACGAAATGGTAGTTCGCTGAAGGCGTAGCCGTGACAAGTGTACCGGACTCAGCATGGTTGACCGTCTGCGGACTTGTCCCACCTATGGACCCGTCGGGTCCGGCAGTATAGGTCAGCGTAAAGGTGTCAATCGCAAAAGTTGCCGTGACTGCGATATCCGCAACTACGTTAGCATCGGTCCTCGCCGCGGTCATAACATCATCGCTCCACTTAACGAAATGGTGGTTCGCCGAAGGTGTCGCCGTCACAAGCGCACCGGATGCTCCATGGTTGACCGTCTGCGGACTCGTTCCAACGATCGATCCATCAGGTCCGGCCGTATAGGTGAGCGTAAAGGTATCGATTGCGAATGTCGCCGTAATCGTGTGATCAGTGGTAACATCAGTAAATGTGTGAGTTGTAACGGCGCCTACGGATGAGCCATCTACAAGAACATCGACGACATGGCAGTTGACGTCAGGTGTAATTGTAAAAATCTGGTTTCCATGATAGGCTAGAGATACTGTGCCAGACGGGGTAATTGAACCGTTTGCACTGGCAGACGCTGTTATTACATTTGGAGGCAGGCTGCAGTCGGCGCCGCTGAATGTAACTGCGGCGATTCGCGCCAATGTCCTGCCTTCAATCGAGCTACTGGCATTCATCGTGATGGATTGGTCGGCCATGATACTCCCTTTGAAGACGGAGGAGGTGCCAAGAGTCGCTGAAGTTCCTACCTGCCAGAAGATATTTTTTGCCCGTGCACCACCAGCCAAGACGACTTTTATTCCGACGCCCACCTGGAGATCGCTCCCTACCTGGAAGATCCAGACATCATCAGGACCACCAGTGAGGGTGACATCCGCTCCCGTTATAAAAGCGGTGCTTGTAAATTTGTAGAGACCTGGGCTGAGATTACTTCCGCCGATATTACCAGCTCCGGGATCCACCATATCCGCTGGCGTTCGTGCGGCGGCATCATTGTACGCCGTGGTCAAATCGTTCTTGGCCACAGTCAACAAGGCAGGATCAACTACCGCGCCTGCAGGGCCACCGGCATCGACCGCATAGATTGTCCCGTTCACCTGAGCGTCTGTCACTCCTATGAAAGACGCGGTGGTCGGACTTAGGCCGACATCCCCATTGATGGTACCGGGACCTGAGGTGATCGCAGCCCCGGCCAGAATCGTAAAATTGTCAGCCGTCCTTAGATTGACTGGCCCCGGACCTGCCGCCATCGCAGCCTGGGTCAAGATCACACCCACCGCAAACACAATGGCCATGGAAATATATTTTGTCCCCTTAAACCTATGACCCCATGCGGCAACTGCATCCATCGGACATGTCACAGTCTCTCTTTGTGGCATACCAACCCTTGTTTTATTCATTTTTGGTTCCTTTACTCTTGCTAATTGAGCATAGGCCGTACTTGTAACGCTTGATATGGGGTTGACACCTACTTCACCATGGGGTGGAAACCCCAGGGGAATGACAAATCATGAATGACGAATATTCGACCTGACCATCCGCACATATATCTTGCTGCATCCATGTCTTTCCGGCTATTGCTGTGCCCGTATATGAATTCTGAAAGGATGGAGTGTCTCCCTATCCAGGAGGGGATGTCTGTATTATATTCATTATTGCCGGCGGGACGCCAGCGCTCCATAACACAGGCAGGATGGATATGTTATATCATACCATACGCCCAAAAAAAAGCGGGGAGGAATTTCTTCCTCCCCGCTTGATATCATCTATCAACTTACGGTGCGACAGGCGTTACTGAATTGGACGCATCTGATGGAATTCCAGTTCCAACAACGTTCTTCGCCTTTACCTTGAAGGTATACGAGGTGCCATTTGCCAGACCTTTTACGGTTATTGCACCTGAAGTTGTTGTCGATACTGCGTCAAATGTCCCTATTTTTCCACCGGGAGTCGAAACAGCCGTGTACAGGGTGATATCCCTGCCACCGGTAGTTATAGGCTTTTCAAAGAGTACTGTTGCCTCTTTATCTCCTGGAGTCGCAACTCCAATAATCGGAGCACCAGGGAGTGCTGCCAATATCGGCCCTCTGGACTTGCTCAATATTGTGCCTGAATAACTGCCTGTTGCTGTTACTTCAACTTTGATGGTAGTATCAACATCGGCATCAACCAAGGTATATGTTTTTGCATTTGCTCCAACATTTACGCCTATCGCCCCGGGCGTGGTATAGGTTTTCCACTGGAAATCAACTGTCGCCGCTGCCGGCGTCAAAGCACCGGCGGTCAATACATTGCCTACTTTGGCGATACCGGTTATAGCGCCTATGGCGGTGATCGGGGCTATTGCCGTGCTTGGAAATACGGCTGTTATAACTCCTGAATCAGCGGGATTTGTTGCTGTTGCTCCTGCAACTGTGAAGGTGTCTTCACCCACGCCAACTACTGTATAACCTGTCTTCGGTGTAATAGTAATTGTTGCAGTATAGGCTGTATTTGGAGCAAACTTTCCACCTTCCAGCGCCGGCGCCCATGTAATCTTTCCAGTGTATTGCACAGTAGCAGTTATTACTGTTTTTGGAGCTGCATACGTTACCGGCGGTGTTACTCCAGCAATTGCCAACGAGGTGATAGTAATCCCTGTTTTCGGGAATATGGCTGTTACAACCCCTGAATTAGCAGGATTTGTTGTTGTTGCTCCTGCAACTTTAAAGAAGTTTGCAGCTACACCAGTCAATGTATACCCCACTTTCGGAACAAGGGTAAAAGTAGCCGTATATGCTATACCGCCATCAAATATTCCACCTACTGGAAATGGGGCCCATGTAATCCCAGCAGCATTGTATTCAGCGGTAGCATTTATTGCTCCAGCTGGAACTGCGTCTACAACCGGTACTGTTGCTCCAGTTATTGTAGGGTTCGCAATTTTTGCCAAAGGCGTTACTGCGGGAGCGGTGGCCGCTGATGCAGCTCCTGTTCCTGCTATATTAGTTGCCTTTACCGTGAAGGTATAGGCTGTACCGTTTGTCAGACCAGTTACAATTATAGGACTTGTCTTTCCGGTTGCCGTTTTGACAGGAGCGCTCGAAGTCACGGTATACAATGTGATTGCACTGCCACCGTTACTGATTGGTGCAGTGAATTTCACAGTTGCCTGCCCATTTCCAGCAGTTGCTGTTCCAATAGTCGGTGCACCGGGTACATCGCAGGGCACTACTTTATTGGAGGCCACTGACAATGGGCCATATCCTTCACTGTTCTTCGCCTTTACCTTAAAGGTATAGGATGTTCCGTTTTTCAGACCGGTCACAAGTATCGGCTTAGCGGAAATACCGATTACTTCCTCTTCCACAGAGATGTTTCCTGGAGTCGAAACCGCTGTGTAGTGTGTGATTGGCTTGCCACCGTTATTTTTCGGAGGAGTGAAAGCAACGGTTGCCACTGTATCGCCTCGAATGGCGGTTCCAATAGTTGGAGCACCAGGAACTCCGGCCGTAGGTGTTACCTCATTGGAGGTAGCTGACACAGGGCCTGCTCCAGCAACATTCGATGCCTGTACTGCAAAAGTATAGGCAGCTCCGGCTGTGAGGCCGGTTACAGTTATCGGGGTTGTCGCACTGCCTGCGCGCGTAACAGAGATGCCTGCTGGCACCACTGAAGAAACGATGTACGATGTGATCGGGCTGCCACCGTTCGATGTCGGAGCCTTGAAGGATACAATTGCCTCTCCTTTTCCCGCAGTTGCTGTTCCAATAATCGGTGGACTAGGAACTACAGGTGCTGTCGCAGGTTTTACTGAATTTGAAGCTGCTGACGCAGGGCCTTTTCCAAGCGAGTTTGTCGCCGTTACCTTGAAGGTATAGGCTGTGCCGTTCGTAAGGCCGGATATATTTATCGAGGTGGGAAGGCCGGTCACGGTGTTACTGATATTGCCTGGAGTTGAAGTCACAGTGCATGATATGATTGGATTGGCGGCGTTGTCAACTACGACGAAGCTTACATCTGCCTGGGTGTCTCCTGCGGTTGCGGTCACGCTGGTTGGGGCGGGCGGAACAGTGCTTCCGTTGATGGAGCATTTCGCCAGATAATTTGAAGCCTTGCCACCTGCACTGGTGAAATCTCCTCCAACGTAGAGCGTCGCTCCGTCGACAGCGAGGGCTCTGACAGTGCTCTTTGCTCCTGAACCGAGGGGATGCCATTTGGCAAAATTATTGTCCCATTGGGCGATGTTGCTTGCCGTAACTATGTCTGCGGAGGTGAATTTTCCTCCCACATACAGAAATCCGGATCCGTCTACAGCGATGGAGCTGACCTCTTGATAATACATCCCTGTTCCAAGTGTACTCCATGTGGATGACGGGTCGTCCCACCTGGCGATGGAATTCGCAGAGGTTCCGTCTGCAGAGGTAAAGAAACCACCTGCGTATAAAAATGTTCCATCATAGAGAAGTGCGTTAATCGAGCCGTCCATTCCTGTTCCGAGAGCGCTCCATGCTGCGCCGTTCCATTTGGCGATATAGCCCACATTGGCAGTTGCACCAGCGGTGGTGAACCATCCGGCCGCATATATATTCGCTCCATCGATGGCCAGTGCGTTTACCTCATCGTTCGTTCCTGTCCCAAGAGCGCTCCATGCTGCACCGTCCCACCTGGCGATGTTGTTCACATCTGTGGTTGCTCCGGCATCGGCGAAGAAACCGGCCGCGTAAAGGTTTGCCCCGTCAAAGGCAAGGGCGTTTACAATATCAAAGTCTCCTGTCATTCCCGTTCCGAGAGCACTCCACGTGGATGTGGCTGGAGCCCATTTGGCTATGCATCCTGTATTTGCAACTCCGCCGGCGGAGGTAAAGAAGCCGCCCACGTAGAGGTTCCCGGTAACAGGGTCGACGACGAGGGATTTGACTGCGCTGTCCATACCTGTCTCAAGGGCGCTCCAAGTGGATGTGGTTGCGTCCCATTTTGCGATGTTATTTGCTGCAACTCCCCCAATCTGAGTAAAATTTCCCCCTACGTAACAGACGCGGTGGGAGGAAACAGGGTCATCAATAACATTCGTAATGGCGTAGACAACTCCGTTGGTGTTCGTACCCATGCCGACCCAGCTGGCATTGCTAATGGAGGCCGGAGGCGATGCCTGCGCAAAACTCTGTAGAGTCAAAATGATGGAAAACAGTAATATTGAGCATCCCTTTATAAGCCTAAGACTCCTGGATATCATAACCCGCCCCTTTTTGTATTGAAAAATTAATTAATTACATTTTTTTGACAATAGAATAAACTTGATGATATTTCAAGTTGTTTTCCATAAATTATTAATTTTATTCCCTGATTTATTTGAACTGATTGCAATCCCGCCATAACCAGGCTGAACAAGGCAATATCTGAAGAAATCAAGATCCGGGAGGAAACAGGCATTTGCTTATTCCTGTTTCCTCAATATCTTTATGCTGCTTTTATCTCAGAAAAATAACACAGGATGGAAAAGAACCTATGAAAACTGGCAAGCTGTATATCATGCTGACTGCGGCGGCTGCCGTTATCCTCCTATCGCTCATCGCCTTGAAAATGCTTTCCGGGCTTTCCGGGAAGGACGCGGCCGTGGACAAGACGGCAGTTTCCGTTACGGAAAAAGCACCAGCCAAGACGCCTGCTCCTGAAAAATCCTCATCAACTACCACGAAAAAGAGCGACCAGCCGTCAACCGATGAAAGGGATGCGAAAATCCAGAGGCTGATCGACGAACTCTGCAGCTTGAACGCAAAAAAACTGATGATTCCGCAGACCGAAGGCATAATAAGGGAACTCTGCGACTTCGGGAACGACGCTATTCCGGCATTGAAGAAACTGCTCTCGTCGGATGCCAACATAAACATCAAGTCCTCTGCGGCCAGAGTCCTCGCCCAGATTGGTTCCGAGGAATCGGTCGACACCCTTGTGAGCTTCATAAATTCCGAGAGCAACCCCGGATGCAAGGATCTGTACATTAGATCCATCCAGGCAATCGACAAGCCTGAATCATCACCCGCGCTTATCAGGGCCCTAGAATCATCGAAGGACGTATTCTTCTCAACTGAGGCAAAACAGGCTCTTGCAAGATCAGGCAACGACGAGACCGTCAAACAGCTCCTGGCCGCATGCCACAAGCAAAGTGAGAACAATTCCCCAATGTCGTCCAACATCCTGGGCGCCCTCTCGATCATAAGGAATCCTGAAACCGTCCAGTCCCTCTCGGATATCGCCGCTTCAGAACAGAACCCGCAGATCAGGAAAAGCGTGCTCCTGGCCCTTTCCGGAATGGGCGACCCCGTGGCCTCGCAGTCGCTGGTAAGCCTCTTCAACACCGAGAAGAACCCCGACAGGAAGCCAATCATCCTAGATGCCATCGCGAACATACGCAACAAGGAATCGCTTGACATGCTAAGGCAGATCAGCGACAACAACATCTATCCGCAGGATCTCAGGCAGGCTGCGGCCAGGGCGATATTCACCATCAAGAACGGCGTACCGCCGGCGGAGTAGGATGAAGGATTATTGGATTGTTGGATGAAAGGATTATTGGGTTTGAGTTCAAAAGAACACAATAGCTATGGAGATGCATGAGAATTAAAGAAAAGCTATTCCCTATATTTTTCACAGAATTGTTCTGGACTTACGTATTTGATACGCATCAATCCATCAATCCAACAATCCATTAATCCGTCTTCCGGTATTCATGAATATTAGAAAATCCGCTCTTAAAGACTGCGTGCAGATGCACAGGATTTCCTCTGCGCCGGGACTTTCAAACCCGCAGGGGAAGGTTCCTCCACTATCATGGTTTGAATCATTTGTCAGGGAAAAGCAGTATTCATATGTCATCAGGGATGGCAGACGTGTCGCCGGATTCGTGTTCGGAGAAAGGACCTGCGGGGACATCGGGCTCATCTGGATGCTCGGAGTAGATAAGAAGTACAGGAAAATGGGCTTCGCCGCCAGCCTGATGAAACATGCGGAGGAACGGATGAAGGCGGATGGACTCCACGTCATCATCGCATATGGATATGCCAGAAATCCCGTTGTCCAGCGCTTGCTGAAGAAACTGCAATACCATCCCGGAAACACCTACGTGGAATACGTGCGCTTCCTGGATTAGTGGTGCGCCGGTCTCCAGGCCGGCACTTTCCGGATAACGTAGCACAGGCATCTTGCCTGCGATTTCTTGAATTCCATGTTTGATGTTCAACGAAGATCCAGCTTCCAATATCAAGTTACAGGCATCACTCCTCAGCCCGGGGGTTGAAAGTTGATTTTGCAGCCAGCTGTTTCCATAGGCGTTTTTCCTCTTCGCCGCACTGTGGCGGAACTACGATTGAAACTCCTACGTAGAGATCTCCCCTGGCTGCATTTCCTGCCGGCAAACCCTTGCCGCGCACACGGAGCTGATATCCCTGCTGGGTGCCAGCGGGAACTTTCAATGAAATTTTGCCTTCCAAAGTCTGCACTGGAACCGTCGCTCCCAGAACCGCCTCCCACGGGGCCAGCTCCAGGCTGCCAACCAGATCGGCTCCGCGCGTCTGGAAATCTGGATGCTGGGCATAACGGACTCGCAGGTACATGTCTCCTGCGCTGCCCCCGGCAAACCCGGCATCGCCCTTCCCACGCAGCCGGATGGACTGTCCGGCACGGACTCCGGCCGGGATGCGTACCTGATAGGTCTGCGACTCCTCCTGGCCCGTCCGGGCATTGGTGCGGCGGACCGTAATTGCACGCATGGCGCCCTTGAGCACCTCCTCAAGCGTGATGAGAATATCACCCCGGATATCCTCCCCCCTCTGGGCTGCTGTGTACTGTCCGCGCGCCTGATCTGCACCACCTGGAAATCCACGGGAACCGAATGGAGAGGAACCACCTGGCCTGCCAGCACGGCCACCGAAGAACTGTTCAAAGAAATCACTGAAACCAGTGCCCTCGAATTCAAAATCAAATTCCTCGCCTCCAGCTCCACGCCCTGGAGCCTGACGGAATGCACCGTCCCTGCCCGGAGGAGGCTGACGGAACTGAGAGCCCTGTTTCCAATCCGCGCCCAGCTGATCGTACTTCTTGCGGTTCTCAGGATCGCCAAGGACTTCATAAGCCTCGTTGATATCCTTGAACTTGGCCTCGGCCGTCTTCTTGTCCTTGGCGACATCAGGGTGATATTTCCTGGCAAGCGTGCGGAACGACTTTTTAATATCGTCGACTGAAGCATTCCTCGACACACCGAGTATCTGGTAATAGTCTTTATATTGAACCGGCATATTGGACTCCTTCTAAGATGAGATTCATAAGTTAGCCCGGAAATCTTCCGCAACAAGTGGAAGAGTCCATCTTTAGCAATCAGCTCTCTTATGCAAGCGTTATGCTGGTATTGGCTGTGAGCATTCGATTCCGCTTATAATGTAATTTGTCTGGAAGTAGCACAGACATTCTTGTCTGTGGAGGCAATTTCAAATTGCCTCAAGGTGTTATATCATAATCAGCATATAAAGTAGCCATTATATGATATTCCTATGCGTAACGGAATGGCTGCAAGGGCCATTTTTGTCATGTCGACTTTGCATTAACCCTTACATATCTGCGATTTCCGCATTCCAAAAAGGGTCAGACCCGAATCGCGGCTCCCCTCGGAGAACGGGGTCGTCTTCCTCTTAAGTTAACGGCATTGGAATGGCACCGCATTCATATCAAAAGGAAAGATTATTATGCTTCAGAGTGGTGCACTTTGATTCGACCCAAGGTGGTGCATTTTGAAGTGACCCTTGACACCGGGACGGAAGTAATGGCTCTCTTTCCCACGGATCGCCGGCACCCTTGCCGGCATCTTCATAGACTCTATTTTTGCTCCCGCTCTTCCACGTCAATTGTCAATTGCGGGGGTGTGACCCCGAGGGTCACGGGGAAAATGCCGCACTATACAGCCTTACAGGTTCCAGCAGGGGGAAAGAGACATTCTGGAAAAAGCATCAGGAATAGCTTAAAATGCGAAATCGAGTAAGCGTTAAGCTGGGTGAAGTGAGGCTGTTTTTCCAAGAAAGTATGTCGGGTTTTAACCCGACAATTAGTTGGCGGTTTGAAAACCGCCCTACGTGTGAGACTAAAAGACCAACTTAACGGTTACGAAATCGGTAAGCGTTAAGCTGGTTGAAGTGAGGCTGTTTTTCCAAGAAAGTATGTCGGGTTTTAACCCGACAATTAGTTGGCGGTTTGAAAACCGCCCTATGCGTGAGGCTAAAAGACCAACTTAACGGTTACGAAATCGACCCTTAATAATCATCCTAAGCCACTAAAACCATCTAAATATTATCATATTATATTTATAATAATCAACTTAAGTGCTAACGACACCGACTTATATATACTATGCGTGATTTTTACCTGCAATCCTTCAGCTTGGTTGTCTCTAACATATCCGAATTTCTTCCCCCATTTGAACATTGATGATACAACCGTCAGATTCTTGTTGATTCTTGCCAAGGACATCGGCTCCACGTCATCCATTGTCAATATTTCATCAATGCTTTTTCCTCTGTATCTGGGATTCTTGTTTCTGTTGGCTGGGACACGGAGAAGCTTTTCCTTGAAAGTGTTTATTTTCCCTCTGTCAATGCTGTTAATGTCCACATTTCCCATAATCTCAAGGAATATTAACTCGTACGGGGTCTGGTTAACTCGTACGGGGTCTGGCACTAACTCGTACGGGGTCTGGCACCATACTTTTAATATTCTACACTCATCTAACTCGTACGGGGTCTGGCACCATACTTTTAATATTCTACACTCATAATTTGACTCATTATTATCATTTTACTGCGTTACTTCAAGTATCTATGCGGATAATTATTATATTAATAAACACCATAGTTTTATGGATAATTTTAGCGCCATTCGGGTCTGGCGCCATCCTTCACCTTTGAACATTTTCATACCAGTCTTATTCCAATAAAGTGGCTTGCCATCCGTAGCACGATTGCGTAGCAATTGGGCGAAAGAATTAGATAAGATGCCTTGAGCTGAAGGAATGGCCGGAACCGGATTTCAGATATCTTTCAAAGTCCATTGCCCTCTGCTTTTCCTCGAAAGCTGCATAGAACTTCAGTTTCCATGGTTTGAATTTGGAAGTATGAGGACAAAGGCCGGAGTTATGATCCTTGATGCGTTGCTTGAGATCTTCGCTGAATCCAATATACTTCTGAGGCGCGACTTTGCTTTGAATTATATAGACATAATACATTGAAGGCCCTCCTACGCGCAAGGCTATGGAGGGCACCATCCTTCGCCTTGACAATATGCGCGTTATTTTATCTCTAAAAGATGGATTGCCATCCGTAGCACGATTGCGTAGCAATTGGGCGAAGGATGGTGGAGCATAAGGGAGTTGAACCCTTGACCTCTTGCATGCCATGCAAGCGCTCTAGCCAACTGAGCTAATGCCCCATGCGTAGGGAAAAACATGAAATTCGAATCTCGAAATCCGAACAATGAATATTCGGAAAAGTCCGGTAAAATAACACACAACCCAAGTTTTGCAACCTCATCTTAATTTTTATTTAACCAGTCCGGTTAAATAAAAATTTCATCGCAATAAACCTACACATCCAGGTCAATGACGATCGGACAGTGGTCCGAGCCCATCACATCGCCCATCATCTCCGAGGATTTGACTTTCTTGAAAAGGCCCGGCGTCACGTAATGGTAGTCAAGTCTCCAGCCGACGTTCCTGCCTCTTGCGGCGGTCCGCATGCTCCACCATGTATATGCCTCGGCCTTGTCGGGATGGAGTTTCCGGAAGGTGTCGATGTAGCCATGCTTCTCCCATTTGTCCATCCAGTCGCGTTCAATCCTGAGGAAACCCGAAACATCCTCATTTTCCCTGGGGCGGGCGAGATCGATTTCGTTGTGGGCGGTATTGTAGTCGCCGCAGACGAGGAGTTCCCTGCCCTCCTTCCTGCGGGCTTCGCAGAATTCCAGGGTGGCGTCATAGAACTCCAGCTTGTACTTTAGGCGCTCGTCGTCCTTCTGGCCGTTCGGGAAATAAATATTGAGGAGCATGAACTGCGGCAGGTCCATCACGATTATCCTGCCTTCATTGTCAAATTTCGGATCGAGCGCGAATCCGAAATCCACGTTCTTCGGTTCGACCCTTGCGAAGTCCGCAGTTCCGCTGTAGCCTTTTTTGACTCCGGAACACCAGTAGCTCCTGTAGCCGGGGATGCACCGGAGCTCCATATCCAGCTGGTCCTCTTCAGCCTTCGTCTCCTGAAGGCATAGGACATCCGGCTTCTCCCTAAGCACCCATTCTGCAAAGCCTTTCTTCTGGACGGCTCTTATCCCATTCACGTTCCAGGATATTATCCTCATTTTTTAACTCCATGTGCCAAATATGATTTGTTAGGATTCATTTGAGACTGTAAAGTAATAGTTTAATACAATAAAAACTACTGAACAAGCAGGACTTGTCTAATATTTCAAGGACTAAGGTTATTCGATGGCCGACAAAGACAAATATTCATATAAAAGACAGAGTTATTTCCGGCTCCTGACATATGCATTGCCATACAAGCGCAAGCTTGCAATAGGAATCCTGGCGGGATTCGTATCTGCCGGCTCCCTCTTCGGAAGCCTGTTCTGGATCAAGCCCTTCTTCCAATCCCTGGAAAACGGAGGTAGCGCCACCGCGATCGTCAAGAATGAAACCAGCCATAAAGCTGCGCCAATAGCCCAGGAGGCAAATCCCAAACCGGAAGAAGCCGTCGTCCCCTCCAGTGGGAAGAAGGACGAAAACCTTCTCCAGATGGTGCAGATCTCCCAGAAGATCGTGGACTACCTCCACATTAACGTGCAGCTCGTAAAAAACGGCATGATGACCTGGCAGTGCCTCCTCATCGCCAGCTCAATGTTCATACTGCTATGGTTCCTGAGAAGCGCCGGCATATACGTGAACAAGCTCTACACGCGCTGGGTCGGCACAAGGGTGGTCGCCGATCTCCGCGACAAGGCCTTTGAAAAGCTGGTCGGACAGTCCATGAAGTTCTACGGGAAGGCCGATATCGGACAGCTAATAAGCCGATGCACCAACGATACTGGCGCGATCGAATCCTCGGTCTCCTTCACCATAGAGGACGCCACTCGCTGCCCGATCGAGCTTCTCTCATGCGTGGGGTTTGTAGTTTATGTAAGCCTGCAGAACGAAAACATGATCCTTCCGCTCATACTCCTCATCGGACTGCCCGCCTCCGTCCTGCCGATAATAATCATTGGGCGCAGGATAAGGAAAATATACCAGAAGTCATTCTCGCGGATTGCCGACGTAGTCACCAGGATGCACGAGGTCTTTACAGGAATCCTGATAGTAAAGGCATATAACATGGAACAGCAGGAAATCGACACGTTCAAGAATGTCAACAGGACATATTTCAGGACCGTCATAAAGGCCCTGCGCGCCGAGCTCATGATAGCTCCGCTCGTTGAATTCGTCTCAGTTGTCAGCGTGATAATATTCCTTCTCTACTGCTGCTACATAAGCATGCCGATAAGCGACATCGCGCAGCTGATAGTCCCAATCATCTTCGCCTACAGGCCGGTCAAGGACATCATAAAGATCAACACCTACATCCAGCGCAGCATGGCCGCAGCCGACAGGTATTTCGACCTGATCGACACGCATACCGAAGTCACGGAAAAGCCCGGCGCGGCAGAGCTCAGCGAATTCCGCAGCGAGATCAAGTTCAACGATGTCGTTTTCTCATATGAGGACAAGCGCATCCTCGAAAACATGAATCTTACGATCCCCAAGGGCAGCGTGGTCGCCGTAGTCGGGGAAACAGGCTCCGGGAAGACCACGATAGCAAATCTCATAGCCCGGTTCTACGATGTGGACTCAGGTTCCGTCACAATTGACGGGCACGATGTCCGCGACATAAAAATCTCATCCCTGCGAAACCACATAGGGATTGTCTCCCAGACCACGATCCTCTTCAATGACACCATCGCAAACAACATCTCATACGGTTTCCAGTCGGCTACAAAAGAGCAGATCGTAGCGGCCGCAAAACAGGCGAACGCATATTCATTCATAATGGACGGACGCCATTCTGAAGGATTCGACACCGTCGTCGGGGAGAAAGGATCCAAGCTGAGCGGAGGCGAAAAGCAGAGAATCTCAATTGCACGGGCCATCCTCAAGAATCCTCCGATCCTGATCCTTGACGAAGCAACGAGCGCCCTTGATACCGTCACTGAACGCCTTGTCCAGGAAGCCCTGAACAACCTCATGGAGAACAGGACCGTCTTTGCAATAGCCCATCGTCTGAGCACGATCAAGCATGCAAACCTCATCATTGTCCTTTCGCAGGGGAAGATTGTCGAACAGGGAACCCACGACGAGCTCATTGCCAAGGGCGGCCAGTACATGAAGCTCCACGACATGCAGTTCGGGATGAAGAAGGAAGAGGAACAATCGAACGGCTGAGCAATCGAACATTCGAATTACAAAGTAATTTTGGAGTTCTGGCAATTCCGCCTGTGCTTATTTTGATGTAGCGTTGCCCGTCTCGGGCAAGATTCCAGATGTATTGCTTTTCTCCGAGAAGGAACCTAGCAAAGATTCTTGTCTGTGACAGACAACCCTACATTTCTCGAACTTCCACGATACTCCCTCCCTTTCTTGATGCATTTCCGTATATTTCCGACATTTACAACTCAATGTTTTAATTGTATATTACGTGTAGGCGTAATTGAACTTGCTGGAAGCCGGAAAACGAGAGGCGGAGGAGGACCGGATATTTACGCGTCATTCCAGTACATGGAGCCTTTCTCCACGCCATGCGTTTCCATTCGCTGTTGAAACGTTCACAACTACGCATAAACCCTACCTTGTTTTCGATTAATTCAACTTGAAAAACAGGCGTTTTTCGCTTCAATTATCCCAGGGTCATTAACATGGAAGGGACAGGCAGCCGGGGGGAATATGGATATGGCAGTGACTGAAACAGCGTCTTCCAACAAGGCTCAGGACGAGCAGAGTCCGAGTAGGGAGTGGCCCGCCTGGCATGCTTCACTGTCAAAATACAGGGATCCCAGCGCCGCCAAGTCAATCTGGCAGTTGATCAACACAATGATCCCGTACTTCGTCCTCTGGTTCCTGATGATCATGTCGATAAGGCGTGGCTACCCGTATGCGCTGACTCTTGCCCTTGCGGCACTCGCCGCCGCATTTCTTGTCCGGATATTCATCCTGTTCCACGACTGCGTGCATGGATCATTCTTCAGGAAAAAAGGGCCGAACACTTTCTTCGGACATCTTCTAGGGCTGATGGTCTTCACGCCGTTCGATGACTGGAGGTTCAGCCATCTCCGGCATCATGCAAGCTATGCAGACCTGGATGCGCGTGGATTCGGCGATATCTGGACCATGACGCTGGCGGAGTATCATGCCGCATCCAAATGGAAAAGAACATGCTATCGGCTATACCGCAACCCGGTGGTTCTTGTTGGGATGGGCGCGCTGTTCAGCTTTCTTCTCCGCTACCGGCTTCCGGCCCGGAAGTCGATGCGCAAGGAGCGTGCAAGCGTCATATTCACAGATCTGCTAATTGTCGGCATAGTGATGACAGCTGCCTGGAGCATAGGCTGGCGTACATATGTGCTAATCCAATTGCCTGTGATATGGATGGCCGGAGCTGCGGGAATCTGGCTCTTCTATGTGCAGCACCAGTTCGACGGCGTCTATTGGTCTCGCAAGAAGGACTGGGATGCAATGCGTGCCGCGATGGAAGGCAGTTCCTTCTACAAATTGCCGGCGGTGATGCGCTGGTTCTCCGGCAGCATCGGATACCATCATGTGCATCATCTGGGCTCCAGGATCCCGAACTACCGTCTCAAGGAATGCTACGATGCCATTCCTGCACTGCGGTCTAGGGCGCCGCTCACTTTCTGGAAGAGCCTTTCCGCAATCCGGCTGAAAGTATGGGACGAGGAACAAAAGAGACTTGTAGGATTCCGTTAGTTACGGAAACAGGAACACCAATTGTGCCTAATAACGAGGAGACTTGATTTTCATTCCTGTGTGATTTATATTCAAGTCAAAATGAGAGAGAGGTTTTATGCCTGCACTTATCAAGGAAAACATGATGAAAATCATTGAGGAACAGCCGGACGACAGTTCGTTCGATGAGATTCTTCGCGAGCTGGCTTTTTCCGAAATGATTGACAAGGGGCTTGATGAGTCCAAGAACAAAAGAATCATCAGCAATGAAGACATGAAAAGAGAAACGGCATTTATGATGAGGCTCAGATCCTGCAGCATCTGCCTGAAACAGGCTTCAAATATCAGCATTCCTCCAATAGGCACATGAGGATTACTGAATTCAACCGCATCGGGATAAAAATCATCTCCGGCGCGTGAAAAGTACCGCAGACACATTATTTTAACTGGCCGGGTAATTGCAAAAGTATTAGGAAGCCGGGATCCAGGAGCCAGAATGATTGGCAAACATGCCGGGCCTGATTTGGGGTTCATTCTGGATTCCAACTTTTGAATTCCTGAAAAACATCAAGGAGACAGCAATGAGGAAACTGACCGTACTTTCGTTATTATTATCGCTTTTCACCGCCGCGGGCGGATTCTGCGCCGACCAGAAGTTTGCAGTGGTGGACATGGAGAAGCTGTTCCAGAGCTACTACAAGACAAAGATAGCCGACGCGGACATCAAGAAGCAGGCGGAGGTGTTCAAGGACTATTCCGACAAGCTCAACGAGTCGCTGCTGAAGCTGCAGGACGAGTTCAAGGAGATGCGCGACGCCGCCCAGAACATCGCCCTCAGCGAGGCCGAACGTGAGAACAAGAGGCTTGCTGCGCAGGACAAGTACCGCCAGCTGAAGGAGAAGGAAGCCGAGCTCAAACAGTATAATTCGGAAAAACAGGGGCAGCTGAAGGACATTTATGAGGAGAAGAGGAACGGCCTGCTGAAGGAGATATCAGAGACCATCAAGAAATACTGCGTGCCCCTGGGAATCACCATAGTGCTCGATTCATCGGGCAAGACCTTGAACAACATCCCTTCAATAGTATACAGGGTTCCCGAGCTGGATATAACGGACGTCATCCTCAAGGAGATCAACAAGGCCGTGGACGACAAGAGGAAAGAAGAAAAGAAGGAGACCTCGGAACCTGCGAAAAAATAAACTTCCTTCATAAGACTGAAAAACTAATTTAAACATCTGGAGAAATAATAAAATGGGCAGAGAGATAAGTGTAAAGGAACTTGCGAAACTTGTCGACGGCAAGATAGTCGGCGACGAAAACATTGTCATGAAATCCGTATCATCCCTCAAGGACGCCGGGGCAGGCGACGTCTCATTCCTTGCGAACAAGAAATATGCCGCGCAGGTGCAGAAGACGAAGGCGTCAGCCGTGATAGCGGGCGAGGATTTCACCGAGTCCCCCAGGGAAGGGCAGGCCTTCATCCTCTGCAAGAACGCCAACACGGCAGTTTCAAAGGCGATCGACTTCTTCGCCCCTCCTGCGATAAAATTTCCTCCGGCAATCGATCCGAAGGCGTCGGTTGCGAAATCCGCAAGGATCGGAAAGGACGTACACGTCGGACCCTGCGCCGTGATCGACGAGGAGGCTGAAATCGGCGACGGTTCGGTGATCTGCGCCGGAACATATATCGGCCATTACACTAGGATCGGTTCGAAATGCCTGATCTATCCGAACGTCTCCATCAGGGAACGCTGCATCATCGGCAGCAGGGTCATAATCCATTCGGGCACTGTAATAGGAAGCGACGGCTTCGGATTCGAGGCCGGCCCCATGGGCATCCAGAAGATCCCACAGGTCGGAATCGTCCAGGTTGACGACGACGTCGAGATCGGCGGGAACTGCACGATCGACCGCGCCCGTTTCGGAAGGACGTGGCTCAAGAGGGGCGTGAAGCTGGACAACCAGGTACATCTCGCGCACAACGTGGTCGTCGGTGAATTCTCGATGCTCATCGGACAGTCCGGAGTGGCAGGAAGCACGGAGATCGGACGCGGAGTGATCATCGCGGCGCAGGCCGGGATAAACGGGCACATAACGATTGGCGACGGCGCAAGGGTGGCCGGAACAGCCGGAGTGCTGAAGGACGTTCCACCGGGGGAATCAGTTGTCGGCACGCCTGCGGAAAGCCCGCGCGACTTCCTCGAAAGGGTCACTCTCCCAGGCAAAGTCAAGAAGATGCGTCAGACGATCAAGGAGCTCGAAGCGAAAATAGCCGACATTCAAGGCAGGGCATTATAGACAAACGCGGTGGGGAAAAATGAATAAGACGCTGGCACCTCTGATAATATCGTTCGCGGTGATAATACTGCTTACCTTCATTATCATAAACTCAAGACCAAAGGGCAGCGCCTTGGAACTCCAGACAAACGGCATATCGCCGACCATGGCGCTGAGCACCATGTCGAAATCCAAGCAGAAGCGCAAGGAGCACTCACCGGCGAAACGCTCTGTCTACATACCGGAAACGGAAAGGACCCTCGAGGACGCAAAGAGATTCCTAGCTGCGGGAAAAGAACCTGAAGCCGAGGATGCCCTGAGGACTCTCCTGGTATTCGAACCCGACAACCAGCAGGCTCTTTCGCTGCTTGGCGGCATATTCTATTATTCACAGCGCTATTCCGATGCGGAGATGATCTTCAGGAGGCAGATCAGGATGACGCCGGACAATGAGTCCCTCTACAACCATCTGGGTTCCTCCCTCGCAAAGCAGTCCAAGATACAGGAGGCGATACAGATGACCTTGAAGGCGGTGGAGATCAATCCCAAATCATCCGACGCCCAGATAAACCTTTCTTCAATGTACGCCTCGGCAGGCGACTCGCAGTCATGCATAAAGCATTTCTTCGCCGCATACCAGCTGATAGGCTACAGCATACTGCCTTTTACATATGATCAGTCTTTCGACAAGGTACGCTCCGTGCCTGAATTCCAGGAAATCATCTCAAGGGCCAAGAAGGACATGGAGACGAGGCTGAAATTGGACAAGGTTCCGGATACCGGAAATGGAACAAAGGCGAATCCGCCTCTGATGCAGGGGAAATGACGGTCTGAGACCCCGGACTTCCTGTTTTCCCATGAAATCGAAAATAATAAATCTTAAATTGAAAATATTCCCATGGGCTGCATAAAAATACTTTCAGACGCGATCAGCAACCGGATAGCCGCCGGAGAAGTAATTGAGAGACCAGCCTCGGTCGTGAAGGAGCTCGTGGAGAACTCGATCGACGCAGAGGCGGTAAAAATAACCGTCCAGGTTGAAAACGCCGGCACCAAGCTTATTTCCGTGACTGACAACGGGCGCGGGATGGATTCGGACGACGCGCTTCTCTGCCTCGAGCCCCATGCCACCAGCAAAATCTCCCACGCCGAGGATATAAACAGGATCTACACTCTCGGGTTCCGTGGCGAGGCCCTGCCCAGTATCGCTTCAGTTTCCCGGCTCAGGCTCAGGACGCGCCGCCATGATGACATTGAAGGGAGCGAGGTGCTGATAGAAGGCGGCAAGTTCGCCGAGACGAATCCAGCCGGCTGCGCGCCAGGCACGGAGATAAATGTCCGCGAGCTGTTCTTCAATACTCCGGCAAGAAGGAAGTTCCTCCACAGCAGGAGCACCGAGGAGCGCCACATCCAGGAGACTCTCTGGGGGCTCGCGCTCGGACATCCTGCAGTTTCATTCGAACTTATCATGGACGGGAAGACTGTGTTCTCATCTCCATGCTGCAAGTCGCTGCTGCCGCGCATCCAGACTTTCTTCGGGAAGGAACTGCAGGACAACCTGATCCCTGTCGACGCCTCCGGGCCGGCTTACAGGATAAGCGGTTTCATCGCAAGGCATGGCTTCACGAAAAACTCCAGACGCGAACAGCGCGTATTCGTCAACAGCAGACCAGTGGAATCCCCTTCAGTCTTCGCCGGAATAAGGGACGGATATGGTTCGCTGTCCCATGATGGAAGATATCCGCCCGTCTTCATTTTCCTGGACATGGATCCTGCGCTTGTCGATGTGAACGTGCATCCTGCAAAGAGGGAGGTGAGGTTCAGGGAGTCCAGGGAAGTGACTTCGTTTATTTCCAGCTCCATAAGGGATGCCCTGCGGAATTCGCAGGCGCCCACCGTATCTGTCAGCAGGGATCTTCCCCTGCGATCCATACTTGCCGGAGCCGACATTTCATATGCTCCGAAAAAAAACGTGCAGGACAGCATAGGCGGACTTGGGAAAGCGGTAGAGTCCGACATAAAGATTCCTGTCCGCGGAAGCCAGCTGGAGGTCCGGCCTTTTAAACCGCAGACTGGGCCATCCAATACGGCGGAAAGGCCGGTGGAGCAGGATTTCGAGTCGGTATCGGAACTCAGGATACTGGCATTCCTGGACAAGACATATATTCTCGCCTCTTCAGCCAACGGGCTCGTGATCATCGACCAGCATGCAGCCCATGAGCGCGTCATGTTCGAAAGGATACTGGATTCGGCCGGAAAAAGCAGGACTCTTTCACAGAAGCTTCTCATTCCATCGGCCATCGAACTGTCAAGATCAGAAGTCATGTTCCTGGAAAAGCACAGGAAACATTTCATGGCCCTGGGCTTTGAAATTGAATCTTTCGGTGCGAACACCATAATCATAAACTCGATTCCGGACGGGCTGCATCAGGACAATCTCAAGGGGCTTTTTTCCGACATGCTTGCGGATCTCATGGATGAGGGCAAGTCGAACGGCAAGATCGACGAGGCCGCCATCGCCCGGGCCGCATGCAGGAATTCGGTCAAGGCCAACGACCTGCTGTCATTCGAAGAAGCCAGATCGCTTCTCCACCAGCTTTCCAGGTGCGAGCTGCCGTTTTCATGTCCACATGGAAGGCCGGCAGTGATAAACATTTCATTCAAGGAACTTGAAAAAAGGTTTGGCAGGAGGAAATAGCCGTTTCCAGGATCCCTGGAAAATATATTAAAATTCCTGTTTTTTTATGTTTGGACAATAGATTTCAGATGCTATTATATAATTTACGATTTTACAAAAAGAAGTTATTTCTTGTTGGTTGTTTCCTTTTTTCGATGAAAAGGATGCGGATAAAAAACTGTTTTTAGCCATTTTTGGAGTTTGAACCATATGCCTTCAGAAATAGAAGTTTCATGTCCGGGATGCAATGCCGTATTTTCAGTTCCAGTTGAATTGAGCGGGGAAATCGCAGAATGCACGGAATGCGCTGCCGTATTTGAAATCCCCAGGCTTGATGAACATCCTGATGCAATTGACACCGACACGGGCGCCATCAAGGGAATTTTCCCGGCTGCTGCTCCAGCATCTGATTATACATCAACTGCGACGAATACCGTCAAGCTTTCACGTTCCAGCATAGGAATGATACCTACGCTCAAGGACAGTTTCACATTTGGACAGAAGGAGCCAGGCACGGGTTTTGGCGCACCACAGCAGCCTCAGCAGCAGCAATCTCCACAGGCCAGCGCATGGGGTGCCCAGCCTGGAATGCAGCCGCAGCCACGTATGGCTCCGCCGCCGCCACCTCCGCCGCCGGCAAGGCCAGCCCCTCAAATGGCTCCGCCGCCCCAACAGCAGCCACGTTTGTCACCTCCGCCGCCTTCTCCAGCTCAACAGCAGATGGCTCCTCCATCGGCCCATCAGGGTGGAGGTGTAGCATCAATGCTTGGAGCAGCGCCGGCCCAGGCTCAACAGCAGGCCCCAAAACCAACATTTACAAGACCTCCCCAGCCTCCTCAGCCTCCGCAGGCCAGACCAGCTCCAGCACCTTCATCTTCTTCTGTACCGGCGCATGCACCCACCTCCTCAACCCAGGGAGTGCCTGCACAGCATGTGAGCATCAAGCTCCCGGCCTGGACAAAAGTGCAGTTCAAGCAGGGCGAGGAAGCTGTCGCCTACAAGGAACTCAACAAGAATCCTGCGATCTCCGCAGTTCTAGCTTCCATACCGGTCATGCTTTCAGGAATAGCCGTGGTGCTCAACCAGATCGTTCTCGGCCTAATAATCGTCGGAGTACTGGGAGCGGTTACTTTCATCGTCGCATTCGTCATGTCGAAGGAAGGCGCAAAGCGTGCAATCATACTCACTACGCAGCGCGCAATCTGCATTTTCGGCAAAGACAGAATCGAACTGAAAAAATAGCCGTATCCATTAAACACTTTCAATTTTATCTTTATGTCATCAAAAGATAACACCTCTTCCACCCGGGAACTTGATTTCATAAGGAACATCAGCATCATCGCCCATATCGACGCCGGCAAGACCACCGTCACTGAAAGAATCCTCTATTATTCCGGCAAGACCCATAAACTCGGCGAAGTCGACAGCGGCAACACCGTGATGGACTATCTCGATGAAGAAAGGGAGAGAGGGATAACCATCGTCGCGGCCGCGGCCTCCCTCGAATGGAAGAGGTCCGAAACATCCAATCTCATACACCTCATCGACACCCCCGGCCACATTGATTTCACCGCCGAAGTCGAAAGATCCCTCAGGGTAATAGACGGCGCCATCGTCATCTTCAGCGGCGTTGAAGGAGTCGAAGCCCAGAGCGAAAAAGTCTGGCGGCAGTCCACAAGGTATAATGTCCCGAAGATTGCCTTCATAAACAAACTTGACCGTTCAGGGGCGTCATTCAAGCGCGTCCTCAAGGATATAAGGACCAAGTTCAAAAGCGTCAGGACAATCCCCTTCCAGATACCTATAGGATCTGAATCGGACCTGGAAGGCGTTATCGACCTGATACAGATGAAGTCGATCTCATTCCATGGCGACGACGGTTCCAACGTCGTATATGGAGATATTCCGGACGGCTGCGCCGCGGAAGCGAAATCGGCAAGGGATGAAATGCTCTCCTCTATAGCAGATCTTTCAGACGTTGTCGCGGAATTCTACCTCTCCGAGGAGGAAGTTCCACCAGCCACCCTCGCATCTGAGATAAGAAAGCTTGTCATCGCAAACAAGATCGTGCCGGTATTCACAGGTTCCGCAAAGAAAAACATCGGCATCCAGCCGATCCTCGACGCCGTATGTGATTATTTCCCCAGTCCGAACGACAGGGATGTCTATCCGGGAATCAACCCGAAAACCGGCGGGCATATCGATATCAGGAACACGGATCAGGCGTTCTGCGGTCTTGTATTCAAGCTTGTCGCCAGCGGAAGCGCGGACCTTCTCTACATGAGGACCTACAGCGGGAGGCTCAACCATAACGACACACTGCTCAACGCAAGGACCAATGAGAAAGTCCGCATCAAGAGGATCCTGAGGCTCTATGCGAAAAACGTGGAATCCGTAGAAGAGGTCGGCCCCGGCGACATCATAGGCATAATCGGTCCTGCAGACACTTTTACAGGCGACACCCTCTCTGCGGTGAACCGCCCCGTCCTCCTCGAAAAGATAGTGTTTCCCGACCCTGTGATATCCATCGCCGTAGAGCCTAAGTCAAACAAGGACAAGGACCGGCTCAACACCACGCTTGAAATGCTCTGCCGGGAGGATCCGACTCTCAGCGTAAAGAGGAATGATGCGACCGGACAGAACCTGATCTCCGGCATGGGCGAACTGCATCTCGAGGTCAACTGCAACAGGATCAGGAACGACTTCCATCTGGAGGCGAGATTCGGCGTCCCGCAGGTCGCATTCAGGGAGACCATCAAGTCTGAAATCGAAATCACCGGCGTCTTCAACAGGACCATCGGGGAAAAGGAATATTATGCGGAGGCCAGGATCCGGCTCACTCCCGTACTGCATCTCGAAAAGGGAATCGAAGTGGTCAACAACGTCAAAAACAAGAACTCTCTTCCGAACGCATGGGTCAATTCCGCCGTCGAGGCGCTCAACAACGGACTGCGCACCGGGGGCAACCTGGGCTATTCCCTCATCTATATCAGGGGCGAACTCCTGGAGATCACAGGACTGCCCGACAAGACGATCGAAAGTTCCGTCGCAGGCGCAGTCCTGGAAGCTCTCCAGCAGGCGATCAGGCAATGCGGCACCACCCTGCTGGAACCGATCGTGAAGGTCGACATCCTATCACCAGAAGCCGTCATCGGCGAAATCACCGGATATCTCCAGGCGAGACGCGCGCTGATCCACAAGATCGACACGCTTCCAGATTCAAAGCACCTCTCGGCTGAGGTTCCCCTCTCCGAAATGTTCGGATTCAGCAAGGCGCTTCCGAAACTTTCCGGCGGACGCGCCGCGTTCAGCATGGAGCCATGCGGATACCAGGAGATTTCGGCGCTGGATCTCGAAAGAATGGTTAACCGCAACACCGGATTCCAAAACAACTGAAGGGTTCTATAATGAAAAGCAATTTTTTGATTCTATCGTGCCTGATGGCCCTGCTTCTTCTCACATCATGCAAGAGCGCCCCCGACCAGCACATCACCTACTTCAACCTTGCAGAACATAATCTCAAGGTCGCCGAGGAGACGCAGGAGCCAAAGGATCAGGAGAAATATTATATACAGGCCCTGATGAACTACTACAAATACATTGTCTTCACCGACACATCCAAAGCCTCGGGAGATGCGAAAATGGAATTGAACCCGGATGACGGGGAAACCCTCATCGAGGCCAAGATCAAGGCGAAGAAATGCAAGACCGCCCTGAAAGACAGGTTCAACAGGAACTGCATATTCCAGGAGTCCGTAACAATCAGGCCGGAATGAGTCCCCCATGACACGATGATCAACCGACTATATATCCATGTACCGTTCTGCGCGTCGAAGTGCGGATACTGCGCCTTCTATTCGATCCCACGTCCTGAATCTGAAATCATAGGCGCATATCTCAGCAAACTGGAAAGAGACCTGGAAAAGGCTTCTAATTCCTGCGGGAAGATTGACAGCATCTTCATAGGCGGCGGAACTCCGACATATCTTTCCGCCGGCAATCTTGAAAGACTTTTTTCTTCTGTCTCCTCCCATTTTGAAATTTCCGCGGATGCAGAAATTTCAATCGAATGCAATCCGGAAACCCTGACCGCTGGAAAAGCGGAATTAATTGCGGAATTCGCAAACCGCGTATCACTGGGCATCCAGTCCTTCAATCCTAAATTCAGAAAGATACTCGGCCGTCAGGGTTCCCCGGAATCAATCGGGAAAGCAATACGCCTTCTTTTGAACAATGGCATCGGCAACATCGGCTGCGACCTCATTTATGCGATCCCCGGCCAAAGCCTGTCCGACTGGCAATGCGAACTCGAAAAAGCCGCATCCCTGCCATTGAAACATATCTCCTCATATTCGTTGACCATTGAGGAAGGAACGCTCCTTGCGGAGAAAATGTCGAATATCGAATATCGGATACCGAATGATGAAATTAAACATAATACTGACACCAGACACCTGACACCTGAATCCTCCCCAATCCAACCGGCAACGGACCACGGACAACTGACCACGGACAACTCCGTTGAAATGTGGAATCTAGCCGGCGCCATCCTGAAGAAACACGGATTCAGCCGCTACGAAATTTCGAATTATTCCAGACGCGGATTTGAATGCAGGCACAACCTTGAAATCTGGTACGGCGACAAATATCTCGGATTCGGCCCCGCCGCATCATCCTTCGATGGAATCAAGCGCTGGACAAATGCAGGCGACCTGGGTAAATGGCTCTCAGGAGCCCAGCCCGAGATCGACAGCATTCCCGCGGAAAAGCGCGCCCGTGAAATCTTCGTGATGGGATTGCGGACTTCGCAGGGATGGAACAAGATATTTTTTCATCGGAAAACCGGATTCAAGTCCGACATCTTCTCTCCGGAACTCGCGGAACTCAGGGAGCACAGTCTCATACGGGAAACCGATGAAAAAATATTCTGCACTAAAAAAGGACTGCTTCTCTGGAATGAAGTCGCGGAGAGATTGATATGAGCCCAGCTTTATCCTGAAATTTTAATGCTCTGTCTCGCAGCGAGACAACCGCTTGCATTGTGGCGTTTCCGCTTGAGAGATAATTTCTTGCGTGCTTTGCTCATGTGAAAAAGAGCCGGTTAAGCCAAGAAACCAACTCATCAACCTGCACTACGCCAACATCAAGGTAACGGGCAGTAATGGCCGTTCCCAATGGCTTTCCCGGTTCTTCCTGCCATGAAAGCCAACTATGGATCAGCGCCTTCGGTTCGGCCAGTTGACTGAAACGCCGTTCACCCGCAGGAATTGTCGCCACACTTGCTTTGACGTGGTCGAACAAGAGGGATCCATCCGGTACCAAGAAGCGTAGGAAGTCCTCTAGAATTCCTCTGGTTTTGTTGTCTGGCATGATCCAAATGCCGACGCGGGGTAGTAAAGCACCAGCAGGCGGATCAATAATGGTACCATCCGCCGATGGGTCATGTGGCACGTTTGTATACCCAATACGAATGAGTCGATCACGTAGTGACTGCCAACGAGCGGCCAAATCGGTATCGGCATCTATGACCACACCGACAATGTCTCCATCCTCACTGGCTTTGAGGCGCACCGGCACACTGTCCAGTAACTTGTCGACGCTCCCGTGAGGCTTGACCTCATCGAGGTGTGAAATTCCACGATTTCCGCATATGTGTTTGATGACATGTTCGTCGTCGGTACCTTCAACCAACAGGATTTTCTTGGCAGCCATTTCAGCGCACCTCGATTCGGTCACGTGTCGCAATGGCTAACTCGTCCTCAGCGAAAATGGTCGGTACGATATCTTCACCCTTGCGAGACAAACGAACCAACACGCCTGCTTCTGGCATCTCGGCGGCAGCCTTCTGGAACGCTTCAATAGAATCCCAGCTATGAGATGTTGCGAAAACCTGAATGCCCAACCGGCGCGACAACTTGAACACCGCCCTCCACGCATCCAACTGAACACTGTGATGTATACCGTTCTCAAACTCGTCAATGAGTAAGAGTCCTCCCTTCGCATTGACCAACGAAAGGACGATACCAAACAGACGATTCAGACCGTCTCCAAACGACCTAAGCGGTACGGGGCGAGGCAGGTGACTTGATCGAACAATAGCAGTACGTTGCTGTCGTGGCCCTTCTCCGCCGACCATCGAGACGGCTGAGATCTCCGGGTCAATGATCTTCAAGGCCTCGACAACGTCCTTCTCGCGATCCGAGAGAGCGATATTGTCCCACAAAGCACCTAGCGTTGCGGTGCGTTCCCCTCCATATGGACTCACGAATACACATGGCAGGCTGGGTTCGTCACCAAAGTCGGAACGAAACGGACGTCCGCGATACGGATAGCGGCGAAAATTGTCCAGCGTAATGATGCGCTTTGAACCGTCTACCTCGACGATCAAGGCCGGGATTCCTTCTCCTTCTCCGAAGAGGTTTCCCTGTTGTTGAGACACAAGCTTCCGTACACCTTCTTGATCTCGTTCCTCAGAAACCCATGCAACCTGCAACGTCAGCGTCATTGAGCGTGGAACACCATTCGTTGAAATAGAAACCGGTTGAGGTTTGTCTGCAAGTTGTGGGAAACCGTTGAAAAGACTTGAAATCTGGAGTAAGCCCTCGGCATCCAATGGGCGCATTGGATCTTCCGCCTCGCCGATGTCTTCCTCACGGTACCGCAGGATGTTGTTGATCACCGATGGTGAGGCGTCTGAGGCCAGAATGCGCAGTGCTTCCAATACCGAAGACTTACCGGTATTGTTCCTCCCCGTGATTAGATTGACTTGGCCGAGACCATTAATCCTAAGTTGCCTGAGCGCCCGAAATCGCTCGATGGTCAAGGTGGCGATCTTCGGTTTCATAGACGGTCCCCTGTCGTTACAGCCTTTCTCATGGCTGATACTGATAGAATTTTTGATTTTCATACTTGAGGAAAGATAGCCAGAGGTGGAGCATAAATCAAGTTTAGCAGGACAAAAAACCTCGGCTTTCCATCTCCCGACCACGCATATGAAATAGTGATGCGAACATTATATCCAAAATATTCGAGCTTCTCATCAACCTAATCATCCGTCATCATGCAAGGCGACTAGAAGGGCAGTTTCGCCAGGAATACCATTATCCGGTGGGCCCAGGGTTCGGGAACTTTCTGAAGCTTGTCAATCTCCGCGTTTATCGCGTCGAGTTCGCCGCGGTCCAGCCAGATGCCTTCGCATTTGGTGCAGTATTCCAGGATGATCTCGGAATATGAAATGAAATTGACCTTCTTAAGCTTTATGTCATGGCAGCTTGGACAGTAGAAGTCAGAGATCCTGTCCTCCTCTATATGATCTACAGAACAGTATTCCAAATCGCCTTCATGGGGATGGGCTATCTTGTTGAGTTCGCCCTTGTGCAGCCATACGCCGTTGCATTTCGAGCAGAGTTCGACATTGACACCATCATGGACCTGCGGCTCAAGCTCACAGATTCCGCATTTCGGACATTTCAGATTACTCGCCATTCATATCTCCTGATTAAAAACCAGACAAAACACCACATAACGCTCAAAAAATATATACCACGAAACACACTAATCACACGAAAAAATCATATTTGTCAATTATAAATTTTTTCATAGAAAAAACTTATCCTGGAAATACTGCTTCAGCTTGTCTACGCCGATTCTCTCCTGGGTCATCGTATCCCTGTCGCGTACAGTCACGGCCTGGTCTTCCGCAGTCTGGAAATCGTAGGTCACGCAATAGGGTGTTCCTATCTCGTCCTGGCGGCGGTAGCGCTTGCCGATGCTGCCGGTCACATCGAACTCGGCACGGAAATATTTCTTGAGGTTTGCAGACACTTTTCCGGCGGATTCCGACAGCTTGTTTGAAAGAGGCAGTACCGCGATCTGCACAGGTGCGAGCTTCGCAGGGAGATGCAGGACTATCCGGACGTCCTCCTCCATGCCTTCCTTCTTCGTGGCGGCGGTATCCTCATCGTAGGCATGGCAGAGAAGCGCAAGAACTGTCCTGTCGACGCCGACAGAAGTCTCGACGACTGTCGGCATGACCTTCCTGTTTTTCTCCTGCTCGAAATATTCCATGTTTTCGCCTGAGAACTCCTGGTGGCGCGACATGTCCCAGGTTCCACGGTGGTGGACGCCTTCAAGCTCGCCCCAGCCGAACGGGAACTGGAACTCAATGTCGAGAGCGGCCTTTGCGTAATGGGCAAGCGTCTCATGCTCGTGGATCTTGATATCTTCGTCCTTGAATCCAAGGGTTTCCTTGTAATAGGCGATGCGTTCGTTCTTCCAATACTCGTACCACTGCATGGAATCCTCTTCGAAACAGAAGAACTCCATTTCCATCTGGCTGAATTCACGGGAGCGGAATGTGAAGTTCCTAGGATTGATCTCGTTCCTGAAGGCCTTGCCGATCTGGGCTATCCCGAACGGAAGCTTCTTGCGGGCGGCGACCTTGACAAGATGGAAGTCTACGAAAATCGGCTGGCACGTCTCGGCGCGGAGATAGGCCACATGCTCCTCATCTGAAACCGGGCCGACGTAGGTCTTCATCATGAGGTTGAATTCGCGCGGCGGAGTGAGGTTCTTTGATCCGCACGCGGGGCACTTGGCCGGATCCTCCATCTGGTCGACGCGGTGGCGCGCCTTGCAGTCGCGGCAGTCGGTCATCATGTCGCCGAACTTGTCGAGGTGTCCGGAAGCCTTCCAGACCTTAGGATGGCAGATGACGGTGGAATCGAGGCCTTCGACATTGTCGCGTTTCTCGACCATTTCGTGCCACCAGTTCTTTTCGACGGCGCGCTTGAGGGCGGTACCGTACGGGCCGTAGTCCCAGAACCCGTTTATTCCGCCGTATATCTCGGAGCTCTGGAATATGAAGCCCCTCCTCTTGCAGAGGGTCACTATTTTCTCCATCAGTTCAGGTGATTTTTTGTCAGTCATAATAAATCCTCGTTTAAGGCATGTTCTTACGTTTTGAGCCGTGAAACCTACACTCGGAGTGTCAATTTAGCAAAAGAACCAGCAAAGATTTTTGATATGACTGTAAAGCCTCAGCCTTTAGCTAGAGCCTCCTCGAAAAGGAGGTAGCACAGACATTCCTGTCTGTGACGGAAAATGAAATTTGAATCCACAGACAGGAATGTCTGTGCTACTTTTAAGACAAATTTCATTTTGAGATTGCCTGACCTGCAAACAATATCATTGATAGTATTGCAAGCAGCACTATATTTAACATTATAATTGAGACTAATCATGAATGCATTATCAGCAAATGAACTCAGAACCCGTGGTATTTCCACCCTGCATCTTCTGAACGGCGAGATCGAGGAGGCCATGATAACTGTCCGGGGCAGGGAAAAATATGTTGTCATGGCAGTAGAACAGTATAACTATCTCCGTGAGTGCGAGCTTGAAGCCTTTCTTCTTGAGACGAAAAAAGATCTTGAAGATGGGAGCGTTATTCTCGAAAACGTGACAAAGCATATAAGAAGAATAAAGGGAACTCTTAAAAGTTGACATATGGAAAAAATCCTTACAGAAAACCGTAAAGCGTTCCATGACTATCATATCCTCGACAGGTTTGAGGCCGGGATAGAGCTGAAGGGGACGGAAGTGAAGAGCTGCCGGGCGCGCACGATCTCACTGAACGACGCCTATGCGAAAACCGAGGATTATGAACTGTTCCTGTACAACAGCCATATTGCAGTGTACGAGCACGGGAACATCTACAACCATGAACCCCTCAGGAAGCGCAAGCTCCTGCTGCACAAGCGCGAAATACGCAAGCTCATCCAGGCGACCAGGGAAAAAGGCAATACGATCATACCCCTTAAATTCTATCTTAAAAACGGAATGGTAAAGGTCGAAATTGCCATCGCCAAAGGAAAGACCCACGGAGACAAACGAGAGACCCTCAAGAGAAAACAGTCCGACATGGAGATGAAGCGCGCAATTTCCTCGAGGAAATAATGATTAAACCTATTGACAACTTCATCGACTATGGAGCCCTCAGCGCGGATGACAGGAAGGCCATGGTTGAGACACAGCTCGTGCCCCGCGGCATCAAGGATCCGAATGTGCTGGACGCCTTCATGAACGTACCACGCGAATGCTTTGTGATCGAGGAATATCTGAAAAGCGCATATGACGACTGCCCTCTCCCCATAATCGAGAACCAGACCATTTCGCAGCCATACATGGTTGCAGTGATGACCGAGCTCCTCGAACTCAGCGATGAAGATCTTTCCGCAGGCGTTAAAATCCTTGAGATCGGAACCGGCGCCGGATACCAGGCCGCGATACTGGCGCACATGGGATGCAGGGTGGCAAGCGTCGAACGCATACCGAAAGTTGCGGATTTCGCAGTTATAAATCTTAAAAAAGTCCCATATGGGCAGCGGGTCGAGGTATACGTCGGAGATGGCACTGAGGGCTGGCCTGAGGAGGCGCCATTCGACGGGATAATAGTGACAGCCGCCTCTCCGAAGATCCCCACCGCCCTGCTCCAGCAGCTGAAGGTCGGAAGAAAACTCGTAATCCCGTGCGGCAACCTCATGGTCCAGCAGCTCCTGCAGGTGGTCAAACTTCCGAACGACATCAGGATCAACCGCCATACCGGATGCAGGTTCGTGCCGCTGATCGGGAAGGATGGATTCCAGGAGTAGGGGAACGCCGGCGTCTCGCCGGCAATTCAATAGAACCGGAGAATCGGCGATGGGGCGAAACGGCGATTGAAAGACTCGATGAAAATGTACATCGAACATTCAACATCGAACGTCCAACATCGAATGAAAATAATGAGTGCTTGTGGAAGATAAGAATTAAAATATCCGCTCATCTGCTTTTCAAAGCCTGGAATTTATCTTCCCTCCTTTGCGTTATTCGCAGTTAAACCTATCTTATCCGTATGGATGAATTAAATCTGACAAATTCAGCTGGCAAGCAGGAACATGGACACCTTCTCGACCATACCCTGCGCGGCGAAATAAAGAATGTCGTATACACGAGCGACGACGAGACTTATACTGTCTTGAAGCTTATCGATTCGAAAGGGGCAGAACACGTAGTCGTCGGTCCAATTACCGGTGCCTACGCCGGGCAGGGAATAGAATTAAGCGGCATCTGGGAAAACCACCGCGAACATGGCCGCCAGTTCAAGGCCAAATCCTACAAGTACATCCTTCCAAGCTCCGCTGATGGCATCAAGCGCTACCTGTCATCAGGCCTCATCCCGGGCATCGGCCCGAAATACGCGGAGGCGATAGTGAACAAGTTCGGGGATAAGACGCTCGATGTCCTCGACAACTATTCCGGCAGGCTGAATGAAATTCCCGGACTGGGGAAGAAACGGGTCGAGATGGTCAAGACAGCCTGGAAGGAGCATGAACAGAAACGCGATATCTTCATCTTCCTCCAGAGCCTCGGAATAAGCACCGCCTACGCAGTGAGGATCTACAAGGTCTACGGGGACAAGTCCCCCCAGGTTGTGAGGGAGAATCCATACCGGCTCGCTGAAGATGTCGATGGGATGGGATTCATAATGTCGGACAAGATCGGTGCAAGCCTCGGCCTCCAGAAGACCGATGATGCGAGGCTTTCTTCCGGAATCCTCTATTCCCTGAACCGGCTGGGTGAGGCAGGACATGTCTGCTATCCGGAATCGGAATTCATCAAGAACACCTCGAAGCTCCTGGATGTCGAGGAGAGCCATGCATCACGGGGGCTGGACATAGCCATTGAAAAAGGATATGCTGTCAAGGAAACCATAGACGGGACTTCCGACGGCGTTCTCGCCAGGAAGATGATCTACAGTTCCTACCTCTACAACGCCGAAAAGGAGTTGTCGATACTGATCGCCAAGCTGAGCAATGTCAAAATCCATCACGGCCAGAAAATAAAGGATGCAATCCCGGACTCCAAGATACATTTCAATCCCGGACAGCTCGAGGCAGTTACAAGCGTATCCAATTTTCCCTTGAGCATAATCACCGGGGGCCCAGGGGTCGGAAAGACAACCGTAGTCGGTGAGATAGTAAGGCATGCGAAGATCGCAAGGCTGAAAGTCTATCTGGCGGCGCCGACCGGACGCGCCTCGAAGCGACTCAGCGAATCATGCAGGTCGATTGCGATGACGATCCACAGGATGCTGAAATGGGAGCCTGCAAAGAGGAGCTTCTATTATGGCTCGAAAAACGCGCTGCCCTGCGACCTTCTGATCGTCGATGAGGTTTCAATGCTCGACATACCGCTCGCGCTCTACCTCTTCAGGGCTGTAGCGCAGGGTACGACAGTCGTGATGGTCGGTGATTCCGACCAGCTTCCATCCGTCGGACCCGGTACTTTCCTGGCCGACATGATCATGTCCGGAAAGGCCA
Source organism: Lentisphaerae bacterium GWF2_50_93 (assembly GCA_001804815.1). Taxonomy (GTDB): domain Bacteria; phylum Verrucomicrobiota; class Lentisphaeria; order Victivallales; family GWF2-50-93; genus GWF2-50-93. Next base: position 32,682 of record MHBI01000047.1, read on the forward strand.
AGGTCACGCATCTTACGCAGATCTACCGCCAGAAGGAGGGAAGCAGGATAATAACAAACGCCCATGCTGTGAACGCCGGCCGCCTGCCGGACATAAGCCCGGTTCCAAAGAATGTCCTGACCGATTTCTACTGGATAGAACAGGACGAGCCTGAACAGGTGCTCAGGACGATCACCGAAATGGTCCGTGACAGGATCCCTAAGAGATTCGGTTTCAATCCCATGCAGGACATACAGGTGCTGAGTCCGATGAACCGCGGTTCATGTGGTACGATAGCCCTCAACAGGGCACTGCAGGCCGAACTGAATCCAGAAGACAAGCACCGCTTCCATTTCACTTTTGGGGACCAGATATACAGATCCGGCGACAGGGTCATGCAGACCTCTAACAATTATGACAAGGGGGTTTTCAACGGCGACATGGGCCGGATCGCCGGCATAATGCATGAGGACAAGAAATTCCGGGTCGCATTTGAAGGAAACATGGTCGACTATGATTTCATAGAGGCCGACCAGCTGAATCTCGCCTACGCGATAACCGTCCACAAGTCGCAGGGCAGCGAATTTCCCGTGGTGATAATTCCGCTTCTGACCCAGCATTTCATGATGCTCCAGAAGAACCTGCTCTACACTGGAATGACGCGTGCGAAGAAGCTGCTGGTGATCATCGGCTGCAAGAAGGCGCTTGCGATGGCCGTAAACAACACGAGGCTTGAACCGAGATTCTCGATGCTTCTGGACAGGCTGAAGAAAACCTGAAATTAAGTCACTGCCATCCCATGGATTATTGGATTGCTGCAAATCAAAGAGTTATGCAAAATCTGCCACTCGAGAAAAATCCAAAATGCCTGTTTAAAATATTTACTGGAAATCCAGCGAGCTGATTTCAAAACTACTGAAAACGGCTGTTGCGGCAATATACTCCGTTGGAGTTCACAACTTTAGTGTGTCTTGGTATTAAATAGGTTACGCACGCTAAAGACCTTATGTTAAACATAGAATAGTTAGAAAAAGCCTTCTCCCTTCTTAAATTATAACAGCTTAAGAAAAAGAAAGGAGAA
>MHBI01000048.1 GCA_001804815.1 Lentisphaerae bacterium GWF2_50_93
TACGGACAGGGCTCGATCGCCCAGCTTGTCCAGTTCGGCTACTGGTATTTCTACAACGGCATAGATGTCCTCGGACAGGATCCTCTTCTGCGGAAGGGGGCGTTGTCATTCCCGCAGGTCGCATTCCCGAACGGATATTCTACGGGCTGGGGGGATGCCAATTACTCGACGGTAAACCAGGGGACAGGCGAATACATGGTCGCCTACGCCCGTGCAAAAGGAGACAAGGAGCTTGAGAATACTTTCACCGGGCTTCTCGAATTTGCAGGCGGCAGGAATTTCGCTGGAAGTTATTACTCTGCTCTTTTCTTCTATGTGCCTGAACTTGGGAAATCTACAGGCAAGCCATCCTATCCGCGAGTCTCATACTCGGTGCCGCATTCACTGATATTCGAGCGGAACCTCGGCGACAACGCCATCAACTCGTTCGCATATACCGTATATGGATTTGGCGACAAGAGCGGTCACCGCCACCGGAACGGAATGTCGATGGAACTCTATGGTAGAGGACATGTCCTTGCTCCGGATCCGGGAGCGGGCCCGAACTACTGGCACGACCAGCACAACCGATACAACAACCAGGTCGGCGCACACAATACCGTTGTTCCAAACGGCATTTGGGCGGACCGGCCACAGGATCTGAAGATTGAGAATGCCGAACCGGAACTGGTTCCAGGCGTAGATCCGGAATTCCAGGCGTCAGAACTCTTTCAGTTCACCGACACCAGCAACAACTATGCGGGCAAGGCTGACCAGCGCCGCGTGATGGGTATTGTGCGGATTTCGCAGACCTCCGGATACTATCTTGACATTTTCCGCTCGAAGATGAAGGATGGAAAGGACAAATACCATGATTATATCTATCACAATATGGGAAAGGGGCTGGTTCTTTCAGGCAGGGACGGGAATCCTCTCGAATTTAAGGAAGGGGAGCTTGATCCCAAGTCCGGCCCGGGATACGACTTCTTCCAGGACGACAAGTTTATTGCATCTGATGATGACTTCTCGGGAGTTTTCGATTTCGGTGCAGATGATGTGAAGATGAAGATGTGGATGAGCGGTGAAAAGGGGCGCACGATATACAGCCTGACAGGTCCCAATAACTTCCGTTATTATCTTGGACAGCTCAGGAACCTGCGTGTCCCGACCGTGATCGTTCGCCAGGAAGGCGAAGCTTGGGCACGTCCATTCGCAGCGATCTACGAGCCATTCGGCAGAGGAGTAGATGCTGGAATAAAATCCGTCCGGAAAATCCAGGACGCTTCATCTGCACGTTTTGCGGGATTCGCAGTAGAGCTCAAGAACGGAGATACGGACGTGATCCTGAATTCAACAATGATTGAGGGAAGGCCTATTGCCATCGGCAATATTTCATTCAACGGAATCTTTGCCGTAGTCCGTAATGGCAAAGATGGATTGAAGAACCTCTATCTCGGCGCTGGAAATGGACTTGCCTGCGGTGACCTGTCATTGTCTGCTGTCTGTGGAAATTCCTCTGCTATCTTGAAGGCTTCTTTGTCAGCGGTGGCTGCGGTCGGAACCGGAGAAGCAATAAAGGACGGGATGTCATATAGCGGATACTCATATTCATCCAACGCCAGTCTTATTGTGGAGCTGCCTTGCGAAGTCCGCAGCGGCACAGACATCAAATCGCTTTGCATATACTTTGAAAAGGATGGAAAATTGATACGGGCGGAGGAAACGGAGGTGATTCCCGCCAAAGCTGCAGGCGGCAGGAACCTGCTGTCCGCGCGTCTGCCCCAGTCAACCGGTTCCCGTCTGTACATCGGAAAGAAATGAGGAGGATATGAAACATTACTTCTTAAAATGTGAATTGCAGGACTCAGAGAGAAAGAAGGCTTTATTCGATGAACTCGCCAATTTGAACGCGAGGCATGTGTTCGGAAATAGCTGGTTCCTGCAATATAAGGATTCAAATGCATCCAAGCTGAGGAACCATTTTAAATATTACATCGGTTCCGGTGACAGGCTTATCGTGACTGAAGTCACGGACTGGGCCGGAGTCAATATCGACATATAGGATTTTATGGGCGGAAAGGACGGTGTCCACAAGGTCTCCCCCTTTTGTGGCATAGCCTTTCCGCCCTTCCAATGGAAAAAGAAGTATGAGAATTATCGACAGGATGGAAGTGATACCCCTCTCGCAGGTCCGTCTGCTGGATGGGCCGTTCAAGGAACGACAGGACCTACTTGGAGACTATCTTTCCATGGTGGAAGCGGACAGGCTTCTAGCGCCTTTCCGAGAGGTGGCGGGGCTTGTCAGGAAGGCTGAAAGGTACGGAGGATGGGAGAAGACACACGTCGCAGGGCACAGCCTCGGGCATTATCTGTCGGCAATATCGTTCTTCTACGCCTCGACCGGTAATGAGCATATGCTGGAGAGGATCAACTACATCGTTGATGAGCTTGCGGCATTCCAGTCGGCCAATAATGACGGATACCTTATGACATTGCCTAAGCAGCTGTTTGAAGATGTCAGGGCCGGTAAGATCGACACGTCTGGATTTTCCCTCAATGGAATATGGGTGCCGTTCTATACCATGCACAAGGTGATGGCGGGACTGCGCGATGCGTTCAGGTGCGCCGGAAGCAGGAAGGCTCTTGAAGTCGAGAGAAAGCATGTCGACTGGCTGGATGGCATCCTGTGCGGTCTAAGAGAAGATCAGATACAGGCCATGCTCTGCTGCGAGCACGGCGGAATGAACGAAGTTCTTGCCGATTTGACGATGGATACCGGAGACAAAAAATATCTGGCTATGGCTTCCAGATATTTCCATCACAATGTGGTGCTTGAGCCTATTCTGCGCTGCGAGGACAAGCTGAACGGCCTGCATGGCAACACTCAGATCCCGAAGGTTGTCGGACTGGCGCGGGAGTATGAACTGACAGGCGATCCGAAATATCGCGCGGCGGCGGAGACATTCTGGGACAACGTCGTCAACAGACGCTCATACGCCATCGGCGGACACGGGGAAAGCGAGCACTTCTTCCCGCCGGAAAAGTTTCCTGGGAAGCTGACACCGTTCACCGCTGAGACCTGCAACACCTATAACATGCTCAAGCTTACGAAGCATCTCTTCTCCTGGGATTCGAAGCCGGAATATATGGATTTCGTAGAACGGGCGATGATCAACCACCTGCTGGCCAATATCGGACGAAAACCGGGTGAGTTCGGATATTTCCTGGGGCTTGGTTCTGTTGGCGTCAAGGTGTTCCCGACGCCTTTCGATTCCTGGTGGTGCTGTTTCGGTACAGGGATGGAAAATCCGGCAAGGTATGGCGAACTGATCTATTTTTACAACGATAGCACGTTGTTGGTCAATTTTTTCATTGCAAGCGAAGTTACATGGAATGGTGTTAAACTGCGTCAGGAGACAAGGTTTCCGGAAAGTGATACAGTTCGTTTCTCCATATCCTGCCAAAAACCTGTGAAGTTCACTCTCAAACTCCGTAAACCGTATTGGTGCGATATTTCGGAGGACGCGCTTACGTTCGGCCGCACATGGAAGGACGGGGATGTGATCGAGGTGCGTCTGCCGATGAAACTGCGCTTTGAGCCTTTGCCCTGTTCAGGAGGAAAAATTGTATGCATCATGTATGGGCCAATGGTCCTGGCAGCTGTTATTCCAGGCGAACTTGCAAGTAAGCGGTACGGAGATCATCTCAAGGCGCGGGGTAAGACAGATGCATTTCCACCAGTTCTGGTTGGCGATAAACTGGAACCTTCCGGCAAAGCTTTTGCTGAATTCCGCAGCGTGGGCTCTGTCAGGCCTGAAGACCTGACATTCATTCCGCTCTACCGGATATACGAGGAGCAGTACGCTGTCTACTTCACCAGGATGACTCCGGAGGACTGGACGCGGCGGGAAGCCGGACTACGTGCTGAGAAGGAGGAACGTGCCCGGCTGGAAGCGGCAACGGTGGACAGCGTGGAACCGGGTTTCCAGCAGTCCGAAGTCGAACATTCCGTCCGTTTCGAGAACAGTAATACTGGAGACACCTATGACCGGAAGTGGAGAAATGCTGAGAACGGGGGATGGTTCTCATACGAGATGGAAGTTGATCCCGGTTCTCAAATGTCACTGGTTGCGACGTACTGGGGCGGTGAATGGAGGAAGCGGATATTTGACATCCTGATCGACGATGAAAAAATCGCCGCTCAGACCATACATATCAACAAGCCAGGCGAATTCTTTGACGAGACATATGATATCCCCTGGGACATTACAAAGGGCAAGGTTAAAATTACAATACGTTTCCAAGCCCAGCCTGATGGCTGCGCCGGAGATGTCTTCGGTCTGAAGATGAGAAAGATAACTAATCAGGAGAAATGAATGATTCGGACAAAGGATTTTGAGAAACCAGAACCTGTGAAGGAAGGGATGTTCAAGCCGGACTGGGAATCGTTGAAAACGTCATATACGTGATCGTGATGGGCTGGCCGGAAAAGCCGTTGCAGATCAAGTCGCTCGGAACTAGCACGAAGCTGCTCGAGAAAAAGATTGAAAATATCCAGATGCTTGGCAGTGACGAGAAGATCCGATGGGTGCAGAATGCAGAAGCCCTGACAATCGAGCCTCCGAAGAAAAGGACCAGCGATATTTCCGCAGCATTCAAGATTATCCTGAAATAGGTTTTGCAGTAATCCTGCCGCCATATTTGCTGGGGGGTATTCCGACTTTGCGCCTGAAGATCCTGCTGAAGTAGAAGATGTTCTCGAATCCGCTCTGAAAGCAGGCCTCCGCGACAGTGAGATGCGAGTTTGAGAGAAGCCATTTCGCCCTTTCCAGCCTGACGTTTATCAGATCATCGACCGGGCTGACATTGAAGAACTCCTTGTAGAGCACTGTGAACCTGCTCGGGCTCAGGCATGGCAGACGGGCCATCTCGGAGACAGTCCAGCGTTTCTGGAAATCCCCATGTATCTTGAACCTCGCCTCCCTTAACCTGACAAGCAGTTCACGTTTGCGAGGAGTAAGGGATATATCGGATTTCTCCTTGAGCTGCCTGGCCAGTTCAAGCAGGAGTTTCTCGGCAAGCAGATAAATCATCCTCGATGAGAAAGGACGCCTGTGCAGGAGTTCATGGCTGATTTCCGTCATGAGCGGTGCGATGAAATCGCTGCGTCCAGGTTTGATCAACGTGCCGACAGGGATGCCTAGCTGCTCAATAAGCCTGCCGAATTTTACAGGATCCGCATGGAGCCAGTCGTTGCCAAGTCCGCTGCCATTCCCATGGTACAGCTGCGGATCTTTCGGGCCATAGATGAGACAGTCGCCGGGCGAGGCCACGACTGTTCCCTCGCGGGTCAGCGCTTTGACATGCGTAAGGAAATGGAGGAATAGATAGCTGCCCAGTCCTTTCGGCCTGCTGATCGCGAATTTGCTGTCATGCTGGTATCCGACACCGACCATCTCTATCAGGGAGGCTTCGGTCTCAGAAGGTGATTTGATTAGTTTTTTCATAGTTTTCTATTTATGGATTAGCTACTTTGGACTGCCTTTAGTTTTTTCCTTGACGACACAGTCGTCTTTGGACTGCGGCGGCTTGACGCCGCTTTTTGTTTGCGGCGGAGCCGCATTCTTACTTCTTTCCCGCCTCCGGCGGATTTCAAAGCGCGGTCAAGCCCGCGCAGTCCAAAGGCGGCGGAGCCGCCAGGGTTAAAGTTCAAGAACTGAGTAAACATACAATTATAGCTGAATAAGTCAAATAAATAAAATAATTGTCCATTCAAAATAGTTGCTGCCCGGTATATTATTCCAGCATGATAAATTAAAAACCTGAAACCAGGAGGACTATATGAACAACAGGATTATCGTGAACGCCGACTGCGGGAAGCAGAAGATTTCGAAGCACATTTATGGACATTTCGCCGAACATCTCGGACGCTGCATCTACGAGGGGATATGGGTTGGAGAAGACTCTCCGATCCCGAATACGCGCGGAATCCGCAACGATGTTGTCAAGGCCCTTAAGAAGTTGAAGATGCCGAATCTCCGCTGGCCGGGCGGCTGTTTTGCCGACACCTACCACTGGAAGGATGGAATTGGCGACAGGAGGAAACGTCCGAGCATTGTCAACATCCACTGGGGCAGCACGACCGAGAACAATCATTTCGGCACCCATGAGTTCTATGATCTCTGCCAGATGCTTGACACGGAACCCTATATCTGCGGGAATGTCGGTTCAGGGACCGTCCAGGAGATGGCCGAATGGCTTGAATATCTTACAATGCCTGGAAAAAGCCCGATGTCGGATCTGCGGCGGAAGAATGGACGTGAGGAACCCTGGCCGCTGACCTACTGGGGAGTCGGAAACGAGAACTGGGGATGCGGCGGGAACATGCGTTCACAGTACTATGCCGACGAGTTCCGTCGCTATGCCACATACTGCCGCAATTTCTCTGGAAAGAAACTTTACAAGATCGCGTGCGGTTTCAACGAGGAGTGGAATGAGATCCTCATGCGGGATGCGCACAGATTTATGGATGGACTAAGCGTCCATTATTATACGGTTCCCGGTCCGTGGCAGAAGAAAGGTTCCGCCACCGAGTTTTCAGCTGAGGACTGGTTCATCACGTTGAAGAAGGCGGGTGAAATCGAAGATTTCATAAAGCGCACCGAGGCTATCATGGACAGGCATGATCCGCATAAGAGGATTGGAATTGTCATGGACGAGTGGGGCACCTGGTTTGATGTGGAGCCCGGCACGAATCCGGGGTTCCTCTACCAGCAGAACACAATGAGGGACGCGCTTGTCGCAGGGCTCAGCCTGAATATTTTCAACGCGCACGCCGAACGCATGCATATGGCGAACATCGCGCAGACGATCAATGTCCTGCAGGCTATGATTCTCACGGAAGGGGCGAAGATGCTCCTGACCCCCACATACCATGTCTTCGAGATGTACAAGGTGCATCAGGACGCAACGCTTCTGCCTTCACATGCGGAAGTCGCAACATACGAGATGAACAACGAGAAGATTCCGCAGGTAAGCGCATCCGCATCAAAGGCAGGCGATGGTACGATCAACTTGTCGCTTTGCAACCTGCACCATGAGAAGGAGACGGAGCTGACCTGCGATATTCGCGGCGCGAAAGTATCCGGAATCAAGGGGAGGATACTGACCGCCGGTGCAATGAGCGCACTTAACACGTTTGACAAGCCAAGCGCCGTCAAGCCGACAGTATTCGACGAATTCAAAATTAACAAGGATAAGATAACGGTAAAGCTACCGGCGAGATCGGTGGCTGTCTTGGAAATAACATGAACATCGAATTGTATGGAGAATTGTGTTTTATGATTGCGTAGCAATCTTTGAAGTGCGCAGGCTTGACTGCGCTTTGGTTCGCGGTGGAGCCGGTGTCTTTATTATTTTCAACTTCGCTCCGCGAAATTTAAAAGCGGTGTCGAGCCATCGCAGTCCAAAGTCAGGCCAAGGCGCCTGACAAAAACACAATCTCGGATTCCAGATCTCAAGAAAAAGCTTAAGTGGAACGAGGTGTATCATGGGATGCTTGGAAGGTTATGGAATTGGCGGTGATTGGAGGTTATGATGGATGCAAATCTTTCTACAGACTGCAAAGGATGTCTAAACAGCCAGATTCCGCTGCCTGGCCGACCGGAGAATTTCCGTCCGGGCAGGGGCCGCTGGGTGACGGAGGCGGAATATGGGCGGCGTTTGGCGGTATGCCGACAGTGCTCGTATCTGTTGCTAGAAACGACGTGCTCCCAGTGCGGGTGTCTTGTAAAATATCTAGGGGCATTGAAAGACAAGGCGTGTCCGTGTCCGGAAGGCAGAAAATGGTGAAGAGTCGATTGGCTGCTTAGCCCTATTATATCACAAGGAGGATTTGATGAAAACTGAAAAAAGAGCAGACCGCAGAGGGATGAAGTATAATCCTGCTAAATTCCGTAGTCCGAAAATACATGAGTGGAATATTTCTTCAAGCTTCACGCTCATTGAACTATTGGTAGTTATTGCGATTATTGCAATTTTAGCGGCTATGCTACTGCCGTCATTGAATCAGGCAAAACTCGTTGCCAAGCAGGCCGTATGCATGAGCAATCTGAAACAGATTGGGATTGGTATTCAGGTATATATATCTGATTACAATGGGATCGTGCCTGGACACCGCCACGCAGCGACGACTGGGCAGACATCTTGGGAGGCGGCCATAATGCAGTCGTTGGGCATAAGAAATGCCGATATATTCGATTGTCCTTCTGACAATATCCCGCGCAAGGCGGGAGTAGCTACTGTCCCCGCCCCATTCACCGAATACAACATATTCAACAATAAAAAGAGGTCTTATGGATTCAGTTACGGACAATATCAGGGCTCTCGAGGATATTGGGGAAATGGTTCCACTGGGTGGTTGAGAGACAACTTACAGGTTTACAGTATATCTGCAAATTTCGGCTACCTGAACGGAATACAAATAAGTAAAGTTCAAAGCCCCAGTGAAAGGGTCATAGTTGGTGACCGCTGGAGCCCCGGCAAGCTGTTCTGGGGGAATTATGCCGGAGTTTGCGAGAGAATTCAGTTTTATCTCCTCTCTGGTTGTGGAGAAATGGGAGATCCCTGGCACTCGGGCGGCAGCGATGCCCCGTTTAACGCGCTGAATGACGGATATGGTCCAGATGCAAGTTATTTCAAAAACATAAGATTCCACACTGCACCATCGATTCTATTTGTGGATGGACATGTTCTGAAGAGAAAGCCATCTGGAGCCGAGGACCAAAAGTGGTAAAAGTACAAATGGTCAATAAAGGAGATACATAAATGAAAATGATGCATAAAACCTGTGTGATCTGTTTATACGCCGGAATGTCCATCCTCCCTTTCACGGGGGCGGTAGCGGATGAAGTCCCGACCATTCTGACGGAAAACGTGGTGAATCTTCAGGAGACGATCTCTCCGGAGGGATTTGTCCATCCCGGCATAAGTTGCAATGCCGAGACTTTACGGATTATGCGTGAAAAGGTTATTGCTGGTGTTTCGCCATGGGTGGACTATTTTGAGGGGATGCGCCGTACCCAGTTCGCGAACTTGAATAAACGACCCCGCTTGGTCAGCCAGATTACGAACGATGGCGGCATCGGCGCATTTTCCCAGGACGCGCATCTGGCCTGGGCGCACACCATCCTCTACATCGTCACCGGCAACGAGGAATATCGGAAGACGCCGGTGGAGATCATAAAGTGGTACGGCTCGCGCACGGAGGAGAGCTTCTTCCCGCAGTATTTCAACGACAGCCACATCAAGATCGGCAAGTACGTCTACACCATGTGCAGCGCGGTGGACATTTTGCGCGCGACCACCCCGAAGGATGAGAAGCTCGCGGTGACGCAGGAGATGGTTGACGCGCTGCAGAAGTATTGCATCTACCCGATCAGGAAGAACAGTATCGAGCGCAACGACTATTTCATGAACCAGCATACATACGCGATCATGGGATACCTGGCGTCCACGATCCTCGGGGATGAGGTTGAAGACTACAAGCAAGCCGTGGAGTGGACCACTGTAAACGCCACGACCCCGAACTGGGGGCGGAGCGGAGACATCAAAAATCAGATCCGGTTGGTGACACGCAATGATAAAACCGGCGAAGCCGTCGAGCCAAATCTGCAGCTGGTGGAAATGGGGCGCGACATGCCTCACGCGGAGGGCAACCTCACCAACTTGTTGATGATGTCGAAGACCATTGATTTTCAGAAAACGAAAGTCGACCCGGTTGCCGGCACGGTCACGGGCAAAGCGGACGGGGTTTCGCCGATTAATTTCCTGGACAACCGCCTGCCCAAAGGCGCGGCGCTATTCGCGAAATACAACCTGGGGTATGACCTGACCTGGGTTCCCACCTATACCGAGACCGATCCTAAACACGGTGATTATCTGGCCCGATTCGATCAGCCCAGTTGGCGTGGTGGGGGCGGAGGCAACGGAACTGCCAACAGTTATCACTATTTCAAAGCGGTGGGCATTGATATGGAGTCGGGGCCGCTCCACTACATCAAAGCTGCTTTTGACGCCACTGCCGTCGGCCGGGAGCATGGGGCGCGTTCCGGCAGCCATTTCGATAGCGTCCATAACTACGGTTTTGATTTCTGGATCGGGCTTCCCGCAGCCGCGTCCGACGCCGCGCCGGACCCGGAGAAAGCCAAGCGCGCCCTGGCGGTCGTCCTTCCCCCGCTGGAAGTGACCCGCGATGGTGTTCCGGTGACTGGCCGGCAGTTCGAATACAGCTTTGTGGACTTGTCCGCGCATGCGATGCCGGGCGATATTTATCCGGGATCAACGAACGACATCCCGCTAAAAGTGCAGGCGGATGCGGACGGCACGCGGTATGTACGGATGGCGCTCGAAAAGAACCCGCGTACCATGGTGATGCTTACCTGGTTTCCCGGCGGAGCCGGGTTGCGAGTGCGTTCCGATAGCGTCGTCAAGCTCAACTTCGGCAGAGAGACAATCTATCTTCCCAATACCAACGGCGAATGGAAATATGTGACGAGCGACTTCGGCAATCGTGGTGTTCTCTATATTCAGGCCACGCCGATGGACGGGGCGGCCACTATTGATTTTGATCGAATTGACACCGAGGCTAATCAAGTCCTGCCGCTGAGTTTTGATGTGGCAGAGGACTCTATATCGTTTCCAACATATGCAGGTGCTGCAATCGCAAAGACCTATGCCGCGACCACCCCCGATAAATATCTGTTTGGAGGGGCAACATGGGCTCCGGGAAAAGTTGGCGACGCTTTAATTCTGAGGAGCAACGGGCAGTACGCCCAATTGAAGGACGGCATTGTCGGCGATCTGGACGACTTCAGCATCAGTGCCTGGATAATGCCCAACAAGCTGGATCCATTTGCGCGTGTTTTCGACTTCGGGGACAGCCGCGAAAATTACATGTTCATGACGCCAACGGATGGCAAGGTGCTGAAATTCGCCATTCGAATCCCCGGCGGACAAGAACAGGCAGTGCTGGGCAAGGAGCCGATAAAAACCGGCTCATGGCAGCATGTGGTACTGACCCTTTCCGGGAACACCGGCATTCTGTATGTCGATGGCAAAGAGGTGGGGAGAAATTCAAACATTACGTTGAAACCATCCAGCCTGGGAAAAACCCAACAAAATTACCTCGGCAAATCACAGTGGCCTGATCCATATCTGGCTGGGATGGTGGATGATTTCACTATTTTCAATAAGGCCTTGAGCGCAGATGAGATTGAGAAGATCTATACAAGTAATCAGCGCATAGATTCAAAGGCGTCGGCTGTTCGTTATAAATTCGACCGGCAAAGTATCGAAAGTGACAAGGAAAAGATCGAATACACGGCACGAAATCTTCCGGCTGGCGCGGTTCTGGATGGCACTTCGGGCAAATTCACGTGGACGCCTTCCGTCAATCAGGCCGGCGATCACACGCTCTACATCACTGCACACACCCCGGTCTCCCTCAGGACCATGCGCGTGGACATTCACGTCGCCAAGGACTTGCAGGCCGCATTGGATTACGTCGCCAGAGTCTATGATCCAAAGGAAAAGTACGAATCAGCAACATTAAAAGCATTCAAAGCGGCTTTGCAAACCAAGGACCTTGCCACGGTCAGGAAGGCTGCCGACCAGTTGGCGCTGTTGAATCCAAAATTGGCGGACGGCACTCTGGATTACCGTATGGCATCGACCGGACCTGAACGCGGAATCAAGCAGATGGCTGATGGCGACCCCCTTAGCTGGGGTGGCCTCTGGGGCTTTGACAAGAATGTCACGATGGATTTCGGCAATCACTTCAAGGTCAAAGCCAACGCGTTCCGCATCCAGTGCCGCGACGGTTTCCCGATCCGGGTGGCGGAGTCCGTGGTCTATGGATCGAATGACCGCAAGCAATGGACGCTGTTGACCGAGAACAAGGCCAAAGCCTCAGGCGATTTGCAGACGTTGACGGTCAAGAAAGAGGAATTGGACAAGGCCTACCGCTATCTTCGTCTCTTCATGCCGGCCAAACCGTTTCCCATTTTCGAAATCGGTGAATTCCGTATCCTCGGCGAACGCATCGAGGATTACAGCCCGGATTACCACGTTGCGTACATCAAGGGTTATGACGACAGCACCTTCCGCCCGGATCAGAAACTGACCAAGGCGGAGGCGGTCTCGCTGCTGGCCGGTCTGGTGGACGATTACACCGATCGCGGGGCATACACGTGTGGCTTTGTCGATGTGCCCAAGGACGCACTCTACTACGATGATGTGGCCTATATGTCGAGCAAGGGCATCGGGCATGGCTTTACGCAGCCGGTGAAGTATGTGAATGGTGACGCCGAAAACCGCTTCCATCCGCAGGCTCTCATCTCGCGGGGCGAGTTGGCCGGCATCATGTCCCGGATGCAATGGTTGAAGGGTGATGACGGCCCCGTACTGAAGGATGTCACCACCGACACGCCTAATGCCGCCGAGATCCGGCGCGTGGCGCGGGAAGGTTGGCTGACCGCTGATGAAGCCGGCTCGTTCCGCCCGGACGCGCCAGTGACGCGCGCGGAGTTTGTTGTGGCTGCAAACAAGATGCTGCAGAGGCATTGTGTCGGTGAAATTCCAAGCGCGCAGGCATTCAAGGACGTTGACAAGTCCCACCGGGCATATACGGACATTATGGAAGCGACAGCCACGCATCCGGATCAAGGAGAAAAAGATGGCGATAATGGCAAGTAGCATGGACAAGATAAAAACAGGAATAAGAAAAGAGAGGAAGCATGATTGATTTGAAAAAGTATGAGGTTTGGTTTGTGACAGGCAGCCAGCATTTGTACGGCTCTGAAACATTGAAGAAGGTTGCCGAACATTCCAAGGAGATAGCAGCTTTCCTGGATAAGTCGGGAGAAATTCCTGTGAAAGTTGTCTTTAAGCCGGTCATGAAGACGCCCGATGAGATCACCTGCCTCTGTATTGAAGCCAACACCGCAAAAAACTGTATCGGCCTTATTACCTGGTGCCACACGTTTTCGCCGTCAAAGATGTGGATCAACGGTTTGAAAATATTGCAGAAGCCTATTCTCCACCTGCACACCCAGTACAACCGCGACCTTCCGTGGAACGAGATCGACATGGATTTCATGAACCTCAACCAGGCGGCGCACGGAGACCGTGAACACGGATTCATCATGACACGGATGCGCATAGCCCGCAAGGTCGTCGTCGGTCACTGGCAGGAAGGTGAGGTGCAGGAACGTATCGGCGTATGGATGCGGGCGGCAGCCGGCTGGCATGATTTCCAGACAATGAAGATTGCGCGTTTCGGCGACAACATGCGCGAGGTTGCCGTCACTGAAGGCGACAAGGTCGAAGCCCAGATTCAGTTCGGTCTTTCAGTCAACGGATATGGAGTCGGCGACATCGTAAAGATCATAAACGGGGTCAGGGAATCGGCGATTGACAATCTGGTTCAGGAGTATGGCGAGACTTACCAGATAGCGGCAGATGGAAAGAAGAATGGACCTTTCCATCAGAACCTTCGTTATCAGGCCCGCATCGAACTGGGCATCAGGAAGTTCCTCGAGGAAGGCGGATTCAAGGGGTTCACGACAACGTTTGAGGATCTTCATGGATTGGCGCAGCTTCCTGGCCTGGCTTCCCAGCGCCTGATGGATGCGGGATATGGGTTTGGCGCCGAGGGTGATTGGAAGCATGCCGCGCTTGTCCGTGCCATGAAGGTCATGGGCGCCGGACTCAAAGGCGGCTGTTCCTTCATGGAGGATTATACCTACCACCTGGATCCGAAAGGGATGAAGGTTCTCGGTGCGCACATGCTGGAAATATGCCCTTCCATTTCGGACGGCAAGCCCAGATTGGAGGTTCATCCGCTGGGCATCGGAGGAAAGGAAGCTCCGGCGAGGCTTGTGTTCAATGTGCCGAGCGGCCCGGCAATCAACGCCAGCCTGATCGACATGGGCAACAGGTTCCGCATGATCGTCAATTCAGTTGACTGTGTCAAGCCTGACGCGGCATTGCCAAATCTTCCGATCGCGAGGGCGATCTGGGTTCCGCAGCCTGATCTGAAGGTCGGTGCCGCCTCCTGGATTTATGCCGGTGGAGCCCATCATACTGCTTTCAGCCAGCAGGTGACTGCGGAATTCATAGAGGACTTCTCCGAGATGGCAGGAATTGAATACATACATATAGGGAGAGATACCAGGATCCCGGATTTAAAGAGGGAACTTCGTTCAAATGAAGTTTATTATATGCTATCCGGGAAAAGATTTATATGAAGGAAATCAGCAATAAGCCTGCAGATTTATATTCGCAGAGCGCGACTGTCAATGTCGGGCCTTTGGGATCTGGCTGGAAAATCAGCCCAGATCTGATTGGGGTGTTTTTCGAAGATATCAGCTATGCTGCCGACGGGGGCCTTTATGCTGAATTGCTTCAGAACCGGTCTTTTGAATATTCCCAGTCAGACCTCCGTAATGGAAGTGCTATGTCTTTTGGGGAATGGAATGCATTGACTGGCTGGGAATTTGTGGAACGTGACGGCGGAAAGGGGACATTTCTGATTGATACCGGCAACCCTGTGCACCTGAACAACCCGCATTATGCTGTTTTGGGGATAACTCCATCGGGAGGAAGCGTGGGATTGTGCAATAAGGGTTTTGATGGAATTCCCATCCAGTCTGGAGAAACCTATGATTTCTCTGTATTTGCGCGTCAGTTGGCCTGGCCTGAAGGGCCTTTGACTGTCCGCCTGGAAGATGAGGATGGCTCTTTGCTGGGGGAAGCTGTCCTACCAGTTCTTACCCCATCCTGGAAGAAATATACGGCTGAGATAAAGGCGATGGCATCAACGGAACAAGGACGCTTGCTTCTGCTGGCTTCCCATCCGGGGCGAATCGCCCTTGACATGATTTCACTGTTCCCACGGAAAACTTTCCGGAACCGTCCGAACGGCCTTCGTGCTGATCTTGCACAGGCGATTGCCGATCTTAAACCGAAGTTCATGCGTTTCCCCGGAGGTTGCCTGGTGCATGGAGACGGGATGGATAATTTATATGACTGGAAAAACACCATCGGTCCTGTTGAATCCCGCAAAAGCCAGAGAAATATCTGGGGATATCATCAGACCTTGGGGCTTGGCTATTTTGAATATTTCCAATTCTGTGAAGATATCGGCGCTAAACCGCTTCCGGTAGTTCCTGCAGGTGTTTCATGTCAGAATTCCGGAGGTTCTGTAACTGGCATGGGGGGGAAGGGGCAGCTGGGTATTCCAATGGAAGAAATGCCAGGCTACATCCAGGATGTATTGGATCTCATTGAATATGCCAACGGTCCAGCTGATTCGGAATGGGGTTCAAAACGGGCCGCCGCAGGCCATCCGGCACCGTTCAATCTTGAATACCTCGGTGTTGGGAACGAGGAACATATGACACCAGTGTTCAAGGAACGCTTCAAAATGATCTATGAAGCTGTAAAAAAGGCGCATCCGGAAATAACCGTGGTTGGCACAGCAGGTCCGTTCCACAGCGGAGAGGACTATGTGAAAGGATGGGATATAGCTGATGAATTGAAAGTGCCGGTTATAGATGAACACTACTATGAAAAACCGGAATGGTTCTGGGACAACCTGAACCGTTACGACTCGTATGACCGAAGGAAATCTAAGGTTTACGTGGGGGAATATGCGGCACACGACATAGAGCGCAGGAATACACTGCGTTCGGCGATCGCGGAGGCCGCCTACCTTACAGGACTTGAAAGAAACGGCGATGTGATCCAGTTCGCCTCATACGCCCCGCTTCTTGCCAGGAAAGGTCATACGAACTGGAATCCGAACCTGATCTACTTTGCAAAGACGGAAGTGTTTCCTGCGATCAATTATCATGTACAGAAGCTTTTCAGCATGAACAGTGGTGACACCTGTTTTCCAGTAAGTGCGAGCAGTGCTGAGGATGCTCCTGATTTAGCGGTTTCGGCAGTCAGTGACAGCAGTACTGGGGATATGATTATAAAAATAGTGAATGGCGCTGGTGCCGTCAGGAAAATCTCAGTTGAGATAAGTGGGATTGGGAAATTTTCCGGAAAGGCTATGAAAACTGTCCTGGCGGGGGATGATCCGCTGGTGGTCAATGATCATGAAAGCAAAACTAAAATCCTTCCGCAGGCATCGTCTATATCTATTGGCAGTTCATTTGTTTACGACGCTCCAGCATATTCACTTACAATATTCCGCATGGAGAATCCAGGATAGGATATCTCCGTTCTGGCGTAAATTGCCAAGGGGATATATTACAAATATATTACAAGATATACTTGTAATATAAGGTGATTTATTATATAATTTACTTAAGGAAGAGAAATACGTGCAGGAATAAGGCGGGAAGAAAACGAGGTGTTCAATGTCCATATATGCTGTAGCCAGGGATGCGGGAGTTTCGACTGCGACTGTCTCAAGATTTATTAACAAGACCGGGCGCCTGAGCAAGGACAAGGCCAAAAAAGTCCTCAAGGCAATGAATAGACTGGGCTATGTTCCATCGGAAGTAAGGCCTGGTCCAAAGCTAAGACGGCATAACCTTGTAAGACATGGCAGAATTCTTATGTTGAGCCTTCTCCCTTATGATCCATTTGATTTATACAGGATGCCGACATTTCCGGCCCTCATAGGTGGAATACAGAAGGCTCTGGCTGAGAGTAATTTCGGCCTGATGGTAACACAGTGGCAGGGCGATTATGAGAGTTTCGTTCCGAACATTAGGAATAGCGTGGACGGGGTCATATTGATCGGCAATCTGCCCCCGTCGGCACCTGTGAAACTCATCGATTTCCTTCTTGCTGTTCCAACTGTATTGACGTTCAAGTCCGAATCCGATCCCGATGGGCGGTTTGATCATGTCTATTATGATAACAGGTTCATTGGGGAAATGGCGTTTAGATACCTCTCCGGGGCCGGCTGCAGGAACACTGCGGTAGTTGTACACAACAAAGGTCATGTGTCATTGATGCAGCGCATGGAGAACTTTCTTGGCACGGCAGCCGATGAAGGCATGAAGGCTACTGCGATAGGAGCGGATGCTGAACTGGATGGTGGAAGTTTGTTCGAAAGGATGGATAAAGCGGCTGACATAATAGTTGGAATGAGCAAGGTCGATGGGATTTTCGTAACTTCAGATGACGCTCTGCTTGCCCTTTCAAATTGTCTGAAGGCCAGGGGGATTGAACCTGAACGCGATATCAGGACAATAGGCTGCAATAATGATAATAATTTTTTGGGTCAGCTTAAGCACCGCCCTGCAACCATCGATCTGAAGCTTGAAGAGGTGGGCAGGAAGACCGTGGAACAACTTTTTTCCCGCATGAAGAATCCAGGGGATGAGAGCAGGATGGATATATTCGTGAAACCTGTGATGGTGCCGGCGTTAGGAAAGAAGAAGGTGAAATCATGAAGGCGTTAAGAAGTATAAGCAGATTCCGGCCGTTTACCACCTGTCATCTGCATGTTCGAGCAAGGGCCTTCACCTTGATCGAACTATTGGTCGTAATCGCCATTATCGCGATTCTCGCATCGCTTCTGCTGCCTGTTCTTAATACGGCAAAGGAATCTGCTCGACAGACTTTATGCATAAATAACCTGAAGCAGCTCGGAACAGGTGTGCAAGTTTATGCTAGTGACTTTGACGGAAGTATTCCCGGGCACCGAGACTGGGGTGGAACCAGGATGACGGCATGGGAAGCTGCAATCATGAGCGCATTGTCAATAAAAAATGCCGACATATTTGCATGTCCATCTGACAACATCCAGCGTAAGGCTGGTGCGGCCACGTTGAGTGGCCCATTTGCTGAATACAACAAGTTTAATGAATGCAAAAGGTCCTACGGATTCAATTATGGACAATACCAGGGGTCACGAGGTTATTGGGGGAATGGTTCCACTACTTGGCTGGATACCAAAGGACAAGTGACGGTCACAAGTAGCAATTTCGGATGGCTGAATGGCGCCAAAATAGACAGGGTCAAGTCGCCCGACATCAGGGTGGTGATTGGCGATCGCTGGAGCCCGGGAAAGCTTTTCTGGGCGAATTATGCTGGAGTCTGCGAGCGGATTCAGTATTGTCTTCTTGTCGATGCTGGGGAATGGGGGTGTCCCTGGCATCCAGGCGGCAGCGCTGATGGTGCTCCAAACCCATTGAATGATGGATTCCTTGGAGATGCTTCTTATTTTGACATGATACGATTTCATAGAACACCTTCAATTCTTTTCGTTGACGGGCACGTGATTACAAGAAGACCTACTGAGCCGGAAGTCAATTGCTGGTAAGCCTCACAGGCAGTGTGTCTTGCCAAGGGAGCGGTGTTCTGGAGTTTATATCTTAGTATGCCTTGTGTTGAGTCAGAAACGCATAACTGACGGGGCGGAGCGCGGTATGCAGAGCGAACATCAAAATCGCATGAGCTACGACCGGGGATCTAATGCCCGGTCGGCGGAGGTAAGCAGTTTATCTTCGTTCGAACCCGGAGCCATATGGCGAGACGACAATGGCGTCCACATCAACGCCCACGGAGGGGGAGTACTTTTCCATGAAGGCGTGTATTATTGGTTTGGAGAGCACAAGATTGAGGGTGTGGACGGAAATCGTGCCCAGGTGGGTGTTCACGTCTATTCCTCTACGGACCTTTATAACTGGACTGACCGTGGAATTTCCCTTGCTGTTTCCGGTGATCCGGATAGCGAAATTGCCAAAGGGTGCATTATTGAGCGTCCTAAGGTAGTCTACAATTCCAAAACCGCCAAGTTCGTCATGTGGTTCCATTTGGAGTTCAAAGGAAAAGGATATGGATCAGCCCGGGCTGGGATTGCCATGGCAGACAAGCCCGTCGGTCCGTACATGTTTCTCCGCAGCATCCGAGCGAATGCAGGGCATTGGCCGCTCAATGTCACTGCTGATCAGATGGAGCCCGGTTTGATTGCGCGGACGAAAGAGGAAAAGGACCAGTTCGTTGGAGGTCCTTCATCAAAGCATTCACAGTACAACATACTTGGGGCCCATTTCGAGGAGGGGCAGATGGTGAGGGATATGACAATCTTTGTGGACGATGACGGCAAGGCATATCACATTTATGCATCCGAGCATAATTCAACCCTTCAGATATCTCTGCTTACGGATGACTATCTTGACTGCACTGGAAAATATGTCCGAGTTTTCCCTTTATGTTGGATGGAGGCGCCCGCTGTCTGCAAGCGGAGTGGCAGATACTATCTCATTGCCTCTGGTTGCACCGGTTGGGCTCCGAATGCGGCGCGATTGGCGGTCGCCGAATCCATTTTCGGACCTTGGATGGAGATCGGTAATCCATGCATCGGAATAAATCCCGGCAATAATCTCGGGCCTGAGAAGACATTTGGAGCTCAAAGCACTTTTATTTTAAAAGTCCAGGGGTTTGACGACGCCTTCATTGCGCTTTTTGACATCTGGAGCCCGCACGATGCCATTGACGGCCGTTATGTTTGGTTGCCCGTTGAATTCTGCGGTGAAGGGATGAGAATAAAATGGATGGACAAGTGGGGCTTGTCGGTGTTTTCCGCTAAGGCGGGGGGGAATGCCTGAGCACAGACGATCCTGGATTGATATCTGGTGCTGGAGTACAGGATGCGTAGATGGAATGGATCTGGCTTTCTGTCAGGCTCGTGTTTCAGGGCTCCAATGACAATGAGGTCTGGGTTGACATCACTAAGGAAATAGTATTGTGGACTGGTCGCGCCCGATCAAATACTTTGACAATTATAAAAGAATTTTAAGCCAAACAAGGGGAATATAAATGTTAAAAAATCTTTTGTGTTTCAGCTCTTTATCTTTGATGGCTTTGCTAGCATCTTCGTTCGAAGCCCGTTCTGAATCAGGGCTTGGTGACTTCGGGCAGTTGAAGCCGGTGGTCACTCCTGGAAAGACGGGCTTCGCCTACAAGGAAATTGAAGGGGGGATCCAGCTTCGTGTGGGAGGCATGTATCGGAATGTGATTTTTTATGGAGAACGAACTGTCCGGGTCAACAGCAATCCCGGAGTATCCTATTGGAAGCATCCCAGCCTGACTGTTGTCGCAGCACCCATTGCGCCGGACCTGAAAATAGCCGATGTCGGCAATAAGCTGAAAATTAATTCCCCCAAAATCATAATCGAAGTGAACAAGGACAGCGGAGCATTGTCATTTTTTCGCCAGGACGGGTTCCCGATCCTGTCCGAGAAGAATGATGCTCCAATGGAGGCGAGGCTTGTTGATATTTCAAACGCCCCCACCTACGAAGTCTACCAGCGATTTGTCCTCAAGAAGAACGAGTCCATTTATGGGCTCGGACAGTACACCAGGCGTTACATGGACTATCGTGGACAGGAGGTCTATATGGCGCAGAGCAATATCGGCATATGTGTTCCCCTTCTCATCTCAACGGAGCGCTACGGACTGATGTGGGACATCTACTCCAAGTCAATATTCAAGGACGATATCGGTGGAATGTCACTATATGCGGAAAGCGCTCCAGGAGGAAGTGATTACTATTTCTTAGCCGGGACAACTATGGACGAAGTGATTGCAGCCTACCGGGAGCTTACCGGTCCGGCTCCGATGTTATCAAAGTCCGCTTTCGGATTATGGATGAGCAAGGAACGCTACAAGACCCAGAACGAGTTGCTCCAAGTCGTGCGGAATTTCCGCAATTCGGGATTTCCATTGGACAACATCGTCCAGGACTGGCAGTATTGGGGTGGAGATAAGGACGGAACGTGGAGCGGGATGATCTGGAACAAGGAACGTTTTCCCGACCCGGCTGGCATGGCGAGGAGCTTGCACGATGAACTGAACGTCAAACTGATGTGCTCAATCTGGCCGTCGGTTGGCAACGACACGGATCTGGCCAGGGAACTGGATCAGTACGGTCTGAGGCACGAACCGCTGCATTGGATTTCCAAGAAGGCGCGCATCTACGACGCCTACAGTGAAAAGGGGCGGGAAATTTATTTCAAGCACATCAAAAAAGGACTGCTCGACGTAGGCGTTGATGCCCTATGGATGGATGGCACGGAAGTCGAGGTGGGCAACGCATGTCCGGATGAAAGAAAGACGGAAATGGAGATCAAACGGCTCGGAAGCAATGCTATGGGAGACTATGCTCGCTATCTGAACACATACAGCCTTGTGACCACAAAAGGTGTCTACGAGGGACAGCGAGCAACAGCCGACAAGAGGGTCTTCACTCTTACACGCTCGGGCTTCATCGGACAGCAGCGCTATGCGGCCCTGCCGTGGTCCGGAGACACTAGGGCGAGTTTTCAGACTTTGGGGGACCAGGTTGCCGGAGGACTTAACGTATCCATGGCGGGTCAACCATATTGGACGCAGGACACAGGCGGATTCTTCGTCAGTTTTCCAAACGGCGAACGCAACCCTGAATATCAGGAACTCTACGTCCGATGGAATCAGTTCGGAATATTCAATCCGATCTACAGGATTCACGGCACCAGCATCAACCGGGAGCCATATCTTTTCAAGGAGTTATCACCCGATGTCTATAAGGCTCTTCTTGAAGCTGCTAATCTGCGATATCGGCTACTCCCCTACGTCTATAGTCTGGCATGGCAGTCTACCTCCAGAGGATATACCATGATGCGTGGAATGCCCATGGATTTTCCGGACGATCCAAATCTGCGCAGGCTTGACACCCAGTTCATGTTCGGCCCGGCCCTGCTCGTACGCGTGGTCGATCGTCCAATTGTAAACGCTCGGGAGGCGGCTCCGAAGGATGTCGTCCCGGGAAGATATCTGCTGACTCCGGACGGCAGGCCAGGTGTGGCAGTCCAATACTTCAACGGATGTAACTTCGAAAAGACCGCCAGCAGCACCGTTGAAGCGGAGATAAACCAGACATGGCCCGGGCCTCCGCTTGCAGACCTTCCCAAAGGGCTCGAGGGCGTGAATAATTTTTCAGCTCGCTATGAAGGGGTGCTGAATATTCCGGAAGATGGTGAATACGAGATAGGAACAGTTGCCGACGACGGAGCCAGGCTCTGGCTCGATAATGCTCAGGTGGTCGATGACTGGCGTGCTCACGCCATGGAGTATCACGGCAGGAAGCTTTTCTTCAAAAAGGGACAGAAGGTCAGCCTCAAACTTGAATACTACCAAGGTGGACGCGACCGTGGACTGAGGCTGGTATGGAAAACTCCTGATGTGCTGGCAAAGGAGGCCAAAGGTGTGGTGAACGACAAAGTGGAAACTCGTCTGCCCGTAGGAGAATGGTATGATTTCTGGTCGGGCGAAAAGCTTGCTGGCGGGAAAACGGTCGAACGCTCGTGTTCTCTTGATGTCTTTCCTCTTTATGTCCGCGCCGGTTCGATTCTGCCGATGGGGCCTGTCATAAAGCATGTGAATGATAAACCGGACGCCCCCTGCGAAATTCGCATTTACAAGGGCTCCGACTCGTCCTTTACGCTATATGAGGACGATGGAGAGACCTATGGCTATGCAAAGGGGCGCTATGCAACTGTCGAACTGAAGTGGAATGATGCCGCGCGCAGCTTTACTGTCGGAAAACGCAATGGCGGATTCCCGGAAATGATCAGCACTCGGACATTCAAGGTGGTTCTGGTTCGCTCAGGCATGGGCACAGGTGTTTCGCCTGTTGAAAATGCCGATGCGGAAATCCGCTATGAAGGAGAAAGCATTACTGTTAAATTGGGTCAGGAGAATTGAATGGACAACCGTATCCCGCCGGGGCGAACACGTAACCGAGATTTGATTGCTGGAATTTCCAATGACGCCGAAAGAGCCGCAGCTTTAACCACAGGAAATTTATGAAACACCTTCGAATGACCCTAAAACTGATTGCAGCCACCGCCGTTGCCTTCATTCCGCCACTTCTGGCCCAGACGGCAACACCGGCGCCGGGTGCGAACGCGCTGATTCTCGGCTCATGGAAATCACAAGTGGAATTCGATGCCGTCAAGATCACCTGCGGGAAGGAAACCGTGCTGAACGATTCCTTCGACCGCCAGCAGTCCGGCTGGAAGCCCGAGAGCGGCAATTGGCAGATCGCCAACGGTGTCCTCATCCAAAGCTCCGCTGCCACTCCGGCGCTTACGCGCTACGCCTTCACCTGTACCAGCCCCGACTACACTGTCGACGTGCGCGTGCGCAAAACCGGCGGCGCGGAAGGCTTCCTCATCGGCTTTGGCGCAAAGGACGAACGGAATTTTTATTGGCTGAATCTTGGCGGTTGGAACAACACGGCCCATTGCCTTGAGAAAACCGACGACGGCCAGCGCCATCCCATCGGCACCTCTTCAAAGGGAAATCTCGAGAAAGACCGCTGGTACAACGTCCGCATCGAGGTGAATGGCAAGCAAATCAAATGCTTCCTCGACGATAAGCAAATCATCGAAACCACCGACAGTGGTTTCACCCTTCCACCGGACAACGACCTCGTCAATTTCGGCCACGCGCTGATTCCCGACATGGTCGCAGATCCAAGTATTTCGGAAATCGATGGCACCTTCTATTTGTATGCCACCACCGACGGCTGGGGAAAAGGGCTGTCCACTTCGGGAATGCCGGTGGTCTGGACGTCGAAGGATTTTCTAAATTGGAGTTTCGAGGGATCGAGTTTCCCCCCTGACTTCGATTTGAAGTACTGGGCGCCCAGTACCATCATGCACCGGAACGGACGCTATTATTCGTTCACAACCTTGGACGGCATAATTACGGTCGTTGTCGCGGATTCACCGTTGGGGCCTTTCGTGGCGCCCAATGGCCAGCACGTCACCAAGGCGACGATCCAGCCCTATCAGATTGAACAAAAAAGCTCCATCGACGCGGAAGTTTTCACGGACGACGACGGACAGTCTTACATGTTTTGGTCGCGCCGTCGCGCGGTGAAGCTCAAGCCAGACCTGCTTTCTCCGGACGGTCCTATGATCACCATCCCCACCAGCCGCCAAGGATATTCCGAAGGTCCCTTCCTCGTGAAGCGCAATGGCATCTACTACTACTTCTACACGCTCGGTGGCGGGGAATCCTACCAATACGCCTACATGATGAGCCGCAAATCGCCGATTGGCCCCTGGGAAGCGCCCAAGGATGACATTATCGCCACGAGCGATCTCGACCAAAAAGTCTTCGGCCCAGGCCATGGCTGTTTTTTCAGTCCCAAGGACAGCAACCAGTGGTATTTCGTCTATCTCGAATATGGGCGAGGGGGAACAAACCGTCAAATCTATGTCGATAAGATGAATTTTAATCCTGATGGCACCATACAGCCCATCAAGCTGACCAAGACCGGCGTGGGCGCATTGCGTCAGCTTGTCGATCCATTGCCTAATTTGGCACTGAAAAGGCCAGTAGCCTCATCCTCTGTCCTTCCCAAAAGCCGTGTAGATCTACGCAAGGACCAAAACCTCTATCGCATCGAAGCCCATACCTCGGAAAACGCAACCGACGGCGCCAACGGCACCCGTTGGATGGCCGCCACCAATGATACCGCACCTTGGCTATGTATAGACCTTGGTGAAGTTCGTGACATTTCCCGTACTGAAACCTATTTCGTTAAACCAGCTGCCGGCCATGCCTATAAGATCGAATGGTCGCTCGACGGGAAATCCTGGCACCCCTACGGTGGCCACGATGATGTCATCTTTCGCTCTCCGCACGTGGATCGGAAATCCATACGCGCCCGTTATATGAAACTGACCATCCTGAATGGCGAGCGGGGAGTTTGGGAGTTCAGGATTTATTGATCTGTTGGAAATGAGGATGTGTCTGATTTTAATCCTTAATCAGGAGATTGCGAATGAAAGAGAAGATCACAGATGCCCTCGTGACCGAGACGCCACAGGCGAAGCTCAGGAACGATTTCGCCATCTTTTACAAACTCACCGGAGTATAGCTCATGAGACAGCCCAACATTCCACGCCCCACCCGGCCGGTTCAAATTCCTGACAATCCCCGTTGCCGCTGCTGCGGCGGACTCAGGAAATTTTTACTCGTGCTAGCACTTGGTGCCTCTGCTGCGCTCGTCGTAGATGCTGGGAATGGGATTGCGAAGCCGACTCCACAGCCGGCTTCAACGACTGCTCCCGATCCAACGCCCACGCTCGCGCCGCAGCAGACGCCTGTCAGCCTGGTCATGGGATTTCCGACGCCGCGATTCACGTCTCCTGGTGTGCTATTGACCCGCGAGGATCTCGAGATCCTCAAGGCCAACATCAAGCGCGAGCCCTGGAAGAGCGGCTTCGAGGCCCTCGCCGCTGAGGGGCGCTCGAAGCTCGAGTTTAAAATGTCCGGACCATTCAAGGAGGTAAAGCGCTCCCCCAACGTCAATCTCTGGCCCTGGCGCAGCGACATGATCGCGATTTGGAATCTCTCGCGCATGTGGTATTTCACCGGCGACGACGCCTATGCGCAGAAGGCGCACGACATCCTGCTCGCGTGGGCCACCACGCACACCGAGTTTGGAGGCCGCGAATCGATGCTCGATCTGGGAGACTATGTCGTCGCGTTCGTGGGCGGCGCGGACATCCTGCGCGGCACCTGGCCGGGCTGGACTGAGGCCGACACGGCCGCGGTGAAGAAATATTTCAACGACGTCCTGATGCCAGCCAGCAATCCGTATGGCGAAAGCCAGTTCGGCGCCGCAAACAAAGGTGCGCTGGCCCTTGCCGCCTTGGGGTTGATGGCGATCTTCAACGAGGACACAGCCAGACTCAAGACGGTCGTGTATCAGGTTCGCACGCTTGCGCATATCGGTCTTCGCAGCTCCAACGACATCGGCATGATCGGCGATTCTTTCCGCGACCAGGGCCATGCCCACGGGCAGCAGCTTTCGCTAGTCGTACTCGCCGAAGCGCTCTGGAAACAGGGCATCGACATTTATTCCGACTACGACAACCGCCTCCTCGCGGCGAGCGAGTATTTCGCACGGGTGAACAGCCTCACGCCCACGGCCTTTCTTCCCTTTGGCACCACAGATGCCTATTACCTCGTCGACAACACCGGTCACGGTCCGGGTGGCGGAAACGTGGTTTTCAATCTCATCCACGGCGCCTATGTCGTTCGCAAGGGACTCCCGGCACCCTTCACGGATCGAAGCCGCCAGTCGTTGCGGGTGGATGGGGGCAGCTTCGTGTTCATCAAGGAGGTTGACCGCTCCGTGGCCACGCCGGTACCGCCGCCGCCGATTCCCTCCACCACCTCGATCACCTCGGGATTCACCGACGTCGAAATCGGGGACGCTGCACCCGCCGGCGGGGCGTCCTACTCCGGCGGCAACTGGAAAGTGCAGGGCGGCGGTAGTGAAATATGGAAGGCGAATGACAGTTGCCACTTTACCTACAAAGAGATCCTCGGCAATTGCGCCATCATCGCGAAAGTCGACTCAATCCAGAACACCAACCCCGCCGCGAAAGCAGGTGTGATGATGCGCACGAGCCTCAGCCAGGGCGCTCCCCGCGCCTGGATGGCCCTCGCCTGCGGGGGCAATCTCGAGCAAAACATGCCGAACCTCACCGTGTATGGCGGCACCAACTACGGTAACAAAGTCGTCGCCCGATCCTTGCCCTCGTATTGGGTGAAGCTCGAGCGCATCGGGAACATCATCACCGGCTATGTTTCACCCGACGGCGCCAACTGGGCAGCTACGGATGTCGGTCGCATCGACGCCCCCGTCCCAGACAAGATCTATGTCGGTCTGGTGGTATGCTCGACCGCCAACGGCACGCTGAACACCTCCACTTTCAGTAATGTCCAGATCACTGGTGGCGACGGTGGCGCACCGGTCATCACCCCCGCCGCACCCGCCGCCGTCCTGGCCTCGCCTGCGGATCGCAGCGTTCCTCTGCGCTGGCAGTCGTCCTTCGATGCCACCAGCTATACGGTCAAACGCGCCACCTCAAGAGGCGGCCCTTATGCGACCGTCGCCTCGGGAATCACCGCCAGCAGCTACACGGACACGGCGGTGACCAACGGCACTACCTACCACTACGTAGTTAGCGCGGTGAACTCCGCCGGCGCAAGTCCGAATTCCCCTGAAGACGCCACCATGCCCAGGACCCCGATGTGGAATGTCGCCTTCGGGGGCACGGCCACCGCCACCGTGGCGAGGGAGGGTGCGAACAGCGCATTCGACAGCAATTCGAATACAATGTGGTTTGCCGGCCGCTGCCGCGGCGTGGGTGCCATTCAATACGACTTCGGCTCCGGCCGCGCACCGGTGCTCAAGGGCTATACCGTCACCAGCCCCCACTTCAAACCGGAGCGCGATCCCAAGGACTGGGAGTTCCAGGGCTCGAACGACGGCACGAACTGGACCACTCTCGACACACAGAGCGGACAGACATTCCCTTTCCGCTTCTACGAGATGGAGTATACCCTGGCCAAGCCGGCCGCCTACCGATACTTCCGTCTCAATGTCACCGCGAACAACGGGGACAATGACCTCCACATCGCGGACATCAAACTGCTTTCCGACTCCCCGATGCCGAACGCCCAGATTCCGTCCCTCATCCATTGGAAGACCAACGACGCTACCGACCGCGAACGCGCCATCGCGAAGCAGAAGGCCGACGAATCCAAAAAATGATAGTTTTATTAAAACCTCTATAGTCATTAAACTCATGAAACTCAAACATCTGAAACCCGTCCTCGCCTGGTATTACAACGGCGGGAATCACAATATCGATCCGGAAAAATAAAGGATACCTTTAACATAGCCCATGTGGAAGGAACATGAAAAAATTAATCTCGAAGATATTCGGCACGCAGCAGTCCGGTATAATCATGGTGATACTGTTGCTTGGAGTCGTCCTGACGATCTTCTCAGGCAGCCATCCTGACCGGGCGACCGGAGCCCAGGTCAACAACTTCCTGAACCAGTATACCCTGATGCAGACCGCCACAGACGCCAGCTTCTTCGCGATAATGGCGATCGGAGCCACCATAGTCATAATTTCGGGAGGGATTGATCTTTCCGTAGGTTCGATATACGCCTTTGCAGGTGTCATATCGGCGATGGTTCTGCGGGCCATGGGGCCGATGGATTCCGTACCGACCCTTCTGACCGCCCTGACGCTCTGCGTGGGAATCGGCCTTGCCTGTGGTCTTGCAAATGGCCTGATGATAGTAGGGCTGAGGGTGCATCCTTTCATAATCACACTCGGTACGATGTGGATATTCAGGGGAATCGCATTTGTCGCCAGCAAGGCGGAAAGCATTCTGATACCGGACTGTCTTACCGGCTTTACTAAGGCTACGTTCGGGCTTGGCACGCTTTATCCTGTGCCGATGCTGATAATGATCGCCTCGACGGTGATTGGTGCAATATATCTTTCAAAGACAGTGATGGGCAGGCACGTATATGCCATTGGCGGAAATGCCGATGCCAGCCGCTATTCAGGGTTGAAGGTTGGCCGGATAACTACGGGAGTGTATGTGGTCTCCGGGCTAACCGCCGGAATAGCAGCGTTTGTCGGGACGACATACTATGGTTCGGCCTCGTGCGCCGACGCCACCGGCTACGAGCTCTATGTCATAGCTTCCGCCGTAGTAGGGGGCACGAGCCTGAGCGGAGGAAAGGGCAGCGCAATAAGCGCAATGTTTGGCGCAGTCCTGATAATCCTGATCCGCCAGTCCATCCGCACACTGCATCTCGATCAGAACTATGAATGGATCATCATCGGCCTGGCGATAATCATCGCGGTTGTTCTTGACCAGATCAATGCAAGGCTGACAAGCAGGAGACTGCTGAAGTCCGTAGCTGAGAAACAGAATATTGAAACAATTAAAAGTAAATAATGAAATGGAGGAAGAAATGAAAAAGCTGTTGACAGGAATTCTGGCTGCTGGAATGCTGGCATGGGCCACTGGGGCGTTTTCAGAGGACGCAAAGAAGGCTGACGTGCCCGGCAAGAAGAAGCTCTCGATTGCGATGGTCGCGAAAAGTTCCACCAATCCCGTGTTCCTCTCGGCGAGGACGGGAGCTGAAGCGGCCGCAAGGGATCTTTCCGCAAAATACGGGATTGATGTGAAGATTGACTGGCGCACTCCTCCAACTGAGGACGGACAGGTCCAGGCACAGAGGATAGCACAGGCGGTGAACGAAGGCGCCGACGCGATTCTCCTTTCGTGCTCAGATGCCGGCAAGGTCAATGGAGCCATCAACGATGCCGTCGGCAGGGGAGTGCCTGTGATGACATTTGACAGCGACGCGCCGCAGTCGAAGAGGTTTGCGATGTACGGTGTCGACGATGTCAAGGCCGGAGAACAGCTGATGGCTGAGCTTGCAAAGCAGATCGACGGCAAGGGTAAAGTTGCGATTCTCGCAGGAAACCAGAATGCCCCCAACCTGAAAAAACGCTGCGAAGGGGTCATAAAGGAGGCGAAGAAATATCCAGGAATCACGATTGTCGGTACATTCAACCATGTTGAGACACCGCAGGATGCTGCTGCTGAAGTGGTCAGGGTGATGAATGCATATCCCGACATAACCGCGTGGGCGATGGTCGGAGGATGGCCCCTCTTCACAAAGACGCTCCTGGCAGATTTGAATCCCGACAAGGTGAAGGTTGCCGCCATCGATGCGCTTCCGGCCCAGCTTCCTTATATTGAAAAGGGAATCGCTCCGATCCTCCTTGCCCAGCCCACCTACAACTGGGGATATGTTTCGGTCGAGAAGATCGTAGACAGGATGTGCCTGAACAAGGAAGTTCCAGTAATGAACGATATGCAGCTGGTGCCGGTGACCAAGGACAATCTCGGAACATGGGCGCGCCAGCTCAAGGCGTGGGGAATGGATGTACAGGAGGAATACCTTAAACTGGAAAAATGAATATCGAACATCCAACATTGAACGGCGAACGTCGAAATTAGAATAAAGTTTGAAGGAAGTTCACTGCCGTCCCATGGATGATTGGATGACTGGATTGATGGATGGTTGGGTATCAAAGACATAAGACCAAAAACATCCTAGATAAATTATCCGAAATGCCTTTCTAATAATTCTCGTGTATCTCCATGACTTCTGTGTTATCTTGAACTCAAAACCAATCATCCATTCATCCAACAATCCATCCATCCGTCATCCTGTGGGATGACTCTGAAAGAAGTTTGAAGTATGATCGAATTCCGAGGCATAAGCAAGAGGTTCCCTGGTGTGCAGGCGCTTAAGGACGTCAGCCTGCACATCAGCAGGGGGACCTGCCATGCCTTGATGGGGGAGAACGGTGCGGGAAAGAGCACTCTCGGAAAAATACTGGCCGGCATATATTCCGCCGATGACGGGGAAATATTCATTGACGGGAAGAAAGTAGGATTCAGCAGCCCCCGCGACGCGAGGCTCGCAGGAATCGGAATGGTCTACCAGGAGCTTTCCTTCTGCGAGAACCTTTCCGTCGCAGAAAACCTTGCCCTGGGCGAGACGCCCAGGATGGGGCCTTTTGTGCTGTACCAGATAATGCATGACAAGGCTGTCGCCGCCCTGGAAGCCATTGGATGCAAGATGGACGTGTGGGCAAAGGTTTCCGAACTGCCCGTGGGACAGCAGCAGCTGGTGCAGATCGCTGGAGCTGTCGCCGGCGGAGCGAAGATAATCATCTTCGATGAGCCGACAAGCAGTCTGTCGCAGGTCGAGGCGGCAAGGCTGATGGATATGATACGCAGTCTCAAGGCCAACGGCGTCACATGCATTTATGTTTCGCACAGGCTCGAGGAGATTTTCGAGATATGCGACGATGTCACAGTTCTACGTGACGGACAGTATATCGGTACAAGGCCGGTCAAGGAAGTCAGCAGGGACGCATTGATACAGATGATGGTCGGCAGGCCTTTCTCCGAATTCTTCCCGGAGCAAAAGCATTCTAGTGTTTCAAAGGAGGTTCTCAAGGTCGAGAACCTCTCCAGTCCTGGCAAGTTTGATTCCGTGAGCTTTTCGGTGAGGGCTGGTGAGATACTGGGAATGGCGGGACTGGTCGGTTCGGGCAGGACTGAAATATCCGAGGCCATTTTCGGACTGGACAAGCTTGCCACCGGAGATGTCTGTGTCGAAGGGCGGAAGATCAATATCAGGAAACCCTCCGATGCCATGGGACATGGAATCGGCTTGATTCCTGAGGATAGGAAGCGGCATGGACTCGTCCTCGGGATGTCCTCCATGGAGAACATATCCATGGCCGTGCTCAGAAGACTGTCGAAATGGGGCTGGATCTCCTCTTCGGAGGAAAAGCAGATGTCGCAGAAGTATTTTGACCGTCTGAGGGTGAAGGCGCCGACACTTGAGACAACCGCCATATCGCTTTCCGGCGGCAACCAGCAGAAGCTTGTGATCGCCAAATGGATCGCCGCAAACTGCAGGATCCTTCTTGTTGACGAGCCGACACGAGGTGTGGATGTCGGAGCAAAGACCGAGATATACAATCTGATAGACCGGCTTGCGGACGAGGGCTGCGCCGTACTTCTGATTTCAAGTGAGCTGCCCGAACTCCTGAACCTTTCCGACAGGATACTCGTGATGAGGAACGGCAGGATCAACGGCGAGTTCAAAAGGGATGAGGCCGACCAGGAGAAAATCCTCCGTCTGATGACTGGAACCAGGTACCTGAAATAACTCTTCGTAACAATAATCTTGAAATATTTTCAGAGTCATCCCACAGGATGACGGATGGATGGATTGTTGGATGAATGGATGATTGGGTTGAGTTCAAGATAACACAGAAGTCATGGAGATACACGAGAATTATTAGAAAGGCATTTCGGATAATTTATCTAGGATGTTTTTGGTCTTATGTCTTCGATACCCAACCATCCATCAATCCAGTCATCCAATCATCCATGGAACGGCAGAGAAATATTTTTGGGAAAAACAGTGGAACTTCTAGAGGCAAAAGGGATAGTGAAGATATTTCCGGGCGTGAAGGCGCTGTCGGGAGTTGATTTTTCCGTTTGTTCCGCGTCAGTCCACTGTCAGAGGGTTCTTCTTCATGAATCCGTCGCCAACGAAAGGTCTGCCGGATACCCGGTAGAAGGAATCGTTCCTGACATGTTTTGGGAGAATATCACTTATGCGCATAAATAATACATATATATAATTAAATAGTCAATTCCAAAGTCTGTTTGGAAAGTATACATTACGCTTATAAAAAAGTTGAATATGTAGCTTCTTTTGTTTTTATTGGATCACTGAAACGAGGGAGCAGAATGAAAAAAATGAAGAAGATGGATGGGGCATCAGCGGAATGCATCTCTATGGATTCAGCGCTTGAGATTCGCCACCGCAGTCCGGCTTTCATCCCTCATCGAATTCCTGGTAGTGATTGCGATAATCGCAATTCTAGCCACACTATAACTTTGCATTCACTGATGGCCATTGCAAATCGGAAGTATTGGTGCGTGGCATGGGAGTGACGATCCGCAGAGACGAAGTGGATTCTACTAACGACTGAAAGGGCAAAAAATACATGAAAAAGGGACTGAGCCATGCAATATAATCTCGGTGTTCAGAGATGGACTGGCAGTGGACAGGAGCGCGATATATTGATGCCAGACTCTCTCAAAATGGTCGGATACTCTCTATCCGCCATCCTTTTCCTTGTACTACTATGCATTGACTCGCGATCGGTATTGGCCAATGATGATATCAAATCGGATGCCGCAAGTTCTGTCCTCTCGTATTCCCGGCCCGCTCGCAGTTGGATGACTGAGGCGCTTCCCATCGGGAACGGCTCCCTCGGTGCCATGCTTTTCGGCCTTACTGAGACAGAACGTGTTCAGTTCAACCATGACACGCTTTGGACCGGACATGAGAAGGATACAGGAAGTTATCAGTCGTTCGGAGATGTCTTCATCCGACTTGGGCACGGGAACCCATTGGAATACCGTAGAGAGCTGAACATAGACAACGCGTTGGAAGGAGTTCCGGATATCAGGGATCGGAAGCTGCCGTCTGTGTCACTTGTCTTCGAAGCATGTGATTCGATAACCCTTGTCCTTGCCGCCGGAACCGATTATTTGGCCGATCAATCCAAAGGCTGGAGGGGGAATGATCCCCACACCGAGGTGACCGCTTGTGTTGACGCAGTTTCATCGGAGAAGCTGTCCGATCTTTGCAGGGCCCATGTAACGGACTACCAGTCGCTTTACCGCCGCTTCAGGCTCGATTTGGGGAGCTCGGCGAAAAATATCGCCAATAGGGCGACCGATGAACGTCTGCTTTCTTATTCGCGGGAGAATGCAAAAGATCCTGATCTTGAGGAACTGTTGGTCAACTACGGTCGTTATCTGCTCATCAGTAGTTCGCGTCCCGGCAGCATGCCAGCCAACCTTCAAGGGCTTTGGAACGACTCTAACAGACCCCCATGGCGCTCTGACTATCACTCCAACATCAATGTCGAAATGAACTATTGGCCCGGCGAACCTACTAACCTTGCCGAATGCCAGAAGCCTTTCTTGGATTACGTGCTCAGTCAGATACCAGTGTCCCGTGAGCGCACCCGCGAAGAATACAAGCAGACTAAGCGCGGTTGGACAGTCCGGACGGAGAATGGGGTTTTTGGCGGCGGCAGCTACCTGTGGAATCCTCCCGGCAGTGCCTGGTACGCCCAACACTTCTGGGAGCATTATGCGTTCAGCCAGGACAAGGATTACCTGCGCAATGTGGCCTATCCTCTGCTCAAGGAACTTTGCGGATTGGAGATATTATATATCCCCAAAAGGAGTCACACTTTTTAAAATCCTATTTAGGACACATTTGGATCAAGATGAAAGTTAAATGATAAGGATTATTCGAAATGAAAAAAATATTTGCTTCAATGGTTCTCTTGTTCATATCGATTTCTCAGGCATATGGCGAACAGGCATCAATCAAGATTATTGTTGATCAGCCGGGAATAAGGGTAAGCCCGACGCTCTACGGCATTTTCTTCGAGGAAATAAACCGTGCCGGCGACGGAGGAATCTACGCTGAAATGCTGGAAAACCGCTCATTCGAGGATTTGAAGGACAATCCTGCATGCTGGACATCTTCAGGAACCGCAAAGATATCTCTCGACAGATCTCAGCCGCTGAATGATCGCAACCCCACTGCGCTGAAGGTGGAAATGGATGGCCTGGGCACTGCAATCAACAGGGGATTCAAGAACAGAGGCCTCGCCATACGAAAAGATGCAGAATACGTGTTGTCACTGTATGCCAGGGCTGGAGATAATTTCAAAGGTCCGCTTACTGTCCGGATTGAAGGGGCGGACGGACAGACGATTGCGTCCGGAAAAACACAGGATCTTGCTGCCGGATGGAACAAGTTCACAGTCGAACTCAAGGCTCAACAGGAAGATCTGGACGCGAAATTGTCAGTTGAAAGCCAGAGTAAAGGAACTTTCTTCCTCGACATGGTCTCCCTTTTTCCGAAGGAGACATGGAAGGGGCACGGCATGAGGATTGACCTTGCTGAAAAAATCGCCACAATGAAGCCGGCGTTCGTAAGATTTCCAGGTGGATGTTTCGTTGAGGGAAATAAGCTTTCGGAATCAGTGCGATGGAAGGAAACTATTGGTGATCCTGCGCAACGCCGCGGGAACTGGTGCATGTGGGGATACCAGACTACGGGAGGCTTCGGAGCTTTTGAGTTCTTCCAGTGGTGCGAGGATCTGGATTCAGAGCCCTTGTATGTGATAAACTGCGGTATGTCCCATTCCGGAAATGTTCCCATGGACAAGATGGACGAGTATGTTCAGGACGCCCTCGACCTGATCGAATATGCCCGTGGGCCGGCTGATAGCAAGTGGGGCTCGCTTCGCGCAAAGGCAGGGCACCCAGCGCCATTCAAGCTGAACTACATTGAGATTGGAAACGAGAACGGTGGGCCGGCATACCATGAGCGCTACGCTTTGTTCCACGACGCAATAAAGTCAAAGTATCCCGACATAAAGCTCATCGCCTGCGTTTGGGGAGGAATCCCGAAAAACCGCAAGCTGGATCTTATCGATGAACATTATTATCTGAATCCAATAGGTTTCATGAGGATGTCAAACCGGTATGACAAGTATGACCGGAATTCTCAACACATATATGTCGGTGAATATGCCGTAACACATGAATGTGGCAAAGGAAACCTGATTGCCGCGCTCGGAGAGGCCGCATATATGACAGGGATGGAGAGGAATGGAGATATAGTCGACATGTGTTCATATGCTCCACTTTTTGTAAACCCCGACTGGCAGCGCTGGAACCCAAATGCTATCGTATTCGACAAGTTCCGCAGTTACGGAACCCCTTCGTACCATCTGCAGTGCATGTTCTCGAACAATAAGGGAGATGTCAATTTGCCTGTCACGATAGAAATCCTGAAGTCGATGAAACTCCCGACAGATATCGGAGTCGGAACATGGCTTACCCAGGCTGAGTTCAAGGACATCAAGGTCGAGAAGGATGGAAAGACAGTCTTTGAAAGCGATTTTTCTGTTCCTAATAAAGGATGGAAGGGCCTGAGCGGGAAATGGGAAAACGCGGACGGCGTGCTGAAGCAAACCAGCAACAATAAGAACTGCTGCGCCATCATCGGTGACGGTTCCTGGGGCGACAAGTACACTCTTATGCTCAACGCGAAGAAGACCGGTGGTTCCGAAGGTTTCCTGATCATGATCCATGCAAAAGGGCTTAGCAACACCAACTGGTGGAACCTCGGCGGATGGGGCAATACAAGACATGCCCTCGAAGGTTATGAGGGCAAACCCGGCGTCAATGGTTCCATAGAAATCGGCCGCTGGTATAGGATCAAAGTCGAGGTTGATGGCGGAAACGTCAAATGCTATCTCGATGACAAACTCATACAGGAAGGTGAAAAAAAGAACGACAATCCTCTGTTTGCAGTTGCCGGGAAGAATTCCGACGGAAAGGAAACCATACTCAAGCTTGTCAACACCTCAGATCTTGCGATCGATTCCTCAATCAGCCTTGAAGGTGCCGGAAAAGTCAAGCCGACTGCCAGGACGTTTGTAATGAACTCCAGATCAGGTGACGATGAAAATACCTTTGATAATCCCGGGAAAATCGTCCCGAAGTCCGGCGTCCTGGAAAATATTTCCCCGAACTTCAAGTATGCAATACCTCCGTTTTCAGTATCGGTCATCAGGATTGAGAATGAGAAATAGATAATAAAGGGATCCTAAATTTAATAATCTTGAAACATATGGGAAAAACAGTGGAACTTCTAGAGGCAAAAGGGATAGTGAAGACATTTCCGGGCGTGAAGGCGCTGTCGGGAGTTGATTTTTCCGTTTCCGCCGGAGAGGTCCATGCCCTGATGGGGGAGAACGGCGCCGGCAAAAGCACACTCGTCAAGATCATCACCGGAGTCTACCGGAAGGACGCTGGCGAGATAATCTTCAACGGGAAAAGCATCAGTCCAGGATCAACACTCGAGGCGGAACAGTGCGGTATCAGCACTGTATACCAGGAAGTGAACCTTGTGCCGGAGCTTTCCGTCGCCGAGAACATCTGCCTCGGACGCCAGCCGAAGAAACTCGGGTTCATAAGCTGGGGCGGAGTCAGGAAGCGCGCCGTTGAGGCCTTGAAGCGCCTGGAACTCGACATTGACGTCTCAAAAAACCTCTCCTATTATTCCATAGCCATCCAGCAACTGATCGCCATAGCCAGGGCGCTGGACATAGACTCCAAGCTGCTGATCCTTGACGAACCAACTTCCAGCCTTGACGAGAAAGAGGTCGCCGAACTTTTCAAGATGCTGAAGAAGCTTCGCGGACAGGGACTGGGGATAGTCTTCATCACGCATTTCCTCGACCAGGTCTACCAGATAAGCGACAGGATCACGATACTGCGCGACGGCGGCAAGGTCGGAACCTTCGAGGCCGCCAGGCTTCCCCGGCTTGAGATGGTCGGCAGGATGATCGGCAAGGATCCGGAACAGGTCAAGAGCATGGAGAAGAAACGCGAAATTCGCAAAGTAGCAGGAAAGGAATTCCTGAAGGCGGAAGGCATAGGACGCAAAGGAATGCTCTTCCCGATGGCTCTGGAGATAAGGGAAGGCGAGATAATCGGGCTTGCAGGCCTTCTCGGATCCGGCCGTTCCGAAACCGCCAGAATGCTTTTCGGAGTTGATCCATCGGATTCAGGAAAACTCTCGATCGGTGGCGCGGATACGGACATCAGCTCGCCGAAGAAAGCTGTCAAGAACGGAATTGCGATGACCGCCGAGGACAGGAAGGTGACAGGAATAATTTCCGACCTCACGATCAGGGAGAACATCGTGCTCGCATTGCAGGCCAGGGCCGGAGCGTTCAGGACGTACACCCTCAAGGAGCAATATGCCCTCGCCGACAAATTCATAAAGGCGCTCGGGATAAAGACACCTGACGCCGACCAGCTGATAAAGAATCTCAGCGGCGGGAACCAGCAGAAGGCGCTGCTCGCAAGATGGCTGGCGATGGAGCCTAGGCTCTTCATGCTTGATGAACCGACAAGAGGCATAGATGTCGGGGCAAAGGCGGAGATAGAGAAGGTTATGGATGAGCTTTGTGAAAAGGGAATGGCGCTGCTCTTCATCAGCTCGGAGATGGAGGAGGTTTCAAGGAACTGCGACAGAGTGATGGTCCTCCGTGACAGGAGGAAGATCGGGGAGATTTCAGGAGAGGACATAAGCCTGCAGGCGATAATGAAGATGATCGCCGAATAAAATTTGCAGACGCAAATTTTATAACTTAGGAAAAGACAATGGAAGAGAAACAGAAAATATTCAGGGACAATATATTCAAGAGGCTGTTCTGGCCGCTGATGGCGCTGGGGCTGCTTCTCCTCTTCAATCTGATCTTTACGAAGGGCTTCTTCCATATTGAAATGAGGGACGGACATTTTTATGGCACCCTGCTCGACATCCTAAACCACGGAAGCAAAGTTATGATCCTGGCCGTCGGCATGACGCTGGTCATAGCGACAAAGGGCGTTGATCTTTCGGTCGGGGCTGTTATGGCTGTGGCCGGGGCGATTGCCGCATTGCTGATTGTGCAGGTGGAGAGCGGTTGGATCTTTGTACAGGGCTGTACGCTCGGGGGGCTTGTCCCATTCCTGAACGCGCACCATATGTCATGGTTCCTTCCGGCCCTTGCAGCAATCATGATATCGCTGGTCGCCGGGTTATGGAATGCGCTGCTAGTCGCCGGATTCCGGATCCAGCCGATTGTCGCCACGCTCGTGCTTATGGTCGCGGGCAGGGGGATCGCTCAGCTTATCACCGACGGACAGATTATCACATTCACAAACAGGGGCCTGACCTTCATTGGCAATGGTCATTTCCTTTTCCTTCCAT
Source organism: Lentisphaerae bacterium GWF2_50_93 (assembly GCA_001804815.1). Taxonomy (GTDB): domain Bacteria; phylum Verrucomicrobiota; class Lentisphaeria; order Victivallales; family GWF2-50-93; genus GWF2-50-93. The sequence continues at coordinate 38,354 of MHBI01000048.1, forward strand.
TTTCCGTCTGGATAGCCCTCGGCGTATTTGCGATTGTCGCAATTGCTGTAAGGAAGACGGCGCTCGGGCTGTTCATCGAATCTGTCGGCAACAACGAGACCGCAAGTTTCTATGCCGGCATCGAGGCCAAGACCATAAAAGGATTTACCTATGTGGTCTGCGGACTCTGTGCAGGCGTAGCAGGGCTGATCGCGGCTTCAAACATCAAGTGCGCAGATTCCAACAATGCCGGGCTCTACCTCGAACTCGATGCGATACTCGCAGTTGTCATCGGCGGAACTTCGCTCAACGGTGGGAGATTTTTTCTTGCAGGTTCGATCGTCGGCGCAATACTGATCCAGACGCTCACGACTACTATGTATGCAAGAGATGTGAGCCCGCACGTGGCGGCCGTGCCGAAGGCGCTGGTGATAATCATTGTCTGCCTCCTGCAGTCGGAGACGTTCAGAAGAAAAGCGATGGGAATCTTGAAAACATTTAAAAATAAATAACAGCCCTCACGGGCTTAACTACGAACAAATGCTTGAATATTCAATTAGTTTGTAGTCAATGCCGCAAGGCATGTTCTTGAAATTTAGGTAGAAAATGAAATTTCTGAAAATACAGACCAGATATATTCCGCTGATGGCGACGGCAGCTGTCTTCGCCCTGCTATACATTATCGGGCTGTCCAGCTTTTCAAATTTTGGATCTCTGGGCGTATTTGTGAACCTGTTCGGCGACAATGCGTTCCTCGGAATTGCCGCAATAGGCGCGACCTTCGTCATCCTCTCGGGAGGAATAGATCTGTCGGTCGGTTCGGTAATCGCATTCACCAGCATACTCATCGCCTCGCTTCTGGACAAGGGGTTTGACCCGGGAACCGCAATTTCGATTTCATTGCTCTTCGGCATATGCTTTGGCGCGTCAATGGGCTGTCTCATACATTTTTTCGAGCTCCCTCCGTTTCTCGTTACGCTTGCAGGCATGTTTTTCGCGAGGGGGCTCGGATTCCTGATTCATCCGCAGTCGCTGGGGATAAAGCATCCGTTCTTTCTCAACACCGTGGGAGACAGCCTGCCGGTAAAACTTTCAAATGGCGTCGAGATACCATTTACCGCAAGTTGTTTCATTGCTGCGCTAATACTGGCTCTTATTATTGCCCATATGACAGGATTCGGCAGGAACGTTTATGCCATAGGCGGCAACGAACAGGCCGCGAAGCTCATGGGTGTAAGGATCGGGGCGACGAAGATAATGATCTATACCCTGGCGGGATTTTTCTCGGCGTTAGCCGGGGTAGTCTTCACATTATACATGCAGTCGGGCAATCCTTCGTCATGCGTCGGACTCGAACTCGATGCGATAGCGGCCGTAGTCATAGGTGGCACTTTGCTTTCCGGCGGTGTTGGCTATCTTGCAGGAACTCTGCTCGGGGTATTGGTGCTCGGGCTCATACAGACGCTGATCACGTTCCATGGCGATCTGAACACCTGGTGGACAAAGATCGTAATAGGTGTGCTTGTACTTGTATTCATACTTCTCCAGAATCTTGTGACGAAAATGACTAAGAAAAGAATTAAATCAACATAGTATGGCAGGCTTTCCAGCCTGTCTTACTAAAATCAGAAAGGTAGGAACATGAGAAACAGAATCATCGGACTTCTTGCAGGGACAGCATTGATTGCGGCATCAGTGGCGGGCTACGCCGAGGACAAAAAGAAACTCGTGGTGGGGTTCAGCCAGATCGGCGCAGAGAGCGGATGGCGCACTGCCAATACGGCTTCAGTAAAGGATGAGGCCAAGAAGAGAGGAATTGATCTGAAGTTCGCGGATGCCCAGCAGAAGCAGGAGAACCAGATCAAGGCAATCAGGAGTTTCATTGCGCAGAAAGTCGATGTCATAGCATTCTCACCAGTTGTAGAGACAGGATGGGAGCCTGTGCTCAAGGAGGCGAAGAAGGCTGGAATTCCAGTCGTGCTTTCCGACAGGGCGGTCGAAGTTTCCGACGAGAGCCTTTACAAATGTTTTATCGGTTCAGACTTCGTTGAGGAAGGGCGCCGTGCCGGCAAATGGCTTGTCGAGAAAACCGGTGGAAAAGCGCAGATTGCCGAACTTGTGGGAACTCCTGGCGCAGCTCCCGCAATTGACCGCAAGAAAGGCTTCGAGGAAGTGATTGCAAAATATCCTGACATGAAGATCATCAAGTCGCAGAGCGGCGATTTCACCAGGGCCAAGGGAAAGGAAGTAATGGAAGCCTTCCTTAAATCTCCCGAGGGTAAAAACATCAATGTTCTCTATGCCCACAACGACGACATGGCGCTCGGAGCAATACAGGCCATGGAGGAAGCCGGCAAAAAACCAGGCACGGACATCATCATTGTTTCCATCGACGGGGTGAAAGGCGCGTTTGAAGCGATGGTCGCCGGAAAATTAAACTGTACCGTAGAGTGCAATCCGCTCATCGGGCCGCAGCTTTTCGACCTTATTGAAAAGGTCGCCGCAGGCAAGGAAATTCCGAAGAGGGTTGTTTCCGAGGAAGGAGTTTTCGACCAGTCCCAGGCCCAGAAGGAACTGCCTAACAGGAAATACTAGTACAACAAAGAGGGCAGAGTGAAATGAAGGCAAAGATATTCCTTATATTTCCATCAATGTTTTCATTGGCCATGGTAATGCAGGCAGATGTCCTTATGAAAACGGCGCCAGTCAAGCTAAGCGAAGTCAGGCTCCTTCCTGGACCCTTCACTTCCGCGGTCAATGCCAACCGCGAATATATGCTGGCGCTTGATCCAGAACGGCTGCTTGCGCCATTCCTGCGCGAAGCAGGACTTGAACAGAAGAAGCCTTCATATGGGAACTGGGAGAGCACTGGCCTGGACGGACACATTGCCGGGCATTACCTCTCAGCACTTTCATATATGATTGCTTCTGGCAGCGATACGCCTGACGGAGAGTTCAAGCGGCGCCTTGAATACATGATATCGGAACTTGAACGCTGTCAGAAGGCCAATGGGGACGGATATATCGGAGGAATTCCGGGAAGCCGCGCATTTTGGAAGGAGATTTCTTCTGGCAATGTGGGAAAGACCGGCAGCAAATGGGTGCCATGGTATAATGTCCACAAGACTTTTGCAGGGCTGAGAGATGCGTATCTTGTCGCAGGAAACCAGAAGGCGCGTGAACTGCTGGCAGGCTTGGGAGACTGGTGTGTGAGGATAACATCGGGGCTTTCCGACAAGCAGATGCAGCAGATGCTTGCTGTTGAATACGGGGGCATGAATGAGGTGATGGCGGACATCTATGTAATAACTGGCGACGGAAAATACCTCGAAACCGCCAGGAAATTTTATCACAAGGATGTCCTGGATCCTCTTCTCCGGAACGAAGACCAGCTTACTGGAAAGCATGCAAACACCCAGATTCCCAAGGTTATCGGACTCGAACGCATAGCGGCTCTCACGGGTGACGGGAAAGCACATTCCGCCGCCGATTTCTTCTGGAAGACTGTAACAAGAAATCGCTCCGTCGCTTTTGGCGGCAACAGTGTCTCAGAGCATTTCAACGACCCAAAGGATTTCAGAGGCGTGCTTAAGAACCGTGAAGGGCCGGAGACCTGCAACACATACAACATGCTGAGGCTCACCGAACAGCTGTTCAACAGTGACCCGAAAGCAGCGTATGCCGACTATTATGAACGTGCTCTCTACAACCACATCCTCTCGACAATCAACCCGGCAAATCCCGGATTCGTATACTTCACTCCCATACGTCCAGCTCACTACCGAGTCTATTCGCAGCCGGACAAATGTTTCTGGTGCTGTGTCGGTACCGGCATTGAAAATCCCGGCAAGTATGGTGAATTCATCTACGCGAAAACCGAGAACGGATTATATGTCAATCTCTTCATAGCCTCCGAACTTTCCGTGCCCGAACTTCAGCTGACGCTGCGGCAGGAGACAAGATTTCCGGATGAGCCTGGCACATGTTTGAACCTGAAACTGAAGAATCCTTCCACATTCACGTTGCACATCAGGCATCCCGTGTGGGTTCCGGCGGGCAAGCTTGCAATCAAGGTCAATGGCAAGCCTGTCCAGGTTTCATCCGAGCCATCCAGCTATGCCGATGTTCGCCGTAATTGGCAGGATGGGGACAAGGTTGAAATTGATCTGCCGATGCATACCACGGCAGAGCGCCTGCCTGACGGTTCAGACTGGGTGGCCATCATGCACGGGCCTATACTGCTCGCATTTCCTGCAGGAACCAATGATATGGCAGGGCTCCGTGCCGATGATGGAAGGATGTCGCATGTGGCGCATGGTCCTATGGTGCCGCTGGACAAAGTCCCCTGCCTGTTGACTGCTGCAGATGAATTACCTCGGCACGTGATTGCGGACTCGGCAAACGGGCCTCTGAATTTCAAGCTGGTAGACGTTATAGAACCGAAGGAGCCCAAGGTGCTGCCGCTGGTTCCATTTTTCAGGCTGCACGATTCTCGCTATCAGATCTATTGGGAACTGACTACTGCTGGAAAGGTGGCTGTGCAAAAGGAGAAGCTTGCCGCGGAGGAACGGGCCATGGCCGCAAGAGAGGCGGCAACAATTGATCGTGTCGCGATCGGCGAACAGCAGCCGGAGGTAGAGCATGATTTCAAAGGAGAGAGCAACTCGGGAATCCACAAGGGACGCAGATGGCGCGACGGCAAATGGTTCCAGTATACCCTTAATGCAAAAGGAGAGAAAAAAGCGGATCTCATAGTCACTTACTGGGGCGGAGACAATGGCCGGTCATTCGATGTCCTGGCCAACGACATACTTCTGGCAACACAGGAGCTTAAGGCGGAAAAACCGGGCGAATTCATCGACAAGTCTTATCCAATACCGCCCGGCTTGCTGGCAGACGGCAATGGACGCTTGACGATCAAGTTCGTCGCCAAGCACGGTGTTGCCGGAGGCGTGTTCGAACTAAGGCTGATGAAAACAAATGCGGCCTTTGGGCAGCAGAAAGAATGATTAAAGGCTTACAAAAACTGCATTTCCATTCTTTTGACCTTGACAATATTGAAATTAATGATATAATTTCAATATCAAGCCGGATTAAGTCTCCTTTTTGTTAGGGAAGGGATAGGATATGTCAATCAAAGATGTAGCGAAGGTTGCAAATGTCAGCATCGGAACCGTGTCGCACTACTTGAACGGCAGCAGAGTCGTTTCCAGCGACAAGGCGCAAAAGATTGCCAAGGCTATTGCCAAGCTTGGATACAGGGTCAAGACCAGGCGCCCCGGACCGAAGACCAGCAGGCGTGTAGGCGTAAAGACCGGGGCTGTCATGCTGTTGGCGCTGACCGAATTCCCCCCGGACAGGCTCCATAAGATGCCTGTGCTGCCTGAACTGTTTGGAGGCATACAGGATTTTCTCTTCAATCACGGAATGACTTTCATTTTCGAGCAATGCTCTCCTTTAAAACCGGTTCCTGAGATGCTTGACAGGAGGTTCTGCGACGGGGTGATTGTCATGTCCATAGGCCCTGAATTTAAAATCGATCCGAAAGTCCTGGGAAAACTCAATGAAATTCCTTTTGTACATTGTTTGCGGAGGCAGGCTCATATCAATCTCAAGGCGGATTTGATAAGCTATGACAATGACATTATAGGGGGCATGGCGGCAAAATATCTTCTTGGGCGCGGACACAGAAGAGTTGTCTACTTCAATTCGATAAACGAACATACTCCATATCTTATAAGAGGGGAGGCCTTTGCAGAGGCGTGCCATGATTATGGTATGAAAGTAGATGTTTTGGAAACCAATTCCGGCAAGGATGATACGAGCCTTGCAGACTATGGATTTCTTGCCGAGGCATTTATGAGACTCAAGGGAGAGCCGGCTGGAGCCTTTTTCTGCGCCGACAACTGCATGGCCGGAGTGGGCATAGCGCTGGGCAAATTGGGTTTCAACATCTCGCAACTCGACATGATCGGCTGCAACAACGAGGAGCAGTTTCTTGACTTGTTCGTTAAGCGGCCTGCATCAATCGATATCCGCATTGCCGATATTGGCAGGGCGTCAGCTGAAAGGCTTCTGTCGAGGATCAACGGCCTAAACAATTTTAAATCAGACGAGGTTGTTTTGGAACCGAAGATTGTGGAAGGGGAGGGGGAGGGTAGGAAGTAGCGGGGAGCGAGGGGAGGATGAAGAAGTAGCGGGGAGCGAGGGGAGGATGAAGAAGTAGCGGGGAGCGAGGGGAGGATGAAGAAGTAGCGGGGAGCGAGGGGAAGAGAGGGAAAAACGAACCGGCGTGTCGGAGAATCGGCGAATCGGAGCAAGAAAGAATGGGAAAGGGGGAAGACGACGGACTACGGATGACAGAGGATGGAGGAGAAGTTCTAAAGTCAGGGAATGAAAGACTGCATACATATGGAAAAATTGGAGGTGAGAACAAAATGAAGCATGCAAAAACAATAATCAGAGAAAGTAAAATATTTTACCCAGTAAAATATTTTACCCTAATTGAACTATTGGTCGTAATTGCGATAATAGCAATCCTTGCGGCGTTGCTGCTGCCTGCCCTTCTTAATGCGAAGAAATCTGCGCGCGGATCACTTTGCATGAACAATTTCAAGCAGGTCGGGCTGGCTGAATTCTATCATGAGGACGACTACGGGTATCTGGCCAACAATTATTATCCTGGCGCTAATACAACCAACATCACCTGGGACGATCAACTGAGTTCATATTTGGGCAGGAAATGGAATACCTGGGGATCAAACAACGTCTGGCCGCCTGAGATGGTCCAGCAGTTAGCCTGCCCTGAATATCTGATCAACTTGTCATACACTCTTGCGCCGAGGAACGTCGCGATCATGAGAAACACGTCCCTTCCCTCTGAGGGAATTGAATGGAATACCGGAGGGTTCGTGTGGGCGATGCGGTCTACGAAGAAAATACCTGATCCAGCAGGGACTTTGTTCTTCGGTGAGAATGGATATGGGGGGAATCAAGGGACCTATTCTAACTCCAACATCAGTGGTCCCGGCGGCTTTCTGGGCCATGTCGGACACAAATCCAGAATGCTCTTCGTAGACGGACATGTAGAGACTTTGGCGCCATCCGAACAAGGCTCTCTTGCTGGTGGCATATGGACGATCAAGGCGGGGGACTGAGGGGAAGGGAAAAGGAAGGAGGAGGGGAGCGGGGAGGAGCGTAGCGGGTAGCGAGGTTGAAGTTGGGGCGAGGAGAAGAGGTGAAGACGAACCGGCGTGTCGGCGAACCGGAGAATCGGCGAAGAAAGCGGGCAACAAGGAAAAGAATGTAGCATAGGCGTCTCGCCTGTGTTGTTGAAAACGAAGCGGGAAACGGGAAGAGACCATGGGAATAAATTCTAACAATATGTATCTGGATACTAAGACTCAACCAATTGATATTTCTCTTATGGAAAACAAGACAATTCCAGTAATCTGTCCATGGTGCGACAGGATAGTGAAAGTTGCCAAGTGGGCTGTTACAAGAGGTGACAAGATTGCGCCAACCCATGGAATATGCGAGGAATGCCTCAGGCTGGTCCTGGAAAAATAAAGAGAAATGGTACGCATTTAGAAATAGATGGATGGAAAGATTAGGATGTCATGAAAGACAAGTCAATTATATCTGCTGTTTTTGCAGCGATACTGGGTTTGAGTGGATTAATTTCCTCTGCTGCCGAATGGCAATGGTCAGTTCCTGTCGAGTCGATGATCAATGGAGAGACAGACAAACCTCCACGCGCATTTTTATGGATACCTCCCGGATGCAAGAAGGTGCGTGCGGTGGTAGTGGGTCAGCACAACATGGAGGAGGAACCGATACTCGAGCACCCTAAATTCCGCGCTGCTCTTGCTGAAATAGGATTCGCGGAAGTCTGGATAACTCCAAGCATAGACCTGGGATTCAATGCCAAAAAAGGCGCGGGCATACATTTCGAGGCGATGTCGAAGGCGCTGGCAATGGAATCTGGTTACTCGGAACTTGAAACTGCACCAATCATACCGATAGGGCACTCGGCATCATCCGGTTTCCCCTGGGCATTTGCTGCATGGAATCCTGCACGGACGCTGGCTGTGATGTCGGTCAGCGGCTCATTCCCTTATTATAAGAGCGCGGCTGTTCCTGATGTGCCGGTCCCAGGACTTGTAACATTGGGCGACTACGAAGGTGCATCCAGAAAACTCGCCGAAGCTTATTCTCTGCGATCTTCGCGTCCGCGTCTGCCATTGAGCGCTATCGGAGAAATGGGAGGCGGCCACTTCGAAGCCAGCGACCGCAAAGTCGAATATCTTGCCCTGTATCTGAAGAAGGTGGCGAAATACCGGCTTAGTTCGGACGGCAAAATCTTGACTCTGGATCCAAGCACGCAAGGTTGGCTGGTGGATCGCTGGAGGCAGGACGATCCGCCAAAGGCTCCGGCGGCGCCTGTAGGGAAATATGACGGTGATACCAAGGAGGCTTTCTGGTATTTCGATGAGGAACTCGCTCTCACCACTGAGAAATTCCAGTCGTTCCAGCGCGGCAAGAAAGCACAGCTGCTCGGTTATGTGCAGGACGGCAAGGTAGTGGAACAGAACCCCAACCTTCATGCCCAGGTGCGTCTGCGGTTCATGCCGCTGGAAGACGGGATCAGCTTCAAGCTGTCCGGCACATTTCTTGACACCGTGCCCCAGGGCCGGCCGGAATGGTGGTCAGGCCTGCCTAAAGGTTCGACGATTGCCCACGGTGATGGCCCGATCACGATAACACGGATCTGCGGTCCGATTGTGCAGACCGGTCCCGACACATGGAAAATCCAGTTCTACAGGATGGGAATGGACAACAAGAAACGTTCGAATGAGATCTGGCTGTCCGCCTCTCATCCCGGTGACGACGTATACAAACGCAGCGTACAGCAGTCTGTGATGAACATCCCCATCAGGAACAATGAAGGCAAGGAACAGCATATCACGTTCCCGTCCATTCCCGATCAGGCCGCCGGACCGCGTTCTCTCAAGCTGAATGCCAAATCCGATGCGGACGTTCCAGTATGTTTCTATGTCCGTGAAGGGCCTGCTGAAATCGAAGGTGACAAACTAAAGATCTCCGAACTGCCGCCGCGTAGCAGGATGCCGGTGAAG
>MHBI01000049.1 GCA_001804815.1 Lentisphaerae bacterium GWF2_50_93
TCAGTATCGCCTTGTTCCATCCAAGCCAAATCCGCATCAAAAATAGACATAATTTTATTCGGCGTATTTGCGATACATGACACTAGGTTCAAGGGTATTGCTGATCTCAATGCCGCCGAAATAAAATACAGGAAGCTCCTTATGCCTGAGGGCGGTGTCGGCGATATTGCATTTTTCGAACTTGGCGATGAGCTGTCCCAGAAGCCGGCGTTCAACCTGGATGAAAGCGTCGAGGCTGCTGAAACAGGCTCAAAAGTCTATGCGTTCGGAATTTCCCAGGCCTCAAAAGGGATAAACATGGCACAGGGGAGGATTTCAGGATTTTCGCCCGGCGCTGTCGCCTTGTCGATGAGGCCCAGGAAGAACGAAGATGTTTCCGGAAGTCCCGTGGTCTACGACAAGACTGGAAATGTGCTGGGGCTTGTGAAATCAGTTTCCGAAAACGAGTATGCCGGAATACGTTTGGACAAGATTGAGAAGCTTGTTGAAGTCAATGAGGCCGAATATTCAGCCGAGGCCCTGAGGCTTCATCAGCTCGAGGACAATCTCGCCGCCTATTCGCAGAAGGTAACGGCCCTCCCGAAGCTCATCAAGGATGCCATGGACAAGATCCGAAAGGATAAGAATCTGGCCGGAGCTGATAAGAACGCTGTCTTGAACACATATGAAAATCTGTCCAGGGAGTCCGGAGCTGATTTCCAGGCGATCAAGGAGAAGGCTGGAAAATCAAAGAATCCTTTCATCAATTCTAAATATGCCGTTTTGCTCAGGACAGCCGCTGAAATAAATGATGCTGTCGAGGAAAAGAGGAAGGACGTGCTGGACATGGACAGGAAGTTCGGAGAATATTTTGAAAAGCAGAAACTGCGGGAAGTAAATAAAATTAAGTAATGCCTGTTTCTTATCGTAACTGTTAAACCGGGTGAAGTGAGGCTGTTTTTCCTTGAAAGTATGTCGGGTTTTAACCCGACACTTAGTTGGCGGTTTCCATTCGACAGGCTCAGGACAAGTAAAAACGCCCTGCGCGTGATGGGAAAAGACCAGCTTAACGGTTACTTCTTATCTCTGCCTTTTCAGGACATTCATCTGAGGACGGCGCTCCTTGAGGCCGCGGTTCACAACGATGGGTTTACCTTCCGGGCTTTTTCCAGAATAGTACATTGCCGAGGCCAGGGTCATCGGGAGCGGTATGAAATCCTGGACCTGCTGCAGCGTCCAGGATTTTGAACTGAGGAAGTCATCGACTTTCTTCATTTCAGCCTCCGTGCATCCCGGGAAGTTCGAGATGAAATAAGGCACTATGAACTGTTTCTTGCCGGCCCTGGAACTTTCTTCATCGAAGATTTCCAGGAACTTGAAGAAGTCCGCCGACTTGTTCTTCCGCATCAGCTTCAGAACTGAATCATCGAGGTGTTCCGGCGCAACCTTGAGCTGGCCGGAGACATGGTCGCGGATGATTTTCCGCATCAGGTTCTTCTGGAGCATGGCAAGGTCAAGGCGAAGCCCTGAACCAATGAAAACATGTTTCACCCTCTCAATTCTACCAAGCTCGGACAGGAGAGAGAGGAAATCCTCCTCGCAGGGATGGAAATTGCCGCAGATTTCAGGGAACAGGCATGACGGCCTCCTGCATTCCCTGCAGAGTTCCGGATTCCTTCTCTTGCTGCCATATGTGTTTGCCGTCGGCCCGCCAACATCACTGACCGTTCCCTTGAAGCCGGGCTGCTCCGCAAGTCTGCGAACTTCGCAGATTATCGAGTTCCGGCTCCGCGAAGATACAAGCTTACCCTGGTGGATGCCAAGCCCGCAGAATGAACATCCTCCGGGACAACCCCTGACCGCGGTCACTGAATTCCTAATCATCTCAAATGCCGGAATCTGTTCCTTGTAGGATGGATGAGGCTTGTTTGTGAACGGAAGCGCATAGAGTTCGTCAAGTTCTTCGGTATTGAGGGGAGGGGCCGGTGGTTCCTGCAGGACCAGCCTGTCGCCATGTCTTTGCACCAATGTCTTGGCGCAGTATGGATTCATCTCCTTTTCAACCTTGATGACGCCTTCCAGCAGGGCGTCTTTTGAAGAGAGGTGCTGTTCATATGATGGCAGTTCGACAAAGCCCGTATGTGTTTTCAGAAAATCTTCCGCCGCGTTCTTTCCAAGGATCCTGGCAGTTCCTTTTATTGAATCAAGAGGGTTGCCTGCGGAAATCCTCTTGATGATTTCGATGATTGCACTTTCACCCATTCCGTATACGAGGATGTCGGCCTTGCTGTCTGAAAGTATTGATGGCCTTATCTTGTCCTGCCAGTAGTCATAATGCGTGAACCTGCGGAGACTTGCCTCGATTCCCCCGATGATCACGGGGAGCCCTGGGAAGGACTGCCTTGCGAGCTGCGCATATACGACGGTGGCGTGGGCGGGACGGAGTCCTGTTTTGCCTCCGGGGGAATATGAGTCCTCCTTCCTGATACGTCTGGCGGCGGTATAGATGTTGAGCATCGAATCCAGGTTTCCGGCGCTTACCGCGCATGCAAGTTTCGGCCGCCCCATGGACTTGAGCGAACCAGTGTTTTTCCAGTCAGGCTGGGCGACTATTCCAACGCGGTAGCCTTTCGAAAGGAGAATCCTTCCTATGATGGCGATGCCGAAGGATGGATGGTCCACATATGCGTCTCCGCTGACAAGCAGGATGTCAAGTTCGTTCCAGCCCAGCAGCTGCATTTCGCGGCGGGACATTGGAATGGGGAAGGACGGTGGACAGGTCATGCAAATATCCTATTGAACAGTTAATATCTTTACATGGATTATTGGATTGCTGGATGAATGGATTGTTGCAAATAAAATTGAATATTAAGACACGCTAACAGCTGTGAACTCCAACAACGCTTACTCTCGCAACAACATAATTCTGAAAATAAAAAAACCAATCATCCATTAATCCAACAATCCATCCATCCGTCTATTTTCCGGACTTCAGCGCCCTGGTCTTCACTTTTGCCTCCTTGAGGATGCTGCGCGCGTTGTCATCAAGTGCATACCTGTCCTGGTAGACAACTTCCCTTATTCCGGCGTTGATAATCATTTTTGAACAGATCAGGCATGGACTGAACGTGGTATAGATGATTGAATCCTTCACGGCGATGCCATGGTAAGCCGCCTGGACGATGGCGTTTTCCTCGCCATGGCTGCAAAGGCATTCGCCGAGCTTTGTTCCGGGGGCGGTGGCGGAGGCGCATCTTTTGCAGCCGCCCTCATGGCAGTTCCTGATCCCCCTGGGGGTTCCATTGTAGCCCGTGGAGATAATGCGGCCGTCCTTCACGATTATGGCGGCGACGTGCCTCCTGATGCAGTTGCTTCTTTTTGCGACGACCTGCGCGATGTCCATGAAGTATCTGTCCCATGAAGGACGCTTCATCTTGATTTTTTTATTGGAAGGCATGATTGTTTTCTTTGTTCAAATTTGTTTCGAAATTCGATATTCGGACTCGTCCGACAAGTCGGATTTCGATATTAAGTTCCAGGCAAAACCCGCATCAGTCCCCAGTTCCGGCCAGGTTGATGATGTCGGGAGCGACCCTGGAAATGAGTTCCTCTGACATCTGGATTACTTCTTTTGCGGAATTCGCAGAAAGTGATTTTTCAACGAGCTTCTGCGCGTCGTGCATCTTCAGGCTTCTCACAAGGCGTCTCACCGGACCGATTGAAGCCGGTGTCATGCTCAGTTCATGGATGCCCATCCCAAGAAGAATCGGCGTATACCGGGGATCCCCTGCCATTTCCCCGCAGATGCTTACCCATATCTTATGCCTGCGCGCGGCGATCACCACGTTCTTGATGAGCTTGAGGATTGCGGGATTCGCAGGCTGGTACAGATAGGCGACCTTCTCGTTCGTCCTGTCAACCGCCATCGCGTACTGCACCAGGTCGTTGCTTCCTATGCTGAAGAAATCAACCTTGCGGGCCAGGTGGTCGGCCTGTATCGCGGCGGACGGGATTTCAATCATGATGCCGACTTCAATTCTTTCGTCGAAGGCTATCTTGCCAAGGGTGAGTTCCTCTTTGACCTTCTGGATGATCTTCTGGAACTCGTCTATCTCCTCGGCGGTGGTTATCATGGGGAACATCATCTTGACTTTTCCGAATGCGGAGGCGCGCAGGATCGCACGGATCTGGTTTGCGATGATCTCCTCATGCTCCCTGAAAAGCCTCACGGCCCTGCAGCCCAGGAACGGATTGGCTTCATGGTGGGGGGTGATCACGTCCGAAAGCTTGTCGCCGCCGACATCGAAAGTCCTTATGATGACAGGCTGGCCTTCGAGCGCTGAAGCGAGGCTTGAATATACTGAGAACTGTTCTTCCTCGGAGGGGATGCCTGTGCTGTTTATAAGCAGGTATTCGGTCCTGAAAAGACCAACTCCTGCCGCGCCATAGAGCTTTGCGTTGCTGATTTCCTCGGCCTTGTCCATGTTTGCCGCAAGCTGCACCCTGAAGCCGTCGAGGGTTTCGGGCCTGAGGTTGTTCTCCTTGAGCATCTCCTCGTAGAACTTCTGTTCCCTGGTTTCCTTTTCGGCATAGGTGGCAAGAGTTTCCTGGGTGGGGTTGACTATGATGTTGCCCGCATGTCCGTCGATGATTATCAGGTCCCCGCTCTTGATCAGCGTGAGTATGTTCCGCGTGCCGACAACTGCCGGAATCTGCATGGAACGCGCCATGATGGCGGTATGAGAGGTCCTGCTGCCTGACTCGGTCGCAAAGGCAAGCACGTTCTCGCGGTCAAGTCCGGCCGTGTCCGACGGCGTGAGATCGTGTGCTATTATGACCCTTTCGCCGGGCAGATGGTCCAGGAAGACGTCCTCGCGCCCGTGGAGGTTCTTCAGGACGCGCTCGGCGACGTCCTTGATGTCCGATGCCCGTTCCCGGAAATACTTGTCTTCTATGGAGGATATGGCGACGATATAGCGTTCTATCGTCTTGCTGAAGACATAATCGATGTTGAGCTTGTCCTTCTTGACGGTGTCCTCTATTTCATCCATGAGTGTCTTGTCTTCGAGGATGAGCAGGTGGGCGTCGAATATCTTGGCGTCCTTTTCGGAGAGGATCTTCTGGATCTTCAGCTGTAGCTCCTGGATCTGGATGCGGGTCTTGCCCAGAGCTTCGCGGAAACGCGCGATTTCATTATCTACTTCCGTGGACTGTATCTTCTTCTGTTCCAGGGAGAATTCATTTCTTGCAAGGACCAGGGCGGAACCAATGGCTATGCCCGGGGAGGCGGGTATCCCGTGGAATATGGATTCATTGGCCTGTGACGCCATGGGAAATCATTCCTCGTTAAATTTGCTCTCGATAAGGGCGGTGAGGGAGGAGAAGGCTGTTTCAGCGTCTTCACCAGTGATGGTCAGCTTTATCTTGGAGCCGAAGCCGGCAGCAAGCATGAGAAGTCCCATGAGGCTTTTTCCATTCACCACATCACCATCTTTTTCAACAAGGATTTCAGACTTGTATGAGGACGCGATCTGAACAAACAATGAGGCCGGACGGGCATGCAGGCCCAGCGAGTTTTTAATCTCGACCATGCTGCATATCTGTTTATTTGTCTCAGTCATATGTGTAATCTATCTTGTTCGTCTTAATTTAATAGCTTTGTTAAATCCAATATAATCGCAATTATATGAAATTAAAGGCACATAAAATGCTTTGCTTTTGCTTTGTTATCCAGTAAATTACTTAAGAAATAATGATTTTTTTATAAAATGAATGAAAAAAGCTTAAAAATTCCGCGGAAAATTCTAAAAACGGCCTTCTGGCTGTTTTTGGTTCTGGGATTCATGCTCTTGAATGCTGAATGTCCGGGAGTCGCCGTTCCTAGTCTTGACGCCGCCCCTGCGCAGCCTGCGCAAAATGCCAAATGCTCGAAATGCGCCAGGGAGATAAAGCCCGGAGAAAGATTCCTTAAGACATCCGACGGAAAGATTTTCTGCACGGAGAAATGCTACCAGGCATCCCTGCCAGTATGCAGCGTCTGCAGTAAAATACTTTCCGGAGGCTATTTCAAAGGCAGTGACGGAAAGAAGCTCTACTGTTCTGAAAAGTGCCTCTCAACAACCTGGATGCCGTGCTCTTTGTGTGGAAAGAAGGTTCCTGAAGGCGTGATAATAACCGGTTCAACGGGCAAGCTGTTCTTCTGCGGCAACTGTACTGAAAAACCGAAATGCTTCTGCTGCGACATGCCTGGCAACTGCAAAAAACTCAATGATGGCCGGTTCATCTGTCCTGAATGCGCAAAGACTTCCGTCATGGAGAAGAAGGAAGTAGTTGCCGTAGCCAGGGAGGTCAGGATGAAGATGAAGGACAAGCTGAAAATGAGCACGGACCATCCCATCGATTTCAAGGTTGTGGACATCAATGAGCTTGCAAAGGCCACTCCCGAAAAACAGGAGGGGATTGAACTCGGGCTTTACCATTATGAGGTGACCGAGGAGAAGACCGTTACAACCACGACGAATCTTCTCGGTGGTACCGTATCCAAGGTCGATGACCAGCGGATTTCCAAAAAATACGTGATCTATCTCCTGTACGGCATGACCAGGGACAAGCTCATCGAAGTCGCCGCGCATGAACTGGCCCATGACTGGATGCAGGGGAACTATCCCAACATAAGCGATTTGAAGGTCAAGGAGGGCTTTGCCGAATATGTCGCCTCCCGGGTCAATTCCGCATACGGCCGTGAGTTCATGAACAAGAGGATGCAGGAAAACCCCTCGAACATCTACGGCGGCGGTTACAAGTTTATAGCTGCAATTGCGAAAAAAGGCGAAGACGATCTCACGGCCTTCCTGGAAAAATACAACAAGGATTCCGGAAGAAAATAGAGCGGGGCGGGCATCCTGCCCGCTTGATTGCTTGAATTCAGAAACAGACAGGAATGTCTGTTTTACCTCGGGAACATGCCTTGCGGCATTAACTACGAACAAGACAATTTCTTCTTCAAAGGACTTTGTTAGTAGTTAAGCCCGTAAGGGCTGTTCTTGAATTGTTGTTTCGTTTGAATATTAGAGCTTGTCTGTGACTCGGATTCTTATCAGTTCTGCGCAGCTTTCCACTTCCTTATCGCTTCTATGAACGCAGGTATCACTTTTTTCAGCTTGGCGGGGCCGACGCCTTTTATTTCCGATGCGTCGATGAGAGATGTCGGCTGGATTTTTACAAGCTCAACCAGGGCGGAGTCGTGAAGCACGCAGTATGCCGGCACGTCCGTGTCTTCGGCGATCTCCTTGCGCAAAAGCCGTAGAGTCTCGAACAAATCGCCTTTCTCTGCATCGAGCCCGGAGTTTGCCAGTCGGTCCCCTTGTAACTTCTTCTTCGGGACTGCATGCGGTATTTCAGGGAAGTCCAGCCTGACTGTCTTCGCCCCGTTCAGGACTTCGAGCCCAAGCAGCGTGATTTCAAGGCACTGGTAGTCGTGCCTCTCCGTCCTGCCTATGCATCCTGAATTTTCCAGCGACTTCATGAACATCAGGATATTGTTCTGCTTGAGCCTCCTGAGCGCGCCGAAACAGCTTTTCCGGTTGAGCCCGCATCTTACAATGTCGGCGCTGCTTGACCCTGCCAGCACCTGGCTTATCTTTCCGCGGCCGAAACGCCTGCTGAACTCCTTTGCAGCCGACAGGATTACCCTGATGATCTCAACTTCATCCTCAGTTGGTACGCGCAGGGAACTATGGTCGGTTGTCCCGCAGATATCGCAGTTCTCGCATTTCCAGCCTTCCGTCTCCTCCCCGAAATATGATATGATGAAACTCTGCCTGCATTTGGACGAGCGGGCATAGCTGATGACCTCCTCCATGCGCGACATTTCAAAATCCTTCTTTTCTTTCAACGCTGTGAAATCTATGTCCAGTTCCCGGCTTTCCCTGCGGACAAGCCTTGTCGTCCTCCCGGAGAATGGCGGCGTCCATTTCAAGCAGTCACCGTGAAGCGCACGCAGTACGCGCTGGATCTGTACCTGGTCAAGACCTGCTATCTCTGAAAGTTCGTCATAGGTGCATGTGATGCCTTCAGCCGCCTGAGCGCCAAAACGCTTGAGCGCTCTGACTATGAAGCGAGAGCGCTGTGTGGACTGCGTCATGTGAATTGCTGCCAGGGCTGCCAGATCGCCGGTGAATTCCAGACGCCCGGTATTATTCCCTGAAAATCCGCGTTCCACATAACCATGGCGTTCAAGGGTCCTCATGGCGCCGCTCAGATGGTTTTCTGATTTCGCCTCTGGAACGCGCAGGAGCAGGTTTGACAATGTCTGCTCCAGGACGTCGCTCTTACACTCGCCGGCGGATTTCAGAAGCGCGGCGTAGAGATCGCGCAGCAGCTTTTCAGACGGATTGCCCATGTCTATGAAGAACTCCTGGACATAGCGGTCGGATTCGGAAAACAGCAGGACGCATTCGGCGGGCTCTCCGTCTCTGCCAGCACGGCCGGCCTCCTGATAATAGGCTTCAAGTGAGCCGGTCATATTGTAATGTATTACCCGTCCCACGTCGGGGCGGTCGATGCCCATTCCGAACGCATTTGTTGCTACAAGCGTAGGACTGGGCGCCTTCATGAACTTATCCTGGATGAGTGTCCTGTCCTCGTCGCTTTTGCCGGCATGATACGCCATGCAGTTGAAGCTTCCGGCGATCTCGTCCACGGTTTTCCTGGTTGAAGCATAGATGATCGTGGGGCAGGGGGCCTTCAGAAGTTTATCGACCGCGGCGTTTTTTCTCAGGTTTGAGTCGCATTTTATCACCGAGAATGAAAGGTTGGGTCTTTTAAATCCGGCTACATGCAGATGCATGCCGGGTCGTTTGAGCTGTTTCCGTATGTCCTCCCGGACAATTGATGTGGCTGTCGCAGTGAAAGCGCAGACCTGCGGGATTGAGTGCCTCTGGATTGCATTGCCGAGAAGGAGGTACGAGGGACGGAAATCATGCCCCCACTGGCTGATGCAGTGCGCCTCGTCGACAATCAGGGCCGAAGGCGGCTTGCGCGTGAGCAGTTCCTGAAAGCCCTGGATGTGGAAACGTTCAGGGGCGACATACAGAAGCTTGACTCCGCCTTCTGCGGTCCGGCGTAAAATTTCATGTTGCTCAACCAGGGGGACGGAACTGTTGACGAACGCCGCCTGGACACCCCTTGCGCGCAGTGCGTCGACCTGGTCTTTCATGAGCGAAATAAGCGGGGAGACTATGAGTCCGTATCCTGGACGAATCAGCAGTGGAAGCTGGTAGCACAGGGATTTTCCGGCACCTGTGGGCATGACAACGCAGAGGTCGTCGCCGCCAAGCATCTGGCGTACGATGTCCTCCTGGTTGTCCAGGAAACTTTCAAAGCCGAAATATTTCTTCAGGGCTGAAAGGGGATTGTGATGAATTGATTCCATAAATAAAAATCTGCCGGGAAATTAATCGCGCTAATTGCAACCTTATTGCTGGATTATCCAGCCTTGCTGTACGAGGAATTCGATGTCTTTTAGAATCAAGCCATTCTTGGCCCATGACAAGCCGAAAATGCCTGATCTCGGAATTATGCTATCGGCCACATCAGATAAGGAAACACCGAAATTCGTTCCGAAACCTGGTACTATAATTGTACCCTTTGTCCGGGGCTTTGCGAATGATTTACCAATACGAGCAATGAAATCCAACAACAAATACCTTCGTGCGATTTCCATGGATTTTTCAGAAACCTCTGCTTTGTCATTGGAAATTTTAAGAATTCCTCGAGAAGAACACTCCAGGAACACACGAGAGATCTCTTTTTCTTCATATCCTTCCGTACGCAAAAGCAACCGTGTTTGCTGTTCATTTCCATTTGAAAGTGACCATGCATGAATGATTTCAAGAGGAGTCAGGAATCCGATCTCTTGCAGTATTGCTCTCAGTTTGACTACAGATGTTCTGACTTGAAAAAACTCCCTTGTGTCCTTCATCGAAAGAATACTGCGCAAGTCGCCGTTAAGTGAGCCGAAATATCCTGCGCCATCAAGATACTCGACAAATTGGGCTTGCTTGAATTTTGATAATGTAAATGTCCGGGATGCTCTTGTCTGGTCAACATTTTTGTGGCTTACGCTTCCACTGTCACCGGCATAAAATTGGCATTGAATGAAAATCCTTTTCTCCCACCCGGCAACATTGAACGGAAGTACGAAATCGTATGCCCTTGTCTTAGTCTTTTTCTTTTCTCTCTGTTCCCCGACAACGACATCCGAAGTGTTAAAATCAATCTCCGGCAAGAGACCCCATTCTTCCATCCTATCTCTTAACATTTTCTCTGGCTCATGTCCTCCTGAAGCGCTAACAGATCCCCTTACACGATATACAACTAACGGCATTAGGAACTCGTCATTCAATCCAAGTCCCTTCATTCGAAAGAATGTATTGCCTACTGCCCAGAAAGATTTCAAATATGCGGGGTCATCTAGAAGGAAACAGACATATTGCGATAAGAGGAGCAATTGAAACTCAGGAAAGATAGCCAACGCACAGATATGCTTGGAAAGAAACTCATCGTCAAGAATTCGAGGAATTTCTGCCTTCAGTAATTTTGATTCGCCGTTTGATTTTACAACACGGAGGAAGCCATCAACTCGGAGATTGTCACGCAGGAAAATTGGGAATTGGCACTTGCAATTATTATCAGACTTGCCGGTAACAAGAAAAAACAGGGAGAAAACACCACGCAGAAGATTAATCTGATCTTCAGGGGATTTTCCAGTAAGATGCTCGATTATTGATTCGGCTAGCCTCTCTGGTCGCATATCATCAAGTTTGGCGAAATTGTTGGTTTTGCTGCCAAGCGTTTGAAGCGCTAGCTCAATGGAGCTTCTTTCAGAAGTAAATTTCTCGGTATCCTTGATATCGCCAATGCTAGGCGTAACCCAATCATCAAATTCCATGATTCGTTCATCAAGCGAAAGCCGTTTTAGCTTCAATTTCATTTGTACCTCTTAATATGGAGAAAAAGTCATAAATTCCTCTTTCAAGACATTGAGCAAGCCTCGGCGGAACGGCATTGCCAATAAGACGATACGCATCTTCCATTGTAATCCCTGAAGCTAGAAATTCAAAAGAGTCTGGAAATGATTGCAATCTTGCGCATTCGCGAACTGTAAGTGGTCTGGCTATCTTGGGATGAAATAAAAATCGAGGATTGTTGAAGACAGTAAGTATCGTAGGAGCTGGTTCTGACCAGCATGGTCTTTTATATAATCCCGAACAGAACATTGCACCTTTCAAATCATATTTCCCATGGATATCCTTCAAATAGCCTTTGTTAATGAGTACTTGTATTTCTGAAACACTTATTTGTAGTCCGGAAAGATTCGATATTAATTCAAGGGATAGAGGATTCCCGTTAGGGATAGAACCGTAAACCTTCTTTCTGCGATTCTTTCCGATAGTCATAAGAATTTGGCGTTCCCGAGTTGATGTTTTTCCAAAGACTTCCGGAATATCCCAGGTGTAAACAGAGGAGTTGGAGAAGCGAACATTGCAGAGTTTTTGACCCTCTTCTATTTTTTCCATGATCAAAGTATCTTTTGTGCTTGTTGCAATATCATATACATGATCAGGAATGGAAGTTGAATCGGTCAGTAGATCTCCTATTGCATCTGCGATTGTAAGCGGCTCCTGCAAATTGATCCTATCAAAGAGATTTGGTGTGTCATCGATATCCCAGCGTGTCTTGAATTCACCATTTCGGCTTGTTCCGGAATGAATCGGTTGCGGCCATGAGAAATCGGTTGCGATATCGTTTCTTTTGCCGACAAAGAATATACGGCGACGAAATTGTGGGACGCCGTAATTCACGGCATTAAGAATTCTATGATCAACCGTGTAGCCTGCATCAGAAAAGTCCGAATGAATTCGGTCTACGAAGGAGCCTTTAAAGTTTTGTATCATTCCATCAACATTTTCTGCAATAAAAATAGTAGGGCGCAAGGTTTTTATAGCATTGAGCATTGCTAGGTACAGTTTGTTCCTTGGGTCATCATGTTTCTTAGGGCCAGATTTAGAAAAACCTTGACATGGAAAACCACCGAGGATAATATCAACGTTTTCAAATTTCTTGAGTTCGCTTTGGAACTCAGGTAGAGATACATCCATTACAACTGCTCTGCAGTCGAGGTTGTGTTTTAGACAGAGTATTGCGGCAGGGTCACTGTCGTAGGCGCTAAGGATGCGATACGGTTCTGATGAAAACGGTATGTCCAGCCCTCCACAACCGCTGAATAAGCTTAAAACAGTAATTTCATGTTTGTTGATAGGAAATTTAATTTTCATAATGCTTGGAAGGTAAGCTTGAAATGCTGAAGAATCAAAGAGTTTCTGCCATAATCAGAAAACTTTCCGTTACGGTGTTGCCTTGCGGAACGGAAAAGAACAAGCATAATACAAAAAAACAATTTTACCGGAAGGCCTACGCATCCCCATGTCATCTTTTGATTATCCGCCATCCATCCTTTATCACTGCTTTTTTATTCAGGCATGTTGAATTACCCGAAAGCCAGCATTAGTTTCATTAAAAAGATGGATGACGACGATTGATTTTAGAGTTTGTATCGAGCTTGATGATCGCCAGCCATCTTGATACGAACATTTTCTTAGCACTAGGGGCTTGAAAAATGGAAGAGATAATAAAAGCGTTGGACTGGCCGCATTTCTCATTCTTGCTTGCATTGCTGTTCTTGTTGCTATTTAGGAGTCAATTAGCCGGGCTTATCTCCCGGATAACATCTATCGATAAGAGCGGCGTTAAGGCGACACCAACGCCCGAAGCGCAGAGAGAAAGGCAAAAAAAGTGAAGCGGTTCAAGAGTTGCTGTTTTCTATCGGCGATTCGATTGTGCTACGAGAGGTTGAGGGACGCATAAAGGCGGATTTGGAAGACCGAGGACTTGAGGCCGAAGGTGATACAGCCAAAGTACTGGTTAAACACTTAGCCGCAACCAAGATTCTTTTGGAGTTCGAGCAAATACACAACCTCATTTTCGGCACACAGATATTCCTTCTAAAGAAATTGAATGAAGTGGGCGGGCAAGGAAAGAATAGAGAATATGTCATTGCCCATTTCGAGCAAGTTAAAGAGCTGTTCAAATCAAATTTCGTTCAATGGTCTTTTGATCAGTACATGGCGTTTCTACTTACAAGGTTGCTGGTCACCGTTGATAGAGATACATATCACATTACCAATCTCGGCGTTGAGTACCTTACTTGGATGGCACGTACTGGCCGTAGTGAAAATCAACCATTATAGAAACGCTTACAATTTGTTTTAAGTAACTGAGTATTCGTGCAGTGCCTGCATCGGGCAAGAATGCCCGAGTTACTTATCCCTTCAGAATCTTCCCTGCCTTTTCCTTGATCAGTACATCCGCAAAAGAATTCCTCTTTGCATTTTCTACATGGGAAATGACGCGGATGTAGTTGTCGCTCCAGCCTTCTGCTTCACCGTCGTGCCGGACTTTTTCAATCAGGACTTTCAGTGTCCTGCCAACCTGCGCGTCAAGGAATTTGTCCGCGAGCCGGCCTTCAAGAGCTTCAAGTCTCAGGTGCCGATCCTTCATCTCGGCCGGGAGGACATGGTCCTCGAAATCAGCCGCAGGCGTTCCTTTACGAGGCGAGAAACTGAAGACGTGGAGGTTGGCGAACGGGATGCTTTCCATGAACCTGCATGATTTTTCGAAGAGCTCTGCTGTTTCACCTGGGAACCCGCAGATGACATCCGTACCGAGATGGAGTCCGGGTATGCCTGACAATGCCATATGTGCGAACTCCGCAAATTCCTCCGCCGTATATTTCCTTCCCATCAATTTCAATATCTCGTCTGACCCATGCTGGAGCGGCAGGTGCAGGAACCTGCATATCTTGGGATTGTCCTTCATGAGCGGGATTAGTTTTATATTATCCTTGTGCGGTTCCGTGGAGCTCAGTCTTATCCTGTAGTCACCTTCAAATTCCAGGAGCCGGGACAGGAGTTCCGACAGGCCGTATGAATTGTCGCGGTAGGCGGAGACGTTGACCCCGGCAAGGACTATCTCCTTGTGCCCATGGGCGAGGAGATTGCCGAACTCGGTGATTATTTCGGCATGGTGGCGCGATCTTTCCGAACCTCTGGCGTATGGCACGATGCAATATGTGCAGAAGTTGTCGCAGCCTTCCTGTATCTTGATGAATGCACGGCACCTGAACGGATAGAAGCCCGTTGAGTTTTCCATGAATATCTTTTCATTTGCCGCTTCCCTTTTCGGAAGAGGTCCGTTTATATAGTCCATGATCTTTGATTTTTCGGGATTCGGCAGATAGATGTCCACGGACTTTTCATTCTGCCAGAATTCCTTTTCAACTTCGCTGTCGCAGCCTGTCACGATTACTTTGGCTTCAGGATGATTCCTCCTGCATGCCCGGACGAAGTTGCGGCTCGTCTGGGAGGCGGATGCGGTCACCGCGCAGGAATTTATTATAATGACATCGAGCGGGCCGTCGGTGTCAGGTCCGACTATCTCATAGCCGGCTTCCCTGAGGCGTCCGAAAATGAGGGCGGTGTCGGCCTGGTTGAGCCGGCATCCGACAGTCATCGCGGCCGCTGTTTTTATTCCGGAAGACATTTGGGTTTCCTCGAGACTCTTGATTGGCATGACAAACTGTGAATGATGAAATATGATACGGCTAAAAAGTAAAAAGGCAAGAAGTAGATTAGTTCGCACCCGTCATAATTCTGCATTCGCGGATAATTCAGCTGCTTGCCAGTTTGAATTTCCCCCGGACCAATGCAATGTTTGATCTATAACAAAGGAGACTTGTTTATGGAACTCAATAGATATGTCCGGAATATCCGTGTGGGAATCATATCGTCCGCTTGTCTTTCAATGATTCTTCTTTTCGCTTTCACAGGCTGTAAATCGGGTTCAGATGAAAAAGTCAACGAGCCTGAGCCCAGCCCTTCCAAGGTGGAGATAAAACAGGTGGCTCCTAAGGATATCCGCAAGGTGACTTTGAAAACGAGCCTTGGAGACATTGTCGTCGAGCTTGACGAAAAGGCGGCGCCTCTGACGACGAAGAATTTTCTTGCATACGTTGAGAAGGGCCATTACAGAGGCACTGTTTTCCACAGGGTCATCAACGGTTTCATGATCCAGGGCGGAGGTTTTGACGAGTCATTCAAAAAGCTTCAAACCATGCCTCCTGTCAAGAACGAGGCTGACAACGGGCTGAAGAATGCCAGGGGGACGATCTCGATGGCAAGAACTCCTGATATCAACAGTGCGTCGGACCAGTTCTTCATAAATCTCGCCGACAACAAACCCCTGGATCACCGCGACGCCAGCTCCAACGGGTTCGGCTACTGCGTATTCGGGAAGGTCATATCTGGAATGGAAGTCGTTGACAGGATAGCGAAGGTGAAGACCGGCTCAAAAGGAATGCACAGGGATGTTCCTGTTGAAAATATCGTCATCAAGGATGCTGTCCTCGGTGCGCCGTGATGCCCGCCGGCATAAGAGCGATCAGTACCATCCGCCTACTTAATGGCTTCCATTTTTCCGACGATGTCGCTGATGCTCTTGCATCCGTGCCGTTCGAGATAGGCGTCTATTCCTTCTAAGACCTTCATCGGCGCCATGGGGTCTGCGAATATCGCAGTTCCTACGGCGATGGCTTTTGCTCCGGCAAGGAAGAATTCGATCGCGTCGGAGGCGTTTGAAATCCCGCCCATGCCGATGACTGGGATGCTGACAGCCTTCGAGGCGTCATAGACCATTCTTACGGCGACGGGTTTTATCGCAGGGCCGCTGAGTCCGCCTTTTACGTTAGCAATCTTGGGCCGGCGCGTTTCAATGTCGATAGCCATTCCGGGCAGGGTGTTGATCAGGGAGATCATATCCGAACCCGAATCCTCGGCGGCTTTTGCGAAGTCCGCAATGTTCGAGACATTGGGACTTAATTTTGTTATGAGCGGAAGAGTTGTCTCGTTGCGGATTTCAGAGATCACCCGCGACAGCAGGGTGATGTCGGTGCCGAAGGCAATTCCACCGGCTTTGATGTTGGGACAGGAAATGTTTATTTCCAGGGCTGCGATCCCGTCCTTTTCGGATTCCAGTTTCGCCGCGACCTCGCAGTATTCCTCTATGCTTCTGCCCCAGATGTTGACCACTACGGTGGCTCCGCTCTTCTTCAGGAAAGGCATGTATTCGGGATTGTGGAGGAACTTGTCGACGCCGGGATTCTGGAGTCCGATCGCGTTCAGCATGCCGCTTGATGTTTCAGCGACCCTGGGGGTAAGGTTTCCTTCCCATGGGAACGATGAAACCCCTTTTACGACAACGGCGCCAAGCCTTGATATGTCGAAATATTCGGTGTATTCGCCGCCATAGCCGAACGTTCCGGACGCGGTCATCACCGGATTCTTCAGCTTAATCTTTCCAAGGTCTGTCTTTAAGTCAGCCATGATATGTCACCTTAAGTTCA
This sequence comes from Lentisphaerae bacterium GWF2_50_93, assembly GCA_001804815.1. GTDB lineage: Bacteria > Verrucomicrobiota > Lentisphaeria > Victivallales > GWF2-50-93 > GWF2-50-93. The sequence continues at coordinate 16,499 of MHBI01000049.1, forward strand.
TTAGGAGGATTACAATACGCTTATAACTATGACTTTCAAATAACTTGTTATATGGTATAGATTCCATATATTATATCAGAGGAAATTAGTAATAAAATTTGCCGAAGGAAGATTTTATATGTGCTGCAGATGCGTACAGGCGAAACCGCTCGATGAGATCATCAGGTGGTGGGGCGAAAAGATAAAGGTGCTGATAAACATCTCTGATTTCAGAATCTCCTACAATGTCTCTCCGGGACAGATGCTGCCGGTGGTTTTCAGCCATGGCGGAACTGTCTCCCTCACGCTTATGAAATGGGGGCTTCCCTCTGGATTCCAGGGAAAGGACAAGGATCACGATTTCGTCTCGTACAACGCCAGGCTGGAGACGATACTCCAGAAGAAGATGTTCAGCCAGCTCATGAGGGGGCACAGGTGCGTCGTTCTCTGCAGCGGTTATTATGAATGGAAGAAAGAGAACGGCAAGAGCGTACCTTTCTTCATTTATGCGCCGGGAATGAAGATCATCCCCCTGGGCGGAATATGGGCCGAGGAGTCTCCGTCCGGCCAGCTCTGTTTCAGCGTCATCACGAAGAATCCAAGGAGGAACTTGGCGGGCATCCACGACAGGATGCCGTTCCTTCTGGCGCAGGACAAGCTGGACAGGTGGATAGACGGGAAATATTTCCCGGTCAATCCTGAGGAGGAATTTTCAGACCACAAGAGCCCTCTGGACTTCCATCAGGTGGCTGCAAACGTGAATTCCGCAAAATATGACTCGCCGGACTGCATCGTGAAGACCGAGATCCAGGAGCAGGGCGAGTTGTTTTAAAACATCGAACATTCAATTCCACAATCGGGACGCTTGTGCTACTTCCGGGAGACAATCAAAATAATTATAACAAGATTGCTGCTCACAACTGCGAAGATCGCGGTGGGAGACCATCGTCGATAGGCTGCGTCATCTGGCTCTTGCCGTTCCGGACTTGCCTGTGCGGTCGAGAATGGAGTCGGCTTCGGTGAAGAGCGGCTTTACAGACTCCATTCCGGCAGGTGAAGTGTCGCCCTTTATCCTTGAGAGGATGCGTTCGGCGGTTTTCCGTCCGATCTCCTTCCAGGAATGTACGACGCCTGTAATTGTATTAAGGCCGTAATGTGAGAGCTCCTTAGGGTCTAACGTGTGCCCGATAGTTGTCAGCGATATGTCCTCCGGGACTTTTATCTTGTTCTCATGGAACAGCATCAGGATTTCCTTGGCTATGATTGAACTGACCGGTATGATGGCATCCATCCGGCTCTTCTTCCTGTTGCATTCATCGAGTATCTTCTGTGCGTAACCGGGGCTGAGAAGGTTGTCGTCCAGGATTATTGAATTCGGCTTGAGGGAATGCCGTTTGATGGAGTTGAAATATGTCCTGTGCCTTATGGAGAAGGAAGGATCCATGATTTTAGTGCCGACGAAGAATATGTTCTTGTGGCCGGTGAATATGAGGTGGTTTATCAGCATGTTCATTGCGGCCACGTTGTCGGTCGACACCGTGTCGTAGGCCTGCGCCGAATTCAGGCCGGCGCAGACTATCGGCAGCTGGTGCTTCTTGGCGGTCTCGATATGGTCTTTAGGCACAGGATTGCATGAGACGTATATTATTCCGCTGTAGTTTTCAGGTGTCAGGATTTCCTCGAGATCGGCGTCGCTGCTGACAGGATAGTAGAACCGGACCCTTGTTCCGTTCGACTTCAGGAAGGCGTAGGCGGACTGCGCGAAGTCGTTGTTGAAGTCCCTGTAGTAGTTGATTATGGCGACGGGCTTGACATTTTTTGCAGGCTGTATCCCCGATATCTTCCAGCCGAGTCCGTTCACTGGGAAGGCGATCTTCTCGGATTCCAGCAGGTTCAGCGCGTGGCGGATAGTCTTCCTGCTGACGCTGAAATGTTCCGCAAGCTTCTTCTCGCTCGGAAGAAGGCTCCCCGGCGAAAATCTCTTCCTGGAGATCTCCTCCTTGATCTTCGAATATATGCGCTTGTTTAAAGGAATTCTTTCCTGCATTGTACCTACCCCCGTGGCTCCTGCTTGTATTTATCCTGTAACCAACTTGTATCCAAATATAATCCGTCACTGGAAAAAATCAAAGCTGCTTTTTAAAATATTTTCATCCCTGCCGGCAATGGATATTCCAGCAATGCCAGGCTATATTGATGGCATGAGGGAAAGACAGAACATCCTGCTGATAACTTCGGACCAGCACAGGGCGGACTCGCTAGGCTGCTATGGCCATCCGTGCGTACGCACCCCGCACCTCGACATCCTCGCCGAGGAAGGCATGATGTTCACCAATGCGTATTCCGACTGCCCAGTCTGCATCCCGGCAAGGACTACGCTGGTGACGGGCATCCAGTCGCATCTTTACGGGAAACCTGAATACTGTCCGTCCTTCCGGATAAGCAGGCCTCGCGAAAAATTCCTAGGCAGCATAATCGGAAGCGCCGGATACGGGAACGCCGTTGTCGGAAAGACCCACTGGCATGCCGACCCTGATTTCGATGCGGGGTTCAACGAATGGATTTCATACAGGACTCTTGAAAGGCTCCAGGAAAGGCTCGGATATGGGATGAAGACAGGAATAGGCAGGAACGAGATGATACCGATGCTCGATCCGCTGCCGCCGGAACTCTGTTCGACCAACTGGACCGTGCAGAAGAGCATTGAATTTCTTGAAAAACACGATCATTCAAGACCTTTCTTCCTATGGACGTCGATGGTCCATCCGCATCCTGAAAACATCATACATGAACCTTACTACAGCATGTACGACGACGAGGATGTCCCGGAGGCCGTCATACCCAGATGGTCATGCTCGGAAGAGACTACTCCGTATGCCATCAGGAAGATCCGATACGCCAATTCGCATTCATACATGAAGGATAGGGAGGCAAGGAAGGCGAGGGGCGTTTATTACGGGATGATCACTAATGTCGACCATCAGATAGGCAGGCTCATGGGGGCGCTCATGAAGCATGACTTCTGGGACAACACCGTGATCATATACACAACCGACCACGGTGAGCATCTCGGAGACTATGGAACCTATTTCAAGGGGACCATGCTCGAGTCGTCTGCAAGGATACCTCTTATAATAAGGTGTCCCACGACGATGAAGCCCCACAGGGGCGAAACCTGCGATTCTCTTGTCGAACTTGCCGACCTCCTGCCGACGTTCTGCGACATTGCCAGAACTCCGGCCCCTGATGACGTCACAGGCAAGAGCCTCCTTCCGCTCCTCGATGACCATGTGAAAACAGTAAGGGATGAACTCCACGGGCAGATCGACAACCAGCATATGTTCCATGACGGAAGATACAAGTACCTCTATTTCGCCGACGACGGCGCCGAACTGATCTTCGACAAGAGCTGCGATCCTTTCGACGAGCACAACCTTGTCGGCGACAAGGAGCTCGAGGCGCGTCTGAGGCAGAGCTTCATCAGGCATCTGGAATCGGAAAGCCACCCGCATCTCAAGGATGGAAAACTCCTGAACCTGGGCAGGAAGATAATGGACCATGACAGGTTCAACATAAGCGGCTGGCTCGGATTCAAAGGCGCCGGCTGACGCGGAAGTGTCTTGTCCGTAGCGCTTGGGCGGAAACGGACAGCTCGTGTTCGAGCGTTCTTAGCGGAATCTCAAAAGACTGAAGAACGCGCAAATCCGCCTCGGCGGACTATGAACAAATTCAACCACTCCTGAACTCATTTCTAAGTCCGACAGGCTCCGCAGACGGGTAAACTTCAGCCCTGTCTACTATACGCATTTTGGGATACTGGAAGTTGATGTGTGTTTCCTGTCCCGGCTGGGACAGGACGAGAATAGGCAGGGGCTTCAGCCCCTGTTGAATGGATTATATGTATTTAGGCGTGCCATAGGTACGCCGTGAAAACCACAAGTCCGGACATTGACATCGCGTACCTACGGCACGCAAACACAACTACGGCACTAAACAGGGGCTGAAGCCCCCTGCCTATTTCCATTTCGTCCCTCTGGGACAGAAGCCTGTAGGGATGCATCTTATATGCAAATATGCGTATAGTAGATAGGGCTTCAGCCTGTCCCATGAGTTTAAGAATGGTACACCCTGAAGGGCGTACCTACTTAATGTGCCTGCTGAATTGAGCCTCATCCTTGTCCGCTGAAGAAATCATTTATGTTCTGGATTCTTTTTCCAATCGGCGGATGAGAGAGATAACTTTTCAGCAGCCATCCCGTAAATCCTGAATATATGTATTTCGACTCCTCTATCAGGTATTCGTCTTTCAGCTTATGCACAAGCATGTTCCCAATGCATAATCTTTTCAGTGAGATTTTTGCGGTTTCGGGATTCCTGGCGAAGAACGCGCCACAATTGTCACAGGTCAATTCCCTTGCCGACCTGTATGCCATTGGCTTGTAGATCTCAAAGAATCCCCTGGCCCCGAGATCGAGCACCAGATGGCACACCTCATGTCCGATGAAGAATTTCACCTCGGTTGAGTCATCCTCTATCCCCTCGAGCATTTTTGACAGTATCACTATGACCTTCTTCCTGGCAAAGCGCAGGGCGAAGGCGTTGACCTGGCTTTCCCCTACGATGATTATCTTCGGCTGCTTCTTGATGTTGAGCTCGCTGCATATTTCCTGAAGCGAAGAATAAATCTCGGGGAACTGGACTTCCGAGACAGTGGTCCCGAGCGCCTGGAGCTTCCTGATGTTGTACTCCGACAGCATCCAGTTGATAAGCCACACGAACCCGTAGATAATCAGGATCGGCCAGATTACAATTGCCAGGATGAGCAGCAGCAGCCATACGATGCAGTTCATCACGGTCACTGAAATCCTTTTCTTTCTTTCCTCAGCCGACAGCAGATCGTTCATCGAATTGATTGCACTCATCTCCACACCCCTTTTTTTAATAATAAACTTGACGTGGTTATCATTCTGTGGCTGGTCGGAAAACCCGCCCTCCTTTATTTTCAATTCCCGTCATCACTCCTTAGGAGCAGGTTTGGTACTTTCGGCTCCGGGAAGTTTTTCTATATCATGGCCAGACAGACCGGGGAATTCCATAATCATGAAGTGAAGCAGTTTTAACTTCTGTTCACCATGTGGCATCTCCATGCGCTGCGCCATGAAAGTGATAGTATCGCCTTCCTTCTTGTTGCTTGTGCACAGCGTATCCGATACAATTATTTCCTGATCCTTCCACTTCACGGCATAGGCCCGGAACTGCGCCCCATTGTCTTTTGCGGAGTAGACTTTCAGGACTTTGCCCTGGACTGTTTCATATCCCCCGGTCATTCCCGCAGGAATGGCAGGCTCTTTTTGCTGGCTGTTCTCGGCTGCTGGCAGGTTGAGCATCAGCGCAACCATTGCAGCAGCTATAAAGATTGATTTCTTCATGGACTTTCTCCTTTTATATTTGAGGATTTATAATTAGTAATACATCTTCTATGCGACACCAACTCATTTCTCGTGCGGTTCTTCCATCATCCACCAGGGAGTGTTGATGAACTTCTCGCCTTCACTCTTGGAATAGAAGGTGTGCATGGAGTCATTTGTAAAGTACTTCCAGAAGGGAGCCTCGTAATTCTTGTCGATGATCTGGAACGCCCCTTTTTTCTCCTGTTCCTTCAGTAAGTCGCGGTATGCGTCAAGCGGTTCCGCCCCCGCCTGCTGGAAAATCACCCGTCCTCCGTATTGAGCGTAGAGCGCCTTGTTGAGCTTCCATGCCCTGACGAAATTCTGCGCTATCTGGCGCCGGCTGGTTTTCATCAGTTCCTCCATGCCCTTGGTCCGCTCTTTTATATCGCGTTTATTCTTCAGGAACTTCTCGAAAGTTTGAAGCTGTGCTTCCTTGTCCTTGCGATTCTTGTCAGTGATTGAAGATTCCTTCAGCTCCTGCTTCAATTTTTCACTGTCACGCTCGAACTTGGCCTCCTGCAGCTTTTCCTTCTCTTCAGTCTTCTGCACGAACGCATCCAGCTCCTCGGTTGTAGGTTCTATTTTGTTCTCCTTCGTATACTGCTCCATAAGCGCGCCGAAGATGACTCCGTTTAGCCTGTCTTTTTCTTTGACCGTTATCTTCCTGCCAAGCACGACCGCGATGACATCCGCATCCGGTGCCGTGGTTTGTACTTTAGGGGCGTCTTCCGCGAAACACGAAGCTCCCAACAAGATAATTACGGCTGCTGCGAACACTGCTCTCATATAGTTCCCCTTTCCTTGTTTCGAATGTCCTTTTGTCAAGTACCTGGCGGAGTGAGGCTGCCGACCACGATGTTGAGCCGTGGCGATTTTGATGCGGCGGCTGGACTGGATGATGTCATCTTTACTTCCTTTCCGCGAACTTGGCCGATGGTTAAGAATTTATCACCAGCTTATTTTACCCTTTAAGAACAGTTCAGTGAGGATAATTGCAAAATATACTGCCAGGGGACAGATGAATATCCCGTATGGAATTATGATTATTGCGGATACTACTGAGAATAAATGGCTTTTCCTCAATTGCTCCTTGGTCGATTCGTCTGTTATTTCACCAACGTATTTACTTTTTAAAAATTTCAATATCCGCGATGGGATAAAGGTAAGAAGCAAAACTGTCCCAATTGTAACTCCAAGATAAATAATAATTTTTATTTCACTGTCCATATCCCATAGAATACATCGGTTTTCAATGGAATACAATACACAACTGGGTTTACGGGAGCTGCTGATGCTTTGTGGAAGACTCGGTTGAATCCAGTGTTGTCTGTCACGGACAAGAGAATTAAGTTCCTTTGCTGAGATTTATACGCCGCCGGAGTACAGCGAATGCTACATTAAGAAAATTGCCCCGAGCGCTCAGGCCTCGGGACGCTCCACAGGTGCCATTCATTTCCGTTCATACCACATTGCGCAGAGCCGGCGGCTTCGTACGGCGAACGGAAAGATTGCGAAGAACGCAAAGCTCAGCACGATGCGGCTTGCCGAGTACCATGAGAATTTCCTGCCGGAGGTCACGGTCTGGATCTTCAGGAGCTTGAACTTGTATCCGTTACTGCGCCCCCATCTGCGAAGTTCGCGGGAAAAGTGGACCTCCTCCGATGCGTAGAGTTTTTCATCGAAGCCTCCGGTCTGCTCCCAGGCGTCCTTCCGGCAGAACAGGAATGAGCCGGCAGCCATCGGATAAATTTTCACGAGCGTATTCCAGAACACCAGGAACATCTTTCCAAAGAGAGGGAGTTCGATGTCAAATGTCACGTCTCCTCCACCGCCGCAGACTTTCCTGTCCTCCATCTGCAGCAGTGCTTCGTTCATGAGCCTTGCGGATACGCAGGTGTCGGCGTCGACAAAGAAAAGATATTTTCCTGTTGCGGCCTTCGCGCCGGCATTCCTCGCCCGTGCAATGCAGTTGATCTTTTCGAAGACGACCTTCGCCCCCTTTTCTCTTGCGAATTCCGCAGTCCTGTCCGTGGAGTTGTTGTCTACGACGATGATTTCACCCTTTAGTCCGCCATGCGGGGTTTTTGTGGCCTCAAGCAGGCTGCCGAGGGTTTTTCCGATGAAGTTCTCCTCGTTGAAGGCTGGAACCACCACGGAGAAGTCGACGTCGTTTATTTTATTTTTTTCATTCATGAAAAAAATATCCTATGATTTCTTCAATTTTATCAGTCCGCAGAGGCTGTTCTAAAGTAGGTACGGGCTTTAGCCCTGACTACTATACGCATATTCCAGTACTATCCACGTCATGTTCTCCGGTTCTTCTGTCTTTGCATCTTTACGTCAGGCGCTTCGGCCTGACTTTGGACTGCGGTGATTATTCACCGCTTTGTTTT